>NZ_JAUSQK010000001.1:1308404-1962606 GCF_030811115.1 Olsenella profusa DSM 13989 | reverse complement strand
GGGCAGCACGTGGACGTCGATCTGGGGCCTGTCCGCGCAGAGCCGCCGCAGGAGCTCGATGGCCTCGGGCTTGTCGTCCTCGATGCAGATGAGCGCGCGGGGAACGCCCGAGAGGTCGAGACAGGTCTGGATGCCCAGGAGGATGTCGTGGGGGTGCTCGAGCATCTCGCGAAAGTCGCTCGAGATGAAGGGCTCGCACTCGGCGGCGTTGACGAGCCAGAGGTCGATGTTGGCGAAGTCGGCGTCCATCTTGAGGGCGGTGGGGAACCCCGCACCGCCCAGGCCGACGATGCCGCTGTGCTTGAGCGCCTCGACGAGGCTGGCATAGTCCGTCACCTGGGGCCTGCGCACGGACGCATCGACGGTCTGCCCGCCGTCCGGCTCGATCACCACCACCTTGTCCGCCCTGCCGTTGGCGTAGAAGGCGTCGCGGACCTCCATCACGGTGCCGGAGACCGGCGAGAAGATGTCGGCCGTGGTGCGCGCCTGGGAGTGGCCGACGCGGGTGCCCACGTCGACGTGCGCCCTGCGCTTGACGAGAGGCTCGCACTGGGAGCCCACATGCTGCTGCATGGGGAGCACGACCCTCGTGGGCAGCGGCATGACCGTCGTCATGAGGTCGCGCGTGTACTTGTTGTGCGGAATCGCCGCGCCACGCAGCTTCCTCACGGAACGCAGCAGCGGAGCCACCGAACCTGACTTTGGTATTTGAACCTCATTTATGGTGCTATGAGGCCCCCTCCGCCACCCTTTTGCCGGCGGAGGGGGCCTTCCCGTTGCCCCTCAGCATGTCGAGCGTGCAGCTCGAGATCGCGCGGACGTCGCCCCCCGTCAGGTTGAAGTGCAGCAGCGGAAGCCCCGTCCTCGAGGCGAGCTCCTCGATGATGGGGGTGCGTCTCGAGACGTTCACGTACCTCCTCTCCGACGCCTGGCAGACGTTGAGCCCGCGGCAGAGCCCCATGACCTCCTCCGAGCGGAACTCGTCGCCCAGCACCTTGACCTGAAGCAGCCTCACCAGCAGCACCGCGAGGTAGCAGACGAGGAAGTGCCCGGTGATGGTGCTCTGCCTCTGCAGGTAGACGGGCCTGGCGTCGAGCTCCGACTTCATCACCCTGAAGCTCTCCTCGACCCGCCACAGTCTGTGGTAGGTGTCGCACGCCTCCCGGGCGGACATGCCGACCTCCGAGGTGACGATCATGTTGTACCCGGCAACCGACCTGGCCTTCCCTATCGCCTCGCGGTTGAGCGTGGCGACCACCCTCGCGCCGTCCCTGACCTCGCCGTCGCCGTCGACGGGGGTGAAGGTGACGTACCTGGCGCTGCCGCCGTACTCGGACCTCCTGGCGGCGGCGAGCCTGAGCGCCCTCGCCTTCTCGACCTGCCTGTTTATCTCGTACGTCTGCTTTCTCGCGAGCTTCGGGCTGTAGGTGACCACCCTCTTCTCGGGGAGGCTCACGTCCCTCCTCCGCCCGCCCCCGCCGGTCACCCTGTACCCGAAGTCGCCCGTGGCCTCCTTGTAGCTCCAGACGACGTTCCCGCGCCCGTCGACGACGTCGGTCCAGCCGCCCTCGGACAGCGCCCAGGCGCGCTCGGCCGCCGGCAGCGCCCTGACCGACTTCGAGAAGATGTATCCGTCGCCGGCGAGCACGGCGTCGGCGACGTTGTCGGCGCAGTTGAGGCCCTTGTCGGCCACCCTCACCGTGCGGCCGGCTATCGCGTTGCGCTCCTTGAGCTGCGCCACCACATGCCTGAGCTGCGGCCTCTCGCTCTCGTTGCCCGGGTAGACGCTCATGCCCATCGGCACGCAGTCGGCGTCGAGCAGCAGCCCCATCCCGACGATCGGCTCGGGCCCGTGCTCCTTGGAGGGCCCCTTCCTGCGGAAGCCGTCCTCGCGGCCTATCTCGAAGTAGAAGTTGGTGCAGTCGAAGTAGGAGGCGGAGGTGTCCCTGGGGAAGAGGCGGGAGGCCCGGTCGTTGTAGATCTCCACGACCTTCTCGTACTCCTCGCCCAGGTAGGCGAGGCCGTCGTAGAGCTGGTCGAGCGAGAACCGCGCGCTCACGCCCTCCATCAGCGGCAGCACGTCGTGGAAGGTCCCGGACTTCGAGCGCGGCGCCACGGCGCGCGCGCAGACGAGCGAGGACAGCAGGCCCGCCAGCGGGAAGCGGAAGCCGGAGGGGACCTGCAGCCAGGCGAGGTCGGCGGCGGCGCCCAGGGCGTCGTCGATCGCCTTGATCGCGAAGTGGCCCAGGTGCCGCTCCGCCGGCTCGGGGCCGATCTCGCGCGCCCTCTCCGCCTCCCTGGCCGCCTTGCGCTCGGCGTTCATCGAGGCGACCTCCGCCCTGAAGTGCGAGATGGGGTCCTCGATCCCGGACTCCCTGAGCTCGTGCTCGTAGCCCACGGCCCTCACCGACCTGTTGACCGTGTGGCGGCGCTCCGGGTCCCAGTGGCTCTCGTAGATCTGCAGGTAGAGGCCCTTCTTGTTCCTGGTCCTCTTGAGGAAGTAGGCCATCCCGTCCCCCTGTCAAGTGATAACACCATAGCACCATATAGGAATTCTACCAGGAGGCAGCCTGTCAAGTCAAGGGAAAGGGCAGAAAAATACCAGCTCGGGGCTGGTTTTCAGGGTGGAAACATGTGCCTGGAATCCCAAAGGGTCGTGGTGCTAAACGCTAAAAACGGGTGCTATAAGAATGGGTGAGTTTCTCAACTTTTTTCGCATGTTACACAACCGCGGGCTCGAACGGCCCTGTCCCAGCCGCCAAGCGGTATGTCATAGTCCATTGCGCGTCGCCGGGGATGCGACCGATGAGCGCGCCATCCCACCACGGGGGGCATCCATCGTGAGGGCAGTCCACGTCGTGAGGACCTATCGGGCCACGTTCGTGGTCGGCATCGCCGTGATGGCCCTGCTCGTGGGCTCCTTCGTCGCGGGGGGCCAGACACGCCTCCCCACGGAGGGCACTCCCGTCGCCGTCGTGCACGATGCGGACGGGCACATCTGGCGGCTCCCCTTGGACACGCCCACCACGCTGGAGGTCACCTCGTCCCTCGGATCCAATACCATCATGGTCGCAGACGGTGCCGCACGCATGACGGACGCGGACTGCCCCCACGGCTCGTGCCTGCGACAGACCCCCATCAGCGAGACCGGCCAGCAGCTCATCTGCCTTCCCCACCAGCTGTGGGTCGAGGTCGTGCCCGCGCGAGGCGAGGACACGGCACAGGACGGCACGCAGGCCGACGTCGACGCCGTGGGCTGGAAGGACGAGAGACAGGCCTTCGACGTGGATGTGACGGCCCGCTGACATGGGAAGGCGCCGACAGAGGAGGGTCGCAGACCATACGCTTCCCTGGGAGCGCGTGGGTGCCCTCGTCGCCCTCGCGCTCGTCCTGGGGTACCTCGAGTCCTTCGTCCCTGCGCCCATCCCCGGTGTCAAGCTGGGCCTCGCCAACATCGCCATCCTCGTGGCCCTCTATGAGTTGGGGGCGCGGGCGACCCTGTGCGTGTGCGTGGTGAAGGTGCTTGCCGTGGGACTCCTCTTTGGCAGCCCTCTCATGATTGCCTACTCCGCCCTGGGGTCGCTCCTCGCCCTGGGAGGCATGGCCCCGCTCTCCCGCCTGCGGACGCTGCATCCCGCCATGACCTCGGTCGTCGGTGGCATCCTCCACGAGCTGGGACAGCTCTGCGTGGCCTGGTGGCTGCTGGGGACGTCCCTCGTGTGGTATGGTGCACCGCCGCTGTTGGTGGTGGGTGCGCTCACCGGGGGGCTGACGGGCATCCTGGCCGGTTGGGTCCTCGAGGCACTCGGGGACATGACGGAGCCTGGTGCCAGACCGGCGTCCTCGGCCTTGCGGCCCCCCGAGCGCCATGTCGCCCTGGCGACGGGCGCCGCACCCGCCCGGCATGCGGGCGCACGCCTCGCCCTGCTTGTCGCCTACGCTGTCGCTCTCGTGCGCCTCGGGTCACTCCCCCTGCTCCTTGCGGCCACCGGCGCCACCCTCGTGGCCTGCCTGGTCGCCCGCGTACGGCCGCGCCTGGCGGCGCGAGGCCTCGTCCCCCTGCTCCTCCTGGCGTTGCTCACCTCTGCCCTGCAGGTTGCCACGGTGAGCTCCGGCCTGGTGCTGGCCTCCCTGGGGCCCGTCCTCGTCACGAGCGATGGCCTGGCGCAGGCCGCTGCCATGACGCTGCGCGTCCTTGCCATCACGCTCGCGAACGTCGCATTCGCCTCGCATGTTGGCCTGGAGGATCTCGTCCCCACCGTGCGGCGGGCCCTCTCACCCCTCGACAGGTTGGGCTTCGATCTCGAGGGGCCGCTCCTGGCGCTCTCCATCGCCACGGGCCTCGCCCCCCTGCTCGCCGATGATTTGGTCTCCTGCTGTGCCGACCGGGGGGCGCGCATGCTGACGCGCACGTTCTGGCGGTGGGAGGTCGCCCCCCGCGTCGCCCGCGCCTACCTGCATGCCAGCGGCGCGCCGCCGCTGACGGCCTCGCGGACGGATGGAGGTGCCCCGGATGACCGGCCATGACGGCGAGCGTGCCCCGCGCGTCTGCTCCCGGCGTGCGTTCCTGCGGTCCCTGGCCCTACTCCCCCTCGCGGCCAGCCTCCCCGCTTGCGCGGGGGGCCTGGCCACCCCGGGCGCGCCCTAGGAGCTGCAGACCACGACCTTCTGCTTCGATACGGCCTGCACCCTGCGTGGCGTGATGACCCAGGACGTGCTCGACGGGGTGGTCGAGCTCTGCCGGACCTTCGAGCGGCTCCTCTCGCGTACCATAGACGGGAGTGACGTGGGGCGCATCAACGCCACAGCCGGCACCTCCGTGGAGGTCGATCCCAGGACGGCGGAGCTCATCCGCCTGGCGCTGGGCTACTGCCGGGAGTCGGACGGACTCTTTGACATCACGATCGGCAGCGTGAGCGAGCTTTGGGACTTCAAGGGGGGCATCGTGCCGGACCCCGCCCAGATAGAGGCGGCGCTCCCCCACGTGGACTACACCAAGGTCCAGGTGGAGGGGAACCTGGTGACCCTCCTCGATGCCGACGCCAGGTTGGATCTCGGCGGCATCGCCAAGGGCTACATCGCCGATGCCCTCATCGCACAGCTGCGTGAGGCAGGCGTCACGAGCGCCTTCGTGAACCTGGGCGGTAACGTCATGGTCATGGGTGGCAGGCCCGACGGCAGTCCCTGGACGATTGGCGTCCAGGACCCTGCGACAGACGCCGGCGAGGGGATCGTCGCCGAGGTCTCCCGCAGCGATGCGTCCGTGGTCACGAGCGGCCTCTACGAGCGTTGCTTCGAGCGGGCCGGCATCACCTACTGGCACATCCTCGACCCCAGGACGGGCTACCCCGTACGCGGTGACGTGGTGGGGGCGACCATCCTCTCCGAGCGCTCCCTCGATGGCGACGGGCTCACCAAGCCCCTCTTCATGCTCCCCGTACCCGATGCCCTCGCCTACCTCGAGTACCACGGTGTCCAGGGGCTCCTCGTCACCGGCGGGGGCGACATCCGCACGACCGGGGCGAGCGACTTCGGGCTGGTGGGCAGCCGCACGCGGAACGAGTGATGACCAGTCGCGAACCTGCGCTAGAATTCCCTTGTATGTGCACCCGACCACGGTGGGAGGAACCATGGCAGACGGCATGCAGGACCTTGGGATGGAAGCGCCCGAACCACAGCTCGAGTTTGGGGATCTTGCCCCCCAGGCACCCGAGCCCTCCCCCATCACCGAGCCCGCCCCCACCGACGCGGCTGCGACGCTCACGCCCCAGGAGCGCGAGCAGGTCTCCGCCTTCGTCGAGAAGATCGACGTGAGCGACACCGCGGGCGTCCTCGCCTACGGCGTGGGGTCGCAGCGCAAGGTCTCCGAGTTCTCCGAGCGCGCCCTCTCCGGAGTACGGGGACGCGACCTCGGCGAGGTGGGCGACGACGTCACCTCCCTCATCGTCACGCTCAAGAACTTCAGTCCCGACCAGGAGGAGGCCAAGGGCATCCGCAGCCTCTTCCGCAAGGCCAAGGGCAGCCTGGACGCGCTCAAGGCCCGCTACAGCGAGGTGGAGAAGAACGTGCGCGCCATCGCCGAGGTTCTCGAGGGGCACCAACGCACCCTCATCAAGGACATAGCCCTGCTCGACCAGCTCTACGCCCTCAACGAGGCCTACTTCAAGGAGCTCACCATGTATGTGGTGGCCGGCAAGGAGAAGCTGGAGCAGGTGCGCACGGGCGAGCTTGCCGCCCTGCAGGCCAAGGCCCGGGAGTCGGGGCTCGCCGAGGACGCACAGGCCGCCCGCGATCTCGCCCAGAAGTGCGACCGCTTCGAGAAGCGCATCTTCGACCTGGAGCTCACCCGCCAGGTGGCCCTGCAGACGGCCCCGCAGATTCGCCTGGTCCAGAGCTCAGACGCCGTGATGGCCGAGAAGATCCAGTCCACCGTGGTCAACACCATCCCGCTCTGGAAGAACCAGATGGTCATCGCCCTGGGCATCGAGCATGCGACGCAAGCGGCCCGCGCGCAGCGCGAGGTGGCGGACATGACCAACCAGCTCCTCAAGAGGAACGCCGACCAGCTCAAGGTGGCGACAGTGGAGTCTGCCCGCGAGGCCGAGCGCGGCGTGGTGGACATCGAGACGCTCCGCCACACCAACGAGCAGCTCATCTCCACGCTCGACGAGGTCGCACGCGTGCAGTCCGAGGGCCGCGAGAGGCGTCGCCAGGCCGAGGCCGAGCTCACCAAGATCGAGGGCGAGCTCAAGGCGAAGCTGCTGGAGGCGTCGCAAGCCTCCTAGCCCGCCGCGGCCAGGCACCCTACGCCTGTATGCCCCCGTCCTCGGTCAGGCCGTCCTGCGCGAGCATGGTGCTCATGACCTTCAGGTCGCCCCTGAGATCCCACGCCTGCTCTCGGATGAGCTCCTCCGAGAGCTTGCCAAGGGCCACATCGAACTGGGTGAACGCCTGTCGCAGCTCAGCCTTGGTGGCCTCGGACTGGGGACTCGGCTCGCGTCCCTCGATCTCCACGTAGGCATCCACCAGCTGCGTGGCGGTAGGCAGATAGTATGTGACGGCATGGCGCAGCTGCGGGGCCACCTCAGGGTGGCGCGCGACGAAGTCGGAAAGGTTCGAGACCTTGGTGGCGACACTGTCGAGCAGGAGGTAGACCTGCCCCTCGCCCAGCCTGGGCACGGCCGCATGCACGCGCGAGACGAAGGCTGAGCAGGCATCCATCACCTCGTGGGCCTCCGTTGAGAGCGTCTGTTCCCATGAGGCGCGTTCGGCAGCCTGACGCAGGGAGGCATCGCGAGCCGCACAATCCGCCTCCCACGGGGCATCTGTCAGATAGAGCGTCTCGGTACCCAAGGGGGTGTCAAGGTGGCCGCGCGGAATGAGCCCCCGCTCGATGGCCCCACGGACAAGGGGTCTCAGGCGCTCGACGGGCGTGGATGTGAGAGCGGCGAGATCCGTGAGGGTGACCATCTGGCGCTCGCCCAGGGCATCAGCCGCACGCGAGAGGGCCTTCGTCATGCGGCGACGCTGCACCCCCTGGCATATGAGCATCACGGCGCCGATGGCAAGGACGATGCTGACGAGCCCGAACACGATCGACAGCACCGCACGGCCAAGAGCCAGAAGGACGATGGCGAAAATCCCCAGAGCGGGAACCAATGTGGACAGCAGCAGGACGCCCGTGACCATCCTCACGACGGCACCGGTGCTCCTGTCGCAGACGATGTAGGGCGAGGGCGCAGGTCCCATGAGCCCCAGCTGCCGGGCAACCCCACGAGCCGCCTGGCCCAGCGAATGGGCGGTGCCCTCGAAGTCTATCTTCGAGACCGCCTGGCTCACCTGCCGCACGAGCTCGCTGCCCTGCTGCTGTAGATCGCGCATGTCCTTGTCGCCCATCGTCACTCCCTGGAAGAGTCCGTGCACGTCCCCTCGCCTGGCATCTGATTCTAGCAGTAGCGCAGGGCAGGGGCCTTCCCCCACACCCCATGGGAGCGCCTCGCCAGGACGTGCCGCCCACCTTGCCTTTCGGGGCGGGGCACGGGCGCACGATGGATGCGATCAGCTCCCTACGACCTGAAGTTGGTGCTGGAGTCGGATTCCTTGAGGATGACGTCGTGCGCGCCACCCTCCACGAGCGAGGTGGCGGAGACGAGCGTGATCTTGGCCTTCTCACGCAGCTCGCAGAGGTCAAGCGCGCCGCAGTTGCACATCGTGGAGCGCACCTTGGTGAGTGACCCCTCCACGTTCTCCTTGAGTGGGCCGGCGTAGGGCACGTAGGAGTCCACGCCCTCCACGAAGGAGAGCCTCTTGTCACCGCCGAGGTCGTAGCGGGCCCAGTTGCGCGCGCGCGCCGAGCCCTCGCCCCAGTACTCCTTCACGTAGGAGCCATTGACGTTGAGGCGGCGCGTCGGGCTCTCGTCGAAGCGGGCGAAGTAGCGGCCCAGCATGAGGAAGTCGGCACCCATGGCCAAGGCGAGCATCATGTGGTAGTCGTACACGATGCCGCCATCGGAGCACACGGGCACGTAGACGCCCGCCTCCTCGAAGTACTCGTCGCGAGCACGGCACACGTCGATGAGCGCCGAGGCCTGACCGCGGCCGATGCCCTTCTGCTCGCGCGTGATGCAGATGGAACCACCGCCGATGCCCACCTTCACGAAGTCGGCACCCGCCTCCGCCAGGTAGCGGAAGCCCTCGGCATCCACGATGTTGCCCGCGCCCACCTTGACGGTATTGCCATAGTGCTCACGAATCCAGTCGAGCGTGAGCTTCTCCCATTCGCTGAAGCCCTCGGAGGAGTCGATGCAGAGCACGTCCGCACCAGCCTCGACGAGCAGGGGCACGCGCTCGGCATAGTCGCGCGTGTTGATGCCCGCGCCGACGATGTAGCTCTTGTGCTCGTCGAGCAGCTCGTTCGGCAGGCTCTTGTGCGAGTCGTAGTCCTTGCGGAACACGAGTGACACGAGCCTGCCTTCCCCATCGACGATGGGCAGCTGGTTGAGCTTGTGGTCCCAGATGATGTCGTTGGCGGCCTTGAGGGTGGTGCCCTCCTGCGCCGTGATGCACTGCTGGGCAGGGGTCATGAACTCGCAGACCCTCTTGCTGGGGTCGTCGCGGGAGACGCGATAGTCACGACTCGTGACGATGCCGCAGAACAGGCCATGCGCACTGCCGTCCTCCGTGACGGGCATCGTGGAATGGCCCGTGCGGTTGCGCAGCTCGAGCACGTCGGCCAGGGTCATGCTCGGCGTCAGGGTGGAGTCGGAGACCACGAAGCCCGCCTTGTACGACTTGACCTCGCGCACCATCTTGGCCTCCTGTTCGGGGGCCTGGGACTGGTAGATGAAGGAGATGCCGCCCTCCTGCGCAAGTGCGATGGCAAGGCGCGGACCGGAGACCGCCTGCATGACGGCGGATGTCAGAGGGATGTTCATGGTGAGGGCAGAGTGCTCGCCACGCCTGAACTTGACGAGCGGCGTCTTGAGCGAGACGCCCTGAGGCACGTTCTCATGTGAGGAATAGCCCGGCACCAACAGATACTCGGAAAAGGTGTGGGACTCTCCCTCGAAGAAATGTGCCATGGAACGCTCCCTCTGTAGACGCTGATACCCGCAGCCATAAACTGTAGGCGATTGTAGCATCACTGGGGCATGCCACGGGAAGCCGCCGTCTCCTCCCCCTGAAGCCCTGCCGCCGCCCACGAGGCGAGGCCGCACCGACGGCCTCGAGGGGGCGCCGACGTCAGACGTCCTCGCTCATGACGTCATCGAAGTTGACGGCGATGTCATGCTTCGTGGGCACCCACTCGACCTTCTTGAACAGGGCCGCGACCGTGATGGGGATGTAGGTCATCATGAAGATCGGGAACGTGAAGAGGTTGGTGACGATGCGCCAGCGCCTCTTGGCGTGGATGTGCTTCCGCTCGCTCACGGTGGTGATGACCGCCAGGATGAGGAACACGACGTATATGGAGCCAAACGTCATGAGCAGCGACCCGATGCACATGGCGAGCTCGGCATTGGTGGCGATGAAGCCATGGCTGAGCGAGCCGATGATGAGGTAGGCGGCGTTGACGAAGAACGAGAGCAGCGTGAGGATCATGCCGGGCGCCACCGTCATGAGCATGTCGTACGAGGAGAAGCTCCCCTTGCGGATGCCGTGGAGCAGATTGTGGTTGTATGAGAAGAACACCTGGTAGAAACCCTTGGTCCAGCGCATGCGCTGCGTCCAGGACGCCTTGAAGGTGACGGGCTGCTCGTCGAAGAACTCCGCCGGGGCGTAGCCGATCTGGATGCCGTGCGAGCAGCAGAACGTGGAGAACTGGATGTCCTCCGTGAGGGTATGGAATCGCCATCCGTGCATGCCGCGGATGATGCTCGCCGACACGAGCCATCCCGAGCCGGAGATGGCACAGCTCGTACCAAGCATCATGCGGGCGTTGTTGAGGAACTTGGCCTCGCGCAGGAACCATGTCGCATAGGCGGAGCTGATCCAGCTGGAGTCGAAGTTCTTGGAGTTGCGGTAGCTCGTGCACACCAGATAGCCGGCATCGAAGGCCCGGTTCATGATCTCCACGTAGTTGGGCGCGATGATGTTGTCAGCGTCCATGACGAAGAACGCCTCGTAGCGGTCGCCGTACTCGTTGAGGATACGGTCGAAGGCATAGTCCAAGACCCAGCTCTTGCCCTTGCGGGCGAGGTCGTTGCGTTCCCAGGTGATGGCCCCCGCCTTGCGTGCCTCCTCGGCCGTTGCGTCGGTGCAGGCATCCGCCACCACGAAGCAGTCGGCGAGGCCGTCGTACTTTTGCGTGAGAATGGAACGAACGAGGTTGCCAATGACGGGCTCCTCGTTGTGCGCGGCGATCACGAAGGCATAGCTGTGATCCCTCTTCGCCTTGGGCAGCACGACCGTACCGCGCACCGACACGCGGATGATGTAGACGAGCTGGTAGAAGTAGGCCAGGGTGAAGAAGAGCCACACGATGCCATTGAAGATGACGATGGGTGTGATGCCGAGCCTTTGCAAGTCCACGAGGACTCCTTCCCTGCCGACTACGCCGTGGGGCCATCGACGCCAAGCTGTGGACAGATGCGTACGCCCGCCTCGGTACGTCCCATGGAGCTGTCTCCAAGCCCCTTCAGTATATCGAGTAGGTCAGGGGGGAGCACGTCAGCCCGCACGATCGGCTCGCCGGTGGCGGGATGGTCGAAGGCGATGCGCCACGAGTGCAGGAACTGTCGGACGAGCCCACGGTTGCGCCGGGCGTCCCCGCGCCCATAGGGCTGGTCGCCCACCACCTGGTGGCCGATGTGGCGCATGTGCACGCGAATCTGGTGCGTGCGTCCGGTGTAGAGGTGGCATTCGAGCAGGCTGTACCCCTCATCATAGCGGCCCGCCTCAAAGCGCTCCAGCGTGGTGAACGTGGTGATGGCCTCGCGCGCCAAGGGGTCGTCGGAGACGGTCATGCGCAGGCGGTCGCGCGGGGAGCGGGCGATGCCCGTGGTGATGGTCCCCTGGTCCGGTGCCACATAGCCATGCACCAGCACCACGTAGCGCCGGTCGAGCACGCGCAGGCGGATGAGGTCCTGCAGCGCGCGCTGCATCTCGTCGTCCTTGGCTGCCACCATGAGGCCCGAGGTGTCCCGGTCGAGCCGATGCACGATGCCCGGTCGGTCGTCTCCCTGGAGGGTGCCCAGATGGTCGTAGCCACAGTGCGCGACGAGGGCGTTGGCCAGCGTGTCATCCACATGGCCGGGGCTGGGATGGCACACGAGCCCCGCCTGCTTGGAAAGCACGATGAGGCGATCGTCCTCATAGCGGATGTCCAGGGGGATCGCATGGTTGGGGACGAGGGCGCCAGGTGCCGCAGGCTCTGGCTCCTCGATGCTCGCACGTATGCGATCGCCGAGAACGACGCGCTCGGACTTTGACGTGGCGTCCGTGCCGTTGATGGTGACGGCACCCGCCTCCACCAGCCGGGCACAGGCAGAGCGCGAGGGCATGCCCTCCTGGACGGCAAGGAAGGCGTCGAGGCGCGACCCCTCCCCCTCGGGTCCCACAAGAAGCTCAAGGATACGCGTCACGATGCCGTGCCCCTCCGGGTGGGCGCCCCCTTGAGCTGATGGCGGGCATCCCACATGAGCCAGACAACGAAGGCCACGACGATGCCCACGGTCACGAAGCAGTCGGCCACATTGAAGATGGGAAAGCTGACGAAGTCGAGGGACAGGAAGTCCGTCACGAACCCCTGGCCGAGGCGGTCGATCATGTTGCCGATGCCCCCGCCCACGATGCAGCCCAAGGGCACGACGAGCGTGAGCGGCAGCCAGCGGCGCCACACGATGACGGTACAGATGATAGTGACCACCAGCGCCACCGCCACGAACACCAGGCCGGCGCCCTCCCCCATGCTGAAGGCCGCCCCGGTGTTGCGCACGTGGACGAGGCCAAGCAGATGCGGTATGAGGCCCGTGTGACGTCCGAGCGGCAGGTTGTCGCGCACCCAGGCCTTTGAGAGCTGGTCGAGCGCCACCGCCAGGACGGCAGCGAGCCCGAAGCCACGCATGCGCATGGGCCGCGACGCCATAGTACCTCTGCTCGTTCCCAACTCGCCTCCCTCACGGAGGGGAACCGTCCCGCGCAGGCGGGACGGTTCCCATAGCTCGCAGGTACCAGGCTACTACAGACGGACGTTCCCTACAGGCTCTCCACCACATCGTGGCAGCGCGCACACAGGCCATCTGCGCCCAGCTTGCGCCAGTTCCAGCAGCGTGGGCACTTGCCGCCCTCGGCGGGCAGCACCTCACAGGCAAGCTCGTCGCCCTCGTGCGCGTAGACGTCGGAACACACGAAGGCCTCCGCCAGGTCGGGCGCCCCCCCGCCGGTCAGCAGCGCAAACGCCCCATGCGGCAGCGTCAGCTCCGCGTGCGTCGCCTGGGTGGTCTTCTCCGTGACCACACCGTTCGCGAGGGCCGCATCGTAGGCCTTGGTGAAGGCGGAGCGCGCCTCGTCAAGCGCCCTGTAGGTAGCCAGAAGCGGCTCGTATCCCTCGGGAGCCAAGGGTGCCTCGAACCAGTCGAGCAGGGCCGCATGGGTCTGGCCGTCTCGCAGGGACTGTGGCAGGTAGGCCATGACCTCGTCGCAGGTGTAGGCCAAGATGGGCTGGAAGTCGTGCACCAGCATCTTGAGGATGTAAGACCAGGCGGTCTGCACGCTCCTGCGCGCCGTGGAGCCCTTGCCCTCGCAGTAGGCACGGTCCTTGGTGGCATTGAGGTAGTCGTTGGAGAGCTCGGTGATGATGTAGTCGTACAGCGTGCGGTACACCACGTTGAAGCGGTAACCCTCATAGGCACGGCTCACCTCGTCGTGCACCTGGCTCATGCGGGCCACGGCCAGCCGGTCGAGTGGCTCGAGCTCGCCTGCGGGCAGGCCATCGGTGGCGAGGTCGAACTCGCCCTCCAGTTCACCCAAGAGGAAGCGGAAGGTGTTGCGGATCTTGCGATAGGCATCGCCCACATGGGCGAGGATGTCCTCGTCACAGGGGACGTCAGTGGAGGTGTCCACCGAGGCCACCCACAGGCGCAGGATGTCGGCACCGCGTTCGGCACAGACCTCGTTGGGATCGATGACGTTGCCGAGCGACTTGGACATCTTGCGACCCTTGCCGTCGAGCGTGAAGCCCTGGGACACCACGGACCTGTAGGGGGCGACGCCATAGGCGCCCACGGACGTCATGAGGGCGCTCATGAACCAGCCGCGGTGCTGGTCGGACCCCTCAAGGTACATGTCAGCTGGGAACTTGAGGTAGTCGCGATGCCTGCACACGGCGGTATGTGAGACGCCGGAGTCCCACCACACGTCCAGGATGTCACCGTTGGCCTTGAGGTTGTGGCTGCCGCAGGAGGGGCACACACAGGCGTCGCCCAGGTAGCTGGCGGGATCGTCCGTGAACCACGCATCGGAACCCTTCTGCCGGAAGAGCTCGATGACCTTGTCGAGCGTCTCGTCGCTCATGACCGTCTCACCGCAGTCCTGGCAGGTGTAGGCCGGGATGGGCACGCCCCAGTTGCGCTGGCGCGAGATGCACCAGTCAGGGCGCTGCTCGACCATGGAGCCGATGCGCTTGATGGCGTGGGCGGGATAGAAGTCCACGTGCGCGAGGGCCTCGAGCGCCTGCCGCCTGAGCCCCGTCCTGTCCATGGAGACGAACCACTGGTTCGTGGCGCGGAAGATGACGGGGTTCTTGCACCGCCAGCAGTGCGGATAGCTGTGCGTGATGTCCTCGTACAGGATGAGCGTGCCGCGCTCCCGGAGCCACTCGATGATCTCGGGGTTGGCCTCGCTGACCTCCATGCCACCCCAGGGACCACCTGTGCCGATGCCCTCGCCCCGGTAGAAGCGGCCGTCATCGTCCACGGGCATGATCACGGGGATGTCGAACCTCATGCCGGCGATGTAGTCATCCACGCCGTGGCCAGGGGCGCTGTGCACGATGCCGGTGCCATCGTCGAGCGTGACGTAGTCCGCATAGATGAACTCGCCCGTCTCGCCCGCATCGCCGAAGATGGGCTGCCGGTAGCGATTGTGCGCCAGCTCGGCGCCGCTCGTGCGCCAGATGGCACCGCTGGCGTCTCGGGCCAGCTCGTAGCGCTCGTAGCCAAACTTGGCACAGCACGTCTCCACAAGCGCCTCGGCCATGATCTCCGCACGGCCGTCGACGACGACGGCCACATAGTCCGCCTCGGGATGCAGGATGACGGCATCGTCGGCGGGCAGGGTCCACGGCGTGGTGGTCCAGATGTCCACCCAGAGCCTACCCTTGAAGGCCTCGAGGCCCTCGGGTACGGTGGCCATCTCGAAGCGGACGAAGATGGCGGGGCTGACCTCGTCGGCGTACTCGATCTCCGCCTCGGAGAGCGCCGTATGGCAGTGGCTGCACCAGTGCACGGGCTTGCGACCGCGGTAGATGGCGCCCCTGTCGAAGATGGCCTTGAAGATCTCGATGTCGGTGGCGTCGTAGTCGTGCGTGTAGGTGAGGTAGGGATTGTCCCACTCGCCCAGCACGCCCAGGCGCTTGAAGCCCGAGCGCTGCGTGTCCACCTGCTCGACGGCCACCCTGTTGCAGATCTCGCGAATCTTGACGGTGGGGAGCTGATTGAACCTCTCGGTGCCCAGATCCTCCTCCACCTTGTGCTCGATGGGCTGGCCATGGCAGTCCCAGCCGGGCACGTAGGGCGTCTGGAAGCCACGCATGGACCAGTAGCGGTTGATGATGTCCTTGGAGATCTTGTTCTGAGCATGCCCCAGATGGATGGGGCCATTGGCGTACGGGGGGCCGTCGTGCAGCACGAACTTCTCGTGCCCCTCGTTCTTGGCGAGCATCTGCTCGTAGACGTGGTTCTCCTCCCACTGGGCGAGGCGCTTGGGCTCGTTGGCCGCAAGGTTCGCCCGCATGGGGAACTTCGTCCTGGGGAGATTCGTCGTATCCTTATACCTGTTCGCCACGCGTTCCCGTCCTTTCATGGGCACAAAAACATGCGCCCGTCCCTCTCTGCTGGGACGAAGCGCACGGTTGCATGCTTCGCTTGTGACCACCCAGCACGCGGCCAAGGCCGCAACTCGGCTGGCCTGTCTCGGCGGCCACTCCGGCGACGCCTACTTGCGCGCGAGGCGCTTTGGGGTCGCGGCTCTGGGGTGATCTTCGCCCGGACGCGCCTGCGGTCTCTCAGCCTTCCCGCTCTCTGTGAGGCGTGCTCCCCGAGGTACTCTCCCCTTCCTCGCTTCGAGTTGGCATCATAGCACGCGCGTCGAGGCCCGGTGCGCGTGCCCCCAATTGTTCACACACGGCCCCCACGGAGGACGCTCCGTGGGGGCCGTGGCACCGTCGTGTGGCAGCGGACAAGGACGACTAGATGCGCTTGGTCATCGTAATGCTCGAGAGGGCATAGCTGTTGCTGTCATAGAAGCCAAGGTTGAGGCTCGTGGTGTGGTCGCGGGAGTCAAAGGTCATGGTCTGGTAGTTACCGCTGTTGGACTCGTTCGAGGGGGCATCCGAGATGGCCGCCTTGGCATCGTCGTAGCCCGTCTGCCCCAGGGTGACGCCGCCCGCGATGATGACCGTCGGCGCCTTCTTCGCGCTGGCGCTGTACGTCACGCTGAAGGCCGAGAGCTTGCAGTCCTTGATGTCCATCTGGTCCTCGCTGTCGTTCGTGACGGCGATTCCGATGTAGAGGTAGCCGTAGTCGTCGTGCTTGAGGGTGATACCCGTCAGCGTCTGGTCGGGGTTGACGACATAGCCGTCGTCATAGCTGGCGTTCTCGAACTCCCAGCCCGCCTGGCTCATGAGATCGCCCAGCGTGGACTCGCCGAGCCTGAACTTGTGGTCGTCGATGGAGAATTCGCAGTCCTGCCAATCGGAGGACACCTCGCCCGTGAGCTCGGTGCCCGTGGAGCCGCTGTCGGAGTTCCTCTTCGAGTTCGTCTTGCCCTTGGTCGAGCTGTCGCTGGAGGGGATGTTCTCCTGGCGCACATAGCCAAACTCGCTCTTGAGGTCGCTATCGCTCAGGTTGCGGATGCGACCGTTCTCCCTCGAGGCGCCCACGTAGCCTCCCACGACCAGGCAGACGATGGCGACGACGACAGCCACGATGATGAGGATGGTCTGCTTGGAAAGCGGTTTCTTGGGCGTGGCCGCCTCCGTCGGCCCCACGGGGCCACCTGGGGCCGCACCAGGCTGTGCGCCTGCGGTCGGCGGGTACGGCGCAGGGGCTGCAGCGCCTCCCTGCGCCCCGGCGGGCACCGCCGTCGACGGCTGCCCCGGCGCTGCCGTCGGGCCCTGCGCCGCCGGCTGCTGGGGCGCTCCCGGCGGCACGGGCGCCCCCGCCTGGGGGACGCCCCGTGGGGCCTGGGGTGGTTGAGGTTGGCGCTGCTGGGGCTGGGATACGCCGCCAGGTGCTCCTGGGGTCTGAGGGGTCTCGTCTGCCATGAATCCTCCTTGCGTTGGGTAACAAGAATATTGGGACGTGTCCACATTCTAATACAAATGAGGCACCCTGTGGAAAACGTGGTGGACGGTGATGATAGAAGACGCGTGACTCCGATTCATCATGTAAAGAATCGTTCTAGGTGGGGTATCTTAGTGGCATTGCAGCGTGGCGGGTGTCGTCACGTCGACAGAAGAGGAGCCTCCGTCATGGAGATGGATAACCGCAAGAAGCACCAATCGATGATCATGTACGTCATCATTGCCATCGTCACTCTCATCGCCCTGCGTGCCTATGCCTACCCAAGCATCATGGCAACGCAGATCAAGGACGTGAGCTACAGCCAGCTGGTGGACGACATCAACAACAACAAGGTCAAGCAGGTGCACCTGGACACCAGCAACAGCCAGCTCACCTACACCACGGGAGAGGGGGCGGATTCGCAGGAGTTCCGCACCACCGCCTGGCCCAACGATACCGACCTGGTGAGGAGGCTCGAGGCCCACAACGTCGAGATGAACGCCGAGATTCCCGATCAGAGCTCCAACCTGTGGCTCTACCTGCTCATCAACCTCCTGCCCCTCATCCTCATCTTCGGTGGCGGCTGGCTGCTCAATCGCAGGCTCAAGAAGGCCATGGGCGATGACACCCCCTCCATGAACTTTGGGGGTGGCCTGGGCTTCGGCTCGGGCGGCCTGGGACGCTCCGGCGCCAAGGAGGTCAAGGGCGAGGAGACCGGCATCACGTTCAGTGATGTGGCGGGCCAGGATGAGGCCAAGGAGTCGCTCGAGGAGATCGTGAGCTTCCTCGAGCATCCCGACAAGTACAATGCCATCGGCGCCCGCTGTCCCAGGGGAGCCCTGCTCGTAGGTCCCCCGGGCACGGGCAAGACCCTCATGGCCAAGGCCGTCGCCGGCGAGGCCAAGGTCCCCTTCTTCTCCATCTCGGGCTCCGAGTTCGTGGAGATGTTCGTGGGCCGTGGTGCCGCCAAGGTGCGCGACCTCTTCAAGCAGGCCAAGGAGAAGGCCCCCTGCATCGTGTTCATCGACGAGATAGACACCGTCGGCAAGAGGCGCGACACGGGCCTCAACACCAACGACGAGCGCGAGCAGACCTTAAACCAGCTGCTCGCCGAGATGGACGGCTTTGACAACCACAAGGGCATCGTGGTTTTGGCCGCCACGAACCGGCCCGACTCCCTCGACCCGGCACTCCTGCGTCCCGGCCGCTTCGACCGTCGCATCCCCGTGGAGCTTCCCGACCTCGCAGGTCGTGAGGCCATTCTCAAGCTGCACGCGAACGATGTGAGGATGGAGCCCGGCGTGGACTTTGGCGTCGTCGCCCGCCAGACCCCTGGTGCCTCAGGCGCCGACCTCGCCAACATGATAAACGAGGCGGCCCTACGCGCCGTGCGCATGGGGCGTGCCTGTGTGACCCAAACGGACATCGAGGAGTCCGTGGATGTGGTCATCGCCGGCGAAAAGAAGAAGTCCACCGTGCTCTCCGAGCACGAGAAGGAGGTCGTGGCCTACCACGAGACCGGCCACGCCATCGTCGCCGCCGTGCAGGACGGCCACATGCCCGTCTCCAAGATCACGATCGTGCCGCGTACCTCGGGAGCCTTGGGCTTCACCATGCAGACCGAGGAGAGCGAGCGCTACCTCACCACGCGCGAGGAGTACAAGCAGCAGATTGCGGTGCTCTGCGGCGGACGGGCGGCAGAGGAGCTCATATTCGGCCAGATAACCTCCGGCGCCGCCAACGACATCGAGAAGGCGACCAAGATCGCCCATGCCATGGTCACCCAGCTGGGCATGTCCGAGAAGTACGGCATGATGGCGCTGGGCGAGCAGCGCAACCGCTACCTGGGCGGCGACACCGAGCTCACCTGCTCCGAGGGCACCGCGCGCGATGTGGACGAGGAAGTCAAGGCGCTTGTGGAGGAGGGCCATGAGACGGCCCTCAGGACGCTGCGCGACAACCGCTTCAAGCTGCACGAGATCGCCCACTACCTCCAGAAGAAGGAGACCATAACGGGCGAGGAGTTCATGCGCATCCTCAAGCGCGACGATGGATTTGCGCCCGTCATCCCCGCACCCGCCACCTAGCGCCGGTGCCCATGACCCGGCACGGGCACCGGCGCAGCATCATGGCTGTGGCCCCCTGTGCTCACTCACCGGACATCCCCGCGCGCGAAGAGCTCCCACAGTGCCACGGCGGACGAGGCAGCGACGTTGAGGGAGTCCACGCCATGCGCCATGGGTATCGCCACAGGGCAGTCGCAGGCGGCCAGAGCCTTCGCCGAGAGGCCCCACCCCTCGCCACCGAAAAGCAGCGCAAGCCGCTCATGCCTCTTGAGCGTGGGGTCATCGAGCCTGAGCGCCCCGTCCACGAGGGCCATGCCAGCACGCAGGTAACCCCACTGCCCGAGGGCGTTCAGTGCGACCGCGGGCCATGGCGTCGGCGCAACACACCATGGAACCTGAAAGACCGTTCCCATGGAAACGCGGATGGACCTGCGATTGAGGGGGTCCGCGCACATCGGTGCCAGCACCACGCCATCGGCACCCAGGGCGGACGCGGAGCGGAACAGGGCCCCAACGTTGGTGACGTCCGTGAGCGCCTCAAGCACCACGAGACGGCGCGCGCCAGGGGCAAGCTGCCAGAAGTCATGCGGACGGGAGCGCTGGGCCTCGGCAAAGTACCCGCGGGACACACGGAAGCCCGAGATGGCGCTCAGCGTCGCACGGTTGGCCACATAGACGGGCGTCTCGTCCGTGGCAAGCACGGGGATACGCTCGAGCAGCGTCTCGAGGTGGCGCTCGTCCACCAACACGGAGCGCAGGACGACGCCCTGTCCCACCGCGGCCTCTATGACATTGAGGCTCTCAAGGATCATGGTCGCGGCAGGGGGATCGCCCAAGCAGCGCAGCTTGCGATCGCTGAAGGCATCGTAATGGGCAACGCGCTCGTCGCTTGCACGTTCGATACGTGAAATTGCCATAAAACACCCCCTCGACACCGTCACAGACGGCTTACTGGCTAAAATAATAAGCTACTGAAACAGGGCATAACAAAAGCTTGAGAGTGAATGGGGACAGACCCTTGGCTGACACACCACAACACGACGACCTGCAGCAGCCATTCGATGTCATCGGACGGACCGAGACTGTCAGGCATGGTGCTGCACATTTCCGTACCCCCACCGAGTCCGCAGAGACGCCTCCCATCGATCCGGAGGGCAAGGGGGAGAAGCGCCATCGCACCGCCAAGGGGTGGGCCATCGCGCTCGGCATCATCGCCGCCCTCTATCTTGTGGGTGTTGCGGTATGGTCGAACATCTATCTGCCTGGAACCACCATAAACGGCCGCGACGTGTCCCTCAGGACGCCTGCCGCCGTCTCGCAGGAGTACAACACCAGCAGCGCAGGCTATACCCTCACCGTCTCGGGGGATGGCGTTGCCATGAGCATCAAGAGGGCGGACATCAACCTCGTCTATAGCTATGACGATTCGCTCGAGGCGGCACTCGCCCAACGCTCCGCCTGGGCGTGGCCCGTGAGCATCTTTCAGCCCGAGGACCTCGAGGCAGACTACGCGCCCACCTTTGATGCGGACATGCTCAAGAGCGCCATCGCCTCGGCGGTGGCGGGCGTCAACGCCAATGCCACCCAGCCCAAGAGTGCAACGCTCGCCTATGATTCCGGCTCGCAGACCTACCAGATCCAGGTGGAGCAGTATGGGACCGCCGTTGACCCCGATGCCGTCTTCGCTGAGATCTCCTCTGCCCTGTCCGGCTATGCCGAGACGCTCGAGCTGGGTCAGGAGTCCCTTGTCAAGCCCGCCATCGTCTCGGGTGACGAGGTCCTCACGAATGCCCAGCAGACGGCGAACGGCATGCTCGCAGCCACCCAGACCCTCACCACCAACGGATCGACGGTCGATACCGTTGGCCCCGACCTCATCTCCCAGTGGATCGACTTTGCCAACGACATGACCCCCTCCCTCAATGACACCAAGGTTGCCAACTGGGCACAGAACGACTTCTCCAAGAAGGAGGACAGCGTGGGCGCAAGTCGTACGTACACCACCCCCTATGGCAAGCAGGTCTCGGTCAGCGGTGGCACCTATGGCTGGAACGTCAACGGCAACGAACTGGCCTCGAGCATCTCCGCCAACATCAAGGCGGGCACGGCGGCATCGATAGACATCCCCTGGAAACAGACGGCGTCCACGGTCAACCCCGGCGGCGCCGACTGGGGCAAGCGCTATATCGACGTCGACCTCGCCGAGCAGCACGCCCGCATGTACGACGAGTCGGGCAGCCTCGTGTGGGAGACGGACATCGTCTCGGGCAACTCCACCAGGGGCCATGGGACCCCCGAGGGCGTCTACTTCATCAACAACAAGGCCATGAACCAGACGCTCATCGGCCTGGATGAGAATCACGATGGCGACCCGGATTACAAGACCCCCGTCACCTATTGGCTGCCCTTCGTGGACAACCTGGTGGCCTTCCACGACGCGTGGTGGCGCGGCAGGTTCGGCGGCTCCATCTATCAGTCCAACGGAAGCCACGGCTGCATCAACCTTCCCTCCGAGAAGGCCAAAGCCCTCTACGGCCTCGCGCAGGTGGGTGATGTCGTGGTGGTGCACAAGTAGCACGAGGGGCACGGGAAGGGTCCTGCGAGACAGCGCCTCGCAGGACCCTCTGACCGCATCCCGCCTGCACGCAGTTGCTAGAAGGGCATCCTTCCGCCTGACATGCCCCCGCCCATGCCGAGGTTGCGCATCATGGTGCGCATCTGACGCATGGACTGCTTGGAGGGCGAGCCCATCATCTGTCGCATCTTGCCCATCATCTTGTTCATCTCGCCCCACTGCTTGAGGAGCAGGTTGACCTCCTGCACGGTGCGACCGGAGCCCGCCGCGATGCGGCGACGGCGCTGGCCATTGATCAGCTTGGGCCTGAGGCGCTCCTCCGCCGTCATGGAGCGGATGATGGCCTCGATGCGGCCGAGCTGGGACTCGTCCATGGTGCCGCCGGCCTGGCGCATGATGCGATCGCCACCAGGCAGCATGCCGACCATCTTCTTGACGCCACCCATCTTGCGCACCTGCTGGAGCTGGGAGAGGTAGTCGTTCATGTCGAATCCCTCGCGCAGCATGCGCTCGGCGTCGGCGGCCTGCCTCTCGTCGGCCGCCATCTTCTGGGCCTGCTCGATGATGCCATAGACATCACCCATACCCAGGATGCGCTTGGCCATACGGTCGGGATGGAAGGGCTCCAGCGAGTCGGGCTTCTCGCCCATCGAGACGAACTTGATGGGCTTGCCGGTGACCTTGCGTACGGAAAGCGCGCCGCCACCCCGCGCGTCGCCGTCGAGCTTGGACATGACGACGCCGTCGAAGTCCACCCGCCTGGCGAACTCCGTGACCACGTTGACCACGTCCTGGCCGCCCATCGCATCCACGACCATGAGGATCTGATCGGGCTTGACCGCCTGCTTGATGTCGACGGCCTCCCGCATCATCTCCTCATCCACCTGAAGGCGGCCGGCCGTGTCCACGATCACGATGTCGTTGAGGTGATCGACGGCCTCCTGTATGGCGCCCTGCGCAACCTTGACGGAATCCGTGCCGTCGCCACGATAGACGGCAACGCCGATCTCGCCGCCAAGCGTGGCGAGCTGGTCGGCGGCGGCGGGACGATGCGTGTCGCAGGCGGCCAGAAGCGGGCTCCTTCCCTGCTTCTTGAGCAGGTAGGCAAGCTTGGCCGCCGCCGTCGTCTTGCCCGAGCCCTGCAGGCCCACGAGCATGATGACGTTGGGGATGCGGTTCTGTGCGAGGACGAGGCCGGAATCGCTCGTGCCGAGGAGCTCCGTCAGCTGGTCGAGCACGATGGCGACCACGTTCTGTGCCGGAGAGAGGGAGTCCAGGACCTCGGCGGTCATGCACCGCTCCTTGCAGGTGGCCACGAACGCCTTGACCACACGGTAGTTGACGTCCGCCTCAAGCAGGGCCAGGCGGATCTCACGCATGGCATGGTTGATGTCGTCCTCCGTGAGGCGCCCCTTGCCCCTGAGGGAGTCGAACGTCGCTTGGAGGCGGTCTGAGAGACTGTCGAACATGCGCTACTTCCCTTCGTCCACGCCCACGAGCGCACCGCAGAAGGCGCGCGCATCGAAGGACTGGAGGTCCTCCAGGCCCTCACCCACGCCAATGCGGTAGATGGGCAGGCCCATGTTGTGTGCGATGGCGACCACGATGCCCCCCTTGGCGGTACCGTCGAGCTTGGTCACGATGAGGCCATCCACATCGAGGGCCCCGTTGAACTCCTTGGCCTGAGCAAGGCCATTCTGCCCCGTATTGGCATCGATGACCAGCACCACCGAGACCGGCATGGTGGAGCGCCTGCGCGTGACGCCGACCACCTTGGCAAGCTCGCGCATGAGCTCGGGACTCGTATGCAGGCGCCCCGCTGTATCCACGAGCACGAGGTCCGCACCCTCGCGCTCCGCGCGCTCGCAGGCGTCATAGCACACGCTCGCGGGGTCGGCCCCGCGCTCACGGGTGACGACGGGCACGCCGGAGCGCTCCCCCCATACCTCGAGCTGCTCGATCGCCGCAGCGCGGAAGGTGTCCGCACCCCCGATGAGGCAGCGCTTGCCCTCGCCACGCGCGACATGGGCAAGCTTGCCCACCGTCGTCGTCTTGCCGGCACCATTGATGCCCACGAAGAGCACGCAGGAGGGCGTGTCCTCGAAGGGGTCCCGCTCGCAGGCGGGAAAGACCTGTGCCAGGCGCTGCGCCAGGGCGCGCTTGAGCTGTGGTGCCGTGCGCAGGCTCTCGCGGGCGGCCTGCTCGCGCAGGTCGTTGCCCACCTGGAAGGCAACCTCCGCGCCCATGTCACCCATCACCAGACGATCCTCGAGGTCCTCCCAGAAGTCCTCGTCGACCTCGCCACCCATATAGAAGATCTCCGAGAGCGCCTCGCGCGAGCGGGAGAGACCCGCCCGCAGCCTGTCACCAAGACCCATCAGGCATCAACCACCCTTCCCGTCGCGTGATCGAGCCGCTGGCTCACCACGTGGCTTACGCCATCCGCCTGCATGGACACACCATACAGGACATCGGCCTGCTCCATCGTGCGCCTCTGGTGGGAGATCACGACGAGCTGCGTCGTCTTCTTGAGCTCCTCGATGGCATCGAGGAGCTTGGAGAGGTTGGAGTCGTCGAGCGCCGCCTCCACCTCATCGAACACGTAGAACGGCACCGTACGTGTCCGATACACGGCAAAGAGCAGGGCAAGCGCCGTCAGCGACTTCTCGCCACCGCTCATGAGCGTCATCTTCTGGATCCGCTTGCCGCGTGGCTGCGCCTGGATCTCGATGCCCGTCTCGTCGAGGTGGTCGGGGTCAAGGAGCTCGAGACGGGCGGTACCACCGGGGAACAGGAGCGAGAATATCTCCGAGAAGTTGGCGTTGACCTTGTCGAACACCACCACGAACCGCCTGCGCATCTTGCGCTCGATGGCCGTGATGATCCTTTTGAGGGAGGCGCGGGCACGCTCGAGGTCCTCCACTTGCCCGCCGATGAAGTCGGCGCGTCGCCTGAGCCGGTCGTACTCGCTCATGGCCACCTCGTTGACGGGGCCGATGTCGGCGAGCTCCGCCTCCAGGCGCTCCACGTCGCGCACCATGGCGTCACGGTCATCGGGGGCGGGGAGCCCAAGGGCCTCCTCGAGGATGGCACCCGTGTCGGTGATCTTGGTGATGGCGTTCTCAACCTGCACCTCAAGGCGTCCCTTGGCCACCTTGACCTCGCTCGCCTGGCCACGCGCACGCTCCAGCTCCTGGGAGGCGGCATCGACCGCCGCACGGGCGTCGCCGATGGTCCTCTTGAGGGAATCGGAGTCCGCCTCGGCGAGCGACGCACGGTCCTTGAGGCGCGCCGCCCATGCCAGTGCCCGCTCGCGCACGCCCTCGTAGCGCCTATGCAGCGGATCGATGCGCAGGCGCAGCACGTCCAGGGCACCGGCGGAGCTCACGGCCTCGTCGATGCGACGGTCGGCCTGCTCGAGCTGGCGTGCGAGCTCCTCCTCGCGCCGGACGAGGTGACTCCTGCGCTCCGACACGGTGGCTAGCTTGAGCTTGGCGTCCGAGAGCTTGGACTCGAGGGAGCCCTCCTCCCGTGACGCCTCAGAGCGCTCGCGGGAGACACGCTCCAGCTCGTCCGACAACGCCTCCGCCCTGTGCGCCGCCTCGTCGGCCGCAGCCTTGTGCCCCGCAATGTCATGGCGGGCCTGCGCCATCCGCTCCCCTGCGGCAACGCGGCTGCCCTCCACCTGGGCACGCTCGAACGCCGCCTGGTCTATCTGGGCCCTCAGGCGCGTGACCTCGGACGTCGCCGAGGAGACCTCGCCCGTGAGGCGTGCCACCTCCCCCTGCGCCCCAGCGTGTGCGTCGCGCGCCTCGGAGAGCTCGCGCTCGCTGCGAGCAAGCTCCTCGCTGGCCGCCCTGAGCGCCGCCTCAAGCGCGGCCATGCCCTTGGTCATGCGGCGGATGCGACGCTTCCGCTCGAGCATGCCCTGCTCAACGCCGCTTGCGAAGCCCACGCTCGTACGGCCGTCCGGCCACACCACCACGCCATCGCGGGTGGCGTAGGTGGCCTGAGGCTCACGGGCATGTGCCGCAAGGGCCTCGCCCACGGTGCCCACCAGGCGCACCCCCGCGAAGAGCGAGGAGACGAGGCTGTCATCGCCCTCACGGGCGCCCAGGAGCCCCACGAGCGACTCCCCCGCACCCTTGGACCCAGCCGCCCCCATAACCTCCTGGGAGACGACGGTCGCACGGCCGCGCTCGTGTGAGGACAGCGCGGCGTGAACGAGCGCATGGACGCCCTTCGCAGTGGGAGACACGAGCGCGCCCACATCGGAGCCAAGAAGCGCCTCGACGGTGGCATCCAGCCCCTCTGGTACGTCGATCAGGTCCGCGACGCGTGCCGAGACCAGCTCGGGGCTATCCTTGGCGAGGCGCGCCGCCAGCCTGTTGGCACCCTCTGCCTGCTCGTCCATGGCCTTGAGGGCCAAGAGCGTCGCCCGGGCACGCGCGAGCGACTCGCGTGCCGCATCCTGCCGTGCGCGACATCCCGTCAGCTTCCCCTGCAGGCGTCGTATGCCCTCGTGCGCACGTTCCGCTGACGTCCGTGCGACCTCAAGCTCGCGCCCCAGGCGCTCGCGATCGGCCGCGCGGGCCTCGAGCGCCTCTCGGGTCGTGCGCTCGCCGTCCTCTATCTGGGCGAGACGGCTCTCGAACATGCGGTCCTCGACCTCGGCATTGGAGATCTGGTCCTGGAGCTTGGCATAGGCCAGGGTCTCCTGGTCGGCCGTGCGCTGCAGCCTGCGCTGCTCGTCCGTCAGGCGCGAGAGGTGGCCCCCCAGCGTACGGCGGCGCTCCGTTGCCGCACGGACCTTGGGCTCCAGCTCCTCGACCTGTCGGCGCAGCTCCCCGTCCTCGCCCTTGGCCTCCTCAAGCTCCGTACCCACGCGTTCGTGCTCCTGCCGTGTGGCGCGACGCGTGCGCTCCATGTTGGAGAGGCTCATCCTGAGGTCCGAGAGGCGGGAGAGCATGTTCTTGCCCTTCTCCTCCAAGAGGCGCATGTCCGAGTCCATGCGGCCCAGCTGGTCGGAGAGGCGACGGCGCTGCTCGCCGAGATCCCCCACGAAGATGCCCTTCTCCTCGAGGAGGGCCTGATACCTGTTGAGGTCCGCCGTCCTCTCGTCCAGGCGGAACTGCGCGAGCTCTATGGCGGCGTCGGCCTCGCGTGCGCGCTCCTCCAGCACGCCGTAGTGCTCCTGGAGGCGACGCAGGTCGTCCACCGCAAGGATGCGTGCGAGCCGATCGAGCTCGTCGGAGACGGCACGCTGGCGCTTGGCCTTGTCCACCTGGCGCTCCAGGGGCCTCAGCTGGCGGTGTATCTCACGCTCGATGTCCTTGGCGCGCAGGAGGTTGTCATGCATGGCCTTGAGCTTGCGCTCGGAGCGCTCCTTGCGGCGGCGGTGCTTGGAGATGCCGGCCGCCTCCTCGATGAGCTCCCGGCGCTCCTCGGGGCGGCTGGCCAGGATGGAGTCGAGCTTGCCCTGGCTGATGATGGAGTGGGTGTCCTTGCCGAGACCGGAGTCGTGCAGGATGTCCGTGATGTCACGCAGGCGGCTCGGCGAGCCGTTGATGAGGTACTCGGACTCGCCCGAGCGATACATCCTGCGCGTGATGGCGATCTCGGCGAAGTCGATGGGAATGATGTGGTCGGCGTTGTCGAGCGTGAGCGTGACCTCGGCGAGGGCGACGGCAGAGCGGCCCGAGGAGCCCGAGAAGATGACGTCCTCCATGGCCTGTCCGCGCAGCATCTTGGCGCTCTGCTCCCCCAGGACCCACAGGATGGCATCGGAGATGTTGGACTTGCCCGAGCCGTTGGGACCCACCACCACGTTGAGACCGGAATCGAATGACATGACCGTGCGATCGGCAAACGACTTGAAGCCCTTGAGCGTCAGCGACTTGAGATACAACGCATCCCCCGCATCCTAGCCCGAGACGCGTCCGCGTCAGCGTCCGTGGCTGCCAAGGGCCCCTCGGCAGCGAGGCGCTCGAGCGCGTCGCACGCGGCCTCGGTCTCGGCCTCCTTCTTGGAGGACCCGGAGCCCCTGCCCATGCGCCTCCCATCCACGAGCACCACGGACGTGAACGTGGGGCTGTGCGCCGGACCCTCCTCGCCCACCAGGCGATACTCGGGAGCGCAGTGGGCGTCGCGCTGCGTGACCTCCTGCAGGCGCGACTTGGGCGAGACGGGGCGCCTGGCCAGCGTGGGGGTGATGCGCGCTGCGAGCGTGCGCATGACGAACCTGTGCGCCGCCTCATAGCCCCCGTCGAGGTAGAGCGCCCCCACGATGGACTCGTAGACGTTCTCGAGCGCGGAGTGCATCCCACGGGCACCCGTGCCCCGCTCCGACTCACCCAGGATGATGTGCTCGCCTATGCCGAGGTCCTGGGCGACCTCGCTCAGGGTCTTGCCCGACACGAGCGAGATCTTGAGACGCGTGAGCTCGCCCTCGTCCATGGTGGGGAAGCGCTCGAACACCTCGGTGGCGATGATGGCACCGAGGATGGAGTCACCGAGGAACTCGAGGCGCTCGTAGGAGGCCGAGACGGACCGGCCCTCCACGGCGGAGGGGTGGGTGAGGGCGTGCTCCAGGAGCTCGCGATTGGAGAACGTATGGCCCACGATCTTCTCTACGGCCGTGATGTGCGCGGCTATCTTCATGTATGCCCTACCCCTGTGAACGCTCGATGGCCACGACCGCATCCCCGATGGTGGCGATGCCTGTGAGATCCCCGTCGCCCAGCCGTGTGCCAAACTCCTCCTCGAAGGTGGTCACCAGCTCAAGCAGGTCGAAGGAGTCGGCGCCCAGCTCCTTGAACTCGGTCGCGGTCGTAAGCTCCGAGCGATCGCACTCCAGCTCGTCTGCCACCAGGTCGAGCACCCTGTCGAGCAGCTCCTCATGGGACATGCACACCATCTCCCATCTCGTCCTCCAGGACAAATCCCATCCCTCTGATTGTAGCAATTGACGCGTTACGGCTCCGCCTGCACCTCGGCGGCGAGACGCTCCACGAGCTTGGCGGCGCAGGCCCTCTGGGTGGCCAGGACGCCGTTCTTGACGGCCTTGGGGGACGTGGCGCCATGGCCAATGAGCACGGGCGCCTTGAGGCCCAACAGCATGGCCCCACCATACTGGTCACCCGAGAGCTTGGAGACGAGCCCCTTGAGGCCGGGCTTGAGCAGCCAGGCGCCTGTGGCGTAGCGCGGGGAGGATGCGGCGATCTCCCTGAGCTGACTCACGATGAACTTGGCACAGCCCTCCACGGACTTGAGGGCGATGTTGCCCGAGAAGCCGTCCGTCACGATGACGTCAAAGCGGCCGGCAAGCAGGTCCGTGCCCTCGCAGTTGCCAACGAACCAGCCGGCGTCGCCGGAGGCGGCGGCGAGCGCCTCGTGCTCGGCAAGGGCGGCCTGGGAGCCCTTGGTCTCCTCTGCACCATTGGAGAGCAGGGCAACCGTGGGGTCGCCCACACCCAAAACGGTGCGCGCATAGGCACGTCCCATATGGGCAAACTGCACCATCATGTCCGGGCGCACGTCAGCGTTGGCGCCCATGTCCAGAAACACGGTGCTCCTGCCCATGATGCCCGGCACGGCCGTGGCGATGCACGCACGCTTGACGCCCTTGGTGCGACCGACACCCAGACTGGCCGCAGCAAAGATGGCACCCGTCGAGCCAGCGGAGAAGAAGCCGTCCGCCTCGCCCGTGTGCACGGCCGCCAGGCCCCGCACGATGCTGGAGTCCCTCTTGGAGCGCACGGCGTTGGTGGGATGCTCGTCCATGGCGATGACCTCGGTGCTCACCAGCGCACGGGTCCGCTCGTGGTGGGCACAGAAGGGTACGACCACGTCCTCGTCGCCCACCACCAGAACGCTCAGATCGTCGCTTTCGGCAAGGGCGGCCTCGATGCCGGCGAGCACCACCTCGGGCCTCTCGTCGCCGCCCATGGCATCGACACAAATGCAACTCATGCGGATCATCCCCACCCTTCTGGCTCGAGCCCGGGTCGTCCAAACACAAAGGGAGACCGACCCCCAACGGAGCCGGTCCCCCAGGCCTCATACGCTGTTGGGGCTACTCGGTGACAACGACCTCACGATCCTTGTAATAGCCGCAGCTGGGGCACACATGGTGCGGAAGCTTGGGTGCTCCGCACCGAGGGCACACGGAGCGTGCCGATGCGGCGAGCGTGCCGTTGGCGGAGCGGCGCGTGTGCGTGGCGCCGCGGCCCTTCTTCTGCTTGGGAACTGCCATCTTGTACCTCTCTTACCCTCATGCACGCCCCTGCGGATACGGGCGATCATTCCATCAAACACACAGGCGATAACTATACCACGCGTCCTGGGTCGGGCCATCGAGACCCCAATCTTCACGCAAATACACGAGAAGGGAACACGTACGGGCGGCAGGCACTACGTATCCTCCCCCTCCAGCCTGAGGTCCCTGAGCGCCGCAAAGGGGCTCGATTCCATCCGCTCCCGTTCGCGCCGTGCCTCCACCTGGGCAGCGTGGCCACAATCGGTGTGGTTGAGGTTGGCTCCACAGATGGGACACAGCCCCTTGCAGCCCTCATGACACAGCACCACAAAGGGCGTCTCCATGAGGATGGCGGAGGCGAGGGCATCCGTGAGGTCGATGGTATGGTCATCCCCCACCAGGGAGAAGTCCACCTCATCCTCGTCATCGCCCAGCTCGACACCATCATCGGGCGCCTTGAAGAGATAGTACTCGTCCACCTCGCCCGCGATGTCGAATGACGCCTCGTCCAGGCAGCGGTCACAGGTGCTCAGCACATGGGCGCACACGATGCCCGTCGCCAGGATGCCATCGCCCGCATTGGTGAGCATGAGGTCGAAGTCGAATCCGTCGGGAAGCGAGAACTCCTTCTCACCCAACACATAGGCGTGCTCGTCACCGTGCCCCTTAAGGGGCACACAGCCACCTGCGTCGGCGAGACGGTCATCTATGATCGTGAGAACCTGCCGCACGCCTGCTACCAGGGGACGTTGTTGGAATCGTTGCGGGAGCCAGCGTTCTCGTCGAGCGTCTGGCGCACGCGCGTGACGGAGTTGGTGAGCGACTTGAGATTGTCCTCCAGGTGAGCGAGCACGGTGTCGGCATATTCCTCCGCGTTATAGCGGGTGTCACGCTCATACTGCTGAGCCTGGTCGCGCACGTCATCCGCCTTCTGCTGGGCGAGGCGCACGACCTCCTGATCGCCGGCGAGAATCATGGCCTGCTGCTGGGCGTCGGCAATGATGGAGTCTGCCTGCTGCTGGGCACGCTCGAGGGTCTCGCCCTCCTCCTTGACGATGCGACGGGCATCGGCGAACTCCTGGGGGAAGCGACTGCGCACCTCATCGAGGATCTCATAGATCTCCTGGGCATCGACGATCCGCTTCTGGCCACCGCCGGTCAGGGGGGTCTTGCCTTCACTCACGACCTGTTCGAGCTCATCGAGCAAGCTCTCGATTTCCTCACCCGGCTGCATGCAGGGCTCCTTTCGTCTTCCAAAGACCCAAGAGTCGTGCCACGCGGCACGGCGGTGCTCATTTCACTGCATTCTAGCAGAATAGCGTTGAGAGCCCCTCTCCCACCAAGAGCACCCAAAAAGCGCAACTGGATACCTTCCTGACTCGATTTGGCCTTTCCATCATCTTCCTTGACGTACTATATGCGTGTTGCAACAAAGGGCCATCGGATAGCAAGGTTCCCAACACGAAGGGACTGCCATGAGTCGCGTACGCAAGAAGGAAGACCTCTTCTACTCCCTGCTCGAGGACCTCTGCGCCGAGCTCGACCGATCCGGCAAGGCATACCTTGACATATTCGAATCCTACCCCGATGGCGTCGAGAGGATCCGTGCCATGAAGGACATCGAGACCGAGTGTGACGACAAGGTGCACAACCTGCTCACCAGGCTCTATGAGTCATTCATCACCCCGTTCGACCGAGAGGACATCAACGAGCTCGCACTCAAGATGGATGACGTGGTGGACGGCATGGAGAACATCTCCCGCCGCCTCGAGATCTTCCACGTCGGGTCCATGCGCCCTGAGGCCGTCGAGCTCGCACGCCTCACCGACCAGGGCACCACAGAGCTCCGAAAGATGTTCGCGCACCTCTCCAACTTCAAGAGGGATCCCGTCGTGATGGAGCAGACCCACAGGATTCACGAGATCGAGGACCAGGCCGACGATGTCTACCACGATGCCATCGCCCGCCTGTACAACGAGAATGACGCCCCCGCCACCCACCTGCTCAAGTGGAACACCATATTCAACCACATGGAGGACACCATAGACGCCATCAAGCTCGTGTCCACCATCGTGAGCGATGTGGTGCTGAAAAATGCCTAACGCACTGCTTATCGGTGTCGTGCTGACGGCGCTCGTCTTCGAGTTCATCAACGGCTTCCACGACACGGCCAATGCCATCGCGACCACCGTCTACACCAGGGCCCTCACGCCCCGCGTCGCCATCCTCGCGAGCGCCGCCATGAACTTCCTGGGCGCCCTCACGCACGAGGGCGTGGCCATGACGATCGCACATGGCCTGGTGAACGTGAGCCTCGACCTCTCGGTCATTCTTGCCGCCCTCATCGGCGCCATCATGTGGGATCTCCTCACCTGGTGGCTCTCCATCCCCTCAAGCTCGAGCCATGCCCTCATCGGCTCGCTCATCGGCGCGACCATCATCTACACGGGCACCACGGAGCACGTGATGTGGGACGGCGTCCTCGAGAAGGTCGTCATCCCCCTCTTCACCTCGCCCCTTATCGGTCTGGTGCTGGGATTCTTCCTCATGAAGGTCGTCTTCGAGCTCTTCGCCAACTGGACCTGCCACCATACGACCACGCTCTTCCACCAGCTGCAGATCGTCTCGAGCCTGTTCATGGCCTTCAGCCATGGTTCCAACGACGCCCAGAAGACGATGGGCATCATCACGATGGCGCTCATCGGCGTGGGCATGCTGCCCGGGGGAGCCGGTGTGCCCCTGTGGGCAAAGGTGTTCTGCGCGACTACGATGGCCCTGGGCACAGCCATCGGTGGGCGGCGCATCATGAAGACCGTGGGCAGCGGCGTCACCAGGCTGGAGCCCGTCATGGGCTTTGTCTCTCAGACGTCGAGCGCCATCGCCATCCAGGTCATGACGGCGCTGGCCGCGCCTGTCTCCACCACGCAGGTGGTGACCACGGCCGTCATGGGCTCGGGTGCGGCGAAGGGCTTCAAGAAGGTCCACTGGGGCCTCGCCAAGAGCATCGTACGGGCGTGGTTCGTGACGCTTCCCGCCACCATGCTGCTCGGCGCCGCGGTGGCATTCATCGTCCTGCATGCCTAGGACAGACACGATGGATGGGCCCACCACGTTCGTCCATCCTAGGTCCTGCACTATCTGCCATAGTGTGCCATGAGCGTCTCGCGGACGCAGTCCGTGACGAGGAAGGACACGTCGCCACCCATGGACGCCAGCTCGCGCACGATGGAGGACGAGACATACCCATATCTCGGGTTGCTCATCACGAAGATGGACTCGATGTCGGGCGCCAGGTGATAGTTGAGGTCGGCCTGCTGAAGCTCGTACTCGAAGTCGGTCATGGCGCGCAGGCCCTTGACCACGCCGCCCACATCGAGCGTGCGGCACAGGTCCACGAGCAGGCCACCAAAGGGAATCACCTGGACGCCGCTCTCGATGCCCACCTCGCGCACGGAGCGACGCACGAGCCCCACCCGCTCGTCGAGCGAGAAGGCCGTACCCGTGCCATGCTTGGCGACCGATTCCGCAACGGCAACCGTCACCTTGGGAAACATGCGCCTCGAGCGCGCGATGACATCGAGGTGCCCCAGCGTCACGGGATCAAACGTGCCCGGAACCACCACATGACCGATCAGTTCCTCACTCATGCGCTTCCTTCCTGTGAAACAGCGTGACGGCGGTGATGCCATGCGTCCGTTCCCTCAGCACCGAGAACCCCGGCAGACTGAGGCCCGGGCGCGTGCCCTCGTGCTCATAGGCCACGAGGGCACGCCCCGTGAGTGCGCCCGCCCGCACGAGGTCCCCCACGAGCCGCGAGACCACATCCGCATCCACGGCATAGGGCGGATCGAGCACCACAAGCGCAAAGGGACCGCCCTCGATGGGCCCCGACGCCAGTCGTGTGACGTCCGCACAGACGATCGTGGCGACGTCGAGCGCACCGAGGGAGCGCGCGTTCGAGCGCACGACGTTGGCCGCCCTGCGATCGCGCTCCACAAAGGTGCAGCGTGCGGCCCCGCGCGAGAGCAGCTCGAGGCCTACGGCGCCCGAGCCCGCAAAGGCGTCCAGGACACGCAGGCCCGAGAGGTCGAGTCCACAGGCCGAGAGTACCATGGAGGCGAGCGACTCGCGCATGCGCTCCGTGGTGGGGCGCGTATGCCTGCCCTCGGGGGCCGCGATGGCCCGACCACGCCATGCGCCCCCCACGATGCGCATCCTGATCACGTCCGCTCGACCTCCTCGAAGTAGGCGCCAAAGCGATCCTGCACCTCAAGGGAGAGGGCCACATGCTCATCCTCGCGCAGGGTGGGGTCATGCTCCACGATGGCGGCGGCATCCTCGTGTGCCCAGGCGATGAGGTCGCCATCCTCGGCAAGGTCGGCGATACGCAGCGAGACGCCGCCACTTTGGCGATACCCCAGCACCTCCCCCTCGTGACGGATCTTGAGGTCGAGCTCCGCAAGCTCGAAGCCATCGCTCGTCGCCTCGAGTGCCGCAAGGCGCCTGCGGGCGGGCGTGTCCCGCCTGGCTGCACAGGAGAGGAACACCCGCCCCGCCCGGTTCCCCCTGCCCACGCGGCCGCGCAGCTGGTGCAGGGTGGCCAGGCCAAAGCGATCGGCGTCGAACACGAGCATGACGGTGGCATTGGGCACGTCCACACCCACTTCGACGACGGTCGTGCAGACCAGCACGTCTATCGCTCCCGCACGGAAGTCGCACATGATGGCGTCCTTGTCCGCAGCGGGGAGCCGTCCGTGCAGCAGCCCCACGCACAGGCCCGCAAGCGTACGTCTCAGTTGCCGCTGGGTGGCAACGGCGGAGTGAAGGGTGCGCGCATGGGAGAGCGACGCAGTGGGGACGTCGTCGAGCCCCGTTCCGTCATCGTCGTCATCGACGAGGGGGCAGATCACATAGGCCTGTCTTCCCTGCTCGTGCGCCTCGCGGATGGCGCCGTAGGCAAGGTCGAGGTTCTCGGGGGCAATGCAGGTGGTGCTCACGCCTGCGCCGGGGTTGGGTCGGTGCACGATGCGCGAGCAGCTCATGTCGCCATAGAACGTGAGGGCCATCGTGCGCGGGATGGGCGTGGCCGTCATGGCCAAAAGGTCCGCGCCAGCGCCCTTGTGCCTGAGGGCCGCTCGCTGGTCAACGCCAAAGCGATGCTGCTCGTCGATGACGACGAGGCTCAGGCGCGCAAACGCGAGCGCATCCGAGAGGATCGCCGTGGTGCCGAAGACGACGCTCGTCCTCCCGGCGGCAATGTCCACCTCGATCCGCGCCCGCTTCCCCTCGGGCGTCGAGCCCGTCACGAGTGCCCAGGTGACGCCTGCCGCATCCAGCAGGGGGCCGAGACGTTCGGCATACTGTGCCGCCAGCACCGAGGTGGGAGCCATCATGGCAGCTTGGGAGCCGGTGTCGGCCGCGGCGGCGAGCGCCACGGCGGCCACGGCCGTCTTGCCCGTGCCCACGTCCCCCAAAAGGAGCCGGTTCATGGGGTGGGGGGCCGCCATGTCCGCCAGGATCTCGTCTTCCGCCTGGCGCTGCTCGTCCGTGAGCGCGAAGGGCAGGGCGGCGCGCAACGCCCGCACATGAGCGCCATCCGTCACATGGCTCGTCGGCGTGATGCCACGCTGCTCCAGACTCTGGCGCGTCATGAGCGCCAGCTGCAGGCAGACGAGCTCATCATAGGCGAGGCGACGGCGGGCCTCGTCCTTAAGGGCCATGGTCCTGGGAAAATGCACCTCGCGCAGGGCGCGTGCGAGCGTCATGAGGCGGCGGCGCGCCACAAGGCGCGCGGGCAGGACATCGCACACGTCCGCGTGCTCGGCGACAGCCGCCGAGACGATACGTCGCATCCACGCGGCGCTCACGCCCTCGGTCGTAGGATGCACCGGGAGGATGCGCGCATAGGAGGAGGAATCGTCCTCCCCACCCAGACACTCCATGAACGGCGCCCTCATCTCCTTGAAGCCATAGGAGAACGTGACCTTGCCCGAGAGCGCGATGAGATCCCCCCGCTTGAGCTGGTCGGCAATCCACGGCTGACGGAAGAAGGTCACCTGCATGACCCCCGTCTGGTCAAGCACGAAGACCTCCACGACCTGCATGCGGGGCCGCGGACGCTTGAGCTTGACCCGATCGACCGTGGCGACGATGGTTGCCTTTGATCCCACGTCGGCATGGGCGATGTCCACGACGCTGGAGAAGTCCAGGTAGCGATGGGGCACATTGAGCAGCACGTCGCGCACGCGCGTGAGCCCCATGCGCCCAAGCGCCTCCGCGCGCGCGCCGCGCACGTAGCGGAGCATCGACGAGCTCTGTGCAAGCGAGGTCGTCCGATGCAGGCGCTCGGCGACCTCGGATATGGTTGGCCCCTGCCTCACGGGACGTGCCCGCAGACCTACTCGATCGAGAAGACCACCGGGTACAGCGGTTGCTCGCCACGGTGGGAGTCGATCTCGAGGTCGGGCTGCGCCTGCTCGATGGCGGCCAACAGAACGGAGAAGGCCTCGTCGCCCATGTCGGCGCCCGCGAGGATGGTGAGGGTGTCACCCTCCTCGTCATCCTGCATGCGATTGATGAGGTCGAGCGTCACCTGCTGCACGTCGGAGCCGACGACCTGGATGGCACCACCCTCGATGCCCATGACATCACCGACGTGGATGGGACTGCCGTCGACCGCCGAGGAATCACGCACGGCCGTGGTCACCTCGCCATCGCGTACCTCCTTGATGGCCTCGCCCATGGCCTCGATGTTGTCCTCCAGGCTCGCCTCCACGTCCGCCGCAAACATGGCGGCAAAGCCCTGGGGCACCGTCTTGGTGGGGACCACACCCACCCGAACGTCATCACATGCGGAGACGGCGGCCTCTGCCGCCATGCGGATGTTGCCGTTGTCAGGCAACACGATGACGGCCCTGGCATGTGCCCTGTGAACGGCGTCCACGATGTCCGCCGTGGAGGGGTTCATGGTCTGGCCACCGGAGACGATGACGTCGACACCAAGCGACGTGAGGATGTCCGCCTCGCCGGAACCAGCGGCGACGGCCACGAAGCCCAGCTCCTTCTGGGGCCCATCGGATGCCTTGTCCTCGCGGATGGACTCCGTGCGCTCCTGCGCCTCGATGTCCATGTTGTGCACGAACACGTTGTAGACCTGGCCGTGATGCAGCATGTGGCGCAGCACGCGGTCGGGGCGGTTGGTGTGCACGTGGCACTTGTAATCGGGATTGGTGCCCACCAAGAGCTCGCAGTCGCCCATGGTCGTGAAGAACTTGAGGCAAGCCTCCTCGTCAAACTGGGGGCTGTCCGCACGGAAGAGGAACTCGGTGCAGTAGCGATACTCCGAACCCTCCCAATCGTCATTGATCTCTATGTCCACCACATCGGCCACATGCGCCTTGGCGCCACCCGCCTCTACGGTGGTCTTGAAGTCGGTGAGCTCGCCGGACTTGCCCTCGAAGGCGTTCACGAAGGCCTCGATGAAGACCGCCAGGCCATAGGCGCCGGAGTCCACCACGCCATTCTCCTTGAGGACGGGCAGCAGGTCGGGCGTGCGTGCGACGGACTCGTAGGCCTCCGTCACGATGGCGTCGAGCGCCTCGGCGGGCGTCGCCTTGGCCTTCTCCATCTGATCGGCACGGGCGGAGACATCCTTGAGCACGGTGAGGATGGTACCCTCGACCGGCTTGCGCACGGCCTTGAAGGCGACCTTCACCCCCGTGCGCAGCGCAGCGGCGATGTCCGCCGCCGTCGCATCGGGACCCTTTGCGCCTACGAGCCCCTCGGCGATGCCCCGCAGGATCTGGCTCGTGATGACGCCGGAGTTGCCACGCGCCCCCATGAGCGACCCATGCGTGATGGCCTTGGCCACAGCGGCCATGGATGCGCCCTCGGGAAGGGACTGAATCTCCTTCACCACGGTGCCCAGCGTGAGTGACATGTTGGTGCCCGTGTCGCCATCGGGCACGGGAAAGACGTTGAGCTTGTTGATCTCGTCTGCCTTATCGGCCACGACCTGCGCCGCCGCGGGGAAGCACGCGCGAATGGAGTTAGCAATCATGATGGGTGAGATCCTCGGTTCCTTGGGGTGGTGTTGCTCGGACAAGGGACGCTCTGTGCCCCTGCAGAGCCCGTCGGCTAGCTAACGGAACGCATGCCCTCGATATGGACACGCACATCGACATCCGTGAGCTCGGCAATTCGTGCAAGCACAAACTGCACCGCGCTCACGAGGTTATCCGCCACGGAGGTTATGTTGACGCCAGAGACCACGATGACATGCAGGTCGACCACGACCCTGCCCTCCTGCGTGGAGACGTCGATGCCCTTGCGCAGGCGATAGGTGGGAAGCAGGCGATAGGCGCCCTCCACCTGGTCTCCCAACGTCATGCCCACGACGCCATAGCATTCAAGGGCGGCGAACCCCACGAGATCGGCAATGACGTCGTTGGATACCTTGAGGCTTCCGGGAATGTCCTGAGCCATACAGTTCTCCTCTCGCCGGGCTGACAGCGTGCTCAGCCGGTACATACGCCATGTATCATAGCCCACCAATGTGCAGGGCACGGCGAGAAGAGGTCGACTTTGCCCCTCTCGGACGCCCCGCAGGCCACGCCGCCCGCCGTCCTACCTACAAAACCAACACACCAACTCGCGTTGCGCATTCGAGGATCCCCCTGGCTGTGCTATAGTTGCGCAGCTTTGGAAATTGCGGGCGCCCCGCGCGTCGCCCTTTGGAGGTCGTAACATGTCGAAGGTCTGTGATATCTGCGGCAAGCACGCCGTTGCCGGTCGTTCCGTGAGTCACTCCCACCGCACCGTCAACCGTACGTTCAAGCCTAACATCCAGCGCGTCACCGTGTATGAGAACGGTCGCGCCGTCAAGAGGAACGTCTGCACCCGCTGCCTCAAGAAGGGCACCGTCGCCCGCAGCGCCCAGCAGGCGTAGGCGTCTTCCCCCATAGCTCGATCGGGGGAGCCTTCGGGCTCCCCTTTTGGTGGGTCTGGCAGACCTCATCAGCTCGCAGGGACGCGAACCGGGGGAGAGCCTGCGGGTTCCATGAGCGTCCACGGCTCTCCCGCATCCGTATGCCGCTATGCGAGCAGGAACACCGCCAACGTGCCCGCATGGCACACGACCTCGGCCGCAGCGGAGGTCACGACGTTCGAGACGCCCTCATCGCCCAAAGGCGGCAGCTCCCGCTGGTCAAGCTCCCACTTGAGCCCCCGCTCCGAGAGCATGCTGTCCGGTTCCAGGGCAATGGCAGAGAGCGTCCTGCCCCGCGCAGTCGCATCCAGCCGCCAGCGGTCGCATCCCCCCGCACGCAGCACGCGGCACTCGAAGCCATCCTCCACAAGCCTCACGGACGCATGTCTCTCGCGCGCCAGGCAGGCAAGCTGCCCCAGCACGGCCAGGGCGTGGTCGGGCCGACCCCCCGAGGCACAGGTGAGCGTGAGCATGAGCGCCGTACCCCGTCGTGCGGCCTCGTGACGTGCGCAGTCCAGGGACAGGGCGAGGTCGGTCGCGTACTTGTCCCTGGGAAACTCGATGATGCGCCGTGCGGCGTTCCGCGCCCACGCACCCGTCTCGGGCGCCACGGAGTCGGCATCGCCACAGAACGCATCGGGCGTCCCCCCCGCCGCCCGCAGCGTCTGCGCGCCGCGATCGACGGCGATGACGTAGTCGCTCTCCCCCGCCAGGCGCCGCACGAGCTCGGGGCTGCTGGGCTGGGGTGACCCATCCACCACCAGCACACGCGTGACGCCCCTTGGCCTGGCAGCGGGCCTCTCGTAGTCCTCGAGCAGCGACAGTGACAGCTCGCCATACCCATGCACGAGGATGTCCGCAGGGGCGGACGATGCCACCAGGCTACGGGTGCCGCCGTCGTCGAAGACGCAGACCGTGGGAAGGCCCGCCGCATGGGCGGACGCAAGGCCGACCGGCGAGTCCTCAAAGACCCAACTCGCCCCCAGGGGCGTCCCCAGGCGACGGCAGGCCTCGAGGTAGATGTCCGGCTCCTCCTTGCCCACCCCCACCTCATCGGCACTGATGACGAACTCAAAGAGGTCATCGATGCCCTGGGCCACAAGGGCAGCCGTCACCTCAGGGACGCTTGTGGCGGATGCGACGCAGAGCCTCACGCCCGCCGCCTCGAGCTCCCGCAGGAAGCGCTCGCACTCCGGATACAGGTGTACGGAGGTGCGGTAGGCATCGCGCACGCAGGCGAGCAGCCTCTCCTGCATCACCTCGGCGGAATCGGGCGCCCCGTACACGTCGTGGAAGTGACGGCACATGATCTCCACTGGCTCGGGCTCCGTCCTGTCAAAGACGGCCTCCTCGTCGGGGACGCCCTCCTGCCGCAGCAGTTCGACGGTGACGTCATGCCACACGCCCATGGAGTCGACGATGGTCCCGTCCAGATCGAATATCGCACCCTCTATGCGCACGGCAGTACCACCTTGACCTCGTCATCTCTCGGACGCCGAATATGATAGCAGCATGGTGGGCGCCATCGACCACCCACCCACGAGGCACAACGGGTACAGTGGCTACGGAACAGGCGGATGCGACAGGCAAGGGAGACTGGTTCGATGGCTCTGTACGACTACCGGTGCACGACGTGCGGCAAGCGGTTCGAGGTCGAGAGGCCCATGGGCATACATCCCACGGCGACCTGTCCCGACTGCGGGAACGAGGCCGAGCTCACGATCGTGCCCTCCGACATCGTGCTCTCGGGCCCTGGCTTCTACAACACCGACCAGAAGAGCAAGTGACAGGCTGCGCGCAGCCGCACCGGCAGAGCCTCGGCAAGGCACGGCCACGATCGCATCCCCGGGAGCCCGAGGACGTCGGGCCGAGTCCCCGACGGCGTTGCGCCGGACATGACCGCTCGCCAGCCCATCGTTCCCTTTCACGGGAAATCCTCTGCCCCACCCTACCGCTCGCGCCGAGCCACAGGACGGTCGCAGGCATCTTTATGGGGGCATAATGAATCAATATTTGTGGGATCGATCGACCAGGCTGATAGTCATAGGCAATCGGGCGGCACACGGCAGCCGCCTCCCTCGGAAAGGGGTGCATATGACTGGTACGGCAGGCAGATGGTCGACGGGCACGGGACGCACGGGCCTCATCAAGGGCATCGTGTGCGTCGCCCTTGGTCTCATCCTCTTCTTCCTCCCCGTTCCCGCTGGGGTCGACCCGCGTGGCATGCACATGCTCGGCATCTTCATCGGGACGATACTGGCGCTCATCCTGCAGCCGTTGCCCACGTCCGCCGTCGCGATCATAGGACTCGCGCTGGCTATGGCGACCGGATCGATGAGCACCAAGGAGGCCTTCTCCGGTCTCGGCAGCGGGTCGGTGTGGCTCATCGTCGCCGCATACTTCATCGCCCAGGGCTTCGTCAAGACGGGACTGGGTCGGCGCATCGCGATCTGGTTCCTCTCCAAGCTCGGGGGATCGTCACTGGGCACGGCCTATGGCCTGGCCGTCACCGACCTCATCCTCTCGCCCGCCATGCCCTCGAACACGGCACGCCTGGGGGGTGTGCTCTTCCCCATCATCACCTCCATCGGCAAGCTGCAGGACTCCACACCCGAGGGCGGCGATGCGTCGCGCAAGCGCATCGGTGCCTATCTGTGCGCGACCGCCAACAACGTCAACGCCGTGACCTCCGCGATGTTCCTCACGGCCATGGCCGGCGGCCCCATCTGCATGGGCCTGGCGGCCGAGCAGGGCATCACGCTGGACTGGGTCACCTGGGCGCTCGGCGGGATCGTCCCCGGCCTCGTCGCCCTTGCCCTCCTCCCCCGCGTCGTGCACGCGATCTTCCCGCCCACCCTCAAGGACACACCCGAGGCACGGCAGAACGCCATCCAGGAGCAGAGGAGCATGGGCAGGATGAGTGTCCAGGAGCGCATCATGGGAATGACCTTCCTGGCTATGCTCGTGCTCTGGTGCCTGGGCTCCACGCTCGACATGGCTGCCGTCACCGTCGCGTTCCTCGGGGTCTCAATCCTGCTCGTGACCCACGTCATCGACTGGAAGGACATGGCCGCCAACAAGTCCGCCTGGCAGACGCTGATCTTCTTCGGCATCCTGATTGGGATGGCATCGCAGCTCAACACGCTCGGTGTCATCAGTTGGATCGGTGGCTTTCTGGCAGGCGGCATCGAGGGGATGTCGTGGCCCGTCGTTCTCGTCCTGCTCACCATCTTCTACTTCGTGCTCCACTACCTGTTCGCATCCGAGCTCTCCCAGATCAGCGCCCTCTACACGCTCTTCCTGACCGTGGCCATCGCGGCGGGCGTCCCTTCCCTGCTGGCCGCCCTCATGCTCGGTGCCGCCTCGGCGCTCATGGGTGCGATGACCCACTACGCCTCCGGACCCGCGGCGCTCATCTTTGGCGCAGGCTATCTCACCACCCCCGAGTACTTCAGGATCGGCGCCGTCTGCGGCGTGGTCATGCTTGCGACATGGCTCACCGTGGGTCTCGGCTGGTGGCATATCATTGGCATCTGGTAATCGTCCCGACGGGAGGGCGCTGCCCAAGCACCACGACGTTCGGCTCTCAGCGGCAACACCTAGGGGATAGGAGCATGTCATGACCAAGCAAGGCTTTGCGGTACTCAACGATTCGCTGCTCAACAAGGGATGCGCCTTCACGCCCGATGAGCGTGAGGAGCTTGGCCTCACGGGGCTTCTGCCCGCGGCCGTGCTGACCATCGACCAGCAGGAGGCCATGGTGTACGAGCGCTTCCTCGCGCAGCCCACCGACCTCGCACGGCGCATGTACCTCATGAGCGTCCGCGACGACAACGCCCGCCTGTTCTTCTACAGCATGTCCAAGCACCTCACCGAGTACATGCCCATCGTCTATGCGCCCACGGTGGCACAGTCCATCGAGGGCTACAGCGACCACTACTTCGGCTCGAAGGTCGCCTACATCTCCATCGACCATCCCGAGGAGATCGAGCGGTCCCTGAGGGCCTTCGCAGGAGAGCGCACCGACATCCGTCTGGTGGTCGCCACCGATGCCGAGGGTATCCTGGGCATCGGCGACTGGGGTGCCAATGGCGCGGAGATCCTGACGGGAAAGCTTGCCGTCTACACGGCAGCCGCCTCCATAGACCCGGCCCAGATCCTGCCGGTCATGGTGGACGTGGGCACCAACCGCAGGGAGCTGCTCGATGACCCACGCTACCTGGGCAACCGGTTCGAGCGCGTGCGGGGACGGCGCTACGACGACTTCATCCAGCGGTTCGTGGACGTCTCCCTCGGGCTCTACCCCGATGCCCTCATGCACTGGGAGGACTTCGGCCGCCCCTGCGCGGCACCCATCCTCGAGCGGTACCGCGACAAGATCCTGACCATCAACGACGACATCCAGGGGACGGGCGTCACGGTGCTCGGCGCGCTCATCGCCGCGACGAAGGTGGCCGCGCGGGAGCTTGCCGACACCAAGGTCGTCACCTTCGGGGCGGGCACCGCCGGCATCGGCATCGACGACCAGATCGTCGATGGGCTCGTGCATCTCGGCGGCCTGAGCCTCGAGGAGGCCCGCAGCCGCATCTACCTGGTCGACCGCCAGGGGCTCATCCTCAAGGGCATGGACGGCCTCACCGATGGACAGCGGCTCTATGCGCACGGGGCGTCCGAGTTCCCGCAGGGGCTGGACACCCATGACCTCGCCGCCATCGTGAACGCCATCGCGCCCACCGCGCTCATCGGAACCTCCACGGTCCATGGCGCCTTCACCGAGGGGGTCTGCAAGAACATGGCGGCGCAGTGTGACCGTCCCCTCATCGCGCCCATCTCCAACCCCACCAAGCTCGCCGAGGCGACCGCCAAGGACGTCGTCACCTGGACCGCGGGCAGGGCCCTCGTCGTGACGGGCACGCCCTCGGCATCCTTCGAGTACGGTGGGCAGACCTACCACATCGGCCAGGGCAACAACGCCCTCATGTATCCCGGGCTCTGCCTGGGTGCCCTGATTCCCCGGTCCAGGATCGTGAGCGACGGCATGCTCCTCGCCGGCGCGTCGGCCCTCGCCGACATGGTCGACCTCGACACCCCTGGCGCGGCAATACTGCCTTCCATGGCCGAGCTTCCCAAGATCACGCGCACCGTCGCACGCGCCGTCGCACTCGAGTCCATCGAGGAGGGACTCAACCGCATCGAGGTGGCTGACGTCGAGCAGGCCATTGCTGACGCCGCCTGGGACCCAAGATACTAGCCCCGGACAGCCTCGAGCCACCCACGTCACCCGCCCCATGCCCCATGCCGCCACGTGGAAGCGTGACGGCATGCCTCCCGAGGCATCACGGACGACCCGCAGGGCATCTCGCGACCATGGGCGGCACGACATGATGACCGATGGGCGAACGTGCGGTGCATCTCCCCGATTCATGAACGCTCATTAAGTGACGAGGGTCTACCGTTGGGCCATGCAGGCAGGGAGCTGGTGAGAAGCCATGCTGGAAATCGACAACCTGCACGACATCGAGATCTTCTTGGAGGCAGTGCGCACGGGGAGCTTCACCGAGGCGGCACGGGCCCTTGGTATCTCTCAACCGACCATCTCGCACGCCGTCAAGCGCCTGGAGCGGACGCTGGGCACCGTGCTCTTCGAACGGCAGTCGTTTGGGACAGGCGGCATCAGGCTGACAAGATCGGGCCACATCTTCGAGGCGCATGCGGAGAGGATCGTGGAAGAGCTCCGCGAGGCCCGCAGAACGATCGATGACCTGGAGGGGCGTCGCACCATCTATCTGGGCATACCGCCCATTCTCCTGTCTCGCTTCTACAAGGGTGCCATCGTCACGCTGCAGAGGACCTACCACAAGAACAAGTTCGTCGTGCAGTCCCTTGGCTCCTCCCGCACGCTGCACGAGATCTCGCGTCACGCGCTCGATGCCGGCGTCGTGGCCTGCACCGGCTCGTTTCCCACGATTCCCAACGTCAGGGCCCGCAAGGTGGGTTCGTTTCCCTTCTGCTTCGTGACGCCAGCGGGACACCCATTCCTCACCGGCAGGCCGATAGAGCCCGCGGCCCTCGAGTGGTTGCCCCAGTTTCCCCTGGTCACCTTCACCAGTGACTACCTCCAGCGCACGACGCTCGAACGCCTCTTCGACGCGTATGGGCGCGACATCAGAATCATCGCCGAGATAGACCAGCTGCCGCTGCTCAAGGCACTTGTCGCCGCCGAAGTGGGCATCGGCTTCATGTCCACCGTCTCGCTGGGCGACAACGACCACGAGGTGACCATGACACCCATCGTGGGAACGGGCGCCCCCTCCTTCAACGTCTACGCCTTCCAGGACCTGACGCGCCCCTACTACCGCGACGACGCATGCATCAACGCCATCAGGGAGTTGCTGAGGGAACCGTTACCCAGGGTGGAGTAGCGCGGACAGTCGTGCGACACGGTACGGATACCCGACGCTACAGGGGCTCGGGGCTAGGCCGTGCGCACGAGCAGGGAAAGGTAGTGCGCGTCGGGGCCTCCACGCCGCTGGGCAAGGCAGAGCGAGCCTTCGGTGGAGGCGGCGTCCTCGTCCACCACGGTGCCGAGACGGGGCAGGGGCTTCCTCTCGAAGCCCCTGCCGGCAGCGCTCGCGAGGAATGCCTCCGTCCCCAGAGAAGGGGACGCACACAGCAGATCGCACATACGCGCCGCATGGCGCCGCTGCTCTGTCAGGAGCCCGAGGGCGACCCGCGAGGCGCATCGAGCGCCCGTCCTCGCGCCACCCTCCCTGTGCGGGCCTGCCGCCCTGCCCGTGCCGGCCATGCTAGAGGGTATCCCAGGACATGGCGCCCCTCAGACCGGATGCCCAGGCGGAGGCGGCCATCTCGCGCTTGCCGTCGGGCTTCACGCGCGTGAGCTCCAACGCACCGTCCACGCAGCCCAGGTACACATGTCCCCCGCGCACGAGCACACGGCCCTCGGCAACGGACGCGTCCGCGACACGCGCATCGAGTGCGCGCAGTCCCCTGCCGCCAACCGAAAGACGCGCCGGGGCCTCGTCAAGCGATGCCTGGACGCGCCGACGATTCTCCCATGCGCGTGCCGCGGGATCCAGGTGCATCTCCACCTTCTCGATCTTGGGCGCATAGGTAACTCGCAGGGGATCCTGCTCCACCCACACGGCGGTGCCTGCCGCGATCTCGCTGAGTGCGCCCGCCAGCTCATGGGCTCCCAGCCGCGCCAGTTCGTCCATGAGCTGGGGGCACGTCTGATCCGTGAGCGCAACGGACGCCTGACGGCAATACGCGCCGGCGTCCAACTCGTGGACGATGCGCATGATGGAGACGCCCACCCGCTCATCCCCCGCCAGCACGGCACGCAGGATGGGCGCGGCGCCACGCCAGCGCGGCAGGAGTGACCCGTGCACATTCACACAGCCCAGGGGGGCCATGTCGAGCAGCTCGTCCGGCAGGATGCAACCGAAGGCCGCAACGGCAAGGGCATCGGGCTGGGCGGCGCGGATCCGGGCGAGCAGCTCTGACGTGATGCGCTTGGTCTCCACCACGGGAAGGCCAAGTTCGAGCGCCGCCGCCTTGACGGGGGAGGCCACGAGCTTCCTACCGCGTCCTCGCACGGCATCCGGCCTGGTCAGCACCAGGGTGACCTCGTTGGTGCACGCGAGCTCGCGCAGGGATGGCACGGCGAAGTCGGGAGTTCCCATGAAGACGATGCGCATGACGTTCCCCCCTATTCTGTCGACGTCTCGCCTGGAAGCGCGCCTGCAGCGACCGCCTCCTGATAGTCACGCAGGGCGGCGATGCGCTTGGCGGGAGACAGATGGTCGACCATCGTGATACCATGCAGGTGGTCGATCTCATGCTGCAGGCACACGGCAAGGAGGTTGTCCTGGGCCTCATAGCGCATGAGGTCGCCATCGAGGTTGCGCGCCTCCACCACCACGTGGCTGGGACGGCTCACCTCCACACTGATGCCGGGGAACGACAGACAGCCCTCACTCGTGGTGCGTTCGGGACCATCCGCCACGACCACCTTGGGATTGACGAGCACATAGGGGTTCTTGGAACCCTCGCCATCAGCATGGTCCACGTCGATGACCACCAGCTGCACCAGTGCACCCACCTGCGGTGCGGCAAGGCCGCAGCCGTCGGAGGCATACATGTCCTTGAGCATGCGCTTAGCCAGGGCCTTCACACTGCCATCCACCCTCTCGATGGGAGCGCACTCGGTCATGAGCCGATCATCCGGCGCACAGACGATATCCTTCATTCCAGACATGGAAAGTTCCTTTCAGGCGAGATGGGCACGCCGTCACGCCATGGCTTGGACAACCTTTCCCATACTACCCAACAAGGGCGGGATCCTTCCACCGCATCGCAAGACGACGATTCATGGAAGGGTGTGCCAGACCGCACATGCGGAGGGCTTCGACACCCTGCGGCAGGCCAATGCGGAATGAGATCCCGTGCGCTGACGTGCCGCACAACGCCATGTTTGCGGTGGGGTGACACAATCCTTGTCATTTGCCCGCCGGACATGCGAAACCTCATGCAACGGAGTGTCCGCCCGTGGCAGAATGCCTCGGTGTGCGAGTCTTCATTCCAGATGCGCCACCCAGACCGTCACGTGGGCTGCGCTCATCGCCCACGCAGCGCTACATCGTGTCGTAGGCATCCACGTCGATCGCCATGCTCACGCCCCGCGGCACCCTGAGGGTGCGCACGCACGCCATGAGCAGCTCACCGGGGCCGCTGCCAAGCGGCGACTTCACCATGAGGTGACGTCGCACGCGATCCTTCACGCGTCCCTTGAGACAGTCGGTGGGGCCCAGCACCTCCCAACCAGGCTCCTCGCCGATGCGCGCGCGCACGGCCCGTGCCAGCTCGTCACCCACCTGTCGCACTGCCTGGACATCGATGCCCCAGAAGGTCACATTGGAGAGCCGGGAGAACGGCGGGTAGCCACCCTCCTGGCGATCCGCCAGCTCGGAGGCGAGGAACACGGAACGGTCATGGAGCAGCACGGCCTGGATGGCCGGATGCGAGGCCCAGTAGGTCTGAATGATGACCTCACCAGACACGTCTCCGCGTCCGGCACGGCCTGCGACCTGCTCCAGCAAGTCGTAGGTGCGCTCTGCCGCACGAAAGTCGGGAAGCTTGAGCGTGGTATCGGCATTCACGATGCCCACGAGCGTGACCTCGGGAAAGTCGAGTCCCTTGGCAATCATCTGCGTGCCCACGAGCACTGCGCACCGAGCGGCGTCAAACTGCTCGAGCAGGCGCTGGTGGGCGCCCTTGCCTTTGGTGGTGTCCGCATCCATGCGGATGACCTCGACGTCCTCACCCAGCAGCATCCTCAGCTCGTCCTCCACACGCTGCGTGCCTACGCCAAAGGCGCCCAGGTAGCGGCTCCCACAGTTGGGACAGCGCGTGGACGGGTCGGGGTAGGCCCTCACGGGCCAGTTGCGTCCACAGCTGTGGCATACCAACATGTGGCCGCGCTCGTGGTAGGTGAGGGCACACGAGCAGTGGGGACACTCGGGCACCGCACCACACTCGCGGCACATGAGGAAGTTCGCAAAGCCACGCCGGTTGAGCAGAAGCACTGCCTTACGGTGCTCGTCCCTGACTCTCAACAGGGCATCGACGAGAGGCGCAGAGAAGATCGAGCGGCTCCCTTGGGCAAACTGTCGCGTCATGTCCACGACACGCACCGTGGGAAGGGCTGCGCGTCCCGGACGCTCCGACATGGAGACCCGTGTCCAGCGCACGCCGAGCGCACGCCCTTCCTCACAGCGGGCAAGGCTCTCCAGCGAGGGGGTCGCAGAGCCCAGCACGAGCGCACAGCCGCGCTCCCGCGCAAGCCGGCAGGCCACCTCGCGCGCATGGTAACGCGGCGCGGAGTCCTGCTTGTAGGAGGCCTCGTGCTCCTCGTCGATCACGATGAGCCCCACCCGCGAGAACGGCGCGAACAGCGCCGAACGCGCTCCCACCACCACATGCACCTCGCCACGGCGCACGAGATCCCACTGGTCGAAGCGTTCACCGACGGAAAGGCGCGAGTGCAGGATGGCCACGTCACCGCCAAAGCGCGAGCGGAAGCGTCCCACCGTCTGTGCCGTGAGGGAGATCTCCGGCACGAGCACGATGGCGTTCGTGCCTGCAGCGCGCGCATGCTCGATGGCACCGAGGTAGACCTCGGTCTTGCCCGACCCCGTCACGCCATCCACGAGCACCACGTCACCGGAGGCGGCCCCACGCGCCTCATCAATGGCGGCGAGCGCCTCCCGTTGGCCCACGGTGAGCTCCTGGGGTCGCGCGGCCTGGGCGGACGAGAGCGAGGTGCCCGCGCCCCCGCGCACGCGTCGGCGCGACTCTACCGCCACCACGCCGTGCCCTTCCAGCGCTGAGACGGCGGCCCCGGCCCCAGGCATGGTAGCCGAGAGCTCCGCCATGCGAATGGGACCGTGCGTCAGCGCCTCGAGCACCTGGCGCTGGCGACTCGCATTCTTGCGGGGCTCGAAGCCCTCCGCCGCGGGCACGCGAAAGACCCAATGCTCGTCCACGGGACCGGAACGCTCGCACACGAGCGTCCAGCTCCCCTCGTCCGCACGCTCCACACGCATCGTCTGTCCTGGCGCAAGGAAGGGCCTCACGGCCTCGGGCAGCGTACAGGCATACTCGCGGGCCATCCAGCGGATGACGTGGGCGGCGCCCTCGTCAAAGGCAGGCTCCGCCAGCACGCGCTCGATGGGGAGCAATCGGGAGACGTCGACCCCCGGCTCGGGCACAGGGCCCACGTCCAGCACGTAGCCCACCACATCGCGATGGCCAAACGACACGAGCACGGTGACGCCCACCGTCACCTCGCCCGAGAGCTCGGGCGGGATGACGTAGTCATAGGTGCCGTCGAGGGCGCGCGTGGGAACGTCGGGGACGACCGCAGCGAAGCGCGCGGGCGCATCCGGCGTACGGCCAGCCTCCGTCATGCCAGCAGGTCCCAGAGCGTGATGCGCGTGCCGGGCGCCTCCACGTCGACGCCGTATGCAGTTGGGTAGTAGCGCGTGGAGAACGTGAGCTCGCCATCGTTCACGAAGACCTCCACCGAGGAGACGTCACCGACGATGCGAACGTTGCGCAGCTCGTCCAGACGCTCGAAGCGCACCTTGCGGCCCGCGCCCACGGATTCCATCGACTCGTCGAGGAAGCGCATCTCGAAGATCCCGCTGCCCCAGCTGAGCATGAGCTCCCGTCCCACATGGGCGCGCATGACATCGATCCTGCCGGTGAGGCCCTCGACGGTGAGGTCGAACTCCTTGCATCCATCAACATCGAGCTCGTCCTTTGCGCTGCGCTCGTTGGTGCGCAGGGCGTCCAGCTCGCTGACCGGCCTCTGCAGGACGCGGCCATCGAAGGCCGTCACCTCGCGCGCGATGGTGAAGCAGTGCTGCCAGCCATCCCGCAGGGTGAGGTTGGTGTACTCCTTGGTGTCGGGCATGCCCATCCAGCCGATGAGGATCCTGCGGCCGTCGGAGGCTTGGAAGGTCTGGGGCGCATAGAAGTCAAATCCCGCGTCCCACAGGGCGAAGGGCGACAGGTAGTTCTCGCCCAGAAGGTCGCCGCGCATCACGAAGTAGCCGCTCTGATATACGTTGCGATGCTCCCAGTCGCTGCCCCTGAGCCCCTGTGGCGAGATGCTCAGCACCTTGACATGCTCGCTTGCGGTGAGGTCGCCATCATCGGCAAGCTCGAAGTAGTCGGGGCACTCCCACATGTAGCCAAAGGGATACTCCGTGCTCACGCGGTTGGCAAGGCTCCAGTGCCTGAGGTCGTCGGAGCGAAACACCAGCACCTCGCCCTTGTCGTCCGTGCGTCGAGCCCCTTGGACCATGAGGTACGTTCCATCCTGGCGCCATACCTTGGGATCGCGCACGTGCTCGGTGTCATCCGCGGGATAGTCCGCGTTGGTCATGATGAGGCGCTTGGGCCCAAAGGTACGACCGTCGCGACTCGTCACATAGATGGTGTTGGCCTCACGCCCGCTGGTCACGTAGTCGTAGTGATCCTCGTCCTCGCGCTTGACGTTGCCCGTATAGAAGATGTGCATCAGGTCGTTCTCGACATAGGCGCAGCCCGAGTACACACCGGAGACGTCAAAGGGCTGGTCAGGGTAGATGGCCGTGCCCTCATAGGACCAGCGCACGAGGTCCTTGCTCGTGCTGTGGCCCCACATCTTGACGCCACCCTCGGGATTGAAGGGCGAGTACTGGAAGTAGGCATGGTAGGTGTCTCCCATCTGGCAGAGGCCATTGGGGTCATTGAGCCAGCCCACAGGCGGAACCAGGTGGAAGGATTGGGCATAGTGCCCCGGCGTGGCAAGGCGCTCCATGGCCTGCCGAAGCGCATTCAAGTCTGAGCTCAGTGGATTTCCCATGATGCCCTCCCCCTTCGCCACCGCCCACCCCGCTGGGCAGGATGGGCGGCAGACGGCACATCGCTCTCACGTCCTATGATGATAGTAGTGCATGCTGGGGCGGACGCGGATGCCACATCCCGCTATGAGGACAGCAGGCTTGCGCCTGAGCCCTTGTCAAACAGGTGCAGCGCGTTGGGGGCAAACGTGAAGCCGATCGCGTCACCTGGGTCATAGCTCCTACCACCCAGGTCAACCGAGGGAACGATGAGCACGAACTGACCATCGTCCGTGCTCACGTGCACATGGACGGTAGAGCCCATGAGTTCCGTCACCTCAACGGTGCCGCTCATGGCATCGGGCACGCCGACGTCAGCGAGCAGGAGCTGCTCGGGGCGCACGCCCGCCACCACGCTCGTCGCATCGGAGACGTCCTGCATCTGGGCGAGCTTGGCGCTCGTCTCCGCAGAGAGCGCGATGGAAAGGGAGACCGTCTCCAGGTGGTACTCCTTGCCTGTGCGCATGAGGCGGGCGTCGAAGAAGTTCATCTGTGGGACGCCGATGAAGCCGGCCACGAAGAGGTTGGCAGGATGGTCGAAGACCTCCTGCGGGGTGCCCACCTGCTGCACCACGCCATCCTTCATGACCACGATGCGATCGCCGAGGGTCATGGCTTCGGTCTGGTCGTGCGTGACGTACATGAACGTCGTGTCGATGCGCTGGCGCAGTTTGATGATCTCGGCACGCATCTGGTTGCGCAGCTTGGCATCCAGGTTCGAGAGGGGCTCGTCCATGAGGAGCACCTTGGGGTTGCGCACGATGGCGCGGCCGATGGCCACGCGCTGGCGCTGACCACCCGAAAGCGCCTTGGGCTTACGGTCGAGATACTCGGTGATGCCCAGGATCTGTGCCGCCTCGCGCACCTTCCCGTCAGCCTCGTCAGCGGGCGTCTTGCGCAGCTTGAGGGGAAAGGCCAGGTTATCGTAGACCGTCATGTGCGGATAGAGCGCATAGCTTTGGAAGACCATGGCGATGTCGCGATCCTTGGGAGCCACATCGTTCATGCGCTTGCCGTCGATGCACAGGTCGCCCCCCGAGATCTCCTCGAGACCGGCAACCATGCGCAGCGTCGTCGACTTGCCACATCCCGATGGTCCCACGAGCACCACAAACTCACGATCGGCCACATCGAGGTTGAAGTCGTCCACCGCAACGACGCCCTCGTCGGTCACCTTCAGGTTGCTCTTGCGCTCGGCCTCCCCCTTTCTATGGCGACGCTGTCTCTCGGTCGTGGGATAGACCTTCCTGATATGCTTCAGGTTTACCTCTGCCATGAGCTTCCTTCCTTTCGTCCGTACAGTCGGACCATCTTGGCCATGCGCATGGCCAGCTGGTCCGTGAGTTGCCCCTCCGTGAGGCGCCATTGCCAGTTTCCACCCACGTACCCCGGCGTGTTCATGCGTGACGCGCTGCCGAGTCCCAGGTAGTCCTGTATCTGTGCCATGAAGAGATCCGCGACGCTCGCCATGCCGCCACGTATGACGCCCCAGTTGAAGCCCTCATCACTATTGAGGCCCAGGTAGTCTATGGCCGTCTGGACATCGGCTGGGGCCGCCTCATCGCGCCATCCCATGATGGGCGCGTTATCGTGCGTGCCGGTGTAGCACACGCAATGCCGGTCATAGAGGTGCGGAAGGTAGCTCGTGGCCTCGCGGGAATCAAAGGCCAGCTCAAGTACCTTCATGCCGGGTAGTCCCGAGTCCTCGAGCAGGCGCGCGACCTCGGGGGTCACATAGCCCAGGTCCTCCGCGATGAATGACAGCTGCGGGAAGCTGCCGAGCAGCGCCCCCACGAGCTCCATGCCGGGACCCTTGACCCATCTGCCATGCTTGGCCGTCCGCTCGCCGGCAGGGACAGACCAGTAGCTCTCGAATCCGCGGAAGTGGTCGAGGCGCACCATGTCATAGAGCGAGGCTATGCCACCCATCCTGCGCACCCACCAGCCGAAGCCATCGGAGCGCATGGCATCGTAGTCGTAGAGCGGGTTACCCCACAGCTGCCCATCCGCATTGAAGTAGTCGGGGGGCACTCCCGCCACCCGCGTCGGCAGGTTGTCCTCGTCCAGCTGAAACCACTGGGGGTCCGCCCAGGCGTCCGCCGAGTCGAGCGCCACATAGATGGGCATGTCACCGATGATGCGCACCCCCCGCCCATGGGCATGGGCACGCAGGGCGTCCCACTGTTTGAAGAACAGGTACTGTAGGTAGGTATGGCACCGTATGTCGTCCGCCAGCTCCACGCGATAGCGCGTGAACGCCTCGGACGTGCGCAGACGCGCCTCCTCGTCGGGCCACTGCGTCCAGGCGGTCATGCCGAAGTGCTGCTTGAGCGCCATGAAGAGCGCGTAGTCATCAAGCCAGGAGGCGTGCTCCTGGGCAAAGGCGGCCACCTCGGTCTGGTCGCGCCTCCATCCGCGCCGATAGGCCCTGCGCAGAAGCGGGAGGCGCTCCCGAAAGAGCACGCCATAGTCCACGCGCTCGGGGTCGCTTCCCCACCCGATGGCCGTGACTTCCTCCTTGTCGAGCAGGCCCTCCTCGATGAGCTGGTCAAGGTCGATGAGGTAGGGGTTGCCCGCAAAGCTGGAGGGGCTCTGGTAGGGCGAGTCGCCATAGCTGGTGGGGCCAACCGGCAGCACCTGCCACCACGACTGTCCCGCCTGCGCGAGAAAGTTCACGAACGAGCGGGCCGCCGCACCGATCGTGCCGATGCCGTACGGCGATGGCAGCGACGAGATGGCCGCAATGACACCACACGAGCGTCCCATGGCCTATCCCTTCACGGCGCCGGCCGCGACGCCCTTGATGATGTACTTCTGGGCACACAGGTAGAAGACGATGACCGGGACGATTGCCAGAAGGACGAGGGCCATCGTGGCGCCGAGGTCGACCGTGCCATAGCTACCCTTGAGATACTGGATGTGGATGGGGATGGTCCGGTACGTATTGATGTCGAGCACCAGGTAGGGCAGGAGATAGTCGTTCCACACCCACATGATCTCCAGGATGCCCACGGAGATGAGCGTTGGCCTGAGTATGGGCAGAACCACGGAGAAGAACGTGCGCAGAGGTCCACACCCATCGATGGCGGCCGCCTCCTCGATCTCGATGGGGATGGTCTTCATGGCGCCGACGAACATGAAGATGGCCAGGCCCGCACCAAAGCCGAGGTAGACGATGGGGATGGTGTAGGGGGTGTTGAGCTTCAGGGTGTCCGCGGTCTTGGAGAGCGTGAACATGACCATCTGGAACGGCACGACCATCGAGAAGATGCACAGGTAGTAGATGACCTTGCAGAACTTGGAGTTGACGCGCGCGACGTACCAGGCGGCCATCGAGCAGAAGAGCAGGATGAGGAAGGTGGACACGATGGTGATGAGCGCGCTGTAGAAGATGCACATCAGGAAGGGATAGTTGCCAAAGGTCATGCCATTGACAAAGTTGGAGAGGCCCGCGAAGCTCTCCTCCGTGGGCAGTGCAAAGGTGTCGGTCTTGACGTAGGTGTTGAGCTTGAACGAGTTGATGATGACGGAGACGACGGGCAGCACCCAGATGACGCATACGACGGCAAGGATCACCGACAGGATGGTCTGCGTGCGCCGTTCGCCCCCCACGGCCGTCGAGGACGTGGTAGCCATTACTGCTGCACCTCCCTCTTGCGGGTGTAGGCGAGCTGCGCCAGGCCCATGGCAGCCACCAGGACGAAGAAGGCGACGGCCTTCGCCTGGGCCACGCCACGGGTCGTCGCGCCCGAGGTGTAGAACGTGTTGTAGATGTTGAGGGCCAGCATCTCGGTCGACCTGAAGGGCTGGCCACCCGTGAGCGCGAGGTTCTGGTCAAAGAGCTTGAAGCCGTTGGTGAGCGACAGGAAGGTGCAGATGGTGATCGAAGGCATCACGTTGGGAATGATGACCTTGAAGAGCGTCTGCATCTTGGTGGCGCCATCGATCTTGGCGGCCTCGATCATGTCCTCGGGCACCGCCTGGAGCCCGGCGATGTAGATGATCATCATGTAGCCGATCTGCTGCCAGCACATGAGGATGATGAGTCCCCAGAAGCCATAGGTCGTGTCCAGCAGGATCGACGTGCCATAGGCCTGCAGGATGCCATCGAAGATCATCGACCAGATGTAGCCCAGCACGATGCCACCGATGAGGTTGGGCATGAAGAAGACCGTGCGGAAAAGGTTGGACCCCTTGATGTTCTGGGTGAGGGTGTAGGCCACCGCGAAGGCGATCACGTTGATGACCACGAGGCTGATGATGGCCGTCGCGGCCGTGTACCAGAACGAGTACTGGAAGCTGGAGTCCGCAAAGGCCGCGACGTAGTTGGAGAGGCCCACGAACGTCGCATGGCTCGTGGTCTTGAAGTTGCAGAACGAGAGGTAGATTCCCTGGATGAAGGGCCAGACGAATCCGATGACGAAGGCGATGGTCACGGGCCCCATGAAGAGCCAGCTCCAGCGCTTGGTCGCACGCATCTGGGAAGTACCTCGCTGTGGTTTGATGTTCATGGCATCGCTTCCCCTTGAGAGAGGGAGGCTGGGATGCCGCCGGCACCCAACCTCCCATCGAATCGCTCACGACACAGGACGGTCACGGGAGCCGGGGGCTAGCCGTTGGCCTTCTTGTACTGCTCGGCCCAGCCATCGACGAACGCGGTCCTGACGCCCTCCCACGTGGAGTCGGAGGGGCTGTCGTTGTATGCGTTGAGGGCGGAGACCAGATTCGAGCGGAACTCGTCCACATTGGGCGTGTAGCTGAAGTTCCAGGTCATGATGTAGTTGCCCCTGTCCTCGTACGTCTGCTCCTGGGCATAGAAGGGGTCGGCGGACTCGGGGGCGTCCTTGTAGGGCAGGACGCCAAGCTGATCGACCAGGGTCTGTGCGGCCTCGGAGTCGGAGACGAGCCAGCACATGAAGTCCATCGTAGCCTTCTTGTCCTCGTCGGACGCATTGTCACTGATGGCCCAGCAGTTCTCGGTGCCGCAGTTGAGCGCCGCCTTCTCCTCACCTTCGACGCCACCGTAGTACGGGATGCAGACGGCGTTGGGGACCTTGTCCTTGATGTCGGCATAGCCGAAGGTTCCCGTGAAGAAGAACGCGGCCTTGCCGTCGGTGAACTGGGTCAGCGGGTCGTGGCCGCCCGTCGCGAGCGAGCTGGGCTCGACGGTGCTGTTGTTGATGGCAAGGTCGTAGAGGTTCTTGTAGTTGGGAAGATAGGTTCCCTTGATGGTGGACGGAGCCTCCTTCCAGCCACCGTCATCCCGCGCCTCGTAGAACAGGGCGAGGTTCGTGAGGTGGCCGGTGATGCGCCAGCTCGAGGAGGAGTCCATGTCGGTGGCGACGAAGGCGTCGAAGCCGTTGGCCGCGGCCTTCTTGTGCATGTCCTCGACGACCGCCTTCAGGGACGCGAAGTCCTTGATCTCGTCCACCGAGTGTCCGGCCTTCTTGACGAGGTCGGGATTGACGACGATGCCGAAGCACTCGTAGCAGTACGGGATGGAGACGAGCTTGCCGGAATCGTCGCTGAGGTTGTAGTCCTCGGTGGACAGCAGCTTGGCGATGTCGGTGTCCTTGAGGTCCATCGCGTAGTCGCCCCACTCCCTGACGCCGGCGGTGTTGCCGATGACGAAGAGCGTCGGAGCGTCGGACTTGTCCATCTCGGAGGTGAGCGTCTGCTCGTAGGTGCCCGAGGCCGCCGTGGTGATCTTCACCTTGACGTTGGGGTACTTGTCCATGTACTTCTTCGCCAGGTCCTGGATTGCCCCGTCCATCTCGGGCTTGAAGTTGAGCCAGTACACGTTGCCCGAACGATTGGAGTCGTCAGAGGACGAGCCGCCACCGCCCCCATTGCCGCACGCCGCCAGGCCCGCCGCGGCCACCAAGCCGGCACCGCCCAGAAACGTCCTCCTCGTTACCCGCCCTGCGCTGATGTCCATGTCCTTCTCCTTCCACGGTTCCTTATGTCTTTCTGCTCGCATACACACGCCATCAGGGCGTGGATGTGCCAGGGGGGCGCACGAGGGTGCCCCCCGTGCGAAGGTCGGTGGCCAGGCGCACGTGCCGCGCCTGGCCGCGTCCCTCGATCTGGTCGATGAGGATCTGTGCCGCGCGCTCGCCCATCGTCTGGGTGGGCTGCACGAGCGTGGTGAGCGTCGGGACGCTGTAGAGCGAGACCTCGAGGCCATCGATGGCCACGAGCGACACGTCTTCGGGAACGCGGCGCCCAGCCTCGGCCAGGGCCTTCATCGCGGCCAGGGCCATGGCGTCGGATATGGCAAAGATGGCCGTCACATCGCGGCGACGGCCCACGAGGCCGGCCGTCGCCTCGTAGGCGGAGGCCATGGAGAAGCTCCCCGTCTCGAGCACGAGTCCCTCGTCCAGTGGGACCTTGGCCTTCCCCAAGGCGCTCCTGAAGCCCTTGTAGCGCAACTCGCTGATGGACTGGTCGTCCGTGGCCGGCGTCAGCAGGGCTATCGTACGATGACCCGTATCCAGCAGCAGCTGCGTGGCGCGCTCGGCCTCCGCCACGTCATCGATGGATACGGACGAGTAGGTGCCGCGGTCGAGACTCCCGAAACAGTTGGTGAAGGTGCAGCAGGCAAAGGGCACGCCGATGACGGCCCCCGTCGACGCGTCGTAGTCGAAGTGGCCGCCCAGCAGGATGACGCCCTTGAGACGCTTTGACTTGACGAGCGCAGCTGCCTGCCCCACCTCGTCGGCGTCGTCGGACAGCTGGCACATGACCATCGCATAGCCGGCGAGCTCGCACACCTCCTCGATGGCACGAACGATAGGCACGTAGAAGGGGTTGTCGGCACCGCGGACGATGACGCCGATGGAATCCCCCTGAGGGTGCACGAGATCCTGGGCGGCCTTGTTGGGCACGTAGCTGAGTTCATCGATGGCAACATGCACCCTCCTGCGCACCCGCTCGCTCACGTCGGGGTGATCGTTGATGACACGTGACACCGTGCTCACGGACACGCCGCACTGCTGCGCGACATCCCTGATGGTCACCATGCCTGTCACCCCTTTCGCCTCGACGCCATGCGCGGGGCCGTATGCGGACACGCACATAGGGCACATCCCTATCATAGGGCATGGAGCCGCATGGCGCGACGACGCGGCCAACACGGGCCATCCCCCAACGTCTCCTGGAAACGTTACTGGTAACGTTTCCAGTCCGTAGTTCGCATTTTACGGAGTTCACTTCGGTGTCACGCCAGGATGAGCGCTCGCTCCGTCGAGCGTCACGATTTCGCCGTCAGACGGTAGTGACGGGAGCGGATGACGCGCTCGTGAGGGCCATCTGGGGCAAGACCGGAGTAAGCTCGTGGGCACCTACGTTCCCAACCCCCACGAAACGGACGCCCATGGCCTGTGACACCGACCCCATCCTCCAGAGGCAGGTCATCTATTCCCTCTTCGTGCGCAACCACACGACCGAGGGCACCTTTGCGGCCGTCATCGACGACCTTCCCCGCATCCGCGCGCTGGGGTGCGACTTCATCTGGCTGCTGCCCATCCATCCCATCGGCAGGCGGGCGCGCAAGGGCTCCCTCGGCAGCCCCTATGCCATCAGGAACTATCGCGCCATCAACCCGGAACATGGCACGCTTGGGGACTTCGAGGCGCTCGTGGGCGCCATCCATGCCCGGGGGATGAAGGTCATGATCGACGTGGTCTACAACCACACCTCGCCCGACTCCGTGCTCTTCGCCGCGCATCCGGAGTGGTTCTATCATCGCGCGAACGGCAGGCCGGCAAACCGCGTGGGGGACTGGTCGGACGTCATCGATCTCGACTATGCCCATGAGGATCTCTGGGACTACCAGATCGAGACCCTCTGCCAGTGGGCGCGGCTGGTGGATGGCTTCCGCTGCGACGTTGCCTCCTTCGTGCCCATGGCGTTCTGGGAGCGCGCCCGCAGGGCCGTGGAGCGCGTGCATCCGGGACTCGTGTGGTTGGCAGAGACGGTGCACCGCTCGTTTGGCTCGGCCTGTCGCAGGGCAGGCAGGTACTGCGCCACGGATGGCGAGGCCTTCGGGGCCTTCGACATGGAGTATGCCTATGACGTGCAGGAGGCCTTCGAGCGCCACCTTGCGGGGGCGATACCCCTGAGCTGCTACCTCGACCTGTTGGACTTCCAGGAGAACGCCTACCCACGTACCTATGACAAGCTGCGCTTCCTGGAGAACCATGATGTGGAGCGCATCGCGGCGCGGGTTCCTGACCCACGCGCGCTCCGCAACCTCACGACCCTGCTCTACCTGACCAAGGGAACGACCCTCGTCTATGCCGGACAGGAACGTGCCCTCTCGCATCTGCCCAGCCTCTTCGACCGAGACCCCGTGGACTGGACGGCTGGCAGCGATCTGTCAGGCCTCATGCGTGCCCTCGCGGACATCAAGCATGGATACCTGGGCGCACAGGACCAGGTGTGCTATCGCGCGGATGACGCGCATGACATGGCGATCGTGGATCATCGCAGCGAGGACGGGCGGCTCGTGGGCATCTGCTCGCTCAAGGGGGAGGCGGCCAAGGTCGAGGTGGACATGCCCGACGGACGCTACCGCAACCTCATCGACGGCGGCATCGTCACCGTTGCCGACGGCTCGCTCGCCTGCACGGGCGACCCCCTGGTTCTCCATGCACCCTGAGGAAGGCGCAACGACCCACGTCCCGTCCCACGGGATGCCGTTCATGCCGTGGGTGCATGGCGGAACCCGCGCGCCAAGCACCCCGCATGCCACGAGCCATGCTACGAGAGCGCGGCCACCGCAGCCTTGAGCTCGTCCGTTCGGTTGACGGCCTCCCAGGTGAAGTCGGGATCGGTGCGGCCGAAGTGGCCATAGGCAGCCGTCTTCCCATAGATGGGGCGGCACAGCCTGAGGTCGCGGATGATGGCGCCGGGACGCAGGTCGAAGACCTCGCTCACGGCTCTGTCGAGCACGGAGTCATCGACCGTCGCGGTGCCGAGGCTGTCCACCATGATGGAGAGCGGCTGGCTGATGCCGATGGCATAGGCGAGCTCCACCTCGCACTTGCGGGCAAGGCCTGCGGCGACGATGTTCTTGGCAACCCAACGGGCCGCATAGGCGGCGGAGCGGTCGACCTTGGTGGGATCCTTGCCCGAGAAGGCACCGCCGCCGTGACGGCCCATGCCACCGTAGGTGTCGACGACGATCTTGCGGCCGGTGAGACCGGTGTCACCCATGGGACCGCCGACGACGAAGCGCCCGGTGGGGTTCACGTAGATGGCGGCGTCCTCCCAGGCGATGCCGACCCCATCCAAGATGGGCCGGATGACATGCGCGATGATGTCCTCGCGGATCTGGCCCAGCTCCACATCGGCGGCATGCTGCGTGGAGACCACGATGGCCATGACCTCCTTGGGACGGTCGTGCTCGTAGCGCACCGTCACCTGGGTCTTGCCGTCGGGGCGCAGGTAGGAGAGCGAGCCGTTCTTGCGCACCTCGGCCAGGCGCTGGGCCAGGCGCTGCGCGAGGTAGATGGGCATGGGCATGAGCACGTCGGTCTCGTCGGTGGCATAGCCGAACATCATCCCCTGATCCCCGGCACCGATCCTGTCGATGGCGTCCTCGTCGTCCGCACGCGCGAACGTGCCGTCCACGCCCTGCGCGATGTCGGGAGACTGCTCGTGGATCATGTTGATGACGCCGCAGGTGTCGCAGTCGAAGCCGTACTTGGCGCGGTCGTAGCCAATGCGGCGCAGCGTCTCGCGGACGACCTGCTGCACGTCCACGTAGGCCTGGGTACGCACCTCGCCCATCACGGCGATGGTGCCCGTGGTCGTGAAGGTCTCCACGGCGCAGCGCACGTCATCGAGGCGAGCGGGAATGCCCGTGGGGGAGACGTACCCCCTCTTCTCCAGCCGCGCCTCCTTCTCGAGGATGGCATCGAGCACGGCATCCGATATCTGGTCGCAGATCTTGTCGGGATGGCCCTCGGTAACGGATTCCGAGGTAAAGAGGTAGTTCTGGTGTGCCATGAACGTTCCCTTCCGGCGCGACGCGCCTCTTGGGGGCAGAGCCCCACCTATATGAGGGGATACCGTGTCACTGGCACCGCTCCCCCGTCTTCCAGCGCACGCCCGTGCGCTGCCGAGATGTGGCACCATGCGGATGCTGGTTGTCGGAGCGTCAACGGGCTCGGTCCCTCGGCTCTATGCGCTGCACCAGGGCATGCGCCTCTCGACGAGCAGGGCTAAGCCTACGGCAACCTGCCTGTCCTTGTAAATAGGCAGGGGCAAGAATTTCGAACCTTGGTCAAAGGCAGGAAGTCGCACGCGCCGCCCAGGACAGGGCTGCCTATCTGACGCCGATGCCTTCCATGAGCTGCCGAAAGAGCGTCGTTCCCAGGCTCTCGGAGCCCGCAGCACGGCCCTCCCGCAACGAGACACTGATGGTCGCGAAGCTCATGCATCCGCAGAGCATGCTGGCAGCAAGCTCGCTGTCCACGCTCTCGCTGATGAGACCCTCGCGCTTGCCACGCTCGACCTGGTCGCAGATGATGGACGTCAGGCCCCCGAAGCGCTCCTCGATCTGAGGCAGCATGTTGTCACGCGCCTGCAGCAGCTCGCGGATGACCGCGAGCACGAGCGTGCCCTCCCCGATGAGGGACTGCTCGAACGCATCGCACATGTCGCAGAGGGCATCGCACGCACTTTCTGCGCCATCCCCCACCTCGCGCAGACGCTGCGAGAAGTCCTCGAGCGCCTGCGAGAACACGGCCTCCACGAGGTCATCCCTGTTGCGGAAGTAATAGTACAGGGCACCCTTGGACATGTGGCACATCTCGGAGATCTCGCTCATCTGGAAGTTGGTGCCCACCCGCCGCATGATCAGCTTCGAGGCGGCCTTGATGATGCGCTCGCGCGTGGCGGCGCTCTTCTTGGTCTTTGACGAAAAGCGCGGGCTATGGTGCTTGCCGATACTCTCGATGTGCCTCTCGATTGCCTGGTGCGTGGCCTCTCGGACGTCGTGCACCCCATCGAGCAGGGTGCCACCGGTGGCGTCCAAGAGGAGGTTCTGTGACAGGGAACTCATACCGCAACCCCCTCGCGTAGCCTCGTCGTCCTACAGATCAACCAGCGGGTGCAGGTCGTTCATGGTCACGAGACGGCGACGGCGCGCCGCAAGGCAGGTGATGAGGAACGATATGCCACCAAACAGTAACAGGATAGCCACATCCCCCGTCACAAGGGAGAGGTCAATGCCGCGAGTAGCGATTCTGAGCGCGTGAACGACGTATGTCATGGGCATGTAGGGACTGATCGCCTGGAAGACGGAGGGCTCCGTCTGGATGGGGAACGTTCCTGCCGCGCTCGTAAGCTGCAGCATGAGCAGGATGACGGCGACGAACTTTCCGGGGAAGCCCAGAACGGCCGTGATCATCTGAATCATCGCGCAGAACACGGCGCTCGCAAGGATGATGAGCAGGTAGAAGGCGGCGACGTGGATGATGTCAAGCTGGAGCGGGAACTGAACGACGAGACCGAGGATGATGGATTGGATGATGCCCACGATGAGCCAGGGCACGAGGCCCGAGAACGCGGCGACGACGGGGTTGGCGCCCGAGCAGATGAGCCTGCGATTGAGCGGCTTCAGGATGAACGTCATCACGAGGGCGCCGACCCAGAGCCCCAAGGCAATGAAGTAGGGGGCGAAGCCCGTGCCGTAGTTGGCGACCGTGGTGTAGTTGTCGGTGGCAAGGGCCACCGGCTGGCTCATCATGCTGGCCCGCTCGTCAGCGTGGGCCGTCTGGTCGGCCACCGTGGCCGCACCACTCTCCAGGCCGTCGGCAAGGGTCTTGGATCCGTCATATGCCGTGTCGGTCGCCCCTGCGAGCGTGGTTGCGCCATCGGAGAGTGCCGCGGCACCCTTCGCGAGAGAGGTAGCGCCATCCGCCGCCGTGCCCAGCCCACTCGTGAGCGTGGCGGAGCCCCGGGACAGCAGGCCAAGGCCGTCGGCGAGGGTGTGGGCGCCCGGGCGAACGGAGCCCAGGCCCGCGGCGAGCGTGTTCGAGCCCCTGTTCAGCAGGCCCAATGCCTCGGCGAGGGTGGTCGCGCCCCCTTTCGCGGACTGCGCGCCATCGGAGAGCTGGCGCGCGCCCATCGAGAGCTCCTCCGCCCCACCCACGGCGGCCCTCATGTTGTTGTCCACCTGCGTGGCCCCCTGCGAGAGACGTACGATGCCACCGTAGATGGTGGGTGCGCCCGTGCCGTCGGTGGCCTGGGTAAGCTGCTGGGTCACCGTGGTGGCACCCTTGGCCACCTCCTGTGCGCCATCGGTCAGCTTCTTGAGGTCGTCCTTCTTGTCCGAAAGGCCACTGACGAGCTTCTGCGCACCGGAAATGGCCTGCTTCGAGCTTTTGAGCAGCTTGCTCGCACCGTCAACCAGCGACGTGGAGCTCTGCTGGATGCCTTCGAGGTCCTTCTTGAGGCTTTCGAGATCTTGGCTCAGGGAGGATGAACTCAACGCCTTCATCTTGTCCCCCGCGGACCGCACGGACGCCGCGGACCTCTTTGCACTGTCCGACGCGCTGGCGGCACTCTTCTGGGCACTCTGGAGCGCCTGATACTCCGTGGCGGTGATGGTGTAGGTGTTCGTGCCGTCCTTGCTCTGCTGAGGTGAGATCTGCGACAGGGCCTGGGCGGCCGCGCCGGCGGACTTCGCGGCATCTCCGGCCTGCGTGCCCGCGCTGCTCAGGTCGCTCGAGGCACCAGCCATGCCCTTGGTGAGCGCGGCGGCATCGTCGTGGGCCGCCTGCGCATGGCTCTGGAGGGACTTCCCCGATTGCGTGAGGGACTTCCCCGGCCCCTCCTCGAGCTCCCCCATCTGATGCTGCAGGTCGGTGGTGGTACTGTCGAGGCTGCTGACCTGATCCTGGAGGCCACCGAGGGTGTCCGAGAGCTCGCTCACGCCATCAGACACCTGCTGGGCACCGGGCCCAAGCTTGGAGATGGTGTCGCGCTGGGCCATGAGCTGCGCCTGCAGCGCCTGGGCGCCCTGAGCCACCTGTCCGGTGCCCTGTCTCTGCAGCAGGCTCAGCTTGCTCGCAAGCTCCTTGGAGCCCTGAAATTCGCGACCCAGGCCGTCCATGAGCGTGGTCATGCCACCGGAGAGCTGGGTGGCGCCATTCGCTGCCGCTGCAGTGCCGCTGGCAAGCGTCTGCGCGCCGGCGGCCGCGGCATCCGTACCGTCCGCAAGGGCACGGGCGCCTTGGGCGGCGGTGTTCAAGTTGGTCGTTATCCTCTGGGAGCCGGCCTGGGCGGAGCCCACGCCGGCGGCAAGCGCACTCGCACCGTCCCGTGCCGTGCCCGCGCCCTGGGCGAGCGTGGCGGCACCATCAGAGATTTGGCCCAGCCCGTCCTCGAGGTCGAAGGCCCCATCCGCCGCACGACGGATATCGCGACCCGACGCGTTGATCTTGTCGAATATCTGCACGTAGTAGTTGTCACCCACGGCATAGTTGGTCTGGGCCGTCACCTCGCGAAACACCGACTTGCCCAGGATGGACGAGAGGTAGTTGTTGGCTTCGTTCGCCACGAACACGAGCTTGGCCTGCGTGGGCTCGCTGCCGTCCGCCGAGGCGATGTTCTGCGAGAAGTCCTGGGGGATGACCACCTTGAGGTAGTAGGTGCCATCCTCGATGCCGCGCTGTGCCGTGCCGTCATCCACGAAGCTGTAGTCGAGCGACTTGCTGTCACGCAGGCGGGCCACCAGGTCCTCCCCTGCATGGATGGTGCTGCCATCCGAGAGCGTGGCGCCTTGGTCCTCGTTGACGACAGCCACGGGCAGCGTGTCGAGCTTGCCATAGGGATCGTAGAACGCCATGAGATAGAGCACGCCATAGACCAGCGGGATGATGGCGATGGCAGCCATGGCCAGCTTCATGCCAACGTTGGCGCGGGCGGAGTGGAAGTCGAGGAGGGAGAAGCGCAGTCCCCTGAATGGGTTTTCCATGTTAGGCAACCTCCTTGTCGTGCTTGCGCGCCCAGGCGGCCGCCTGGGCGCGGGCATCGTCGTTGATGCACGTCGCGCCGTCGAAGAGGACGGCGAGGTCGTAATCGGTCACACCGCAGCAGATGGTGGTACCCATCGTGTGGGCAATGCCGCGCAGCTCGCCGATGAGCTTGTGCGACTGGTGCTCCGTGAGCGAGGATTCGATGTCATCGACCACCAGGAGACGCGGGTCGTGGGCCATGCCCAGCGCGATGCCCAGCCGGTCGAAGGTGTAGCGATCGAGCTCCTCGATGCTGGTGTCGGCCACGTCGGCGAGGTCCCAGGCCTCCAGGAACGCCTGCGTCGCCGCGTGACCGGAGCGCTTGCCCGCAAGCCCCAGCTCCGCAGAGGCCACCACATGCACGCGCAGAACCATCTCCACGTCGTTGACGTTCTCGAAGAAGCCCAGGCTTGCAAAGGGTCGCACGTGCGACAGCCCGACGAGCGTGTCCGCCGTGACGCCACCCACCGTGAGCGTGCCGCGAGTGGGTCGCATGCGCCCTGCGAGCGTGAGCAGAAGCTCGGTCTTGCCGCTGTTGTCGGCGGCGCACACGGCATGTGCCGTACCGGCGGCAACGTCGATGTCAACGTTCTCGTACGACTTCACGCGCGCACTCAGCTGCGACAGCCCCCGTGCCCGAATGAAGGGCCTTGCAGCCAAAGCCCCTTGTGGTCTGCTGGCTTCCACGTTCTCCTCCTCGTACATGCGAGCCCCTCCGCCTTCACAGGGGCTCCGCAACGGTATCGTGACGAATGCCCAAGAATTTTAAATCGAAGTCGAAAATTTTTCAACGTCGATTCAAAAAAAGACAGAGGGGAACACGCGACAATCCCCAACGCGGCTCGTGCCCTCTCGTCAAGGGAGCAAGCTATACTCAAGTGATTTGCAATCTCGGCGAGAGGCATTGTCTTGAGCGACCAGAACACTCCCGTGCGCGTGCGCTTCGCACCCTCCCCCACCGGCAAGCTGCACGTAGGCGGCGCACGGACGGCCATATACAACTGGGCCTTCGCCCGTGCCAACCACGGTACCTTCATCCTGCGTATCGACGATACCGACCCCACCCGCTCCACCGAGGAGAACACGCAGGTGATCTTGCGCGCCATGCGCTGGCTGGGGCTGGACTGGGACGAGGGGCCCGCGGTAGGAGGCGACTATGGCCCCTACTGGCAGACGCAGCGCCTCGCCCTCTATCACGAGGCAGCCGAGCGTCTGGTGGCAAAAGACAGGGCCTATTACTGCTTCTGCACGCCCGAGAGGCTCGCCGCGGACCGGAAGACGGCCGAAGAGCGCCATGATCCCTTCCAGGGGTACCAGCGCACCTGTCGCTCCATCGATCCCGTCGAGGCACGGCGTCGCGTGGATGCCGGTGAGCCACACACCATCCGCATCAAGGTGCCCGAGGATCGTGGTGACGTGGCCATCCATGACGCCGTGCACGGCACCGTGACCTTCAATGCCCGTGAGCTGGACGACTTCATCATCGTGCGCACCGACGGCACTCCCACCTACAACTTCACGACCGTGGTCGATGACACCCTGATGAGGATCACCCACGTCATCCGCGGCGATGACCACCTCTCCAACACGCCGCGCCAGGTGATGGTCTATGAGGCGCTCGGAGCCCCCACGCCCGCGTTCGCACACATCTCCATGATCCTGGGGCCTGATGGCAAGAAGCTCTCCAAGCGCCATGGGGCCACCTCCGTGGAGGAGTACCGCGACCGCGGCTATGATGCCGACGCGCTGGTGAACTACCTGGCCCTTCTGGGATGGGCGCCCGACGGCGAGACCACCATCGTGCCGCGCGACATGCTCGCCCGCGAGTTCTCCCTGGAGCATGTGTCCAAGAACCCCGCCACCTTCGACTTCAAGAAGCTCGACTGGATCCAGCAGCAGTACGTGCAGGCCATGAGCGACGAGGAGTTCGTGTTCCAGCTGCTCATGCCCGAGCTCGTGGGGGCCGGCCTGGAGCGCGAGGCGGATCCGGCGCATCCCAAGGCCTGGTACCTGCTGCTCGCCAGCATCCTCAAGCCCCGCACCACCCTCGCGCCCGACGTGGTGGAGAAGTCCCGCTTCCTCTACGAGGGCGAGGACGTGACGTTCGACGAGAAGTCCGTGAGCAGGAACCTCTCCAGGGACGGAGCGCACGCCGCCCTCGAGGCCGCGCGTGAGGCGCTCCTTGACGTTGCGGCGGACGGCTGGCACGCCGCCGCCATCGACGCCGCCCTGGAGCCGCTGCCCGAGCGCCTGGGCACCACCAAGCGTAAGTTCTACGGGGCCGTGCGCGTCGCCGTCTGCGGCAACCAGGTGTCGCCGCCCCTTGGCGAGTCGCTGGAGCTTTTGGGCCGCGGCCTTGCGCTCGCGCGCCTGGAGAAGGCGCTGCCGCTCGCACGCTAGGGAGCGGTGGATGCGGCGGACGGGCGCCGACTGGCGAGCGGCCTAGGCCCACTGTTCTCTCTGCACCAGGCGTGCCTGACGAGTCGTATGCAGTCTCTCGCCCCCATCGCCTGAGTCGTTCGCAATGCTGATGGCTCTCAGGATGTTAAAGGCCAGGTAGCCGTAGTGTGGTCACATCATTATCTGCAGATACCGAGTGATAGTCTGCGAACGACTCCCAAACGGGTGGGGTACTTTTGCGAACGACTCGATGAGGCTAGGGACGGTGTCGGGAGATGCGCTTGCGCACGGCGGCCCCGCTCAGCGTGACGCCTCCGGAGGCAGAGCCGCCCGAGGGCCTACCGGGCCTACTCCTGCCACGACGACGGGCGCGCAGACGCATGCGCAGCTTGCGCACGCGATGGTAGATGCTCTCCCCCCCAGTGGAGCGCAGGCCCAGGATGGGGGCGGCCAGAAGCGTGGGGCCAAAGAACGTGACGATGCGCCATACGAGGAAGCCCGCGGATGCCGCCTCCCCGAACAGGCCACCAAAGAACATGAGGAAGCCGCCCTCGGCACCACCCGTGCCACCGGGCAGCGGCACGGCGGACGCCACCATCTGCACCATGGAGCCTGCCGCCAGGCAGTCCAGGAAGTCCGCCTCAACGTCAAACGCACGCAGCACGAACCAGGGGATCATGTAGAGGCACGCCAGCTGCAGCATGGTCACCACAAGGGTCAGCCCCATGTTGGGAAGGTCGCGCGCGGCGTGGCGGAAGGTCTCGGAGAACTCCCGCACCTGCACGTTGACCATGTCGTTCCAGTGCTCGGGGTCCTTGAGCCACCTATGACGGGTGGCGACGCGCAGCAGGGCGTTGCCCACGCGCATGACGAAGCGGGGACACAGGCATATCACGAAGAGGCCCGCCAGCTCGACGAAGTGCACGCCAAACACCACGAGGTTGAGGATGATGATGTCCCCGAACGTCTCGAAGAAGTACTCGAGCTTGGCGACGAGCATGATGGCGGCAAAGAGCACCACGCCAAACTGGAACATGATGAAGCGCGTGAACTCCGTGGCACCGGCCTCGCCCACATCGAGCCCCGTGCGCGTGAGGCGATAGATCTGTGACGGCACGGCGCCGGCCATCATGGGCGTCAGGTTGCCAAAGAACACGCCCGAGCTCTCGACGCTCATGAGGTCGCGCACGCCCACCGGCGAATCGTGGTCGAGGTAGACGGCGATCACATAGGCGAGCACGCCGAAGATGAAGTAGAGCAGGTAGCACCCGCATGCGGCGACGACCCACGGCAGGGCAACCGATGAGAGCGCGTCCAAGAAGGTGGCCATCTGGCCGGAGAAGATGAGGTAGACGATGTAGATGCCCACGACGACCGCGAGGAAGAGCGCCCCCTTGCGCGCCTTGGCGTCACGCTCGCGATCGTCAGAGACCCCCTCGGGAATGTTCTCGGGGGCGACATGCGGTGCCGCGACCTTGACGGCGACCTTGGGATGCGCCGCCTTCATCTGGGGCCTTGCCGTGGGGTTCTCTGAGACGGCAGCCTTGACGTCCTGTGCTTTGGGCGTTTCCGTGGACATGCGTCCCAGCGTCCCCAATCTGCCGGCAGAGCGGCGCAAGAGTTGCAATGAATTGACAGTAGAAGTGTACCCTCTCGCGGTGCCTGGGGCGACCGGGCGGCAAGAGTCACGCAGGAGTTATGGACAAAAGATATTCACCCACAACTCTTGCGTACAAGGCACGTTTCCCGTATAGTTCCATCTTGCGCTCACGCGCCTGGACACAGCATTGAGCCGTCGTCTAATGGTAGGACAGCGGATTCTGGTTCCGTCAGTGGGAGTTCGACTCTCTCCGGCTCAGCCATGTGCTCCTGTGACAGGCAGATATGGCCCGTTCGTCTAGCGGTTTAGGACGCCGCCCTCTCAAGGCGGAGATCACCAGTTCGAATCTGGTACGGGCTACCATCTGTTGCTCGGCCCGTTCGTCTAGCGGTTTAGGACGCCGCCCTCTCAAGGCGGAGATCACCAGTTCGAATCTGGTACGGGCTACCACAAGGTAGGCAGGCTATCGGCACAGCCCGATAGCCTGCCTTTTTGCAGTGGCCGTCATCCTCCGATCTCTGTCAGTTACGAACAAGGCAGCAATTCTGATATCTATAGCGTAACAGCCAAATTTAGCCATTCATTCTCAAAGTAGTCAATGTCAAGGCGCTTGACCTCGAAGGAAAACTCGGTCGAGACGCCCACATATGCGATAGACCCCGCGGGACACACGATCCAAAAGCTTCGCGCGGTTGAGATAGGAGATTGCCCAGCCAACGCGGCTTTCGTAGACAGGTACGCCGCTCGACGTGGCCTCCGCAAGCTCGTCTGAGGTGAGGCCTAACCTTTCCGCCGCTAGGTTCCTTACCTGCTTGCGACTGCGCTTCTCTCCGTTCCCCATATATTTGAGGACAATGCCGAACATGTCCGTCTGGGTTGGTAGCGCCATGACAACCGCTTCTTCCGCTCTCACCGCTGATGGGCGTGACGATTGTACAGCACCCTCTCCTTGAGACGGAAACGCATATTCGCCGGAACGAATAATTTGCCTCGCACTGATCCTTGTGGCACCGGAAATCGCGCGGAGGTGCACGCTTAGGCCCCAAGTGCGCGATGCTCTGCACGGCGCCGTCCGGATGGGTAGCTCTGGGTCGCCTCGTATGGCACCATAGCGTGCCCGCGGAGGGGATAAGACGCCTCTTTTACGGGAGGAACACGGGTCGAAGGACGGGAGACCGTCCGACCCAGCACGCACTTGGGGCCTAAGCGTGCCATCGGGTCGGACGAACGGGTTCCACAGGCGTATCCGATGGCAGCGGGGCGCTGGCGGAGGGACGGTTCCGGCAGGGTCCCCGCCCTGGCACGGGTGCCCGCCACAAGGCAGCCTGCGCCAGCGGGCACCACGGGCCGGCACACGGCACCGCAAGTGCCCCCGCTATGCCTGATGGGTGGCCTCGGCCATCCGTCGCACGTACTCCTCCACCACCGGCACGCTGCCCTCGCCGTGCTCGGCGACGAGCCGCACGATGGCGGAGCCCACGATGGCACCGTCCGACGATGCGGCCATCATGGCCACCTGCTCGGGCGTCGAGATGCCAAAGCCCACGGCGCAGGGGACGCTCGGGTTTGCCTCGCGGATGAGGGCGACCATGGCATCGATGTCCGTGGTGATCCGGGAGCGCACACCCGTCACGCCCAGCGAGCTCACGATGTAGACGAAGCCCTGGGCATCAACCGCGATCTCGCGGATGCGGTCGTGCGAGGTGGGCGCGATGAGCGAGACCAGCTCCAGGCCCGCAGCCGCTAGGGGCTCCGCGAACTCGGGCTTCTCCTCGTGGGGGACGTCGGGCAGGATGACGCCATCCACACCCGCCCCGGCCGCGCGGGCGGCAAAGCGCTCGAGACCGTAGGAGAAGAGCACGTTGGCATAGGTCATGAACGCCAGGGGCACCCGCACGCCCCGCGCGCGCAGGCGCGCCACCAGCTCAAACACGTCATCGGTGGTCACGGCACCCCTGAGCGCACGGATGTTGGCCTCCTGGATGGTGGAGCCCTCCGCCGTGGGGTCGGAGAAGGGGATGCCCAGCTCGATGAGGTCGGCCCCGGCACGCTCCAGGGCAACCACGAGCTCCTCGGTGACCCCGATGGTGGGGTCACCGCAGGTGATGAACGGTATGAAGGCCTTGGCGCGGCTGCCGTCGGCAGCGGTGAAGGCGGAGGCGATGCTAGTCATGAAGATCCTCTCCCCGATAGCGGGCGATGGCCGCGACGTCCTTGTCGCCACGGCCCGAGAGCGTGACGATGATGACCTGGTCCTTGTCCATGGTGGGCGCGATCTTGATGGCGTGGGCCACCGCATGGGCGCTCTCGATGGCGGGGATGACCCCCTCGGTGCGGCTCAGGTACTCGAAGGCGTCCACGGCCTCGTCATCGGTGACGGGCACGTACTCCGCGCGGCCGGAGTCGCGCAGCATGGCGTGCTCAGGCCCCACGCCCGGGTAGTCCAGGCCGGCACTGATGGAGTACACGGGCGCGATCTGCCCGTACTCGTCCTGGCAGAAGTAGCTCTTCATGCCATGGAAGATGCCGAGCGACCCCACGGACATGGTGGCTGCCGTCTCGGTGGTGTCCACGCCACGACCGGCCGCCTCGCAGCCGATGAGACGCACGCCCTCGTCATCGATGAAGTGGTAGAAGCTGCCGATGGCGTTGGAACCGCCGCCTACGCAGGCCAGCACCGCGTCGGGCAGCCTGCCCTCGGCCTCCAGGCACTGCTGGCGCGCCTCGCGCGAGATGACGGCCTGGAAGTCGCGCACCATCGTGGGAAACGGGTGTGGCCCCATGACGGATCCCAGGCAGTAGTGGGTGTCGTCGATGCGGCTCGTCCACTCGCGGAAGGTCTCGGAGACGGCGTCCTTGAGGGTGCCGGTGCCCGACGAGACCCCGCGCACCTCCGCACCCAGAAGGCGCATGCGATACACGTTGAGGGCCTGGCGCTCCATGTCCTTCACGCCCATGTAGACCACACACTCCATGCCGAAGAGGGCCGCGGCCGTGGCGGTTGCCACGCCGTGCTGACCGGCGCCCGTCTCGGCGATGAGGCGCGTCTTGCCCATGCGCTGGGCGAGCAGGGCCTGTCCTAGCACGTTGTTGATCTTGTGGGCACCGGTGTGGTTGAGGTCCTCACGCTTGAGGTAGACCTTGGCGCCCCCAAGGTCGCGCGTCATGTTCCGGGCACAGTACAGCAGGCTGGGACGACCTGCATAGGTATTGAACAGGTTCTCGAGCTCGGCCACGAAGGCGGGGTCGTCCCTGTACCGGTCGTAGGCCTCCTCCAGCTCCAGCACCGCGTTCATCAGGGTCTCGGGGATGTACTGGCCTCCGTGGATGCCAAAGCGCCCCCGCGAGTCGGGCGAGTTGCTCATCGTGCGCTCCTCACTGCGGCCACCGCCGCCTTGATCTTCTGTGGGTCCTTGTGTCGGTTCGTCTCGATGCCAGAGCTCATGTCCACGCCCCAGGGTGAGAAGGTGCGCACGGCCTCCCCCACGTTCTCGGGCGTGAGCCCGCCTGCGAGCATGAAGGGACGCCGGATGCCGCCAGCGAGCGCCCAGTCGAAGCGCTCCCCCGTGCCCCAGCCGTTGTCCAACAGCACGAGGTCGGCCCCGGAGGCGTTCGCCCGCTCCACATCCCTCTTCGTGCGCACGCGAAATGCCTGGATGATGGGGGCATCCGTGAGCGTGCGCAGGCGCGCGAGATAGCGCTCGTCCTCACCGCCGTGCAGCTGCACCACCTCGATGCCCCCCTGCGTGAGCGCCGCCACCCGCTCGGGCTCCTCGTCCACGAAGACCCCCACGGCACAGATGGCAGCTTCCAGGCCCGCCACCAGCTCCCGCAGGCGCTCCGGCGAGACGCTGCGATGCGAGCGCGGGAAGTCCACGACAAAGCCGCAGAGGTCGGGCGCGGCCTCGTTGACGGCGGTGATGTCCGCCTCGCGGGACATGCCGCAGAGCTTGACGTGCGTGGCCCCTGGCGCGCCATCCCGCACCGTGGCAAGGAGCTCGTGGGCGCGATCGCGCGCCGCGCTCACGTCCCTCATCGCAGCTCACCTCCCGCCACGGTGCGCATCTGGGCGAGTAGGGATACCTTGTCCCCGGCACGCATGAGGAACTCCCCCACCAGCGCGGCGTCGGCGCCCATGCGGGCGATGGTCGCCACGTCATCCAAGCTCCCCACCCCGCTCTCGGCCACGTAGACGGCATCGGAGGGGATGAGCGCGCGCATGCGCCGTGCGTTCCCGAAGTCCACGGAGAAGTCGCGCAGGTCGCGGTTGTTGACGCCGATCACGCGGGCACCCACGCCCACGGCACGCCGGACCTCCTCGGCGCTGTAGACCTCCACGAGCGTGCCCAGGCCCAGCTCCTCGGCCAGCGCCATCAGCCGCGCCAGCTCCTCATCGTCCAGGATGGCGGTGAGCAGCAGCACCGCCTTGGCGCCGGCGAGCTTTGCCTCATAGAGCTGGTAGGCGTCCACGACGAAGTCCTTGCGCATGACGGGCACGGGCACCGTCGCGGCAATCTCCCGCAGGTGGTCGAGGGACCCCCGGAACCACCGGGGCTCCGTGAGGCAGCTGATGGCATCGGCACCGGCCTCCTCGTAGGTGCGGGCGATGTCCACTGGCGAGAAGTCCCGCGCAATGAGGCCCTTGGAGGGGGAGGCCCGCTTGACCTCGCAGATGAGGGAGAGACCCGGCCCGCACAGCGCACGCTCGAAGGCACGCGGATCTCCTGGGGACAGCGCTTGCGCCCGCTCGGCCAGCTCGCCCTCACTCACGCGGAGCTTGGCCGCCGCCACGAGCCGGCGGTTGTGTGCGGCGATAGTCTGGAGGATGTTCTCTGCCATCACGCGTTGCTCTCCCTGACGAAGGCCCCAAGCGTCCTGGTGGCCTCACCGGAGTCGATCTGCGCCTGGGCCAGTGCAATGCCGTCGGCGATGGTGGAAGCCCGCTCGGCCAGATAGAGGGCCGCGCCGGCATTGAGCACGGCCACATCGCGCTTCGGCCCCGTCTCCTCACCTGCAAGGATGTCGCGCGTGATCTGCGCGTTCTCGGCGGGCGTGCCACCCATCACAGCGGACTTCTGGGCACGCGTGAGGCCAAACTGCTCGGGCGTGATGGTGATCGTACGGTAGTAGCCATCCCTGAGCTCGCAGACCTTGGTGGGAGCCGAGATGGAGATCTCGTCCATCCGGTCCTCGCCATAGACCACGAAGGCACGGCGCACGCCCAGGTCGGACAGGACGTTGGCCAAGGGCTCGCAGAGGTAGCCGTCGTAGACACCCAAAAGGAAGAAGCGAGGCCTGGCGGGGTTGGTGAGCGGGCCCAGGATGTTGAAGACGGTGCGGAAGCCCAGCTCCCTGCGGATGGGGCCCACGTACCTCATGGCGGGGTGGTACTTCTGGGCGAAGAGGAAGCTCAGGCCGCAGCCGTCGAGCTCCGCACGCACCTTGCCCGGGTCCTGATCCAGGTTGACACCCAGGGCCTCCAGGCAGTCGGCCGTGCCGCTCTGGGAGCTGGCCGCCCGGTTGCCGTGCTTGGTGACCTTGGCGCCCGCCGCGGCGCAGAGGAGGGCCGCCGTGGTGGAGATGTTGAAGGTGTTGGAGCGGTCACCGCCCGTGCCCACGATCTCGAGGGTCTCTACGCCCGGATGCTCGACGGGCGTGGCGATCTCGCGCATGGCGCAGGCACAGCCGCTGATCTCCTCGATGGTCTCGGCCCGGGTGTTCTTGGTGGAGAGCGCCGCGAGGAATGCCGCGTTCTGCGTGGGCGTGGTCTCGCCACGCATGATCTCGCCCATCGTCTGGTAGGCCTCGTCGTAGCTGAGGTCTCCGTGCTGGACGACCTTGTCGATGGCTTCCTTGATCATGGTCATGTCCCTTCTCGTCGTATGGCTCGATGGCTAGCGCACGAGCGCCAGGAAGTTCCTGGCCAACTGTGCGCCTGCGGGCGTGAGGATGGATTCCGGATGAAACTGCAGGCCAAACGTGGGGTGCTCCACGTGCTGCACGGCCATGACCGCGCCATCCTCGGTCTGTGCCGTCACCTTGAGGCACGGGGGCAGGCGCGTGGCGTCCGCCTCGAGCGAATGGTAGCGTCCCACCTGCATGGGCTGGGCGATGCCGTCAAAGAGCGGGCAGTCGTCGCGGGCGTGCGCAGGGGATGCCTTGCCGTGCATGATTTCCGCCGCATAGGTGACGACGCCGCCCAGCGCCTCACAGACGGCCTGATGGCCCAGGCAGACCCCCAGGATGGGCACGCTCCCGGTCAGGCGACGCACCACGTCCTCGCAGATGCCCGCCGCAGCCGGTCGTCCCGGACCCGGCGAGAGCACGATGGCCGCGGGCGCGAGCGCGGCGAGCTCATCCACCGCCAGGGCATCGTTGCGCACGACCCTGATGTCCGGACGGACGGCACCCAGGAGCTGGTACAGGTTGAACGAGAAGCTGTCGTAGTTGTCGATGAGCACGATCATCGGTCGAGCCCTCCCTCCGCCTCGTGCAGCGCCTCCACCACGGCGCGCGCCTTGTTCACGCACTCGCGGTACTCGCGCTCGGGCACCGAGTCCATCACGATGCCCGCGCCGGACTGCACGCACACCTGGCCGTTCTTCTTGTAGGCCAGACGGATGCCGATGCACGTGTCCAGGTTGCCGGCAAAGTCCAGGTAGCCGATCGCCCCGCCGTAGATGCCGCGCTTGGCGCCCTCGAGGTCCTGGATGATCTGGCAGGCGCGCAGCTTGGGTGCCCCCGAGAGGGTGCCCGCCGGCAGGATGGAGTCCACGGCGTCCACGGCATCGGCCTGTGGATCGATCGTTGCGGACACCGTGGAGCCAAGGTGCATCACGTGCGAGAAGCGCAACACCTGGTGGTAGGCGTCCACGTGCACGGAGCCCAGCGCGGCGATGCGGCCAAGGTCGTTGCGCCCCAGGTCGACGAGCATGTTATGCTCGGCAAGCTCCTTCTCGTCGGCACGCAGGTCCTCCTCGAGCCGCGCGTCCTCCTCGGGCGTGGCGCCACGTGGCCGCGTGCCCGCCAGGGGATAGGTGAAGAGCCGCCCGTCGGTGAGGCGCGCGAGCGTCTCGGGCGAGGCGCCGGCGATCTCGATGTCATCGCTCGTGAAGTAGAACATGTACGGCGACGGGTTCATGCTGCGCAGCGCGCGATAGGTGTCGAGGAGGCTGCCCGTGGCGGGCGCGCGCAGGGGGTTCGAGAGCACCACCTGGAAGATGTCTCCCTCATGGATGTGGTGCTTGGCCGTGGCGACCATGTCCACATACTCCGCCTCGGAGAGCTTCGGCGTGAGGTCGCCCTCGAGGCGGAGCGGATCGAACTCCGCGCTCTCACCGTTCCTGATGAGGCTCTCCAGGGCGTCGAGCTGACGTGCGGCCGCCTGATAGGAGGTGGCGACCGCCACGTCGTCGCCCGTCACGTCCACGCTGGCGATGAGCACGACGCGCTGGCGGTAGGAGTCGAAGACCACGAGCCTGTCGAAGAGCATGAGGTCCATGTCGAGGAAGTCCTCGTGTGCGAGGTCCGGATGGCGCAGGGTGGGCTCGGCGTACTTGAGGTAGTCGTAGGCGAAGTAGCCCACGAGGCCACCGCAGAACGGTGGGAAGCCGGAAAGCTGCGGTGCCCGGTGCTCGGCGAGCACCTGGCGCAGGTAGGTGCCGGGGTGCTCCACCTGGCGCACCTCGAGGGTGGGCTCGCCGCCCTCCACGTTGGTGCGCACGCGCAGCTCGCCATCCAGGCAGGTGATCTCCCGGCTGGGATCGAAGCCGATGAAGGAGTAGCGGCCCAGGTGCTGGTCGGGCTCGGCGCTCTCGAGCAGGAACACGTGATGGCTTACCGCACGCAGGCGCCGACACACCTCGATGGTGGTGAAGGCATCGGCATAGAGCTCGCGTCGCACCGGCACCCGGCAGTAGGGGCCCGAAGCGGCAATCTCCTTGACCTCGGCAAGGGAGGGATGCATCGGTAGGCCTCCTTTCGGGGACGAAAAAAGTCCGTCCCCAACGAACTGCGCGTACAGAACGTCAAGGACGGGCTCTGAGGCTCGCGGTGCCACCTTGATTCACGGTTATCCGTGCACTTTGCGGGATGCCGACACATCCCTGGCAGCTCACGCGTGCCAGACGTCGCAGGCTACTGGGGCAAGGCCCGTTCGCTGCGCCCTCGGCGGCCCACTCGACGCCCCGCATCTCGGCCCGGATCTCAGCTGCCCGGACTCTCTGTACGCGCGTGCGACGTCTACCTTCCGCCTCACAGGTTTGGTGGAGCTATTCGATTGACGAGCAGTGTACGGCACGGGGCCACGCCGCGCCACCCCCAGCGGCGCACACGTATCCAACGCGAAACAATTCCACAGGCGACGTCCGGCCACGCCCACGAGTCGTACGCATTCCTGGTGGGAGTCGTATGCAAAATATCACGGATTTGCTCGCTGAAAAGTGAGTATGCACCTCGATGAACTGCGCATTTGCAGATGCAGTTCTCAGAACATGGCCCCCAAGCTCGCGCATAACCCCCTCACTCCCTCCGCTCCCGGAAGCCGTCGTCGAGCAGCCCCAGCAGGCCGTCGCCCGGCCCGGCCTCGCGCAGCAGCTCCTCGACGCGCTCGCGCTGCCTGACCCTCGCCCCCGTGCGCGCCCTCGGGCTCGCGACGCGGGGCTGCGGGCCGAACGAGGCCTCGAGCTCGGCGCGGGGGACGTGCGGGGCGGCCGCGACGTCGGCGGCGAGCGCGGACGCCGGCGCGGGGCCCCTGTGGCAGTACCTCCAGCTGAACTCGTCGCACACGCCCTGCAGCCTCGCCCGCGACAGCCCGTGGAAGGTGCCGAGGGCGTACGCCTTGAAGTCCGATATCACGTGGTGCACGAGCGCGAGCGAGGAGGCCGGGTCCGACGCGTCGAACGGGCGCTGGTCGAGCCCCGGCCAGCCGCGCAGGCCGGCGGTGACGCCCTGCCACATGTCGGCGCGGACGTGCGAGAGCACCCCCACGTGCTCCTCGGCGAAGCGCGAGTACGCCCCGCCCGCCGCGTCGGGGACGACCCTGAGGGCGCACGTCCCGGGGCCGCCCCGGCCGCCGCGCGACACCGCGCAGATCATCGGCTGCCTGGTGGTCCCCCTGCCCACGGTCCCTGCGGCCGCGGCCCCCACGAAGAAGTCGTCCACCTCGGCCTCACCCGAGACCCGGCCGAAGGCGCCCCAATCCGGCGGACATCGCGCCGCGCAGCCTCAGGACCACGTATCGCGCGGTGGTCTCGCTCGTGCCCAGGGCGCGGGCCAGCTCGGCGGCCGAGACGCCCCTCTTCGAGCCGGCGACGAGCCGGAACGCCAGGAACCACTTCGGCAGCGGCAGCCTCGAGCCCTGCATCGGGGTCCCGGAGGTCACCGAGAACTGGAGCCTGCAGCGGGTGCACTGCCGCTTCCTCGGCCTGCCCGCTACGGGGCTGCACCTGCGGTTGCCGCACCTCGGGCAGACCCAGCCGCCCGGGAAGCGCAGCCGCATCAGCCCCTCCTCGCACGACGCCTCGTCCCCGTGCCTCGCGACCCAGGACAGGAGGTCCCCGCCGCCGCCGTCCGCCGCCGCCACCATCCGCGCGCTCATGCTCGTCATGCCGCCCAGCCCCTCTCGACGCCCTCGCCCTGCGGCACCGATTGTGCGACGGGGGCGCGACACAAATTAGCTGCCCTTATGCGCGAGCTTGGGAGCCATGTCTCAGAAAAATGCGTACGACTCAATCTAGCGTCGTCGGAAAGTGCGAACGACTCGGTCGGATGCCGCCGAGAAATGCGAACGACTCACCTGCGAAGCGTATGGGCATAGGCGAGAAGGGCACCTCGGTCGTTGGGAACCTCATCGCCTATGACGGCCTCGAGCAGGCCCGCCAGCACGTCGCCCACGGCGGGACCCGGCGCCAGGCCCAGCTCGCCTATGACGTCCGCACCGCCCACGGCCAGGTCGCGTACGCGATAGCAACCGCCCGACGCAAGCTCCCGACGCAGTGCCCTGGTGACGCGGTCAAGCTCCACGGCATAGCCGGCGGCAGCGGGGGCCTTGGACACGGCGTCCGCCCGCTTGAGGTCGATGACCTCGAAGGCCAGCTCCGCCGCACGACCGGGACAGGCACGGTCGAGCAGCATCAGGAGCCTCCTCAGCAAGGAGCGCCTTGCCGTCGTCACGTGGTCGTGGCGGCGGACGAGCGCCACCACGGGATCGACGACCTCGCTGGAGAGCGCCATCCGCCTGAGCACCCCACGCGCCACCTGGGCCCCGACCCTGGGATGCCCATAGAAGTGGCCTCTGCCCTTGGCATCCAGCGTGAACGTCTCGGGCTTGGCGATGTCATGCAGGAGCGCCGCCCACCTCAGCTCTCGTGACGCCAGCCCACAGGTGAACTCCTCCACCGCAGCACACACGTGGGCCGTATGGGTGAGCACGTCAAAGGCATGGTAGGGGCTGCGCTGGTCGAAGCCCACACAGGACTCCAGCTCCGGCAGCGCGGCCACGAGCACCGCCGTCTCATGCTCGAGCGCCCAGCCCGCCCGGCCCGAGCTCACGATGCCGTCCAGCTCCTGTCCGATGCGCTCCCGTGCCACATGGGCGAGCTCTGGCGCGGCCACCTCAAGCGCCCGTTGGGTGGCGGGCTCCACCACAAAGCCCAGGCGGCAGGCAAAGCGCACGGCACGCAGCACGCGCAGGGCGTCCTCGCCAAAGCGGAGCGCCGGCTCCCCCACCGCACGGATGACGCCACGGGCGAGGTCAGCCCTCCCACCAAAGGGGTCAAGCAGACCACGCTCGGGATGGAACGCCATCGCATTGATGGTAAAGTCGCGTCGCGCAAGGTCGAGCCGCACGTCGTCCACGAAGCTCACGCTGTCGGGATGGCGATGGTCGCTGTAGGCGCCCTCCTGGCGGAAGGTGGTCACCTCGATGGGCATGCCATCGGCCACCACGGTCACCGTGCCGTGGGCACAGCCCGTCTCGTGCACGACGAGGCCTGCCGATCGCGCCACGCGAGCCGTCTCCTGCCAGGGCGCGCTCGCCGTGACGTCCACATCGTGTGCGGTGTCGCCCCGCAGCGCGTCACGCACCCAACCGCCCACGACCCACGCCTCGAAGCCCGCCGCCTCAAGGACGCAGAGCACCCGGCGGGCGGCGGGCGGCAGACCGTGGGCGAGCTCGGCGGCGGACGGGGTCATGAGGCCTCTCCAAGACAGGTGGCACGCAGTGACGCCAAAGGGGTAGAAGGTGCCCTGAGTATAGCGCTCGGCGCGGCCAGCCGGCGGAGCCTGGTCACGGCGCGTGCGCTATCCTCGACATGTACGCCCGTCCGCCTTCCACCATCCGAAAGGAGTCCCTGTGGACACCATGAAGAGCATCACCCCCGACGACATCACGGCCTCGCGCGAGGCCTTCGACACCGACCGTACCAGCGTCGTCGCCAAGAATGCCGTAAGCTCCGCCGGCATCCGCACTGCCGCACGCGTGCCCGAGGCCATCGCCAACAACACGCTTCAGTTCGACATCGAGGTCACCCAGGGAGACCGCACCGACCAGGAACGTTCCGGCCGCTGCTGGATGTTCGCAAGCCTCAACACCATGCGCTACCGCACCATCAAGAGGTTCAACCTCAAGACCTTCGAGCTCTCGCAGGCCTACCCCCTCCTCTTCGACAAGCTCGAGAAGAGCAACTGGTTTCTCGAGAACATCCTGGACACGCTCGACGAGCCCCTTGGCGACCGCCTGATGGCCCACCTCCTGTCCGACCCCATCGGCGATGGCGGGCAGTGGGACATGTTCCGGAGCCTCGTGAGGAAGTACGGCGTGGTGCCCAAGGAGGCCATGCCCGAGACCGCCTGCTCGCGCAACACGCACGAGATGGACGCCTATCTCACGCGCTACCTGCGTGGCGCCACCAGGCGCCTGAGAGAGACGGCCGCCTCCGGCACCGGCGAGGATGACCTGCGCGCCATGAAGAAGGAGATGATGGACGAGGTCTATCACCTGCTCGTGACCTGCCTGGGCGAACCTCCCCTCCACTTTGACGTGCGCCTGCGCGACAAGGACGACAAGGTCGTGCTCTGTGGCACCTTCACGCCCCAGGAGTTCTTCGAGGCGGCCGTGGGCATGGAGCTCGACGACTACGTCTCGCTCATCAGCGCCCCCACCGCCGACAAGCCCTACCACAGGAGCTTCACCGTGAGCCGCCTGGGCAACGTGTGGGAGGATGGCACCGTGCGCCACCTCAACCTCCCCATCGACGAGCTCAAGCGCGTGGCCATCGCCCAGCTCAAGGACGGCCTGCCCGTGTGGTTTGGCTGTGACGTCGATCAGAGCTACCTGCGCGACGAGGGCATCATGGATCCGGCGGCCATCGACATCGACACGCTCATGGGCTTCCCCGTGGCCGGCGCGCTCGACAGGGGCGAGCGCCTGGACTATGGCGAGAGCCTCATGACCCACGCCATGGTGCTCGAGGGCGTGCGCCTGGACGACGCCGGTACGCCCGTCATGTGGAAGGTGGAGAACAGCTGGGGCAAGGACCACGGCCGCGACGGCTTCGACACCCTCTCCGATGCGTGGTTCGACGAGTACGTCTACCAGGTGGTCGTGGACAGGAAATACCTCACCGACGAGGAGCGCGCCGCCTACGACGCGAAGCCCATCGAGCTTCTGCCCTGGGATCCCATGGGATCGCTCGCGCACTAGCACCATACGCCACGGCGCACGGCGGCGCCGCAGGGAACCCCTGCGGCGCCGTTCCGGTAGGCGGCCTCCTGCCACGGCTCCCTATGAGTGCGAGATCCCGAAGCAACGATGGGCCAGGTTGGCGTCGAGCTGGGCCCAGGCGCCGCCATCGGCAGAGGTGCGGCGGATGGAGAGCCTACCTTCCTCGGGAATCGTGGCCTCAAAGCCTCCGTCCACGTCGAAGGCGGGATGGCTGTTGCGCAGCTCCATGAGCCTGATGAGCTCGCGCACCACCGGACGCTCCACCTCGCGGTCGATCTCCTCGCGGCTGTAGTAGTGGCGGTTGATGTTGCGCCCCTCCTTGGTGGCCTCGAGCAGCTCGAGGTCGTTCCTGCCCGCCAGCAGGCCCACGTAGTAGACCATGGGAACGCCCTTGGCAAAGAACTGGATGGCCCGGGCGAGCAGGTAGGCGTCATCGTCGTTGCCGAGCGCCGAGTAGTAGGTGGTGTTCACCTGGTAGACGTCCAGGTTGTGGTAGGCCTCGGTGTTGTAGACCTTCTTGACGTTGGCGCCCTCGGAGAACATCTTCTCCTTCGTGGCATCCACGACGTCGTCGGGCATGAGGTCCCTCACGTCCACGATCCCGATGCCATCGTGGGTGTCCAACGTGGTGAACTGATGTGCGGGGCTCATCTCGAGCCACCTCTGAAGGTAGGTGGCGTCCCCGTCGTAGAGGGCGTGCAGCGTGAGCACGGGCAGGGCGAAGTCGTAGACCCAGTAGCCCATCTTTGAGACCCTCATCTGCATCGTGTAGTGCTCGTGAATCTCGGGCAGCACCATGGTGCCATAGGGCTCGATGATGCGCTGCATGGCCTCGAGGAGCTCACCCGTCTCGGGCTGGACGAAGAAGCAGCTGGTGCCGGGCTTCTTGACCGCATAGGCGAAGGCGTCCAGGCGGATGATGCTGGCGTTGTTCTCGGCCATGGTGGTGAGCGTCTCGGCAAAGAAGCGCTGGGCGCGCTCGCTTCTCACGTTGATGTCGATCTGCTCCTCGCCGAAGGTGCACCAGAGCTTCTCGGTGGAGCCGTCGGCGAAGGTGGCGTCCACGTAGGGCGCGCGCGGCTTGCGCTTGTAGATGGCATCCACCTGCCCCTGCGTGGGAAAGCCGCCCTCCGCCGCCCAGAAGTCCTTGTAGCGTATGAAGAAGTCGGCAAACTCCGAGGCGTCCCTCTTGGCCATGAAGTCCTCGAAGTAGGGGCTGTGGCGCGAGATGTGGTTGATCATGAAGTCGAACATGAGGTAGCGCCGCTCGCCGATGCGCCTGATGTCGTCCCAGCTGCCAAAGGCCTCGTCCACCACGTCGTAGCGCAGGGGGGCGAAGCCGCGGTCTCCCGAGGAGGGGAAGAACGGCAGGATGTGCACCCCGCCCACGGCCGCATCGAAGTGGCTGTCGAGCACCTCGCGCAGGTCCGTGAGGTCCTTGCCGAGGCTGTCAGCATAGGTGATGAGCATGATCTTGTTGTTGAGCTTCATGGGGGTCCCTTCCAACCTGACACGTGGGTCACACATCGATGCTGCAGGGGCACGAGCGCCCTGCTTTGATTATGATGGAATCGATTCCAGATTGTCGTCTCAGGGGCGTGGGAGACTCATCCAAAGGGGCAGGCATGGCGGACTACTACCACAGGGCACACAGCAGGGGACGGCGAGAGGCGCGCTCCGACATCGCACGGGGAGCATACCCCTATCTGCCCGCGCTCGAGGGCATGGTGGACAGCGTCGCCACCATGCACGAGGTACCCCTGGGGACCATGGAGATCCCCCTCTACCTGGTCATTGGCACACGCACGCGCGGCAGGCAGAATGTCTTCTCCCGGAGCTTCATGCCACTGGCAGATGCGGGAAGCGAGTTCGCGGGAAAGTGGGAGGCCCTCTGCGAGTCCCAGGTCGCCGAGGGCATCCGCGAGTCCATCCGCGTCTATGAGTACCTCCAGCACTTCTATGTCCTGGAGGGCAACAAGCGTGTCTCCGTAGGCAAGTTTCTGGGGACGCCCACCGTGCACGCCGAGGTCACGCGTCTGCTGCCCCATCCCTCCCGTGACCCCTCCTACCGCCTGTACCGGGAGTTCCTTGACTTCTGGCAGGTCTGTCCCCTGTATGGGATCAATTTCACGCGCGAAGGCTCCTATGCGCTGCTCGCCCGCGAGCTGGGTCACACGCTCACGGAGCCGTGGCCCGAGGACGACGTCCGCGACCTCCACGCGTTTGCGGTGACCTTCAGGGAGCGCTTCTGGCATAGGGCGGAGCAGGCCGCTCCCGTGGACCTCACGGATGGGGACGCGCTGCTGATCTATCTCAAGGTCTTTGGCCCCGCCGCCCTGCACGAGTGCTCTCCCGCGCGCATCGACGAGCACCTTGGTGCCATCTGGGACGAGCTGGCCCTCGGCATGGGCGAGGAGGATGTGGACTTCGTGGACGTCCCAAAGACCGAGACGGGCGCCGTATCCCGCATGGTGTCGAGCTTGGTGAGGGTCCATGAGGGGACCGAGCGCAGGCGTGCGCCCCTGCGCATCGCCTTCCTGTACGAGGGGGACCCTCTGGTCTCGGGCTGGACACTCGCGCATGACGATGGCCGCACATATCTCGAGAAGCAGCTGGGTGACCAGATCGAGACCGTGCCCTTCTACGACTGCGACCGTCCCGAGCGCTTCGCGGCGGCCATCGACGCTGCGGTTGCCGATGGTGATGACCTCATCGTCACTACGTCGCCCCGACAGATGGAGCTGACTCTCACGGCCGCCATCACGCACCCCGCCCTGGAGTTCCTCAACTGTTCCCTCAATCTGGCAAGCGCGCGCGTGCGCACGCTCTACGGCAGGATGTACGAGCCCAAGTTCATCCTAGGGGCACTGGCGGCCAGTGCCGCGGAGAACCATCAGATTGGCTACCTTGCCAGCTATCCCGTCTATGGCAGCGTGGCAGAGGTCAACGCATTTGCCTTGGGCGCCCAGCTGATTGATCCCCAGGCACGCATACACCTGAGGTGGGCGTCCGTACGGGGCCGTGGCTTGGGCTGGCGTGAGGACATGCTCGCCGAGGGCGCCCGCGTCATCTCGGGCAGCGACTACTTTGACCCCACGTCGAGTCTGGCCTCGTTTGGCATCTGGCGCGAGACGGGCGATGGGCCCCATATGCTCGCCTACCCTCTCTGGGGATGGGGCCGCTGCTATGAGCTGGTCAGTCGCTACCTCATGGAGGACCTTTGGCAGCGGGGCGGCTCCGTGCGTCGTAGGCCGACAAACTACTGGTGGGGCATGGGCACGGGCGCCGTGGACATTCGCCTCATGGACGACCTGCCCCGCGGCTCGCACACACTTGCGACGCTGCTCAAGGAGGCCATCGTCAAGGGCATGCTCTCCCCCTTCGGGGGCGTGATCGACACGCGGCAGGGATCCCTCGGCCATGAGGGATCATCGCTCTCGGACGCACAGATCGCCAGTATGCGGTGGCTCGCCCAAAACGTGGAGGGGAGCCTCCCCTCCTACGATGAGCTCACCGACCAGGGAAAGGCGATGGTCCGCATCAGCGGCGTCATCGACATCCCACCCGACGAGGCGGTTCTGCGCACCTCGTTGGCGGGCGTACGGAACCATGACGACCCATGCGGCCCGCAGAGTGACGAGCCCCGACAAGGCGGGATGGGCGCATGAGGATACTTGCCCTATCGGACGTGGAGGAGCCCTGGCTGTACGAGTACCTCGATCGGGATCGCCTCGACGAGGCCGACCTCATCATCTCCTGCGGCGACCTCTCGGCGGACTACCTGGAGTTCATCGTGACCATGGCGCGCGTCCCCCTGCTCTATGTGCCGGGCAACCATGACGAGGCGTACCTGACGCGTGCGCCCGGGGGATGCACGAGCATCGATGGCAGGCTCTGGGAGGGCAAGGGACTCCGCATCTTTGGGGCGGGCGGTGCGATGCGCTATCGCGTGGGTCCCTTCCTGTACTCCGAGGCACAGATGCGCAGGCGCATGTGCAGGCTCAAGACGAGATCCGAGCTTGCGCAGGGCGTCGACATCCTGGTGACCCATGCGCCGCCCCGTGGCTATGGGGATCTCGATGACCTGGCGCATCATGGCTTCGAGGCGTTCAACGAGACCTTGAACCAGTACAGGCCCACGCTCATGCTCCATGGACACATCCATGTGCAGTACGGCCGCATTCAGCGGGAGCTCATACACCCCAGCGGCACGAGGATCATCAACGTGTGTGGCTCCCAACTCATCGAGCTTCCAGGAGGACAAGAGAGGCGAGCATGATGACCGATACAATCCCACAACCCCTCACGACGGAGCGTTGGTGGCAACGCGCGGTCGTCTATCAGATCTGGCCTAGGAGCTTCCAGGACAGCGACGGCGATGGCGTGGGCGATCTGCGCGGCATCATCAGGCGCCTGCCCTATCTGGCGTGGCTGGGCGTTGACGTGCTTTGGCTCTCGCCCATCTACCGCTCGCCCATGGTGGACATGGGCTATGACATCAGCGACTATCAAGGCATCGCGCCGGAGTTTGGCACGATGGCGTATTTCGACGAGCTCCTGGCCCAGGCCCATGGGCTCGGACTCCGCGTGGTCATGGACCTGGTGGTCAACCATACCTCAAGCGAGCATCCCTGGTTCGTGGCCGCGCGGTCGGGCCGGGACAATCCCCTGCACGACCACTACATCTGGCGTGCCGCAGTCGATGGGCACGAGCCCAGCAACCTGGGTTCGTGCTTTGGTGGAAGCGCCTGGGAGTGGGACGAGACCTGCCAGCAGTACTACCTGCACCTCTTTGCCAAGGAGCAGCCTGATCTCAACTGGGACAACCCCGCCGTGAGGGATGACGTGTATGCCATGATGCGCTGGTGGCTGGACAAGGGCGTGGACGGCTTCCGCATGGATGTCATCAGCCTCATCTCCAAGGGGCCGACGTTCGAGGACGGCACCCCCGGCCCCAGCGGCTACGCCATGGACACCATCCCGTCGAGTGGCCCGCACGAGCACGAGTACCTGCGTGAGATGCGTACGCGGGCACTGGCAGGGCATGACACCATGTGCGTCGGCGAGTGCCCTGGCGTGGGCATGGAGGAGGCCTGCCGCTATGCGAACCTCGACGGCAGCGAACTGGACATGATCTTCCAGTTCGAGCACACGAGCCTGGGGGATGACGCCACGCATGGCAAGTGGACCTGCGCCCGCCCACGCCTGAGCGAGCTCAAGCAGACGGTGAGGCGCTGGCAGGAGGGCCTCGAGGGCAGGGCATGGAACAGCCTCTTCTGGGGCAATCACGACCAGCCCCGTGCCGTGTCACGCTGGGGTTCCGACAGCGATGAGTGGCGCGAGACGAGCGCCAAGATGCTTGCCTGCTGTCTCATGCTCATGAAGGGGACGCCCTACATCTTTCAGGGCGACGAGCTGGGCATGTGCAACTACCCCTTTGCGTGCATCGACGACTTCAGGGACCTGGAGTCAAAGGACGCCTGGCGCATGCTCAGGGAGGACTGCGGCGAGGGGGACGAGGAGGCACTGGCGGCGCTCAGGGCACGCAGCCGCGACAACGCCCGCACGCCCATGCAGTGGGACGCTGGGCACGAGGCGGGCTTCACCTGCGGGACGCCCTGGATGCCCGTCAACCCCAACTACCCGTCCGTCAACATGGAGGAGGAGCGCGGACGCACGGACTCCGTGCTCGCGTTCTATCGTATGCTCATCGCCCTGCGCCATGCGAGCGACCTCATCGTGCACGGGACGTTCCGCATGCTCGACCCCACGAACGAGGAGAGCCTCACGTACGAGCGCGTCCTCGACAAGCAGGGTCTGTTGGTTGCCTGCAACTTCTGCGCACACGGGACGACGGTGGGGCTGCCTGTCGCCTATCGCGACGATAGCGCGCTCCTCCTCTCCAACTACCCGGATGGGCCCACAGGGAAGTGCGCCGACGGACGTCTGGCGCTCAGGCCCTACGAGTCCATCGTCGTCGCACGTGCCATGACGTACGGGGAGCTCGAGGCCGTCTGCACGGCGGCTGGTGACCCCAAGGGCTAACAGATGCGTACCGCTCCCGCCTGGCGTATGCCCATGGGGTGCACGTTCTCGCGGCCGACGCATGAGGAGATGAAGTCCACGTAACCTGCCGTCTCCCTTTTGGGGAGCGCACACATGATGACGCCCGCAAAGCCCCCGCCGTGCACGCGGCACACGCCAGAGCCAATACGTCTCAGGTACAGCTCCGTGAGTGCAAGCACGAGCGGGATGGACTGGTCCTGGGCAGAGCCCGGGACCACCGTGTTCTGCAGCCACTTCCAGGAGGAGTTGCCAGATGCGCGCATGAGATCGAGTACGCGCCCCTCGTCTCCGGCACCAAGTGCGGCGGCAGCCTCGTCCACACGCCTGCACTCCTCGAAGAAGTGGAGCGACCTCAGGATGGCGCGGTCACATCCCAGCTCCCTCCGCAGGTGCGGCAGGGCCTCAAGCAAGGCATCCTCACTGGTCTGGCAGAGCTGCTCAACGCCAAGGGCATGGGCGACGGCATGCATCTCATCGGGAATCGCAGAATACTCGGCGGAGAGATCCGCATGTCCCCTGCCCGTGTTCACGATCACGAGGTCGTAGCCCACGTCGTCAAGGCTGAACCTGACCTTCTGGTACCGGGCGCCGTCGCAGAAGTCAAGCAGAATCGTGCCCCCCACACCACAGGCCATCTGATCCATGAGGCCCGATGCCTTGAGCCAGAAATGATTCTCGGCAAACTGTCCGGCACGCGCGATGGTCGCGCAATCGATGCCTCCCCCGTTGAACAGATGGCTCACGACCGTGCCGACAAGCATCTCGAACGAGGCGGACGAGCTGACACCCGCCGAGGGAATGACCTCGGAGGAGACATGGGCATCGAGGCCACCCACCGTGAAGCCCGCCTGCCTGAGCGCCACCAGCATGCCCGCCACGAGCGTCATGGACCCAGGCCCTGGCTTGACCTCGTCCAGATGGTTCAGGGCGATGACGATGGGCTCGTCGTAGCCCTCGCTCACGATGCGCACCTGCGATCCTGTCGCGGGGACGGCTACGCAGATGCTGTCCATGGTGATGCTTGCCGCCAGAACCTTGCCCCCGTTGTGGTCGGTATGGTTGCCGATGATCTCCGTGCGACCCGGTGCGGAGAAGTACGAGACCGCATCCGTCGGCACGCCGAAGCGCTCCTCGAAGGCACCGGCCAGCGTCTCGAAGCGCGGCAGGGCACCCACCGCCCCATTGCCATAGACCCTGCCCAGCTCCTCAATGGTGGGAACCCTCATCGTTGCCCCTCTCCGTGCCAGCGGTTGACCGTATCGACAAAGGCATGGAAGGCTGTCCGACCAGCCTCGTCCGCCTTGAAGACGCCGCAGTTCTCGAGCACCAGCGCAAAGACGAGCCCTATCTCCTCCTTGAGGACCGCGCCCACCACTGCGGGATCTGCACCTTTGCCGATCTCGGGATGGCGCGTCAAGACCTCGCCTACCCATGGGGCATGGTCCGAGACCCCAGGAATCGACGAGACGTCCTCGCCCGCACAGATGGCCTCACGCACCCGCGCCATCTCCCCTTTGAGACGCGCAGGCAGCACCGCAAGACCCATGACCTCGATGAGGCCGATGTTCTCGCGCTTGATGTGATGGTATTTTGCGTGTGGGTGGAAGATTCCCAGGGGGTGCTCCTCGCTCGTGCGGTTGTTGCGCAACACGAGGTCGAGCTCATAGTCGTCCCCACGTCGGCGCGCGATGGGCGTGATGGTGTTATGGGGCCTGCCGTTCGTCTCGGCCAGGATGCCAGCCGACTCATCGCTATAGGCGCGCCAGGTCGTGAGGACACGATCCGCCAGCTCGACCAGCCGTGCCGGATTCGCACCATCGAGCCTGATCACCGAGAGCGGCCAGTCCACCACACAGGCATGCACGTCATCAAAGCCCACGAACGAGAGCCGCTCACGTGCCGCCGCGCGTGCCATGGCAAACTCATAGCGGCCACCTTGGAAGTGCTCGTGCGTGAGGATGGAACCGCCCACGATGGGCAGGTCGGCATTGGATCCCACCGTATAGTGGGGGAACATCCGCACAAAGTCGAGCAGGCGCACGAAGGCCTGTCGATCGATGAGCATGGGGGTGTGCTCGCGTGAGAGCACGATGCAGTGTTCGTTGTAGTAGACGTAGGGCGAGTACTGCAGGAACCACTGGCTTCCGCCCAACGTGAGCGGGATGAGCCTGATGGTCTGGCGCGCTGGGCGATCGAGCGCACCCGCATAGCCCACATTCTCGGGACAGAGCAGGCAGCGGGGGTAGCGCTCGCCGTCTGCCCCCGCCTTGAGGGCAGCCGCGATGGCGCGTGGATCCTTCTCGGGCTTCGAGAGGTTGATCGTGATGTCGAGGTTGCCATAGGCGGTCTTCGCCACCCAGGTGAGATCTCGTGCCACACGGTAGGTGCGAATGTAGTCGGAGTCCTGAGCCAACCGATAGAAGTAGTCGGTCGCGGCCTCGGGGGACCGTTCGTAGCGTTGCCAAAACGTACGGATGACCTCGCTCGGACGTGGCGTGAGGCAACCCATGAGACGCGTGTCGAACAGGTCACGACTCGCGATGCCGTCCTCGATGACCCCATGCGCAACGGCGTCGTCCAAGAGGTCCGCCAACATGTCCTCCAGCGGGCGGGCCATGACCGTCGCCGTAGGGTCGAACGTCGCGGAGGGCCTCGCCTCAAGCACATCCAGCAGCTGGTTGGCAACAAGGGTGCGGTCGTCCTCCTTCATCAGCCCCCGTTCGACCCCATACGAGACGAGTTCGAGAACGGTACCCTCGACGTCCCTGGAAGCCCGTGCATCCCCATCGGTCACACTCACAGCGTTCCTCCTCCCTCAGCCGCCGCATGTGTCACAGCGCAGCAGGTGGTACCTGTGGCTCTGATACTCATGCAGGCCGGATGGGAGCGGCATTCCCATGCACATGAGGGCATCGGCCGGATAGATCCCGCCCGTCTCCTCGTCCCTGTAGAGCGCGTCCGGCGTGAGCCCCCGTGGTACCACATAGAGCGACCCCCTGTTGACCTCCATCCTGTTCATGACCACGCTCACGAGCGCCTCCGAGCCATCAGGAGCCACAAGCTCCCAGGCCGTCACGGCATCGCGCAGGGGGTCGGTGAGGCGGTAGTACCTCCCCCGCTGAACGAGGGAGGCATAGCGCCTGAAGTCCCCCACCTGTCCGCGTATGGAGTCATACGCCTCCGCGGGCAGCTCGGCGAGGTCGAGCTCGAAGCCAAAGGTGCCGGCCATGGCCACGCAGGCGCGTGTGGAAAGCGGCACGCTGCGTCCGCTCATGTGGTTGGGACAGGCAGAGACGTGCGACCCCACCACAGAGCAGGGATAGCCGAACGAGGTGCCGTATTGGATCCTCAGCCGATCGATGGCATCGGTGTTGTCACTGCACCAGATCTGTGGCGTGTAGTAGAGCATGCCCGCGTCGAAGCGTCCGCCCCCACCGGCGCAGCCCTCTATGAGCAGCTTGGGATAGCGGGCGGTGATGCGCTCGAGCATGTCGTAGAGGCCCAGCATGTAGTCGTAGGTAACGCTACCCTGGTCCTTGGCGCACGGAGAGTACACGTCGATGATCGAACGGTTGTAGTCCCATTTGAGGTACTCGATGTTTCCCTGGTCAAGGAGCCTGCAGACCTGATCGAACAGGGCATCCACGACCTCGGGGCGCGAGAAGTCGAGCACGAGCTGGCTACGGCCCACCACGGGCTCCTTGCCGGGAATGGTGAGCGCCCAATCGGGGTGGGCGCGGAAGAGGTCGCTGTCCTGGCTCACCATCTCGGGTTCCATCCAGATGCCAAACCTGACCCCTAGGTCGTTCACGCGCCCGATGAGGTCCCTCAGCGTCCCGCCAAGCTTCTCCTCGTTGACCCACCAGTCGCCGAGCGCCCTGTCGTCCGTGCTCCTCCGCGAGAACCAGCCGTCATCCAGAACCAGCATGTCGATGCCAAGCTCGGCTGCCCGCCTGGCCAGCGAGACGATGTCATCCCCACTGAAGTCCATGTAGAAGGCCTCCCAGCTGTTCAGGAGGATGGGACGCACCCTGTCCCTCCACCAGCCCCGGCACACGCGCGTGCGGATGATGTCATGGAGGCTGTGTGAGAGCCGCTCGAAGCCCCGATCGGTGAAGCTCATGATGATCTCGGGACTGGTCACGCTCTGACCGGGGGCAAGCGGATAGGAGAACGTCTCCTCCGCCAGCCCCATCTGCAAGCGCGTCTGGTCGTACTGGTCACGCTCCGCCTCCGCACGGAAGGAGCCACTCCAGACGAACTGCATGGACCAGCAGCGTCCTGCCGTCTCGGATGTCGTATGGTCGGAGAGGATGAGCATGGGATTGTACTGGTGCGAGGAGGTGCCCCGCCTGCTGCCTATGACATGCAGGCCATGATCGAGATGCTCACGCAGGGGCTGACGCTCCATGGCATGGCGCCCATAGAAGCTCATGAGGTCAAAGTCACCATGCACGAAGTCCAGGCAGGCGCTGTGCAGCTTGTCAATCGTCACGCCCGCGCCGCCGGCATTCGTCACGCGTGTGGCACGGCAGATGACATCCTGGTGTGGCATCACGCCATAGAGCAGCTCCACCTCAAGGCCGAGGCGGACGTCGTGCAGCCTCACCCTGAGCGTCTGGGCACCGTCCCCTGGCTCGGCGTACACGGCGGGCATGCCCGGAAGGGCGTACTTGCCCTCCTCTATCTCGAACCCGGCAAAGCGCAGGTCGCACCCGAAGGCCCCCCGCGCGTCCCGAACGCGCAGCATGGGGCTGCGACAATCGCCCCCTCCCGCAAAGGAGGCCTCCTGAGGCAGCGCATCCAGGGAGTAGCTGCGCCTGTCATGGGCTACCGCCGGATTTGCCGAGGTGCCTCGATCCGCATAGGTCAGCAGATAGTCCATGCAGCCTCTGCTTCTGGGACCCCAATAGAGATGCAGCAGATAGCCCAGCATGTCCACCTGCATCTGGTAGCTCGTGTGGTCGGTGACGAGGGTCATCGTGCTGCTCTGCTCGTCGATGACGATGGGCATCGTCCCTCCTCGGGGTTGGTCTTTGCGACAGGCGAACACGCTGCGAAAAGGTACGTACGGGGATAGACGCGCCTGCCGTCCGCGCGCGTCGTTGCACGCCCCTGGCTCGGCCCTACTTCACGGCGCCGTTCACGACGCCATTGATGATCTGCCTCTGGGCGAAGACGTAGAAGACCAGCATGGGCAGGAGCGCCAGCAGGTACGAGGCAAAGGCCAGGTTGTAGTTGGTGCCAAACTGCGTCTGGAACGTCAGCTGCGCGAGGGGCAGGGTGACGATGCCCGAACCGCTCATGATGACCAGCGGTGTCATGACGTCGTTCCATACGCTGAGGGCCGTGATGACGGCAACGGTCGCATGCATGGGCCTCATGAGGGGGAAGATGATCCTCCAGTACGTCGACCACGTGGAGGCGCCATCCACATGGGCGGCCTCCTCGAGGGCCAGGGGGATGTTCTTGAGGTAGCCGGTGTACAGAAGGACGTTCATGGGCATGTAGAACACCACGTAGAGAATGATGACACCCACGATGTTGTCGATGTGTAGGTATGCCGTCTGCTTGATGAGCGGCATCATGAGGATGGCAAAGGGCACGAACATGCCGCTCACGATGTAGTAGTACGACCACTTGAACCAGCGCTTCGCCTGCATGTTGCGCGCTATGGCATAGCCTGCCAGCGAGTGGATGACAATGGCGAGCCCAACGGTGACGCCCGTGATGACGAGACTCGCACCGAGGGCGCCCCAGAAGTCGGTGACCTCGATGGCCTGGGCGAAGTTGTCAAAGCTCCAGACCTTGGGCAGGGACAGGATGCCCCCTATGTCGTTCGTCATCTCGCTGGGCTGCTTGAAGGCGATGACGATGGTCATGTACAGCGGGAACAGGATGGTCACGAGCCCCAGGACGAGCAGGACGGTGACGGGCCAGTTGGTACGCTCTCGAGCGTCCTTGACGTGTGCAGACATTACAGCTGCTCCTCCCTGGTGCCCAGAACCCTCATCTGGAACACCGAGATGGCGACGATGACGATGAAGAACAGCACGGCGTTGGCACTCTGGAAGCCAAACTGCCCCCCGGACATGCCATTGTTGTAGATGAGGTACGAGATGGACTCCGTGGACTGGGCGGGCCCACCGGAGGTCAGGGAGAGGATCTGATCGAACACCATCAGGAAGTTCTTCATGCACAGGACCACGTTGATCGTGAAGAAGGGCATGATCAGCGGAAACGTGAGGTGGCGGAACCTGTTCCAGCCCGTCGCGCCATCAAGCGCGCCCGCCTCGTACACGTCTTCGGGCACCGTCTGCAGGCCCGCGATGTAGATGATCGTGTTCATGGCGATGGACTGCCAGGCGCACACGATCACGACGGCTATCCAGGCAGTGTTCCTGTCAGCGAGCATGCTGGTCGCCTTGGTGAGAAAGGGCACGATGTAGGTGAAGAAGTAGTTGAAGACATAGCCCACGACCAAAGATCCCAGGATGGCGGGCACAAAGTACAGCCCCCTGAGCGTGCTCTTGAGGCGAATCCTGCCGTTGAGGGCGAGCGCCAGGATGAGGCTCAGCACGTTCACGACGATGGTCGTGACGATGGCCAGCTTGAAGGTGAAGAGGTACGAGTTACCCACGCGACCGTCCGTGAAGAGGTCGGCGTAGTTCCTGAGGCCAACCCACTCGAAGCTGCCGTAGCCCTTGAAGTTGGTGAAGCTGTAGACGAACCCCTGGATGAGCGGCACCGTATTGAACACGAAGAACAGGATGAGGATGGGAACGAGCATCCACCGGAAGGTCCTGCTCCTGTCTGTCGAGCGCTCCTGCGCCCTCTCCTCTTTGCCCATCAGTTGCCTCCCTGGCCATGCGCTTGGCTGTACTCCTGGACCTTACGGATGACATCACGGTTGTAGCGTGTCCAATCGGCATCGAACTTTGCGAGGAACGCATCGACGTCACCGTCGATGACAAGCGTCTGCAGCATGGCCGGGACGGACATCTCGTCGGGATAGTGATGGTCCTGGTAGTCGGCGACCTTGGCATCATTGATGTAGTCCCTCATGCCGTCCAGCATGCCTGGCAGCCGGAAGTCGCCCGTGGAACAGGGCACGGCGTTCTGCTCGTCCACATATCCCTGCTGAGAGCCATGCTCCTGGAAGAAGTCGAGCACCTCATAGGCGGCCTCCTTGTCCCTGCAGGCAGCGCACACGCAGAACTGGAGGTCGACCCCCGAGTTGAGCACGAGCTTGTCCGTGTCATCGGATCCCGGCATCACAAAGGAGTCGATGTCCATGTCAGGGTTGGCCGAGAGGATCTGAGGGACCGCATAGGAGCCGATGGGGTACATGGCCGCCTCGCCGTTCGCGAAGGCCGTGCATGCGGAGTTGTAGTCAAAGGCCACCGGACCGTCCTCGGCATAGGTACAGAGCTTGAGCAACTTCTCCGCAGGCTCACGGTAGTAGTCGGAGAACGTGGCCCTCCCCTCGTTGACCTGCTGGTAGAGATCGGTCGGCGCCAGCTCGACGGCCAGCGCGTTCCACGGCGCCGCACAGGTCCAGGTATCCTTGAAGCCAAAGTAGATGGGGAGAACCCCCTCCCCCCGAATGCGTTCGCAGAGCTCGCAGAGCTCCGTCCAGGTTCCGGGTAGGGCCCAACCATGCTGCTCGAACATCTGGCGGTTGTAAAGGATGCCCGCGGCATTGGACATGTAGGGAACGCCAAAGCTTCCCTCCGTGGGCACATACTCCAGGCTCTCGAGGATGTCCCGATAGGACTGCTTTACGTTGTCAAGGCCCGCATAGTCCGACAGGTCCGCCAGGATGTTGGCATCGACGAAGTTGGAGTAGTTGATATCTCCACCGATGCCAATGATGTCCGGATAGTCCTCACGGATGAAGCGCGTCTTGATGACGGTCATGGCATCGTTGGGCGAGGTGATGGTGAGGTGGATGTCATCATGCGTGGCATTGAACTTTCCCTCAAGCTCCTCGAACACCTTGACTGCCTCCTGCTTGTACTGGATGACCTCGATCTCGGTCCTACCGGAGGAGGATCCGCACGCGGCCAGCCCGACGCTCGCCCCCACGGCGGTCGTACTGGCGGCAAGCCTCATAAGGGAGCGCCTGGTGAGCGACGGCCCTCCCGAGGTGACGGGAACTGTCCTGTCATCGTGTCTCGTCATGTCACAGACCCCCAACCTAGTGCGCGATGGCGTACTCGCCAGCCTTGTCAAAGAGGTGGATCTTCTCGAGGTCGAGGCACAGGCCAACGGTCTGGCCGACGCCCGCCTTGGTCTCCGGACCCACTCGTGCGGAGAGCGAGAGGCCATCGGCGTCGCAGTAGAGCATCACCTCGGCACCCAGCAATTCGTACACGCTCACCTTTGCGGAAAACGGTTCGCTCAGACGCAGGCCCTCGGTCGTGCCGGCCTCGTGCACGTCCTCCGGACGCACGCCCATGACAACGACCTTCCCGTCGTAGGGAGCGAGTGCCCTTGCGCAATCGCCCTCCAAGGTGATGGCATGCGTGCCCACGGTAAGGATTGCCCTGTCGCCCACTAGGCTCACCTGGACATCCATGAAGTTCATCTGGGGCGACCCGATGAAGCCGGCGACAAAGAGGTTGCTGGGCCTGCCATAGAGGTTCTGCGGGGTATCGACCTGCTGCACGACACCGTCCTTCATGGCGACGATGCGCGTTCCCAAGGTCATGGCCTCGGTCTGGTCGTGCGTGACATAGATGATCGTTGCCCCAAGACGATCGTGCAGTCTCGAGATCTCGGTACGCATCTGGACGCGAAGCTTCGCGTCCAGGTTGGAGAGCGGCTCATCCATGAGGAACACCTTGGGATCGCGCACGATCGCACGACCCATGGCCACACGCTGCCGCTGACCACCCGAAAGGGCACTGGGTCTGCGCTTGAGCAGCGGCCCAAGGTCGAGGATGCGTGCCGCCTCGCGCACCTTGCGGTCGATCTCGTCCTTGGGAGTCTTGCGCATCTTGAGGGAGAACGCCATGTTGTCATAGACGTTCATGTGGGGGTAGAGGGCATAGTTCTGAAAGACCATCGCGATGTCGCGATCCTTGGGCTCCGTGCCGTTGACGACCCTGCCATCAATCTTGAGCGTTCCCGAGGTAATGCCCTCGAGTCCTGCGATCATGCGCAGCGTCGTCGACTTGCCACAGCCAGAGGGGCCCACGAGGATGATGAACTCCTTGTCGGCTACGTCAAGATTGAAGTCCTTGACCGCCTCAAACCCATTTGGGTACGTCTTGCAGACGTGCTCGAGCATAACCTCTGCCATAGTGCTCTCCCCTTACGTCTACGCCTCCCAAGCAATCGGACTGGCATAAATGTACAAACTATGAAGGGGATTCCATATAGGATTTTGCTATACAAATATATCCAGATGCTAGATTTTCCCGCATGTTCTACGGAGGGGCCATGCCCGACTTCGTGTACACCACCTTCATGGGTGGTCACTTCATAGACCTTGTCCCCTACGAATACGGTCATGAGAGCTGCTCCGCCAACCACTCCTTTGGTCCGGCACGGCGCAATCACTTCCTCTTTCACTACGTCATCAATGGGACGGGAAGGCTCGACTTCACACGGTCAGACGGTCAGGAGGGCAGCATGCCCATCCATGCGGGCCAGGGATTCATAATCTTTCCCCGCGTGGTGACCACCTACCAGGCGGATGGCGACAACCCCTGGCAGTACCTCTGGATCGAGTTCGATGGCCTGCGCATGGCCGAGAGGCTGTCGCAGGCGGGCTTCTCGCAGGACTACCCCCTCTACCAGCCCACATCCCAGTACGAGCGGGATATGATGATGCAGGAGATGCTCTACATCGTGGCACATGGGCGCGAAAGCACCCTAGGCGTGGTCGGCCACGCCTATCTGTTCCTGGATCATCTCATCAGGTCCTCCTTCAAGCCACGGGAGGACACGAACGGCGGCATGAGCGAGTTCTATGTGAGGGAGGCGCTGGAGTTCGTGGGGGCGCATTACCAAGAGGACATCACGGTCGAGGACATCGCCGCAAACTCCGGCCTTGACCGTAGCTACTTTGGCAGCCTCTTCAAGCGCTCCGTGGGAACGACCCCACAGCGCTTCCTCATGGGATATCGTATGGATCGCGCTTGCGAACTGCTCGAATGCACGTCGCTCCCGATTGCGGCCATCGGTCGGGCGGTGGGCTACTCCAAGCAGCTGCACTTCTCGTGCGCCTTCAAGAACGCGCGAGGCGTCTCGCCCCGGCAGTGGAGGCGACAGACGGGCACGACGGAAGGCACGGGGTAGGTTTCCCGGCATCCAACCGAGGCTCGTGGTTTGGCGCAACCGTGTAATCATTCTCGCCCCTCCTTCCCTGTGCTGGATACCGTATAGTTCTTGCGAGCTTTTCGACAGAAGGAGCACCATGCCCAACAGCACCTGGAACGTAGGGTTTCACCTTCGCTCTCCCCGCGCCTGGATGAACGACCCCAACGGCTGCTGCCAGTTCCGCGGCGTCTACCATTTCTTCTACCAGTACGATCACGGCTGGCCCGAGATCGACCAGAAGGCATGGGGCGAGTTCTCCAGCACCGACCTCATCCACTGGACGTATGACGGCATGCCCCTCGAACCCTCCTGCGAGGATGACAAGCATGGCGTCTTTACCGGAACGTCCTACGTGGAGAAGGGCACCGCGTCTGACGGTGGCGACAAGCTGCGCGTGTTCTATACCGGCAACGTGATCTGCCCCGCTCCCGACCACAACCACAAGGACTTCGACTTCGTCTATGCCGGCCGTCATGCCGATGTGCTGACCTGCGAGAGCGAGGATGGCACCACCTTCTCGGGCAAGCGTGTCGTCATCTCTGCCGAGAAGTATCCCGACATGTGCTCCATGCACGTGCGGGATCCCAAGGTCTGGAAGGAGGACGGCAGGCTCCATATGCTGCTGGGAGCCCGCCACATCGACAACCATGGCATGGTGCTTGTCTATGACTCCACCGATGGGTACACCTGGACGTTCTCGCACGCCATCAACCCCAGGTACTTCTTTGGCTATGTGTGGGAGTGCCCCAACATCGTGCACATAGAGGGCAACGAGTACCTCGCCGTGAACCCGCAGGGCCTGCCCAGCCTCTATGACCGCTGGCAGAACATGTGGCAGTCGGGCTACTTCCCGCTGCAGGGCCGTATCCTGGAGACACGCGAGGTGGACGAGCGCCAGTTCGTGGAGTGGGATCATGGCCATGACTTCTATGCGCCACAGACCTTCCTGGACGAGCAGGGCCGCTGGATCCTGGTGGGATGGCTGGGCACCTTCGATGGCAACTACTCCGCCACGCCTGACAACCTGGCATGGTGGCACTGCCTGACCGTCCCGCGCGAGGTCACCCGCGACGAGGAGACCGACCTGCTCAAACAGAACCCCGTCCCCGAACTCAGGCAGCTCAGGGGCACGCAGTGCGTGCTGAAGAGCCACGAACCGCTTGACATCAAGGGGCGTCTGGCCGACATCACACTCGAGCAGATCGCCTCCGCCGTGGGGACCCTCACGCTGGATGATTCGTTCCAGATCAGCTACGTGCAGGGCCGCCTGGCCATCAACTACCTGGAGGCTAGGCATGCGGCGGGGCGCACGGACCGCTTCATCCGCCTGCAGCGACTGACGAGCCTGCGTGTGCTGGTGGATGGCTCGGTCGTGGAGGTCTATGCCAATGGGGGCGAGGAGGTCTTCTCCTGTCGCTGGTTCCCCGACGAGAAGCCCGACCTCACCGTGGAGACCACGCTGCGCGCGGCACGCAGCTTTGCCTACCCCCTGCAGGACGCGATGGCCGAGATGTACGCGACCGCCAGGACGCCCGACATCAAGATGCCCGGCTGGAACGAGGAGATCCAGCTGGCCTAGGCCCACGACGCCCGCTCAGGCGGCAGGGCCCGTCCGCCCGGCCCTGCCTCACTCCCCCCGTCGGGACGCGGCGTAGGCCTCGTCCCACTTCTCGAAGGCGTCCTCTCCCAGATCGGCAAGGTCCTCGAGCGCATGGCCCACAGCGTCCTCGTCGCAGGGGCCGATGTGATGGCGCGCGATGCCCCTCACCTTGTCGTTGGCGTTGGCGACGGCGACCGAATGGCCCGCGGCCCGCAGGATCTGCGCATCGTTGTCCGAGTCGCCAAAGCAGACGATCTCGTTGGCATCGATGGCCAGCAGGATCTGCAGGACGCGCAGGCCGGACGCCTTCGACCAGCCCCTGGGCACGACATCGAACATGCGCGAGCCCGGCGAGATGAGGTCGAGCTTGGGGCACGCCTCGCGCACCCGCTGGCCCCAGGCGACGTTGTCGACGTCCTCGGAGCCCTCCTCGAAGTGCAGACCCGCCGTGATGATGGGGAATTCGGGGATGTCATCGGGTGCGCAGAGCTCGCTCGCGCGCTTGGAGCCCCAGAACGTGCCCATGAGGTTCTTGCACGTGGTGCCCGAGATGAAGCCACCTGTGTCTCCCCTGCCGCTCACGTACACGCCGGGCAGGTCGTAGACCATATGGGCCATGGTCACCATGCTGTCGCGGTCCACCGCCGTCTCGTTGATGAGGCACCCGTGGGCGTAGATCTTCTTACCGTTGGAGAGCAGGGCCGTCTGCATGCATCGGCTGTCGCCCCTGAAGGACTCCAGGACGGAGTCCCAGTCGCGGCCCGAAGCGGGACCGAAGAACACGCCCTGCTCGGTGAGCTGGTGGATGGCGTCGATTGCCCGCTCGCTCGCCGGCTGCTGAAAGGGCAGCAGCGTGTTGTCCATGTCGGTCAGGATGAGCTTGATCATGGTACCTGGCTCCCATCGTCGCGTTGCGGATGGGCTCATCGTAGCAAGGTGGAGGCCGATGGGACGTCGCAAACACCCAACGATCCCAAACCACAGGTACGCGGCGGGGCGGCGGCATCCCCCACACGTCCGACCCACGGGCAATGCCGTATGATGGCGTGGCTACAGAGAGACCGCGCCGCACATCGAAGGGACCAGGCATGACCACCGAACTCGACACCAGCTGGGCAACCGAGCGTAACGACTCCTTCTCACGGGAGCGCGCCAACCGTGTGGCCCGCAACTCCGTGACCTCCATGGACGTGATGGCCGCCGCCCGCGACATCTCCCAGATGCGCACCTACCATGACACCTATGGCATCTCCATCCCCAAGACGGGCGAGGTCACCAACCAGCGCCAGAGTGGCCGCTGCTGGATGTTCTCCGCCTTCAACGTGGCGCGCCAGGCGACCATGCGCTTCCTGGACGTCGACAGCTTCGAGTTCAGCCAGGCATACGGCATGTTCTATGACAAGCTCGAGAAGGCCAACGCCCTGTTCGAGCATGTCATCGAGACCGCGGACAAGCCCACCGACTCGCGTGAGGTACAGGAGATCCTCCAGGAGGGCATGGGTGACGGCGGCTGGTACCCGTTTGCCATGAACATCATCAGGAAGTGGGGCCTGGTTCCCAAGGACGCCATGCCCGAGACCGCCTGCTCCAAGAGCTCCACCCAGATGGATGACCAGCTCGACCGCGTGACGCACAAGGGCGCCTTCGAGCTGCGCGCGCTGGCCGCCGGCGGCGCGGCTGCAGACGAGCTTGCGGCCAGGAAGCAGGAGCTGCTGGCTGGCGTGCACCAGATCCTCTGCGTGTGCCTGGGCGAGCCACCGACGACCTTTGACCTGGAGCTCAAGGTGGGCAAGGACTGCAAGGCGGACGCCAGCCGGCTCTCCCCCATCGTGCCTGACCCCAAGCCCAGGACGTCCGACACGGGTGACAAAGACGATAGGGATGACGAGAAACCCCAACAGATCCTGCGCGACGCCCACCTGACGCCGCGCGAGTTCGTGAGGCGCTACGTGCCGTTCGACCCCGATGCCTACGTGGCGCTCGTCTCCATCCCCTCAAGGCGCTTCCCCTATGGCAGGGTCTACCGCGTGCTGCGCAGCGACTCCGTCCTCGGCGGCCTCAAGACCCGCTGCCTCAACGTGGCGCCCGAGGTGCTCGAGCGGGCGGCCATCGCCAGCCTGAAGGACGGCAGGCCCGTGGCGATGGCCTGCGACGTCATGCAGCAGTTCCCCCGCCACATCGAGGACTTCAAGCACGTCCTCTCCACGGACGCCGTGGACGTGAGCGGCCTGTTTGGCGTCGACCTCGACATGGATCGTGCGGGCATGATCGACGTCTGCGAGACCGAGCTGACCCACGCCATGACCTTCCAGGGCGTCGAGCTGGACGCAAAGGGCACGCCCAAGGCCTGGCGCGTGGAGAACAGCTGGGGCAAGGACGCCGGCAAGGACGGCTACCTCATCATGAGCGCCGACTGGTTCCGCCTCTACGGCGGCGAGGTGGACGCCCATCGCAGCTACGTGAGCGACGAGCTGCTCGAGCTGTGGGATGACGAGAGCAGGGACATCGAGGTCGAGCCCTGGAGTGGCATGGGCCGCGCCCTGGGCATCAGGCGTCGCATCTAGGCCCGTCCCAGCATTCGCGTGCGGGCAGGCCGCCCGGAGCCACGGGGATCCGAGCAGCCTGTGCATGCCCTGCGATCGCCTACCGCTCCGGCAGGATCTCGATGTACTGGCCGTCGGGGTCACAGATGAAGTACAGCCCCATGGCGGGGTTCTCCCTCTGGATGCAGCCCATCTCCTCGTGCAGCCTGTGGGCCGCCTCGAAGTCGTCCACCACGAAGGCGATGTGCGTGTCCATGCCACCGTTGTCATAGGGCTCGGTGCGCCCCCGGTTCCAGGTGAGCTCCAGTTGGAAGCCACTGTGCGGGTCGGTCATGAAGGTGTTGGACCACGAGCCGTCCGCAGGGCCACTCACGTGGTCGACCACCAGGCCGAGCGCCCGCTCGTAGAAGGTGCGGGTGGCCTCGAGGTCGATGACGTGGGTGCAGCGATGCACGAAGCGAAAGTTCATGGCGTCCTCCCAAACCTAGGCAACGGATATCATGGATCCAACTGACAGCAGTGTATACCAGGGAGGCTGGCATGGCCGTACGCAACGTGGTGTTTGACATGGGGCAGGTGCTCCTGCGCTTCGACGGGATGCTCTTCGCGCGCATCTTCACCGAGGGCGAAAAGGACGCCACGCTCCTGGACAGGGCCCTGTTCTCCAGCCCCACCTGGGCGCTGCTGGATGCGGGCGTGGTGGACGAGGCCACCATGGAGCGCGTGGCACGGGCGAGCCTGCCCAGGCGCCTATGGGACAGCCTGCACGATGCCCTGCGCGACTGGGACCTCCACCAGCCAGCCATTCCCGAGACCAACGCCCTGGTCGAGCGCATCCATGGGGCTGGCCTGGGCCTCTACCTGCTCTCGAACGCCGGCCTGCGCTTCGAGCGCGCCCACCGGCGCATCCCCACATGGGACCTCTTCGACGGCTGGGTGGTCTCGGCCTTCGAGCGGCTCATGAAGCCCGATGCCCGCATCTACGCCCTCCTCTGCGACCGCTACGAGCTCGATCCCGCCACCTGCCTCTTCGTGGATGACAATCCCAACAACGTGCGGGGTGCCGAGGCCGCCGGCATGCAGGGGCACCTGTTCGAGGGCGCCGATGGGCTCGAGCGGGACCTGCGCGAACGTGACGCCTGGCCCGAGGGGGCAGGGGTCCCGCCCCGTTCGCGCCGAGGGCTATCGTGACGGCTCGCCGCGCCTCAGGCGCGCAAACGAGGGCAGCGAGGCGACGAGGGCGACGGCATAGGCGACCAGGACGAGCCCCGGCACGCCCAGCACGCTGACGCATGCGCCCACATACACCGTCGAGACGGTGACCGCGACGGAGCCGAGGGACTCACGCAGGGCGATGAGGGAGGCGCCCCTGCCGGTGGCGGCGCGCCGCTGCAGCGCGGTCATGAGGCAGACGTCCTGCATGGAGTTGCCCAGGCCCGTCACAAGCAGCAGCGCGCAGCGCAGCAGGGGCCCCACAAGCACGCCAAACAGCAGGTAGGTGGTGAGCGCCCCCACGGTGAGCGCCCGATAGAGCCTGCCCGTCTCGAACCGATAGCCCACAAGCTCAAAGAGCACGTTCCCCATGAGCATGCCCGCCATGAGCGCGCCGAGAAACCATCCGTAGAGCACGGTGGGGTCGAGCGCCTGGACCTGCGACGCGATGGGCATGAGCGCATTGAGCGAGCCAAAGGCGAATCCCGAGGTCGCGTCGATGGTAAGGAGCGCGGCCGTGGATGCTCCGAGCGAGCGGAGGAGGGCCCACGCATGCGGCCGGTGGGCCGTGTCCTCGGGCCGCGCCTCGCCCCGCCCTCCGAGGCCGTCCCCCTCGGCGGACATCCCATCACCCGCGCTGGATCCCTCTCCCTGAGGCTCCTGTGCCTGCGGCATGAGGTGGCCAGCGGCAACCGAAGAGACGACCATGAGCGCGAGCGCGCATGCGATCGTGGGCCTCAGGCCCCAGGCCGAGAAGAGCGCGGAGCTCGCGAGCGGGCCGCACACCAAGGCCGCGTTCACGATGGTGAGCAGACGATTGGTTGCCCTCGACACCTGTTCCGGCCTGCACAGGCTCGGCACGAGGGAGAAGTAGCAGGGGGTCACCAGCGCCTCGACGAGCGCCCATGAGGCGGAGAGCACGTACAGCCACGCCTGTCCCGTCACGAACAGCAGCGGCACATACAGCAGGAGCCGCATCACCTCACTCACCTGCAGTATGCGCAGGGGCCTGATGCCACGTCGCTCGAGCACAACGAGCACCGCGTTGGCGGGTAGCGCCGGCAGGGAACGGCACAGGATGAGGAAGGCCATCGCGACCATGCTCCCGCCAATGGAATAGACCATGTTCGGCGTGAGCGTCGACACCATCCAGCTCGCGAGCAGCGAGGCGCCTCTGGCCAAGAGCAGCACGGCGAGACTCATGGGATACCCCCTGATCGATCTGAATCAAATCGAGCGCAGCTCCTCCGGAAGCTTACGGGACCTGAAAGGGCCCCTCGTGGCGTACGGTCGCCTTCACGTGGCGCGGGACGGCATAGAGCACGTTGGAGCCAATGACGACGTTCGCGCTCCTCTTGGCCTCCTCGAGGGCGCCGCGAGGCGCATAGGAGTGCTCGAAGCGCCGCAGCATGGAGAGGTCGTTGCCGCCGTCACCATAGACCGCCACCTCGTCATTGGCAAGGCCCAGCTGCCGCGCAAGCCAGGCGACGCCCTCCGCCTTGGTGGCCGTAGGATCGGTTATCTCGAACATGCGCCTGCTGAAGGGGGCATTCACGGCCTGGTCCGCATGGGCCGCGACGAAGGACGCCAGGCGCTCGCGCACCTCGTCATCGCCCGGCTCGGTGCGATAGTTGACCTTCACCACCACCTGCGAGCAGATCTCGTCCGGCGTCTGGCCATAGAGGCGCTCGCCCCCGTCGCGTGTCATGCCGCGCAGAACGATGCGCCGCACGAGGGACATGCGGAGGCGGGCGGCCTCGTACTCCTTTCGCGAGCGGCGCTCCAGCGTGTGGTCGAGCGTGACAAACTCGAGGGGGAGCTCGGGGAATGCGACGAGCAGCTCCTCGATGAAGGCGGGATCCATGGGCACGTGGTGGACGATCGAGCCGTCGCGCCCCAGTATGATGGCACCGTTCGCGCAGACGACCTCCACGGGGACGTCCCCAAAGCCCACGGCCGCGCTCGAACGCACTGTGCGCCCTGTGGCAAGGGCAAAGTGGCGCCCGGAGTCGCAGGCCATGCGCACGGACGAGAGCACCTCCCTGCCCGCCTGGTGCGTGAGGCCAAAGAGCGTGCCGTCGAGATCGCTGGCGAAGAGGCCGACCATCAGAACTCCCCAAACGCGGGCTCACCCACCAGGCAGAGGTCGCGTCCCGCCGACAGCTCGGCGAGCGCAGACACGAACGCCTCCTCGGTACCGCTCAGAAACACGCAGTTCATCTGCACGTCCTCGGCGAAGATGGTGTCACGCACCCTGCCGCCGCACGTGGCCACCAGACGCTCCACCCTGCCATAGGCGCCGTAGGGTATGGTGGCCGTCACGCGCGTCACGAGCGCCATGCGCACGATGGAGCCTTCCGTGCGCGCCTGTTCGAGCGCTCTCTGGACAGCGGCCGCGTAGGCCCTCGCAAGGCCCCCTGACCCCAGGAGCGTGCCGCCAAAGTGGCGCGTCACCACGCAGCACACGTCGGCCAGGTCCGCACCGTGCAGCACGTCGAGGATGGGTTGGCCGGCCGTGCCCTGTGGCTCCCCATCGTCCGAACGCCGCTCGCGACCATCCGAGAGCGCCCAGGCGGGCACGTTGTGACGGGCGTCGCGATGGGAGCTGCGCACGGAATCCACGAAGGCGCGGGCCTCGCGCTCGCCCTCCACATGGGTGATGTGCGCGATGAAGCGGCTCCTGCGCTCCTCCACCTCGCCCCGTGCGACGACGCCTACCGCAATCGTGTCGAACGACCTTCGCATGTCCACCTCCCCCGCTGCCTACGCTAGCAGAACCGAACGACAGAAGTGTACGTTGGATGGCATCCGAGAAATCGCACCTGGGCAGACGTGAGGCTATCCCAATCCAACGCGCACGTCCCACCTCCCAGGGCCGTACGAACTGTATGGTACAATGCACGCTGCGAGGTGGGCCAGACGACCGCGGGACGTGTGCGTCACGAGGAAAGTCCGGGCTCCTGAGGGCAGGAAGCTGGCTAACGGCCAGGCGGGGTGACCCGACGGAAAGCGCCGCAGAAAAGAAGACTCCCGCTGTCCCCTTGGGGATGAGAGAAAAGCTGAAACGGTGGTGCAAGAGACCACCAGCGCCTGGGCGACCAGGCGGCTTGGCAAGCCCCTTCCGGAGCAAGCGCAAATAGGAGCGCCATGGTGTGGCCCGCACCGCGCTCGGGTTGCGCGCTCGAGGCCTGCGGCAACGCAAGGCCCTAGATAGATGGTCGTCCACGACAGAACCCGGCTTACCGGCCCGCCTCGCAGCTGCCATCCACACAAGATTGCATGGGCTGCCGTGCACCGTCGGATTTCCCTGGCCCGGACGAGTCGTTCGCAAACATAGGCGCAGAGGCTTGGACACGGCCGTGGAAACCGTCTCGTTCATGCAGGTACAAGGGTTGTTGCCCACACGACAATGGAAACTATGCCCTCAAATATTGCATACGACTCATACGGGAGCAGAGGCCGCACGCGTGGGTCATGCGGACACCGGCCAATCTGGCCTATACTGGTTGGCCGGAGGGCGGGTCAGAGCATGCAGGCAAACGACATCATCGTCATAGGCATCGCCGGGGGCACCGGCTCGGGCAAGACCACCATCACCCGCAGGATCCAGGAGCGCTTCGGCTCCGACGTGGTGGTCATCTACCACGACAACTACTACAAGGCGCATCACAACCTCTCGTTCGAGGAGCGCACCCGCCTCAACTACGACCATCCCGACGCCTTCGACACCGACCTCCTGGTACGCGACCTTGCGGCGCTGCGCCAGGTGCGGACGGTACGGTGCCCCGTGTACGACTACACCATCCACGACCGCTCGCAGGAGACCCTCACCATCCATCCCGCCAGGGTCATCGTGGTGGAGGGCATCCTCATCTTCCACGCGCCCGAGCTGCGCGACCAGATGGACATCAAGATCTACGTGGACGCCGATGCCGACGTGCGCATCCTGCGCCGCATCCAGCGCGACGTGCGCGAGCGCGGCCGCTCGCTCGAGAGCGTCATCTCCCAGTACCTCACCACGGTCAAGCCCATGCACGAGGCCTTCGTCGAGCCCTCCAAGCGCTATGCGGACGTCATCATCCCCGAGGGCGGCCAGAACGAGGTGGCCATCGACATGCTGATCAACCGCATCGCGGCACACACGGGTAGTGGCGTCTCCCACTCGGCATAGTGGCCCCGGACGCCTGTGTCAGCCTTCTCACTATTCATAGAACATGTGTACGTCCTCAGGGCCATCGCCTATACTAAGAAGGCGAACGAGTGTTCCGCATTGGGGAGGGCGCATGGATGTCATGGACAAGCTCACGATACTGGCGGAGGCGGCCCGCTTCGATGCCGCCTGCACCTCTTCTGGCGCACGTCGCGGGCCCAAGGCGGGGAGGCTCGGCTGCACCTCCCCTGCGGGCTGCTGTCATAGCTTCACGGCAGACGGCCGCTGCATCACGTTGCTCAAGGTGCTCATGTCAAATGCCTGCAGCTACGACTGCGCCTACTGCGTCAACCGATCGGGTGCCCGCTGCCAAAGGGCCACGTTTGCCCCACACGAGCTCGCACAGCTCACGGTTGACTTCTACAGGCGCAACTACATCGAGGGTCTCTTCCTCTCCTCCGGCGTCCTGGGCACGCCGGACGCCACCTCGGAGCGCATGATCGCGTGCCTGCGCATCCTCAGGGACGAGCTGCGCTTCAACGGCTACGTGCACGCCAAGGTCATACCGGGCACGTCGCCCAAGCTCGTGGAGGCCCTGGGCCGCCTGGCGGACAGGCTCAGCGTCAACCTGGAACTGCCCAGTGCCGCCTCGCTCACGACCCTCTGTCCCCAGAAGGGCCAGCGAGCCGTGCTTGCCCCCATGCGGCAGATCGCCGAGGGACATGCCCAAGAGGGGCAGCGCCTCCTTGCGTCCGGAGCCACCCGCGGGACGGGGATCCCGTCCCATCACCCGCAGGGGCGTCAGCGCGATGGGCGCTCGCTGCTCGTCAACGCGAACGCGCTCACCCTGGGCAGGTCCCCCAGCCCCGTGCCCACGGCACGTCGGCGCTTTGCCCCAGCGGGGCAGTCCACCCAGCTCATCATAGGCGCCACGCCCGAGAGCGACCATCACGTCCTGCGGCTCTCGCAAGCGCTCTACCAGCACTTCGACCTCAAGCGCATCTTCTTCTCCGCCTATATGCCCATGATCGAGGATGCCCGGCTGCCCGAGAGGGACACGCCCGTGCCCCTCAGGCGCGAGCACAGGCTCTACCAAGCCGATTGGCTCATGCGCTACTACGGCTTCTCGCCCGACGAGCTGGCCACCCCCACCGAGCCTTGGCTCGATCTGGACCTCGATCCCAAGCTCGCCTGGGCGCTCAGGAACATCGCCCGCTTTCCCGTGGAGGTCATGGATGCCCCACTCCCCATGCTCCTGCGCGTGCCGGGCGTGGGGCCCGTCGGTGCCCGGCGCATCATGAGCGCCCGTCGCGCCCAGCGTCTGGACTTCGGCGACCTCGGAAGGCTGGGGGTCACCCTCAAGCGGGCTCGTCACTTCCTCACCTGCTCGGGAGTCCGCGACCGCGAAAGCCCGCTCGACGCCGAGCTCATCCGACAGAGGGTGGTGAGCGATGCCACGTCCTCCCGCTACAACCGCGCACGTCGTGCGGCAGAAGGCCAGCTCTCCCTCTTCTGAGGCAGCCGTCCCGCGCAGGAGGGATCCCCTCTCCCCCATCCTCGAGGACACGGTCCGTGAGCTGGCGGGGCTCCTCGGGCGCGGGTCCCCGGTCGCCGTGGCGGTGGATCCCTCGCTCGAGGGCATCCTTGCCGCCACGGGCCTGGGGTACCTGGCCCATGCCGACGCTCGCCGCCTGCGCCTGGTCGCACGCGGCGCCGCCCAGCCGCGCATCGGGGAGGCCTACCTCGAGGCGCCCTCCCCCAGCGAGGAGGGCATGGTGGAGCTGGCCACCCGCGTCCTTGGAGGCTTCCGGCAGCGCTGCGGGGCCACCTGCGCCCGACGGCTGGTCCTGGCTGCCGCCACGGACGACGCGGGGGCGGCCGAGGCGATCCACCGCTATGTGCGCCTGGGCTTCTCCCGCGGCACGGCCCTCCTCGACCTCGTGGCGGACGGGCGCTGTCTCGAGCTCAATCGCCTGGCCCGCTCCACCCTCTCCGAGTGCGAGCACACGCGTCAGTTCGTTCGCTTCTCCCACCTGTCGGATGGCAGCTGGATGGCGCGCTTCGAACCCACGGCCAACACCATCCCCCTCACCGCACAGCACTTCGTCAGGCGCATGCCAACGGAACGGTTCTTCATCGTGGATCCCGTGCACCATGTTGCCGCCTTCCACCAGTGGGGTGCCAGGCGGGCGGATCTGCTCACCGTCAGGGGCGCCCTCCTGGATGGCCTCTTGGATCGTGGACGCCAGGTTGCGGGGGACGAGGAGCTTGCCCGCATGCTCTGGCGCAACTTCTACGGCGCCGTGGCCCTTCCGGGGCGGGACGCCTCGCAGCGCGGATATGACCTCCGCGTGGGCCTCATGCCCAAGCGCCTTTGGAAGAACCTCACGGAGCTCGCGGACGCCTAGCCGCCCCGCCGCGGGGCGGGAGGTACCACATGCCTACAACAGGCTGCAACAAGGGGAGGGACAACGCACCGCGCCGTCCCTCCCCAGGAATCCCATCGGGAGGATGTCTGGCTTGGCTGAGACCAGGCTCGGTGCCCGCCCGCTAGTCGAGATCGCTGAAGTTGGTGTCGCTCGCCGCAGGCTGATACGAGGGAACGGTGCCGCCTGCAGTGGGGGCCGCAGCCTGGGGTTCGGGAATGCTGACGCTGGCGGCAGCGGAGCCGTTGGGAGTCACCAGGCTGCGCTGGGGGAAGACGGAGTCGGCGTCGTCGATGAAGTGCTGCAGGAGCTTCTTGTACTCGTTGCGAAACTCCTCACGCGACTGCTTGAGACGATCGATCTCATCCAGCTCGCTCTGCTTCTCGGCGAGGGCCTGGCGAATGACCTCACGCGCCTTCTGGTCGGCCTCGGAGCGTATGGTCTCCGCATTGGCGCGGGCGTCGGAGACGATCTTGTCCGCGCTCTGTTGGGCGACGATGAGCACCTGGGAAATCTGGCGCTCCGTGGCAGAGAGGCTGCTCTCGCCGGAGGCGGCGGGGGCGGGGGCGGGCACATACTCGACAGCCGGGGCGGCCATGGTCTCGCTCTGCTGCTCCTGGAGCTGTGCGACCTGAGCTTGGGCAGCGGCAAGCTGCTGCTCGCTGTTGTTCAGACGGCCCTTGAGATCCGCGATCTTCTTGAGCATGGCATCGACTTCGGTGGAAACCTGATCGAGGAAGGCATCGACCTCCTCGGTGCTGTAACCGTGCTTCTTGGCCTCAGAGAACGTCATCGACTCGATGTCTGCGGGAGTGATAGCCATCTTTGCCCCTTTCGAATTGCGATGGTGCAGCATTCATGCATTACTGACGTCCGACAGTCTATCGCATTTGCCTACAGCAAAAGACGCTGAACGAGCTGCAGCACGATGATAGCAACAAATGGAGAGAAGTCCACAACACCCGCCATGGGGATGAAGCGCCGGAATATGCCCACAAAGGGCTCGACGACCTTGCCCAACGTGGCACGGAGCTCCACGAGCGCCCCGCTCGGGGAGGGGATCCACGAGAGCAGCGCCCATACGAAGATGAGGAGCTGATAGGCAGTGAGCAGACGGCTCAGGAGGACGGGCATGGGCTATGCCCTCCCCTTGTCGGCCAGCTGGCCCGTGCGCTCGAGCGCTGCGTCCACGCCCCGTTCGATGGCATCGAACAGGATGGGCTCCATGGCGCGCAGGCCAGCGGCGGTCGTACCGCCAGGCGAGGTCACGCGCTCCATATAGGCGCGCGGATGATCGCCCGACCCCAGCAGCTGCCGTGAGACGCCACAGATGGTGGAAAGCACCATCTCGCGGGCGGCAGGGGCCGTCATGCCGTGCTCGACGGCGGCGCGCACCATGAGGTCGGCAAAGAGCGCCACGTAGGCGGGACCACAGCTCACGACGGCGCCCTCGGCGTCCAGCTGATCCTCGCGCATCACATGGGCAGAGCCCAGGCACGAGAACAGCGCAACGGCGAGCTCCCCGTCCTGTGGGGTGGCCGTGTCGCCCAGGCAGAGGGCCGTGGCGCCCGAGAGCACCTGCACCGGCAGGTTGGGCAGGGCGCGCACGAGGCGGGCGCTGGGCACGAGCTCCGTGAGCGTCTCGAGCGAGACGCCAGCGGCTATGGAGATCACGAGCCTGTCCTCCAACTTGTCCGCGACGTCCTCGAGCACGGCAGGAAGCACCTGGGGCTTCACGGCCACGACGAGCACGTCGAGGCTACCCGCGAGCATGTCCTGGGCACTTGCGAAGGTCTGGATGCCCAGGAGCGCCAGGCTGTCCAGCCTGTCCTGGCTGGGGTCGCACGCAAGCACGTGCGCGGCATCAACGGTGTGGGACGCCACCAGGCCCCGGGCGATGGAGCCGCCCATCGCACCGGCACCCAGAACGGCAATGGTCTTCTCTGTGGAAGGGGGCATGTCCTACCTCTCGATGGTTCCGTCCTGCACGAGCTTGTCGACGTCGGTCTGCGAGAGCTCGATGCCCTGGGGGATGACGGCGAACACGCGGTCGCCCAGCTCCTCCACGGAGCCAGAGATGCCGCAGGACAGCCCGAAGCAGAAGTCGAGGATGCGCTTGGCGGTGTCGATGTTGGTGTTCTTGAAGGCAAGCACGACGGGCTGGCCGGTGCGCACGCGGCGCACCACCATCTGGACATCATCGTACGATGCGGGCTTGAGCACATAGGGCGGGAGCTTGCCCGAGGTGCTCTGGCGCGGGATGGGCTTGAGGCCGATGTCGGCGGGGGTACTGCCATCGGTGGTGTTACCCAGCACGGATGCGCCGTGGGAGGCGACGGGCGCGGTCTCCTCCTGGGTGTAGCCACCCGCGCCATAGGCGTTGTTGTAGTCATTGCGGCGGCTGTATTCGCGCTCGCGCGGAGCATACTCGCGCTCGGGGGCACGGCGGGCTGGTGCGGCGGGGCGATAGCCCTCCGCCTGCTGGGCATACGAGCCGCCGCCACGGTTGTTGTCCACAGGCCTGCCGGAGCGCGTGTAGACGGAGACGCTCTCGGCCTCGGGGCGACGGGTGTTGCCCAAGACACCGGACGTGCCAGGGTCCGGCGACGCGACACCCCGCCTCGCGGGGCGCGCATCGGATCCCTCGTCGTAGTACTCGTCGTACTCGTCGTCATCATAGTAGCCGTCATCCTGCGGATGGAGCCTATCCCTGAGGTTGTCGAAGAATCCCATGGTTCCCACCTTCCTTGCCGCGGTGCGGCACCCTCCTCGTGACTAATTCTATCCCAGCCGGTATCCATCGCTGAACACGACCCTGCCAAGCCGCACCAGCGTCGACCCCTCCTCGATGGCGATGGGGAAGTCGTCGCTCATCCCACACGAGAGCACATCGAGCGCGAGGCCCGTCTCACCCCGCAGCCGTTCCGCCAGCTCGCGCAGGCCCGAGAAGGTCCTGCGTGCCCGGTCCGGCTGGTGAGCCGGTGCCATCGTCATGAGGCCACAGATCGCGATGCCCTCAAGCGACATGAGCGCGTCCATGGCCGCCGTGACCTCATCGGGAGAGAACCCGCCCTTGGACTGCTCCCCACTCACGTTGACCTCCAGCAGCACGTCGCACGTGAGCCCACGAGCCCGGGCACGCTTGGAGATGGACGAGGCAAGATGCTCCGAGGAGACCGAATGGATGAGCGCGACGTTACCGATGACCTGGTTGATCTTGTTGGTCTGCAGGTTGCCGATCATGTCGAAGCGAACGGAGGCCATCTCGGGATGTGCCGCCACGCCGGCCAGCTTGCGCTTGAGTTCCTGCGGGCGGTTCTCCCCAAAGGCGCGCCATCCCGCCTGCCAGGCCCGAAAGACCTCGTCCGGACCGACCGTCTTCGAGACGGCGAGGGTCGCGACGTCCCCCGCGCTCCGACCCGAGCGCCGGGCGGCATCGGCGATGCGGCCCATGATCTGGGCCCGTCGCTCACGTAGGAAGGCATCATAGCCCTCCGGACTGTCTGCCATGTTCATCACCCTACCCTTCCCTGAAGGCAACGGCCGCATGCCTGCCACAGGCACCCCGCTCCGCTCGGTACGAATAGAAGCGGTCGGTAGCCCGGGGCGTGGAGATGCCCGTGCCCTCGATGGCCGACTGCGGGAGCCCCGCGTCCACGAGGGCCGTGCGGACGCAGGCCCCCAGATCGAGATGGCGCTCGCTGGCGCGGGCCCGCGGGCCGAACTTTCCCACGAACCGATCGAGCAGCTCCGCGGACACCTCGTAGTCCTCTCCCATGATGTGGGGTCCGATGTAGGCGCGCGCGTCCTGGGGTGCGGCGCCCGACCGCTCGCACAGCCTGGCAAGCGCGGTCGCGGCGATGCGCCTGAGCGTTCCCCTCCAACCCGAATGCACGACGGCGTAGCCATCAGGAGCGGTCAGCACCACGGGGACGCAGTCCGCAAAGCACAGCATCACGGCGACGTCGGACACGGTGCAGACGATGGCATCGGCACCAGCCGCGGCCTCCTCGCGTGCCCGCGCGACAGACGCGTCGTCATTCGCGGTGACGCACACCACATGGTCACCGTGCACCTGGCGCGGAACAACCAGCCGCCCGAGGCCACCGGCAAACCCCATGGCCTCGAGCGCGCGACGACGGTTCTCGGCCACATGCGCCGAATCGTCGCCGCAGGCCGAGCCCAGGTTGAGCGAGGACCACGCCCCTGTCGAGACCCCTCCCGCACGCTCGGTGAATGCAAGCGTGACCCCACTTGGGCGGTCGGTCCCGCCAAGTAGGGTCACACCATGCCCGCCGTGTCGCTCACGCAGCATGGAGCACATGCTAGATGCGGCTCCGCTTGAGGAACTCGGGAATGTCGAACTCCTTGTTCTCGCCATTCTGATTGGAGGACGAGGGGCTGGACGTGCGGGCCTTGGAGGCGGGCGCAGCGGGACGGCTGGCGCTACGGGAGCGATCCGCGGAGAGCGTGGGCAGTGGCTGCTGGATGTTGGCATCCTTGAAGCCCGTGGCTATGACGGTGACGCGCACCTGGTCGCCCAGGCTCTCATCGACGACCGTGCCGAAGATGATGTTGGCCTCGGGGTCGACGTTCTTGGCAACGACGTCAGCGGCGTCATTGATCTCCTGGATGCCCAGGTCCTTGTTGCCGGCGATGGAGAGCAGCACGCGTGTGGCCCCATCGATGGAGTTCTCCAGCAGGCGGCTGGCGATGGCCTCCTCGGCGGCATCGGTGGCGCGGTTGTCGCCAGAGGCGGTACCCACGCCCATCATGGCGGTGCCGGCACCGCGCATGATGGTGCAGACGTCCGCAAAGTCGAGGTTGATGAGGCCCGGGACCGTGATGAGGTCAGTGATGCCCTGGGTGCCCTTGCACAGCACGTCATCCGCCATGCGGAACGCCTCGAGGAAGGAGGTCTTCTTCTCGGAGAGGTCGAGCAGGCGATCATTGGGAATCACGATGAGGGCATCGACGCTCTCGGAGAGCGACTGGATGCCATCGGCGGCACGGTTGGAGCGAGGACGTCCCTCGAACGAGAACGGCTTGGTGACGACGCCGACCGTCAGGGCGCCCACATCGTTCTTGGCGATGTCGGCAACGACGGGAGCGGCACCGGTGCCGGTGCCACCACCCTCGCCCGCGGTGATGAAGACCATGTCGGCACCGGCAAGGGCCTGCTTGATCTCATCATGCGAGTCCTCGGCCGCCTCGGCGCCCACCTCGGAGTTGGCACCTGCGCCCAGGCCGCGCGTGATGTCCTGGCCAATGTGCACCTTGATGTCGGCATCGGAGATGGCGAGGGCCTGCGCATCGGTGTTGATGGCAACGAACTCGACGCCGCGGATGCCCTCCTCGATCATGCGGTTGACGGCATTGGTGCCGCCACCGCCTACGCCCACCACCTTGATGACGGCCATGTAGTTGCTCGGAATGTCGTTGTCCATCATTGCTCCTCCTTGCTCGGCGCCGGCAGCGGAGACGGCCGCCTCTGCCCCCTGGACACTCGCCAGCCCCTGCTTGGTGGCAAAGCCACGGTTGGCTTCGACATCGAGACGGCGCGCCTTTGTCTTCGACTTCATGGTTTGACCTTACTTCGTGTGCAACGAACCTTCCCGCCTGTGAATCGCGCAGCCAACATGCTGGATGAGCAACCCTAAACCTCAGGTAGAACCCTATGGCTTATACAAGGCGCGTCATGTTTGCACACCGGAGGCCCTTGTGCTGTCAAATTTGTTCGTTCCATGAAGTCAGCAGGTAGAGTCCTGTTTTTAGAACCCTTGAGTCCCTCAGGCAGGCCTTGAGGGTTAGAGTTTGCGAGCATCCGAGGGACAGGGATGGCGCATGGCTCGGTGGACGCGCCCCTCCCCCGAGCCCTCCTCACTATGTGGGGAGGGCAGCTCGGTGCTTGCAGAGGCGGCAAGCCATCTGCCTGTGGGTCTCTGACTTCGACTGCACGTCACATGCGCACGGCCCCGACACCCCACAGCCGTACGTCCCCTAGGTCGCAGAGCCCGTGGCGCCCGTCCCCGCCTGCACGTCGTCCGAGGCGATGGCCCTATACGTGGGTGACGAGGGCACACGCACGTTGATGTACGTCACCTTGTTCTCGTGCGCGGCGAGGATGGCACCCACGGCCGTCTCCTTGGCCTCGATGTCCGTAGGCGCCCCCAGCGACACCTCCACGCCGCTCGACAGCGTACACGCGATCGAATCCAGGCTGGGGACGGAATAACTCACGACCTGCGCGTTCATGGCACTCGAGAAGCCATTGCGATACGAGCTGACGGCCGTGATGACCGAATCGGTCGCCGTCGTGCCCGCAACGGGACTGACGGACGCCGGCACGTCGGTGATCAGCAGGACTCCCAGCGACTGCGCCTCGCCCAGCGCCACGTCGCCCATCGACGAGCCGTCGGGCACGTCGATGGGATAGGGCTCCACCCATACGCCGTCTGCCCCGAGGCACCACGCCACGCTTCCGGTGCCCATGACCACGATGGCCTCGATGTCCCGCTCATGCACCACGATTCGCAGCCGATCGGGGAACTCGCGCACGTACTCGACCGACCCAACCCAGGGATTCTTGCGCAGGTTGTTCGTGACCTTGCTTTCGTCCAGGTTGAGGAGGGTCGCGCCGTCATCCACGGCGGCGAGGCGCACGATGGAGTCGGAGTCCATGTGAGCGGTGGCGTCGGCATCGACGCCCGTGATGGTGAAGACGGGCGTGTACGAGAGGATGAGCACGGCGAGCAGCCCAACGAGCGCAAGGGAGGCGATGACGATGGTGCCGATGATGAGGCGTCGTATCGGGAGATACCTCTGGGAGCGCTCGGCACCCGATCCGCGGCGGTCGGGCGTGAGCTCGCGCCTGGCGGAACGACGGTCCCGTTTCGGGTGCAAGCCGCCCCGGGCGCCCACGCGCCCCACCCGCCTGGGCGCTCCCCCCCGCCTCGTGGGGCGGGAGCTGGTCCTGTGCGTGCTCACGCCCGGGGCAGCACGTGGCCGTGGGGTGGAGCCGCGCCGTGTGGGTCGCATGCCAGCCATGCTAGGCCCCGAATCCCAGGAACTTGACCTCAGGCGTGAGGTCCGTGCCGTACGTGTCCATGACCGCGTCGTGCATGCGCGTCATGAGCCTGATCACGTCGTCAGCCGTGGCTCCACCCGTGTTGATGATGAAGTTGGCATGCCTCTCGCTCACCTGGGCGGCACCCTCGCGCGCACCCGAGAGGCCACAGCCCTCCACGAGCGACGCGGCGGAACCCTCCGCGGGGTTGCGGAACACGGAGCCACAGGAGGGCCTGCCCACGGGCTGCGTGCGCTGTCTGTGGGCGATGAGCGCGTTCATGCGAGCCGAGATGTCCCTCTTGGTGCCACCCCGCAGGCGCAGCGTTGCCTCGAGGATCACCGACGCGGGGTCGATGGACGTGGTGCGATAGCCCCATGCCACCTCGTCTGCCGACAGGCGGTGCAGCATGCCGTGCAGGTCGCAGGTGACGACGCTCTCGATGCACCGCGAGATCCAGTCGCGGCGCGTGCCCGCGTTCATCGAGACGGCACCGCCCAGCGTCCCCGGGATACCAATGCAGAACTCCAGGCCCGCAAGCTCATGCGAGAGCGTCTCACGCACGAGCCTGGACAGGGGAACGGCCGCCCCCACCGTCACGATGCCATCGTCCCCGAACGAGATGCGCGAGAACTCCCTCCCCAACTCGATGACACAGCCATCGTAGCCCCCGTCTGAGACCAGGATGTTGGACCCCTTGCCCAGGATGACCCACTCCACGTGCTCGTGTGCGAGAACGGCAAGGACCTTCCTGAGCGCCTGAAGGCTGTGAGCGTGACAGAAGAGCGCCGCCGGCCCACCGATGCGGCAGGTCGTGCGGCGCGCCATGCGCTCGTCGCGCGTGACGTCCGCGTCATACGCCCCCGAGAGGGTCATGTATGCGTTGTAGATGCCCACGTCCCCATCCAGCCGCCTAGGCCCGGGCCGCGGCGTCGGCCTCGTGCCTGGCCTCGATGAAGGCGGGCCCGATGGCGGTGATGTCGCCGGCACCCTGGGTGATGAGCAGGTCGCCCTCCCGGCACACCGCAAGCAGGCGCTCCACGAGCTTGCGTGGGTTGGCGGCAAAGCTCACGTCCGCCACGTGTCCCCGCTCGCTCACCTGGTTGGCGACCACCTTGCCCGAAACGCCGGGAATGGGCGTCTCCCCCGCCGAGAAGACCTCCGTGACCACCAGCACGTCCGCATCGTCAAAGGCCGTGGCAAACTGGTCGGCAAGGGCCTGGGTGCGGCTGTAGCGGTGGGGCTGGAACGCGCACACGATCCGCCGGAAGCCCAGCGCCTTGGCGGCAGTGAGCGTGGCCCTGATCTCCGTGGGATGATGGCCATAGTCGTCCACCACGGTGATGCCATCCACGTCCCCCACGTGGGTGAAGCGGCGATGTGCGCCCTTGAAGCGCGAGAGGGCGCACGCGGCCTCGCCCATGTCGAAGCCGCAGACGTCCGCGACCGCAAGGGCGGCCGTCGCGTTGGCGATGTTGTGGTCCCCCGGGTTAGCCATGAGGCTCACGTTCACGCTGGTGCCGGCAGGCGTGCGCACGGTGAGGTCGCTCTCGAGCTTGTGGGCACCCACGACCTTCCTGCGTGCGCAGACATAGTCGCAGGACTCGTCGAAGCCATAGGTGACGACGTGACGCCCCGTGGACGTGGCCAGCTCGACATAGTGCTCCACGTCTCCATTGATGATGACGGCGCCATCGTCACCAACGAGGTCCATGAACTTGCAGAACGTCCTCTCGATGTTCTCGAGCGTGCCGTAGTGATCCAGGTGATCCGCCTCGATGTTGGTGACCACGACCACGTTGGGGTTGAGGTAGAGGAAGGAGCCATCGGACTCGTCCGCCTCGCACACGAAGTAGCCGCCGTTGCCATTGCGGCCATTGGTCCTGTACTCCTCCACGATGCCCCCGATGAGGAAGGAGGGATCCCTGCCCAGGTGGTCGAGCATGGTGGCAATCATGGATGACGTGGTGGTCTTGCCGTGCGTGCCCGCGACGGCGATGGTCTCGGCGCCATCCGAGAGCGCAGAGAGCATCTTTGCGCGTGGCCAGACGGGGATGCCCAGTTCACGAGCGCGTACGACCTCCGGATTGGTCTCGGGGATGGCCGAGGAGATGACCACGACGTCGGGCGCGACCTCGTCGACGGTCCCTGCCGCATGGCCGACATACACCTTGACGCCAGCCTCCTCGAGGTCGCGCACATAGCGCGACGACTTGAGGTCGGAACCCGTCACGGCATAGCCACGCTCATGGAGCACGAGCGCGATGCCGCTCATGCCCGCACCACCGATGCCGATGAAGTGTGCGCTCTTGAAGTCCTGCGAGGTGGTGATGGACATGATGGGGGGATCCTCCCAAAGTCGATGGCAACGTGAGAAGGGGCACTCGGTTGTGCCTTGACTACTCTAGCTCATCGATCGGCTTACCCGGCCGTCTGCGCCGCACTCTCCACTTGGTCTGCGAGAGCGGAGGCGGCGCGATCCTGACCGAGGCCACGTGCCGCCACACGCATCGCCTCGCGCCGGGCGCCATCATCCACGAGCGAGAGCAGCTCATGGGAGAACGCGGGCGTATCGATCCGATCATCCGCCAACATGACCGCGGCGCCCACCCCAACGAGGTAGGTGGCATTGGTGGTCTGGTGGTCGGCCGTGGCATGGGGATAGGGCACCAGCATGCTGGGAACCGCCAAGGCGGCGATCTCGGCGATGGAGGATGCACCGGCGCGCGCGAGCACCAGGTCGGATGCCGCCAGGACCTCCCCCATCGCATCGATGTAGGGACGCACCTGCCAACGACCTGCCTCCTCGTCCGTGAGATCGAGGGCACTCACCACATGGTCATAGTCCCTCTGGCCCGTGGAGTGGATGAGGTAGAGCCCCTCGCGGCCCAAAAGCTCGTCCTTGAGGGCGATGACGCCCTCATTGAGGTGTGCCGCACCCAAGGAGCCGCCAAAGACCACAAGCAGCGTGGCGTCGGCCGGGATGTCGTTGTGGGCACGCCCGGCCGCCCCGCTTGCCCTGATGACGCTGGAGCGCACGGGATTGCCCGTGACCACGATCTGCGTCGCGGCACCCACGCGCTCTCTGAAGGCGTCGATGGCGACGGGGAGCGACACGCACACGCGCGCGGCCTTGGCCGCAAGCGCCTTGTTGGCGAGGCCCGGAACGGAGTTCTGCTCATGGAGCACGACGGGGATGCCCTGGCTGGCACACCAGTTGAGGAGGGGAAGCTCGACATAGGCGCCAAAGCCCACGGCCACGTCGGGACGGCGCGTGGCGGCGAGGTGCCTCCCGATGGCCGCCTGCGCGCGTCGCATGCGCCACAGGGCGGAGACGAGCGTCCAGGGACGCGCGCGGTCGAAGCCCGTGACCCGTATGGGGGTGAAGTCGAAGCCCGCCTGGGGCACGAGCTGCGCCTCGAGCCTGGTGGCCTGGCCAAAGAAGTGCACCTCGTGGCCACGGTCCCGCAGTTCCTCGGCAAGTGCCAGCGCTGGGTTGATGTGCCCTGCGGTTCCGCCGGCCGCAATGGCCACACACAGGCTCTTCGCCATGAGATCAGCTCCCTTTGCCGCCGCGCGTCCCCCTGACGTGTGGCTTCGAGTCATCACCGCGCAGGCGGTCGCCTGCATCCGGTCCAAGGTCTATGCGCGGCGCCCGCGCGTTTCCCAAGCGCACGTTGGCGGGCTTCGTCGGCCGCACGCGAGATGCCACCTCGCCCCCGCCATACATCCGAAAGCCCGTACGCCCGACAGGGCGCCCCGAACGCGGCATTGGCGCGCCCGCACCCTCCGTGGGGCCAAGCGGGGTGCCCTGTGCCGCGGTCACGCTCCACGCGCTGCGGCGCTCATCATACTCCGAGAGGGGCATGCGCGACTCCTTGGAGACCGAGAAGACGAGCCCCACGATCATGATGCTCGACATGATGGAGGACCCGCCATACGAGACGAAGGGTATGGGCTTGCCCGACAGGGGAAAGATGCCGATGACGCCGCACACGTTGAGCAGCATCTGTATGACCAGGATGGACGAGCAGCCCATGGCCACGAGCCGGCCGGCGAGGTCGGGCGCATTGATCGCGATGCGATAGCCCGCCCACAGGAGCACGGCAAAGCCCGCGAGCATGCCCACCGTGCCCACGACGCCGCACTCCTCCCCGATGACGGCGAAGATGAAGTCGTTATGCGCAAAGGGCAGGTAGTTGTACTTCTGCTTGCTCATGCCGATGCCCACACCAAAGAGCCCACCCGCGCCGAAGGCATAGAAGCCCTGGATGAGCTGGTAGCCGTTGTTGTAGGGATCGGACCATGGATCGAGCATGGCCATGAGGCGAGCACGGGAGTAGTCGTCCTTGAGCGAGAGCGCCAGGAACACGATGATGCCCACGGCCAAGAACAGCAGGAGATAGCGCACGGGAAAGCCCGCGATGTAGGCCATGACCACCAGCGAGAGCGCGATGACCATGACCGTGCCCTTGTCGGGCTGACAGATGATGAGGACGAGGGGCACCGCGATGCCCAGGGCCACCCCCCTGAGAAACGTGCGCTGATCGATGTCACGGGCGACGTAGAAGCGGTCGAAGAGGCGGACGGCCACCAGGATGACCGTGATCTTGGCAAACTCCGAGGGCTGCAGCGAGAAGGGCCCCAGGGAGATCCAACGGGTCGCGCCGTAGGCGTCCCTGCCGGCAAAGGGCAGCAGCACGAACGCCAGAAGGAGTATGGTCACACCCCAGAGGGGCCGCATGAGCCTCCCCAGGAGCCTGTGGTAGCCAAACGCCACGATGGCGGCCGCCCCCAGGATGCCCAGCCCCGCAAACAGCGCCTGGCGCTTGAGGTAATAGGTGGGGTCATTGCCCAAGGCCGCGCTGGAGAGCGCCGTGATCGACGAGCTGGAATACACCATGAGCAGGCCAAAGGCGAGCAGGGCCAGCGCCGTCACCAAAAAGACGAGCCGTGGCATCATGATGCGCGCGGGCACGCCCATGATGAGGCGGGCCGAGCGTTCCCCGTGCGCGGTGCGGGTGGGGGCCTGCTCGCCTCCCTTCAAGCGCGCGGTGTCTGTCCGTCGACGGCGTGCCATCTAGCGGACGCCCTCACGCGAGGTGGCAAGGTCGCTCACGAGCCGCTTGAAGAGCCTGCCGCGCTCCCCCATGTCATGGAACTCGTCAAACGAGGAGCAGGCGGGCGAGAGCAACACCGTGTCGCCGGGGCATGCCGCGGACACGGCCGCCTTGAAGGCATCCCTCAGCCTGCCGGCCACGAGCACCCTGTCCTTCCCCATGCCCTCCGTGGCACAGGCCTGGGCGAGGCGTGCGCCGGCATCGCCAAAGCAGACGGCGACACGGGCGCGGGAGGCGACGGAGCGGGCAAGGGGGTCGAGGTCGAGCCCCTTGTCGTGGCCTCCCAGGAGCAGCACGATCCTGCCCTGGTCGAAGGCGGTGAGCGCCTTCTCGACGGAGTCGGGGTTGGTCGCCTTGGAATCGTTCACGAAGTGGACGCCCCCCACCGCGCCGCACGGCTCGATGCGATGCTCGATGGGGTTGAAGGCACGCAGGCCCACGCTGGCATCCTCGGCGGAGACGCCCAGCTCGAGCGCCATGGATGCCGCCGCCAGGGCGTTCTCCACGTTATGGGCGCCCCTGATGCGCAGCTCGTCCGCGCGAAGGAGCACGTGCTCGACGCCGTCGATGCGCACCACGAGGACGCCGCCGCGCACGAAGGCGGCGTGAGGCCCCCCCGGATCCCGCTCGACGTCCACCACCAGCGTGCGCAGGCCGCGAGCGCGCTGGCGACCGGCAGCGGCACGGCACCGGTCGTCCGTGTCGCCGATGACGGCCAGGTCCCCGTCCGTGAGGTTGGCAAAGACCTTCTCCTTGGCGGCCGCATAGGCCTCCAGGGAACCGTGCCACTCGATGTGGTCGGGCGTGATGTTGAGCAGACAAGCGCAGCGCGGATGCAGCAGGCGCGTCTCCTCAAGCTGGAAGCTGGAAAGCTCCGCCACGAGCCAACGGCCCGCGGGGCGATCCTCCACGGCGTCGATGGTGGGCGTGCCAATGTTGCCCACGCAGGCGGCGTCCAACCCGCCCTGGGCGAGCAATGCCTGGGTGAGCAAGGTCGTGGTGGTCTTGCCGTTCGTCCCCGTGATGGCCACCCAGTCGTGCGGGCTCTCGCGCCATGCGAGCTCGGGCTCGCCGATGACCTCGGTGGCATGCGCCCTGGCAGAGGCAAGGAAGTCACTTGACTCGGGAATGCCCGGGGAGGCGATGGCAAGGTCGAAGCTGCCGGAGACCTCTTCGGTACCCACGTGCACGACGGCACCCAGCGCCTCGAGCTCACGGGTGGTGCCCCCCACGGTGGAGCTCGCCCCCCCAAAGACCGTGACGGAGGAGACCCTGCCCTTGGGAAGGCCCAGCAGGTAGCGCCCGACGTCGCACCCCGTGCGGCCGAGGCCCAGGACGCAGACGCTGCCCAGGGGCCGATTCGCTTGAATGGCACTCTCAGACATCGCGACCTCCTAGGCCAGTTGGAAGAACAGGGCGAAGCCGAGCGACGCAAAGGCGGCCGACACGATCCAGAAGCGAATGACCACCTTCGTCTCGCTCCAGCCCAGCTTCTCGAAGTGATGGTGTATGGGCGCCATGAGGAACACGCGCCTGCCCGTGAGCTTGAAGCTCGCCACCTGGATGATGACGGACAGCGCCTCGCAAATGAAGAGCCCCCCCATCACCAGGGACGTTATCTCGGTCTTGGTGAGCACGGCGAGGGCGGCGAGGGCGGCGCCCAACGCAAGCGAGCCCGTGTCGCCCATGAAGATGGATGCCGGATAGCAGTTGTGCCAGAGGAAGCCGATGCAGGCGCCTGCGATGGACGCGGCGAACACGGCGAGGTCGACCGAGCCAAAGCGAAACGCGACCATGGACATCACGATCATGACCACGAGCACGCAGCCGCTCGAGAGTCCGTCGAGGCCATCCGTGAGGTTGACGGCGTTGGAGAGGCCGGCCATCAGCAGAAAGACGAAGAGCATATAGATCCAGGGAACCGCGATGGTGGCGTCGCCCACGGCAACGGAGGTCGTGAGGGCACCCATGTCGATGCCAAGGCCACCGGGCAGCTCGACCACCGGGGAGATGCCGCAGCCGTTGACGGCGACCAGGCAGAACGTCACGGAGATGAGGACGAGGCCCACCATCTTCTGGGAGGGCGTGAGGCCAAGCGAGCGCTTGTGGGCCACGGACTCGATGTCATCGAGCAGGCCGAGCGATCCCGTGACGAGCATGACAAGCACGGCCAGGACGAGCCCCAGGCTCCAGGTGCCCTGCACGGCGCAGGCCACGACCGTCGCCAGGAGCATGACGACGCCGCCCATGGTGGGCGTGCCCTGCTTCACGAGGTGCCGTTGGGGACCATCGGCGCGAATCTGCTGGCCGATCCCCTCGTGACGCATGGCCTTGATGAAGAGGGGCATGGCGAGCGCCGTGAGTGCCGCCGCCACGGCGGCGGCGATGAACACCTGGTAGGTAGGGTAGCTGGGATCTCCGATCATTAGGCAAGCACCTCCCTCACGAAGGCGTCGAGTCGTGCGGCGCGCGACGCCTTGACCAGCACGAGGTCTCCCTCGTCCACTATCGGGGCGATGACCCGTATGGCCTCGTCCACATCGCGCACGCGCTCCAGGCGATCCTCGGAGAACCCCATCGTGAGGGCGGCCTCGGCCATGCGGTCCGCGTCATCGGTGCCCACAAGCACCAGGAGGTCGAGCGGCTTGGCGGCGGCATAGGCGCCCATGTAGCCGTGCAGGCGGGGCGCCGCCTCCCCCAGCTCGGCAACCTCACCCAGCACGGCCACGCGGCGACCCTCGCAGGGCAGTGACGCAAGCACGTCGAGGGCCGCGGCCGTGGAGTTGGGGCTCGCATTGTAGGAGTCGTCGATCACGCGGGGCCTGCCGGGGCCGCCGGCGATCTCCATGCGCATGTGCGTCTGGGGCATGTGCGCCATGGCCGTGCAGGCCGCCGTGCGGTCTGCGCCCACACGCCACGAGACGGCCAGGGCAAGCAGGAAGTCGCTCACCACATGGCGACCGGGCATCGGCAGCGTGACCTCGTCCCTCCAGCCATCCGAGCAGGTGACGGCGACATGGGCGCGGCCATCCCCGACAAGCGCCACGCGTGCGGCGCGCACGGAACAGCGCCCGTCCGCGCCGACGGAGAGCACCTCGATGCCTCGGGGGCGGGCATACTCGTCCTCGATGAGGGTGGCGTAGTCGTTGTCGGAGGTCATGACCAGGCAGGATCTCGCCCTCCCGCACCCCGCAACGGTGGGCTGCATGGACGAGAGGATCTCTGCCTTGGCACGGGCGATGGCCTCGCGGGAGCCCAGGTTGCCAATGTGGCTGGTGCCCACGTTGGTTATCACGGCAACGGTGGGACGGCCGCAGGCCGAGAGGCGCGTAAGCTCCCCAGCGTGGTTCATGCCCATCTCGGCCACCACGACCTCGTCGTCGGCCGAGGCCAAGAGCAGCGTGAGCGGCAGGCCGATGAGATTGTTGTGGTTGCCCTCCGTGGCATGCACCTTGTAGCGCGTCGCGAGTGCGACGGCGAGCATGTCCTTGGTGGTGGTCTTCCCCACCGAGCCCGTCACGCCCACGACGACCCACTGGGGATTGCGCGTGCGCCAGGCGCCAGCGAGGCGCAGCATGAACTCCTCGGCATCGCCGCCCTCGGCAACGAGGACCGCGGCGTCCAGGTCGCGGGCTTCCGCCAGCACCTCGGCCTCGGGTTCGCGGGTCATGACGACGGCCGCGGCCCCCGCCCCCATGGCCGCCACGGCATAGTCGTTGCCATCGACCCGCTCACCTGGAAAGCAGACGAAGAGCCCTCCCCGCCCCACCATACGTGAGTCGATGGCGACCCCCCTCACCTGGACGTCATCGGCGCCACCCGCAAGGCGTGCCCGCGTCGCGCCAACGATGTCCCCCACTGTCATGCAAACCATCACAACCCCTTTGGCATGCGAAACCGTTCGATCGTGTCCCTGCGGGCCAGACGCCTACGTCCCCGGCGGGATCTGGAGCTCGGAGAGGGCCTCACCCATGATAGTCGAGAAGAGCGGGGCGGCGGAGTTCGTCGCGAGGTACGGGGTCCCGTTGAGGCCCACATACACCAGGACCTGTGCGTCACCCGCCGGCGCGAAGCCTATGAGTGACGAGACGTACTTGTTGGCCTCATAGCCGCCGCTCTCGCTCGCCTGTTCGCCCGTACCCGTCTTGCCTGCGATGTCATAACCCCGTACCTGGGCCTTTTCGGCGGTTCCCTCCTTCACCACCGTACGCATCATGTCCGTCACCTGAGAGGCGGTCGATGGGGAGACGGAGGTTCCCGGGCTGGGCCAGCTCGCCTGCTCGCCGCCCTTGCTCAGGAGAAAGTGCGGCGTCTCGAGGACGCCATCGTTGGCGATGGAGCCCACGGCCTTGACCATCTGATCGAGCGGGATGGAGAGCGACTGCCCAAACGACATGGATCCCAGGCTGGCGCCGTCGTACTCGCTGCGTTGCCTCACGATGCCGTTGGCCTCGCCCGGAAAGTCGATGCCCGTGGCGGTTCCGATGCCAAACCACTGAAGCCCCTGGGCGAAGCGATCCGCCCCAATGACGTTCTGGGCCACGAGCGCGGTTCCCACGTTCGAGGAGCGTCGCAGCATCTCGCGAATCGTCATGTCCATACGCTGCTTGCGCTTGTCATCGTCGCGCACCATGTCATCGCCCACCTTCACCTGGGCGGGCACGTCAAAGGTCGAGTCTGGCGTGATGAGGCCGTCCTCGATGCCGATGGACATCGTGATGAGCTTGAAGATGGAACCGGGCTCGAAGGACGAGGAGACGGGCTTGAGCGAGGTGGCCCCCTCCTCCATCCGTGAGGTGTCCGTCACGTCGAAGAGGGGTGTCGAGCAGGCGGCTATGACCTCCCCCGTCCTGGGGTCGCTCACCATCACCGATCCAGAGTCCGCCTTGTAGTCCTTGACGCCCCTGCTGATGACCTCCTCGGCCTTCTGCTGGACGTCGATGTCGAGCGAGATCTGTATGTCCGTGCCGCCCACCGCCGTCGTCTGGGTGCGCGCGCCGCCCGCGATGGGGATGCCTCCATTGCCCGTTTCCAGCGTGAGCGTGCCGTTGGTGCCCGAGAGAACGCCGTCGTAGTACTTCTCGAGACCCGTGAGGCCATCGCCATCGACGCCCACCACGCCAAGCACCTGGCTCGCCGCCGCTCCATAGGGATACTCGCGGCGCATGTCATCCATGTAGTAGACGCCCGGGAGCCTGGCGGCGGCGAGGTCGCTCTTGAGCTGGTCGGCCTTGTCCGTGTCAACCTGACGGCGCACGTAGGAGAAGGTCGTGTCACCCGAGAGGGCCGAGAGGTACGAGGAGGGCTCTCCACCCAGGTCCTGTGCCATGATCTGCGCCACGGCGGTCTGATCGGTCACCTCCTTGGGGTTGCAGGTGACGGTCGTGCAGGCGACGCTCGTGGCAAGCACCTTGCCATTTCGATCGTAGATGGTGCCGCGCTTGGCCTTGACCGGGAACTCGTTGGAACGGACGCTCGTTCCGAGCTCTTTGAGGCGTGGCCCGTCGATCACCTGTAGGTAGACGAGGCGCATGGACACGATGGCAAGCAGGGCGGCGAGCACGATGGCGATCGTCCTGCCCGAGACGGCAACGTCACGCTCCTCGACGCCAAGGGGCGCGTCACCCTTCCCGCGCACCCCTGCGCCCAACCGAGCCTGCGCGCCGTAGGCCTGGCGAGGGGCCCCGCCTTCGGAGCCCCTCCCCGTCGTCCCCTGGCGGGGACGCCCGTCTCGATATGTGCCCGTGTCTCTCACGACGCACCATTCTAGAGCCCTGGCACCGGGAGCGTGCTAGTGCGCCTGAGTCTGCGCAGGCTCTGCAGACGACGCCTGGCCGGAGTCGGATGCGGCCGCGGAGGGGTCCTGAGTCGAGACGCGCTCGGGGGCGGGAGCGTAGACCATGCCGTAGTTCTCGGTCGCAATCTGGTCGATGCGCGCGGAGTTGGAGAGGTCGGCATTCGTTATCCGCAGCGACACATTGAGCGCCTGGGCATCGGAGAGCTCCGTCTGCGTGACGCCGTTTGCCTGTAGGGCGGTAACCGTCGCCGTCGTGAGCACCACGCGGGCGACGCCCAGGGCAATGACGGCGACGATGCAGACGAGGGCAAGCCTGATGCGTCCCATGAACTGTGTCGAGACGCCCTCGCGCTCGCGGGCGTCGCGGCCCCCGCCCTTGACGATAGAAAACGGCTCGTGATCCTGCCACCGGGCCTGTCTCTCGGCCATGTCGAGGCGATATGCCTCGGACCCTCGATATGCCATCGTCTCTCCTCTTGGACACCAGCTGGTGCCGGGTGGTGTGTTGGTAGTGCGTTTAGGCTGCGTTTGTGGTGCGGTGGTGCTGTGATGGTGCCATGCAACGGCTTGCGCCGGATGCATCTCGGTGTCGCACCCTATGCTTCCGTGACGTCGAGCTTTACCGCCACGCGCATGAGTGCGCTGCGCGACCGTGGGTTGGCCGCAACCTCCTCGCCCGATGGGACGAGGGGCCTCCTTGTCCTGACTTTGACTATCGGCACATGGCCGCATGCGCACACCGGAAGGTCCGGCGGGCAGACGCAGCCCTGGGAAAGCTCAGAGAACACGTGCTTCACCAGGCGATCCTCGAGCGAGTGGTACGAGATGACGCAGATCCTGCCACCCGTGTCCGCCCAGCGAACAGCCGAGCGCAGCCCCCTCTCGAGAGCCTCCAGCTCATGGTTGACCTCGATGCGCAGGGCCTGGAAGGTCCTGCGCGCCGGGTGGCCCCCATGGCGACGGGCCGCGGCCGGGATGGCGCGCCGCACGATGTCCGCCAGCTGAAGCGTGGTCCGTATGGGCGCCCGCCCTCGCGCGTGCACGATGGCGTGGGCTATGCGCGACGCAAACCTCTCGTCGCTGTATATGCGCAGGATCCGGGCGAGGTCTGCCTCGTTGTAGGTGTTCACGACCTCGGCTGCGGTTAGGGTGTCGTCACCCGGATCCATGCGCATATCCAGCGGGGCGTCCTCGCGATATGAGAAGCCCCGAGAGGCGATGTCAAGCTGGGGGGACGATACGCCGAGGTCGAAGAGGAAGCAGTCGACGCCCGGCACCTCGACCTTGACGAGAAGCGCATCGAGGTCGCCGAAGTTCCCCCTGAGGAAGCGATGCTCCGCACCCGGCACCTCGCGCTCGAAGCGCTCGGTTGCGGCGGCAAGGGCCAGCTCGTCCTGGTCGATGCCCAGGGAGAGACCATCCGGCTGAATCCGCCTTGCCAGCTCGACCGTGTGGCTCGCACCACCGAGGGTACAGTCGCACACGACCTCGCCAGGGCGGGGATCCAGCTCGTGGAGCACCTGCTCGATCATCACTGGAATGTGCCGATATTCTTCTGTCAAGATGGCTCTCCCCTACTCGGAGAACATCAGGCTGTCAAGATCGGAGCTCGTCTCGGCCATCTGCTGGTCGAACGTCTGGGCATCCCAGATCTCGAAGTGGTCGATGTTCCCCACGATGGCCACCTCGCGGGCAAGGCCGCACTGTACGAGCTGCTGTGCGGGAAGCTTGCCCAGGGCAATGCGGCCAGCGCTGTCAACATCGACCGTCGTGGTGCTGGACGCGATGGCTCTCTGCAGCCGGACGTCCTTCGCATTGCGAGGGTTGAGCCCCGCGGGAAAGACGCTGCCGAGCCACTCCCGGTAGGCATCGGGGGTAAAGCCATAGAGCGCGCCGTTGAAGGGAACCAGGAGGACCTGCTCGTCCACCTGCCTGCGAAAGGTTGCCGGAAGCGTGACGCGTGACTTGGCATCCAGATTGTGACGATAGGTGCCCGTCAGGAACATCACTCGACCTCCTTCTCGGTTCTCCGTTGGGAGAGCTCTCCCTCGAAAGCGTGAGCTCATTCTATGGCTGCTTCCGACACAAAACAACACTTTGCCCCACTTTATGACACCAAAAGACACCTGAATGGTCGGCGGCCCCTCCGAGATGAATCAATCCACAACATCTTGTGAGAACAGACGTTTGGTGACACAAAACTGTTGCAGGCTTTCGGGTTATGGGAAACCCTGGTGTGGAGGAATGATGAATATGCAGGTAGAATGCCCTATTCTAGGATTCGTAAGCTCCTGGGACAGCCCCTACCTGGACAGATGCCACCCCGTGACATGCACCCTGAAAGGCGGCATGGAGGGTGGGGTGCCATCCCACAGCTTGTGGTGGGGCATGGTCCCACGGCACGGACCGCGGTAGCCCATGTGCCTACCCACGATGGGCCCGTGGGTGAGCCTCGAGGTAGACCATGCGCACGTGCGTGCGATCGACATGCGTATACAGCTGGGTGGTGGAGACGTTCGCATGACCGAGCAGCTCCTGTACCACGCGCAGGTCGGCGCCGCCCTCCAGGAGGTGGGTTGCGAAGCTGTGGCGCAACGTGTGGGGATGCAGCCCATGGATGCCCACCATCTCACCATATCGTTCCACGAGGCCAAACACTGCCTGCCGCGTGATGCGCGTTCCCCGTGCGCTCAGAAAGGCCGCACCACCGCCCCGCGAGTGTGCGTGCGCCGCCAGAAGCGGCCGCCACTGGCCGAGGTAGTCCGCAAGCGCACGGTTGGCGGTGCCCAACAGGGGCACCACACGCTCCTTGGAACCCTTGCCAAAGACGCGCACCACCTCGTCGGCAACGAGGACGTCCCGCACGTCCAGCCCGCAGAGCTCCGAGACGCGCAGGCCACACCCGTAGAGCACCTCGAGGATGGCCTTGTCGCGATGGAAGCAGGCAACGTTGGTGCGGTCTGGCTCACCGCTCCTGCGCGGCTTGGGGCTGGGTTCCTGGGCAAACGGCACATCCAGCAGCTCGAAGGCCTTCTCGCGCGAGATGACGTCGGGCAGGTGCTCGGGCCTCTTGGGCATCACGAGATCGGCGGCGGGATGGTTGGTGGTCTCCTGCTCGGCGACAAGAAAGCGATGGAAGCCCCTGATGGCCGAGACGGCCCGCTGCACCGAGGAGGAAGCCAGCCCCTGCCTCTCCAGCGAGGCCACGTGCGCCTCGATGTCATGACGGGAGACGGCATCGACGTCCGTGATGCCGCCGCCGTTCAGATGGGAGACGTATCGCGCGAGATCGCGCCGATATGCCGCGACCGTGTTGGCAGAGCTGCCCCGCTCGATGGTGAGGTAGTCGAGGTACTCCCCCAGCGCGGCCTTCAGCTCCACCGCTAGCAGGCGCTCTCGTCCGCGGGCGTCACCTCATGGCGATCGACGCCCTCGTGGCGGGCGATGGCGGCACGCACGAACTCACGGAAGAGCGGTGCGGGCTTGGTGGGACGGCTCTTGAACTCCGGGTGCGCCTGGCTGGCAACGAACCAGGGATGCACGTCCTCCGGCAGCTCGACCATCTCGACCAGGCGGTCGTTCGGCGACAGGCCGCCAATGACGAGGCCGGCCTCGGTCAGCCGGTTACGGAAGGCATTGTTGACCTCAAAGCGATGCCGATGACGCTCGTAGACGAGGTCCTCGCCATAGGCCTCGCGCGCGAGCGGACCCACGACCTTGCAGGGATAGGCGCCCAGGCGCATAGTGCCGCCCTTGTCCGTGATCTCCTCCTGGTCGCTCATGAGGGCAATCACGGGATAGGCGCAATCGTGCTCGAACTCGGCGGAGTTGGCGCCCGCAAGACCGCACACGGTGCGTGCAAACTCCGAGACGGCCACCTGCAGCCCCAGGCAGATGCCCAGGTAGGGAATCCTACTCGTACGGGCACGATTGGCCGAGAGGATCTTGCCCTCCACACCACGCTGGCCGAAGCCGCCGGGCACCAGGATGCCATCGGCACCGGCGAGCGCCTCGTCGATGTTGGAACCGTCGAGCTCCTCGCCGTCTATCAGCGATATGTGCACATGGCGGCCATAGTAGACGCCGGAGTGACGCAGGGCCTCGATGACGGAGAGGTAGGCATCGGGAAGCTGCACGTACTTGCCGACGACCTTGATCTCGACCGTGTCGTCCTGGGCGTTGGAGGCGTGCATGCAGTCGGTGAAGGCATACCAGTCCTCCATGTGGCGCTCTCCGGCCTCAAGGCCCAGCTTGGAGAGCACCTTCTCATCAAAGCCCTGTTGCGCGAGGTGCTCGGGCACGTCGTAGATGGAGGGGCAGTCGGAGTTCTCGAAGACGCAGTCCTCATCCACATCGCAGAAGTGGGCGATCTTGGCACGAATGGAGGCCTCCACCTCATGGTCGCTGCGACAGACGATGAGATCGGGCTGGATGCCCATGGAGCGCAGCTCCTTGACCGAATGTTGCGTGGGCTTGGTCTTGACCTCGTGGGCGGCGGCGATGTAGGGCACGAGCGAGACGTGGATCACGAGCGTGTTGCCCGGGCCCTTGTCCTTGCGAAACTGGCGAATGGCCTCCACGAACGACTGGCCCTCGATGTCGCCGATGGTGCCACCGAGCTCGGTGATGACGACGTCCGCCTGGGTCTGTTCCTCGATGCGGCGGAAGCGTCCCTTGATCTCGTTGGTGACGTGTGGGATGACCTGCACGGTCCCACCGAGGAAGTCCCCAGCGCGCTCACGGCTGATGAGCGACTGGTAGACGAGGCCGGTGGTGAAGTTGGACTCGCGCGTGAGGTTCTCGTCGATGAAGCGCTCGTAGTGGCCGAGGTCGAGGTCGGTCTCCTTGCCGTCCTCCGTCACGAACACCTCGCCATGCTGGAAGGGACTCATGGTGCCGGGGTCGACATTGAGATAGGGGTCGGCCTTTTGCATCATGACCTTGAGGCCACGCGCCTTGAGCAGGCGACCGAGGGAGGCGGCTGTGATGCCCTTGCCCAGCGAGGAGACGACGCCACCGGTGACAAAGATGTGCTTGGCCATAGGCAAGAGACCCTTCCCGTGAGAGTTGTGACGGTGCTCATCCACGGGTCTCCATGATAGCGCGGCTTCGCACACTCCAGGCTCAGACGGGAATCCTCATAGAAAATTTTGTGGAACAGGGGGCATGTCGTGCTACCTCCGCCTCCGCTGCGCGCCCCTGCCATCGTTCCTGGCGCAGAACCGCAATCATTGTCTTCCCTGACGGCGTTCTACAGCCTTTCGCAGGAGCCTCACGTCTAGGCGCTCCTGTGACGTGGTCTGGACATGCCGAGGGATGCCGCCGTTCCTGATGCGATCCTCTGCGGCGAGAAGGGATTCGGCCATTCTGCCAAGATAGACCGCTTCGGAAAAGCCTCGCAGCAGGCGGTTGTGCTGCCGGTCATGTACGTCGCTCTCCCAGTCGTACGTCACCGTGCAACCATGGTCGCCTGATTCCACGAGGTAGGTGGCACATGTGCATTCCGCCCGTTCCTCACGTTCCACGGAAAAGAGGTGTGACGGCTCAAAGGAGCGTACGAGCAGATGTGCCTGGTCGGATCGCCATGAGAGACCCTCGCACAGGTCTCCTGCCTCGAGCTTCCCGCCCGTCAGCCCCTGCCAATCGTTTTCGAACATGGCCACAAGGTCCGAGAAGAACTCATCGCCCGACACGTCCAGTGACCTCACTATGCGCATAGTGTCTCTCCCTCACCACAAGCGGCGTTCTCAGGGTCGGGCGAGCGTGGCGCCTGGGCAGACAGAGCCCCCCAGGCATCCACGCACCCCCACAGCTAGCTCAGGTCAGCACCGTTGGAGGCGATGACCTTCTTGTACCAGTCGAACGAGTCCTTCTTCGAACGCCTGAGGCTACCGTTGCCCTGGTCGTCACGATCGACGTAGACAAAGCCATAGCGCTTCTTCATCTCACCGGTACCTGCAGAGACGAGATCAATGCAGCCCCACATGGTGTAACCCATGAGGTCAACGCCATCGAGCGTCACCGCATCATCCATGGAGGCGATGTTCTGGCGAAGATACTCGATGCGGTAGCTGTCGTGAACGCTGCCGTCCTTCTCCATCACATCATCCCAACCAATACCGTTCTCCACGACCCATAGGGGCTTGTGGTAGCGATCCCACAGTGTGTTGAGCGCCAGACGCAGACAGGCGGGATCGGTCGCCCATCCCCAGGCATTGGTCTTGAGGTACGGATTCTTGACACCCATGAACAGGTTGCCGCCACCTGCCTCTTCCTCGTGCGTGGTCAGCGTGGATGAGCCGTAGCACGAGAACGAGAGGAAGTCCGCGGGATAGGCAGCGATGAGGTCGAGGTCGTCATCCTCCATATCCAGGCTGATGCCGCCACGCTCATACTGCCTGAGGCGATACTCGGGATAGCGACCACCCGTCTGCACATCGGAGTAGAACAAGGTTCCGTGACCATCCTCCATGACCTTGAGCTGGTCGGCAGGATCGCAGGTGTACGCATAGAGGGGCTGGTAGGCCAGCATCTGTCCCACCTTAATCGCGGGTGAGATCTCGTGCGCCGCACGCACGGCCCTGGCACTTGCCACAAACTGGTTGTGGGCGCCTTGGGCCTTGGCCTGCTCGGTGAAGTCGCTCATGCCGCCGGCCATGAAGGGCATCCACTCCATGCAGTTGATCTCGTTGAAGGTGAGCCAATACTTGACCTTGCCCTGATAGCGAGCAAACACCGTCTTGGCATACGTCTCAAAGAAGTCGATGAGCCTGCGGCTCTTCCAACCGCCATAGGCCGTGGCGAGGTGGAGTGGCGTCTCGTAGTGCGAGAGCGTCACCAGGGGCTCGATGCCGTATCTGTGGCACTCGTCAAAGACGGCATCATAGAAGGCGAGGCCCTCCTCGTTGGGCCGCTCGTCATCACCATGGGGAAAGATGCGCGCCCAGTTCATGGACAGGCGAAAGGTCTTGAAGCCCATCTCGCCCATGAGGGCGATGTCCTCCTTGTAGTGATGATAGAAGTCCGTGGCGACATGGCTGGGATAGTACTCGCCTTCCACGACGGCAGGTTCGACACCGTCGGGGAAGATGTTTGCCTTCTGCATGAGCCCAAACGCATAGTCTATGGAGCCGGTCTCGCCCGTGGTGGGATTTCTCCATGTGATGCGGCGCGGCGTGGTATGCGCGCCAGCCGTCAGCACGTCAGAGGTATTGAGTCCCTTGCCTCCATCAAGGTAGCCTCCCTCATACTGGTTGGCAGCCGTTGCGCCACCCCATAGAAAGCCCTCGGGAAATGACATGGTGTATGCCTCCTTGTCATAGATGCGCAGGCATCAGAGAAGCCGCATGCCCGCTCCGGTAAGAACGAGGGGGCATGGGAACGATGCCCCTGCCCCTCCCAAGGCGGAACCCTACGCCTCGGCGGATGCCTCAGCTGCAAGCTCTGCCTGCTCCTTGTCATAGAGCTGCTTGTCATAGGCACGGATGAACGGGAGCCAGATGAGCCCCATGGGAATGACGGAGAAGTAGTCCCAGAGGAAGTTCCAGATGTTCAACGTGCTCAGATATCCGGCGAAACCCATGGGCAACAGGGCTGAGATCATGATGTACCCCGGAATGAGCAGGCCTGTGGCATAGCCAATCCAATAGAACAGGCAGTTGAGGGGGATGCACAGGATATAGGGAATGCAGAGGATGGGGTTGTACATGATGGGCAGGCCAAAGGTCATGGGCTCGTTGATGTTGAACCAACCAGGAACAATGGAGGCTTTGCCAACAGCCTTGACCTGCTCTGACTTGGCAAAGAACGCGGCGTAGATCGCCGCGGGGAAGGTGTTGCCCGACCCACCACAGTACGAGAGGCCAGCGGCGAGGGCAACGGGATAGAACACGAGGGCGGCCGTGCCCCCCGACTGGAAGGCGGCATAATTCTGTGCCGTGGTCTGGATGCCAATGGGCATCAGGGTGGTCATCGCGATGAGCGCGCCATGGATGCCAAAGCACCAGAGGACACCGGCGAACGTGCAGATGACCACGATGCCCGGAGCAGAGGTGAGACCGGCAAGAGGAGCCGCAAGCAAGGCGATGAAGCCGGAGATCAGTGTGAAGGCACCACCCGTCAGGGTCGTCACCGTAGTGTTCAGGACCTGGAAGATGATGACATTGAAGAGCAGGGGCACGATGCCGGCAAAGCCGTCCTGGAGGAACTGTGGGACGATGTCCGGCATGCGTATGTAGATCTTCCTATCGACGCACATCTTGTCGATCTGCGCAACGATGAAGCATGTCAGAAAACCCATGAACATGCCAGACGCACTGAAGTACGTGGTGTCCATGACCACGGTCCCGGCCTCGTTGGTAGAAAGCGCACCAGCAATGAGCAGGTAGCAGAACAGGCATTCCGACGCCGTTATGACGGGAGTCTTGATATCGATGTTACGGGCATAGTTGTAGCCCAAAAAGAGCACGACCCACAGCGAGAGCATGTTCATCGTAAAGTTATAGGGCATGTACAGAACCTGGTAGATCTCGCTGTCGGCGGAGAACCAGCCGAAGATGTTACAGCCCACCGAGCAGAGGATCTGCGAGATGGCCCCCACCATGATGATGGCCATCAGGGTCTGCATGGTGGCCTGTAGGGCAGACAGGTACTTGTTGCGTCCAAGCGCCTGTCCAAACTTCTGGAGCGTAATCATGAACTTGCTGTTGAAGAAGCCTTCCACGATAGCTCCCCTCCTTATCTTGCCAATGTCGATGAGTTACTTGCCGAGGAGCTTGTCAAGCTGTGCAAAGATATGCTCGCAGTTGCCGATGCCATAATCGGCAGGAGGAATGACTCCCACGGGAATGGAGACGCTCTTGGTAACGTCATCCTTCTGGTAGCCCACTTGTGGACCCATGAGCAGAACGTCATAGTCCTGCCACTTGTCCTTGTAGGCACTGAGGCCCACGGCGGCGACCTCGAAGTCAATGCCCTTCGAGGCAGCATACTTCTCAAGCTTCTTCATGAGAATGCTGGTGGACATCCCGCCAGCGCACACAAGCAACACCTTCATCGTTCTCTTCTCTCTGAAATGAAATGCCTACTGGTCTTGTGCCGCGGCTTGTGCAGAGACCTGTGTCTTGAGCTCGTCAAGCTCCTTGTGGAGATCGATGAGTTCCTGGATGAGCTCACCGGCGAGCATCGAGGTCATCAGATGGTTCTGTGCGTGCACGAGCAGAACGTCAACGGGCGTATGGTCACCTTGCGCCTCCTTGGTCAGCAGCGCGGTCTGCTGATTGTGCGATTCGACGGATCCCTCGTTGAACTTGGCCATGAGTTCGTCAGCCATTTGGTAGTCCCCCTGCTTGGCCGCCTTCAGTGCCTGGAACGCATTGCTGCGGGCATCACCCGCCGTTGCGATGATCTGGAACGAGGTCATCACACTCTCCGAGTCCTCATAGTCCATTCCCGTCACCTCTTCGTCTGACATAGTCGTCACCCCCTCTCTCCCGTCTTCGTGACCCAATTCGCATGCACATCGATGCCGTGCTGCCCAAGCAACACGGAGAGGGTCTGCCAGGTCTGATCCGTGATGAGCCGGCCCATGTCGTCCTCGCTCACGAAGAGCTCGGCAAGGACGCTAAACAGGGCGCCCGTCCCCTCCCCCTCACGGGGAAGAGAAATGAGAAAGACGGCCTGAACCATATGTCCAAAGCCGTCCCAGAGGATGGGCGCGTCGAGGATGCCGACGCACACGTGGACGTCATGGGAGGTCGGCCTCATGGGATGGGGCATGGCAACGCCATTGCCAAAGGACGTCACCGCAAGATCCTCGCGCCTCAGCACGAGGTCATGGAAGTCATCGTCCACCGGTACGCGCTCTGCCATACGGGCACAAAGGAAGTCAAGGACGTCCTCCTTCTGGGAAAAGGCCAGATGGGGGAAGAAGAGCGCCTGATCGAAGGCTCCCGAGGCGGACGCGATGGAACCTCTGGAACTCAACAGTCGCTCGAGATCCTCGAAGTCTCCGGGGGCGAGGAAGGTGCGCACCTCGCGCACGGGAACGGGAAGCGGGCGGCCGATGGGCACCGTGGTAAAGACGTAGTCGATGTCTCGGAAGTCCACCTTGTCAATACCCGCCACATTGCAATGGCGCACCACAGCGATGCTCTCGCCAAAGCGCTGACGTATCCTCAGCTCCAGGAGGCGGGCGCTGCCGATGCCGGTGGAGCACACAATCAGAACGTTCTTCTTGGAATGATGGGTATGACGCCGTTCGAGGGCCAACGCAAAGAGCAGGGCGATAAAGCCCGTCTCGTCATCGCTGAGCTTCTCCCTATATGCCTCAAGGAGCACCGAGGATGACTCAAGCGCCATGGCCCATGCGAGGGGAAAGCGCCGTTTGGTGTCCGCCAGCAGTGGGTTGTTCCCGCCCAGGTGGTATTGGAGGCGCACGGCGAGGGGCCCGACATGGCGCGCCAAGTTCATGTGCAGCTCCAGGTCATCGGAGAAGTCCACATGAAAGGTCTGGTTGATGAGGGACAGCATGTCATCCACGACGTTCCAGACCTTGTCCGGAATGGAGAGCGGAGAGCTGTCATCGGAAAACTCTGCGAGCACCTTCTTGCCCGCAAGGTGAATGGTGATGTAGGCGGTCTCCTCCTCCGGAAACTCCAGATGAAACGCCTGCTCGATGGCCTGCGAGATGGCCCTGGCAAGCACGTACTCATCACTCCGTTTGATGCGGTTGAGGTTACTCGCCTCCATGGGCACGTAGCTACCCTCGCGCATGCGCATGACGGCTATGGAGATATGCACAAGCAGGTTCTGGTAAATGATGGAGCTGATGGAGATGCCTTCGGTCGTAAAGACCCTGTCCAGGCATTCTGCAATGAATGGTGCTGACGAGATTGCCTCGTCACCCAGGACGGACACGATGGCGTTCTCGTCGCCGCGGGCCTCTGCCGCACCATGCGGCCCGTCCTGTTCCTCTTCGTCGGGCTGCGAGAGCTTTGCCTCAGACGCCTGGAATGTATCAACTACGATGGTGGCGAGGGCAGCCCGACGGTTGGGTTCGGGCCCCGTCACGCGGATGCCCCGATGGCTCTTGCGTTCCAGCTTGAGGTCATGGACGGCGAGCATGCGCTCGACAAGCCTCAGATCCGCCGAAACCGTGGCGCGGGACACATAGAGAATCTGAGCGAGGCTGTCGAGCGTCACACAGTCGTTGCGTGAGAGCAAGTCTGTCACCATGCGCCGCGCTCGCTTGGCGCTTGTGATGGAGGCACCGTAGAGCTGCGCACGCCTGATCGCCCATGAGGAGAGTGCCTCGCTGTCAATCACATGAACGAAGTAGCCCGCCTTGGGTGAAAGGTCGACGCTCGCAATGCCCGCAAGCGACTCGTTCAGGCGGCGCACACGACTCCGAATGGTGCGGGTGCTCACCTTGAAATGGCTGGCAAGCTCCTGCTGGCTCACGCCAGGGTGCGTGCGCACATAGACCACCAGATGAAAGAGCGCATCTGCCATGAATCTGACCCTCCCCATCAAGCATCATCATTCGTGGCCACACGTACTACCGCCAAGACATCTGCCAACAGGGCGGAAGAAAAACTGAACAATAGGGTGACGCATCTCCCCGTAAGGCAGCGGATACCCCGACGGATCGTTGCCATTAGCGGGTTCGTGCACATGAGCCGGATGTGCGGAATGCGTTGCCCAACGCGAGGCGCCTACGCGCTAGCGCGCCATCTCAAGCATCTCGCGCGCATGGGCCAGCGAGGCCTCCGTCTCATCGCCCGAGAGCATGCGGGCAACCTCGCGCACGCGCTCATCGCCGGAGATCTCGCGAATGGTCGTCTCGGGCACGTCGCCGGCAGTCTTGGACACCAGGTAGTGCCTGTCGCCCATGACGGCAACCTGTGCCACATGCGTGACCACGATCACCTGATGCGTTTGGGCAAGACGGGCGAGCACCTGGGCCAGGGCAACGGCCGCAGAGCCGCCCACGCCCGCATCCACCTCGTCAAAGACGAGGGTCTGCGCATCGTCCGCCGCACCCAGCACCACCTTGCAGGCAAGCATGACGCGGCTGATCTCGCCACCGGAGGCGATCCTTCTGAGGGGCCGCGCCGTAAGGCCAGCGGCGGGGCGATAGAGCAGCTCCACGGTGCTGGGCCCCTCCCTGCCCCATTGGGAACGGGGCCTGCGCTCGAGGGAGACCTCGATCTGGGCGGTGCCCATCTCCAGGAGGGCGAGCTGCTCGTTGATGGCCTCGGCCAGTTTGGGGGCTGCTGCCGTGCGCGTCCTGTCGAGTGCGGCAGCCGCCTCGGACAGCGCAGCCTCGCAGCGCTCGAGCTCCTGCTGGGCATGGCACAGCCGCTCACCCCCGTCGCGCGCGACACCGACGAGCTCGCGCGCCTCTGCCCGGCGCTCGAACACCTCCTGCATGCGTGGGCCATAGCTGCGCATGAGGCCCTGCAGCTGGCTCATGCGCAGCTGCATGGATGCCAGCGCCTCCTCGTCCACCTCGATGCCATCCTGGTAGCTCCGCAACTCGGAGGCCGTATCCTCAAGGTCTATGAGCGAGCTTTCCACCGCATCCGCAAGCGCGGAGAGCGTCTGGTCGTAGGTTCCCGCATCGCGCAGGCCCTGCACCACGGCCGAGAGCATGTCCGTGACGCCCTCGTCGCCCGTGAGCGCGTCATGCGTGGTGGCTGCCGCGCGCAGCAGCGCCTCGGCATGCTCCGCCTTCGGCAGCCGCTCCTCCAGCTCCTCGTACTCGCCCTCCTGGGGGCGCACCTCATCTATGCGGTCGAGCACGAACTGCGCGTCCCCCACCTTGGAGTCCACCGCACGCCCCAGCTCCTGCAGGCGCGCGACCTCGGCGGCCGCCTCGCCCCTCGCCGCGAGCGCCTGAAGATACGTCTCCCGCACCATGCGCACGGACTCGCCCGCCCATCCGTCCAGCAGCTCGACATGCGTCTGCGTGCGCATGAGCCGCTGGTGCTCATGCTGGCCGCAGAGGTCGATGGACGAACCCACGCCCTGCGCCAGCTCGCGCACCGAGGCGACACGACCGTCCACATGGGCGCGGCCGCGCCCATCGGCTCCCACGGTACGGCTCACCACGCAGCCATCCGGATCGCCACCCTTGAGATACAGCCTGCCCTCGACGGAGAGGCCCTCAGACCCTTCGCGTACGGCGGAAGAGTCCGCACGTTCGCCGGTGAGCAGCTTGATGGCTGAGAGCAGGGCGCTCTTGCCCGCTCCCGTCTCGCCCGTGAGCACCGTGAGGCCCTCCGCCGGTTTGATGGTGGCATCATGGATGAGCGCGACGTCCTGTACGTGAAGCTCGTCGATCATCGGCGCTGATCCCCGTAGAACACGCGCGAGACGCTCTGGTAGAAGCTGGTCGAGCTGCGGTCGAGCAGGATGATGTCGCCCGGGCCGCGGCGGATGGTCACCCGCTCCCCCACCATCCCCCCACCGAGGGGCTGCCCATCCGCAAAGAAGAGGCGCTCGACGTTGCGCTCCGGACTGATCGCGATCTCCACGACGTCTGAGGGCGCCGTGAGGAAGGCGCGCGCGCGGATGGAGTGCGGTGCCACGGGAACACAGATCATGCCATTGAACTGTGGCGTCACGATGGGGCCGCCCGCCGCGAGGGCATAGCCGGTCGAGCCCGTTGCCGTCGAGACCACAAAGCCATCGCCACGCAGGCGATCGATGTGGTTGCCCGAGACGGAGACGTCAAACTCGATCATGTCTCCACAGACGCCATGGGTGAGGTACAGGTCATTGAGGGCAAAGTGGTGCTCGATGACCTCGGAGCCATCGGATGCCGCGAAGTGTGCCTCGACGTCGAGCGTGGCACGGTGAGAGACGTGCATCTCGCCCGCCAGCGCGGATGACACGGTCGCAAGCAGGTTGTCCGGCCCTCCTGACGTGAGAAAGCCCAGATGGCCATAGGAGAGCCCCAGCATGGGAATCTCCCGGTAGCCCACGATGCCCGCCGCGCGCAGCAACGTTCCATCCCCACCCAAGGAGACCACGAGATCGACGTCGTCCACCTCAATGGGCGCGTCGGAAAAGAGCTTCTTGTCAGGCACCCAGCGCACCTCGATGCCCTCGCGCTCGAGCCAGTGGGCCAGATGCACGGCGGCGTCCTTGGCATTCTCGCGCGAGTAGTTGGGAACAAGCAGTACCTTCATGGAGTCAGGCCCCTCCACCTGTAGACGCCCATCGATCACTCAGTCGAGTGTAGCATCCGCCGGGCCTGCCCCGTCAATGCCGCCGACTTCTCCCACCATCCACATCCTCGGCACGCCGCATCGCAGCGCGGAACCCTTCCTCGACGCGGTCCTCCTCATCGCGAATCCGCATGCGTTCCCGCCTGCCCGCCTCCAGTTCATCGGCCATCTGCTCGACCGACCGCATGACACCGTATCGCAGCTCATCGCTGTCCACGCCTGTCCTCTGGAGAAGTCCGGGCATCGCATGGTCGCACTCCTCAATGAATGCGAGGTTCTGATACGTGAGTGCCTGAAAGTCCTCCATGTGCTCCTTCCGAGCGGCGTCTCGTCTCGCAAGGACGTCCTCGCGACGCTCAAGCTCGAGGAGGCGCGCGTCACGCGTTGCCATGGCGGCCCTTTCCGCGGCAGTAAGATCGTCCCTTCCCCATGAGACAACGCTCATGTCACCATCCCCCAATCCGTGTCATCCGTGGCAGAGGTTCCCCCGACATCCTCGGAAAAGCGCGAGCTCTGTGCATTGGCCTTCAGGTAGCCGCCCACAATGAGATCATCGATCACATGGTTGGCCCAAGCGTCAAGCGTGGCGCGCGTGAGTTCCGTCGCAGAGAGGAACTCGCTCGCTGGAATCCGATGGCGCCCCTCGTCGTCATCACGGAGGAATGTCATCTCTCGTACAAGCGCGCGGGTGTCAGACGAATAGGCCCAATTGATCTGGACGCAGTACCCCTTGCCATTACCATCCCGCAAGAAGCCGCTGTCGGCGTAGATGTCAATCTCATCGCCTCTCCACGAGGAACCGTGAAGAATGGTGAGGTACAGGCCCGAAGGCTCATAGAGCTCAGCTGTAAGGGGACTTTCCAAATCGCCACCGGCATAGCTGTAGTCGGCCCGATCATCCGCAATGCTATCCACCCCACCTTCCTGTGCCTCGAAGTCGACAGGCACATTGACATGTCCCCTGCCTGGCATAGCCAGGCAGGGGACACAGCCTGGACTCTCAAGGAGGAGTTCGTCATATACATTATGGATGGAGGTCTCATGTCCCACGACGAGCACGCCAGCAGCAGTGAACATGACACTGAGCACGATGACAAGAGCGCGTTTCCGGCGTGGCACTGTTCTTCCATCTTTCCCGCTCATCAGCATCCTTCTCCTGATGCGTGGACATGCCTTGCGGCACCATGGCCACGCATCTCACTATGGAAGGTCATTGTCACCGTCTCTGAGCGATTGGATGAAGCGCGAGGTGTCGGACAGATTGTCATAGCTCCCTATGATTTCGATTTCTTTATTCATGATCTCTTTCTTCTGTTCCTCCGTCTTCGTAGAGTAATCCTTGCTCATATCCTCACCGGAGATGCTCACTGGCTGCTTGACCAATGCGGCCATATCTCGCTGAGAGAGATTTGTGTACAACTGGTTGATGACATTCACATCTCCGCCATTATTATTCAGGAACTTATTGGCGCGAGTGTAGGTGCCATCCTGCAGGTCTATGTAATACTGCCTGGCTGCCGCCTGATAGGGGGAACCGTTCCCTCCGAAGGCCGCCGTGGCAATGTTGTTTGCATCAAGATCAGCCTTGTAGTCCCCGGGGCCAAGTGAGGGTCTGCCATTACTGTTTCTCTCGGTCGTCAGAACGCTGTCACCCATCCAGCCCGCATACTGTGCCCGCTCCTCGGCTCCTCCAGAGAATCCAAGATCCACCGCGGAATGATGGCCACTCCTGACGTCATACTCCGTGGCAACCGTGATGCACTGATGGGCGAAGTCAGCAATCTTTTTGTTGCCAGCACTTGCGTGCTGGTCACCTATTGCCCTCATGAGCTTCTCGTAATCCGCATTGCTCAAGCCGATGTCCTTCGGATCGAGCGGAGCCCCTCCACTCGTCATGTTCCAATCAGTCCTGTCGCCATAGCTGGCCGAACCCATGAATCTGAGCCACATCCAGTCGATCGCCTGCTGGCTCTTGTCCGGATACGTCTCATAGAGCTTCCTGTAGACATCCCACATGATCGCGGCCGTCTCGTCGTCAAAGCCGTACTGCTCCTTCTGCATCTTGACGAAGTCCTCTTTGGAGACGCCAAGCTTTTCCGCAATCTGCCAGTCGCTATAGTCTCCTGTGGCCTTTGTCACCCAGTCGAGGTTACCGTAACCCTTGCCCGAGGTATAGCTGGTGACCGACTGATCTGCCGCAGCAAGTGTCTGCATCGCCGCATTGGCCTCTGAGTAGAAGCCGGAAGATGCCGTCGCATAGGCCTGAATCTTGGAAATGGTATTCTGCATCTTCTTGATGATCTCATTGTTCGCGTTGATGAGAGGTTGGCACTGCGATCGCACCCTACCCGCATCGGAACCTGCCTGCTCGATCTGCTGCTCGTACCCTTCGTTCATGTGATTGAGCGTGTCAATCTTCTGTTGTGCCTCGTCCGTATCCGCCACTCCGGGGGATGTCTCAGGGAGGGCCGAAACGGCGGTAAGGTTGTCGTCATTACCATAGCGCAGTGCCTCAAACACATTGTGCTGCGCCTTGGCAAGGGGGAGGCGCAGGGTCGTGATCTCGTCACGAATCCGCTCGTATGCCTTACCTTGAAGCGCGCCATTCTGCAATGCGCCTTCGAGCGTGGAGATCTGCCTGTCACATGACTCGGTGGCGGCATCGATCATCTCGTTCTCATCCTGTATGGAACTCGTCAGCGTACTTTTTTCGACTCTCATATATGTCTCTCATCCTCGCCGAAATCATCTGCTAGCCGTTTAAGGCTAGGAGCCGATTCCCAGCAGCTTGTTCGCGATGCCCGTATCCGTCTCGGAAAAGGCAAGGCCCGTATCCCTGATGGCATTCGCATCGGAATAGACCAGAACCTTCCAGTTCTGCAACGTACCATGGAACGAGGAGGTGGCAGCGTCATGAGTTGCGCTGCCTGGAATGCCCGTCGTGGCACCGGAGTACTCCTTGAAGGCAATCGAGCTGTAGCCGTTGATACTGCTCTTGAGGCGCTCGGATTGATTTGCTGCAGACTGTGGATCAGAAACTATCGTGTCGCTCGACATGGCTCTCCCTCGCACCTGAATCGAATCGCTGCCGGACCGGTCAGGACATCCCGGACATAGGCCCTGCATCTCTTACCCATATGTTAGACTGCATGTACATTATGAACCACAGCATACAGGAGACATGGGCTCTCCGGTAAGGGGCACGGGCCTCAACGATGCAGACTCATCACACTTTTACAGAGAACCAACACATCGTCCTCTTCTTGCGGGAGGGCATCTTCAAGTACGCACCCCGTCAGTCACACGGCTCTCCACACGCTGCATGGGCGTCGTATACCACGGCAGCCAGATCGAGCCCTACGCCTGTGCCCTCCCTGTCGCGCTCTCCCAGCAGCAGGAACTCGCGATTGCCCTTGTGGCCGCGGATGGGGCTGGGGCACGCGCCGCAGGGCGTGAGGCCGGCGGCGGCAAAGGCGCAGGCGACCTCCTCCAGCACGCGCAGCTGCACGGCGGGGTCGCTCACGACACCCCCCTCGCCCACCTCTGCACGCGCCGCCTCGAACTGGGGCTTCACGAGCGCCAGGAGGGAGCCCCGCGCCGCCAAGAGCTCCATGACCGCGGGTAGGACCGTGCACACGGACGTGAACGACACGTCGCACACGGCAAGGTCGATGGTACCCGCACGCTCGGGTGTGGGCACCGCCGTGATGTTGGTGCGCTCGAGGAGCGTGACGCGCGCGTCCTGCCGAAGCGACCAGTCGAACTGCGCGTATCCCACATCCACGGCAAGCACCGAGGCGGCACCATGCTTGAGCAGGCAGTCCGTAAAGCCCCCTGTGGAACAGCCCACATCCAGGCAGCGAAGGCCCGCAGGGTCAACGTCGAGGGCGTCCAGGCCACGCTCCAGCTTGAGGCCGCCACGACTCACATAGGCGAGGCGGCCGCGCACGTGCAGGGGAAGTCCGGGCCTGACCCGCTCCCCCGCCGACGTGAGCCGCCGATCCGTGGTGGAGATCTCGCCCGCAAGCACGGAGCGTAGGGCGTCATCCGTAGACGCGAAGAGACCCTGGGCGACAAGCTCCTCGTCGAGCCGACGCCTAGCCACGTTCATCCTGGGCCTGGGAGGCCGCCTCTGAGGGGGTCGCATCGTCAGCATCAGCCTCGGCATCCTCCTGCGCCTTGGCCGCCAGCTTGGCCCTCTCCTCTTCCGTGAAGTTGGTTGTGTCCACCAGCTCCACAGCCTTGGAACCAAGGGCTATGGCCTCGTCAAAGAGGTCAAGCGATCGCTCGAGCGAGGTGTCCTTGCTCCGGACGTCCGCAACGATCTCGTCCAGACGACCCGTGATGTCATCGAAGGTGCGGTAGGCGGAGGTGTCGGGGCGTGCCATCGGCTATGCCTCCGCCACGTTCACGCCATCGGCGATCTGGGATGCCACGCGACCCAGCACGCCATTCACGAAGCGCGAGGACTCGTCGGTGCCATAGGCCTTGGCCAGTTCGACGCACTCGTCGATGGTGACGGCCACGTCGACCTCGTCCACGTTCAGCATCTCGTAGAGCGCCATGCGCAGGAGGTTGCGATCGACCGACGGCATGCGCGACACACCCCAGTTCTCCGAGGTACGGCTCAGAATGCGGTCAAGCATCGGGCACAGGGCATCCGCCCCGAGCGCAAGCGCGCGGCCATAGTCATCCAGCGGCCCGTCGGAGAGCGAGTAGTCGCCGGCAAGCACATCCTCCACCGAGCGACCCGTCTGCTCCGCCTGAAACAGCAGCTGCAGTGCCTGGCTGCGCGCAAGCGTACGGCCATGGAAGATGCCGCGAGACACGCTTACTCCTTGGGGAAGACGAGCCCATCGATGCAGACGTCGACGACGTCCACATCGACGCCCACCTGCTCACGGATGGCGCGGGCGACGGCCTCGCGTACGACGGCGGCAAGCCTTGTGAAGGGATAGCCGTAGAACACGGCAACGTGCACCACGATGCGCAGCTGCCCATCCTCCACATAGGCCTCCACGGCCTCGTCCTGGGGCAGGCTGCGGTTGGTGAACACCGACACCAGGCTTGAGGCGATGTCGTTGCCGCCCACGTGCGCGACGCCCTCGACCTTCTCGGCCGCGGTCGAGACGATGATGGCAAGTACGCTCCTGGAGATGCCGATTCCAGCGATGAAGAGCTCCGCTTGGCTCATGACGATCCTTTCGATCCGACGCGCCGTGTCTGGCGCGCTGTGCATGTCCCCCTCAGTATAGGCAACCGACTCGCCCCGGCACGCACAAAGGCCCGTGGGCAGTGCCCACGGGCCGCCAGCCACTGCGAGAGGAGGCTAGACGCGGCCGACGAACTTGCCATCGCGCGTGTCCACCTTGATCATCTCGCCCTGATTGAGGTATAGAGGCACCTGGATGGTCGCACCGGTCTCGATGGTGGCGGGCTTGGTGCCACCCTGGACGGTGTCGCCCTTGAAGCCAGGGTCGGTCTCGGTGATCTCCACCTCGACGAAGGTGGGGGGCTGCACGGCATACAGGACGTCGTTGGCATACTGCAGCAGGCAGGTGTCGTTCTCCTTGAGGAACTTCTCGTTGTCGCCCACAAGGCCCTTCTCCACGGGGATCTGCTCGTAGGTCTCGGTGTCCATGAACCAGTAGGCGTCACCGTCGTTGTAGAGGTACTGCATCTCACGCGTCTGCATGTTGACGCTCTCGAACTTGGCGGACTGCTGAAAGTTCTCCTCGTTCACGCGACCGGTGCGGATGTCACGGTACTTGGTGCGCACGTAGGTGTTGCCCTTGCCAGGCTTGACGTGCTGGGCCTCCAGGATGACGCAATCCTTGCCCTTGATGTTGACGCCCAGGCCAACCTTGAGGTCGTTGATGCTCAGAGTTGCCACAAAACGCTCGCTTTCCTATCTGCCCGCACGCGGGCCAAACCAATCAACGACGTTGAGTATAGCCCACACGTCCTATCTGCGCGAAGTCTCCTTGAGGGCGCGCGGGACCATTCTCGCCAGACGGAACGGCTGGCCCCTCTGCCTCGATGGCCAAGGCATGGAGGTAAGAGCGGAAGATAGCAACGCGCGAACAGAGGGTACCATAAGGTAGAAAGAGTAAAGGGCGGATAACACACGCTGGGAGGCGGGGGCATTGGCACAGGGCATGACCGATGGGCATCTGGATACGCGGTACCTCGATAGCATCCCCCTCTTCGCGGCACTGCCGACGGAGACGCACACACGGCTCATGCGGGGCGCACACCAGAGCACCTACCCCCGCGGCTCTGTCATCGCCCACGAGGGGGATCCCATCGACGCGGTGCTCATCGTACGCGAGGGACGCATCAAGACCTTCCACGTCAACGTTGACGGGGAGGAACACGTGCTTGACGTGCTTCACGATGGGCAGGCCGTCTGGCATGGCCTCTTCCTGCCCGACCACACCTACCACTACTCTGTGGGCTGTCTCACACGCGTCTCGCTCTCCTCCATCCGCCGGCAGGAGTTCGAAGGCGCGCTGCTAGCACACCCTGAGGGAGCCCTCAAGCTCGTCCATATCCTGAGCGGCGAGCTGGATGCCGCCGAGGAGAAGCTCATGATGCTGGGCGTGCGCGACCCCAGGCAGCGGCTCGCGGACTATCTGCTACACCGGGACGCGCGATGCCTGGGAGGCGAGATTGACCTCAAGCTCGAGGACATCGCCCGTTCCATCAACCTCCGACCCGAGACCGTATCGCGCACGTTCACGAACTTCGAGCACGATGGGCTGGTCGTGCGCCTGGGCAGGGGCAGGCTCAAGGTCCTCGACCACGCGGCGCTGAGAGACGTCTCGGTCTAGCCGTCCCCCTCTTCCTGAGTCGTATGCAATCTGTTCTGTGTCCCTTTTGAGTCGTTCGTATCTTTCGTCCGAGAAGTGTCTACGATGCTCTTTCAAGAATAGATGTACCTGCTATTTTTCAAAAGAGTCGAGAGAAAAAGTGTGCACGACTCACGTCGACCGGCTCAGGAAGTGCATACGACTCGCCCCTCCCCGCCAGCGTACGGATGCCGCTGGAAAAAACCTTCCTACTTGATTTCAATCATAGAACGAACAGCGCATCCCCCATAAAGTCGGCATGGTAGGCAGGCCAGAGGAGAGTCAGATGCCACAGGGAAGGGTTCACTCATGCGAGTCGTTCGGCTCGGCCGATGGCCCGGGTGTGCGCTACCTCATCTTCCTGCAGGGCTGCGCCATGCGCTGCGCCTACTGCCACAACCCGGACACTTGGGATACAAACGCTGGTGAACTCAGGGGTGCCGACGAGCTCCTGGATGAGGCTGAGCGCTACCGCAGCTACTGGGGGGAGGACGGCGGCATCACCGTGAGTGGCGGCGAGCCCCTCCTGCAGATCGACTTCCTCGTTGAGCTGTTCCAGAAGGCCAGGGAGCGTGGCATCAACACTTGCATCGACACGGCACTTGCGCCCTTCACGCACGATCAACCCTTTCTGGGTGAGTTCGAGGAGCTCATGGGCCTCACCGACCTCCTGCTCTGCGACATCAAGCACATCGACCCCACGGAGCACCGGCACCTCACCGGCCACGACAACGCCAACATCCTGAACGGGCTGAGGTACCTCTCAAAGATCGGCAAGCCCGTCTGGATCCGCCATGTGCTGGTGCCAGGCATCACCGACAACGATGACTACCTCAGGCGCACCGCCGCCTTCATCCACACACTCTCCAACGTGGAGCGCATCGACGTGCTCCCCTATCACAGCCTGGGCGTCTTCAAGTGGGACGAGCTGGGCCTCACCTACACGCTGCGGGACGTCAAGCCGCCCACGGCAGAACGCGTGAACAATGCGCGAGAGATTCTCGACCAGCGGGTCGAGACGGTCGCGCCATAGAGCCACTACCCAAGGAGGTACCGAATGCACGAGGCATGGCAGGGTTTCAAGAGGGGTCACTGGACGAGGGACGTCAACGTCCGCGACTTCATCCAGCAGAACTACACGCCCTATGACGGCGATGCGAGCTTCCTCGCCGGGCCCACCGAGGCGACCGACCGCCTCTGGGGCAAGGTGCAGGAGCTCCAGGCCGCCGAGCGCGCCAAGGGCGGTGTGCTCGACTGCGAGACCGAGGTCGTCTCCGGTATCACCGCCTATGGGCCTGGCTACATCGATGACTCCATGAAGGACCTCGAGAAGGTCGTCGGACTCCAGACCGACCGACCCCTGAAGCGCGCCTTCATGCCCTATGGCGGCATCAAGATGGCGCAGCAGGCCGCCGAGAACTACGGTTACCATGTGAACGACCGGTTCGACCAGATCTTCAACGAGTATCACAAGACCCATAACCAGGCCGTCTTTGACGCCTACACCCCCGAGATGCGCGCTGCCCGCCACAGCCACGTGATCACGGGGCTGCCCGACACCTATGGTCGCGGTCGCATCGTGGGCGACTACCGTCGCGTGGCGCTCTACGGCATCGACTACCTGATCAGGGCAAAGCAGGAGGACCTTGCCAACTGCGGCGACGGCACCATGACCGACGACGTCATCCGCCAGCGCGAGGAGATCGCCGACCAGATCCGCGCCCTCGGGCAGATGAAGGAGATGGCCCAGGCCTATGGCTACGACATCTCCCAGCCCGCCACCTGCGCCCGCGAGGCCTTCCAGTGGCTCTACTTCGGCTACCTCGCCGCCATCAAGACACAGAACGGTGCCGCCATGTCCGTGGGGCGCATCTCCACCTTCCTGGACATCTACCTCGAGCGCGACCTTGCGGCAGGCACGCTCACCGAGACCGAGGCGCAGGAGCTCGTCGATCACCTGGTCCTCAAGTTCCGTATCGTCAAGTTCGCGCGCATCCCCTCCTACAACCAGCTCTTCTCCGGCGACCCCGTGTGGGCGACGCTCGAGGTGGCGGGCCTTGGCCAGGACGGCCGTCACATGGTGACCAAGAACGACTTCCGCTTCCTGCACACCCTCGAGGACATGGGGCCGGCCCCCGAGCCCAATCTCACCGTGCTCTACAGCCAGCGCCTGCCCGAGAGCTTCCGCCGCTATGCCGCCAGGATCTCCATCGACACGTCCTCGATCCAGTATGAGAACGACGACGTCATGCGTCCCATCTGGGGTGACGACTACAGCATCTGCTGCTGCGTCTCGGCCACCCAGACCGGCAAGGAGATGCAGTTCTTTGGGGCCCGCGCCAACCTGGCCAAGTGCCTCATCTATGCCATCAACGGCGGCAAGGACGCCAAGTTCCTGGACAAGCAGGGCAATCACATGCAGGTTGGCCCCGAGTACACCCCCATCACCTCGGAGTACCTCGACTACGACGAGGTCATGCACAAGTTCGATCTCATGATGGACTGGCTGGCGGGGCTCTATGTCAACATCCTCGACCTCATCCAGTACATGCACGACAAGTACTACTATGAGGCCGCCGAGATGGCCCTCATCGACACCGACGTGCGTCGCACCTTTGCCACGGGCATCGCCGGCTTCTCCCACGTGGTGGACTCGCTCTCGGCCATCAGGTACGCCAAGGTCAAGACCGTGCGCGACGAGAGCGGCCTGGTCGTGGACTACCAGGTGGAGGGGGACTTCCCTCGCTACGGCAACGATGACGACCGCGCCGACGACATCGCCGTGTGGCTGCTGCGCACCTTCATCACCAAGATCAAGAAGCACCACACCTATCGCGACTCCGAGGCCACGACCTCGATTCTCACCATCACGAGCAACGTGGTCTATGGCAAGGCGACGGGGGCCACGCCCGACGGGCGCGAGGCCTACACGCCCTTCGCCCCTGGCGCGAACCCCTCCTATGGGGCCGAGAGGAACGGTCTGCTCGCCTCGCTCAACTCCGTGGCCAAGCTGCCCTATGAGTACGCGCTCGATGGCATCTCCAACACGCAGACCATCAACCCCGGCGCCCTAGGCACCGATGAGGACCAGCGTGTGGGAAACCTCGTGAGCGTCATGGATGGCTACTTTGCCAACGGTGCGCACCACCTCAACGTGAACGTCTTTGGCGTGGAGAAGCTCCGGGATGCCATGGAGCACCCCGAGAAGCCCGAGTACGCCAACTTCACCATCCGCGTCTCCGGCTATGCCGTGAAGTTCATCGACCTCACGCGTGAGCAGCAGCTCGACGTCATCGCCCGCACCTGCCACGACCACATGTAGGGCCCTGTGGGGGGCTCGACCAGTCCCATCGGCCGGCCTCCTGCGAAAAACCGCCGTAACGACCCGCCTTCCGTGCGATGCATCGCGTGGGGGGCGGGTCGTCCATCCCCAGATGCGCGGCGCCAAGCGCGCCAGTGGTGACAGAGGGCTTACAACCAACAGGGCAAGGAGCGTTTGGCACGTTTGGGCCCCAAGTGCGTGCCGATGGGTCGGAATGGCCGCACCAGATGTGCCCCACGACGCCTTCAACGCACTCACTGCACCCAGGAAGGGCACGAATCATGCGTTCGGCGCCCGGGAACGACCGAAGGCAGCACGCACTTGGGCCCTAAACGTGCCCAAGGACGCAGAAAGCGTCCTGACGACATTGACGCGTCCGTAGAAACCGCCGAAATCTTTCCGCTGGAGGCCTTCAAAATTCCAGTCAATGCCCCAGACTGGATGCGGCGACGTTGACCGACCGGTCAACGACTCTGGCGAGAGGGGTTCTCATGGACGACTTCGACGGCTCGATCCTCCCCGGCGAGGACAACGCCTTCCGTCGCCTGCCCGAGGAGCGGCGTGACGCCATCGCGCGGGCGTCCATCGAGGCGTTCGGGCGCAACGACTACAAGAGCGCGTCCACGGACGACATCGCACGCTCGGCAGGCATCTCCAAGGGTCTGCTGTTCTTCTATTGCAAGAGCAAGCGCCAGCTGTATCTGCGCACCATGGAGTACCTCTACGACAGGGCGGTGGAGGTCGCCGTGGACGACGGCCTCTGGAGGATCGACGACTTCTTCGAGCTCATGGAGTATGCCGCCACCAAGAAGATGGCCCTGATGGAAAGGTTCCCGTGGGCGCTCGCGTTCAGCATCCGCGCCTTCTACCCCGAGCATCGCGACGTCAAGGACACCATGGACCGCTGGACGCAGCGGCAGACTGACGCGATGTTCGAGCGCTTCTTCAAGAACGTGGACTGGGGACGGTTCCGCGACGACGTGGATCCACGTCACGTGCTGGACATGATCATCTGGCTGGCCGACGGCTGGATGCACCAGCGACGGGCCGCCCGCGAGGCCATAGACCTCGACGCCCTCATGGCCGAGTTCCTGTCGTGGTGCGACATGCTGCGGACCTGGGCCTACAAACCGGAGTACGCAGGCAGGGAAGGCAGGCCGAATGGCAAGGAGGTGCGATCATGACCCGCAGCGGCATCGTCACGGCACGAGGGCTGACCAAGGACTACGGGCAGGGGCGCGGCATATTCGACGTGTCGTTCGCCGTGGAGGAGGGCGAGGTCTTAGGCTTTCTGGGAAGCAACGGCGCGGGCAAGACCGTGACCATGCGCCACCTCATGGGCTTCGTCAGGCCACAGGCGGGTGTCACACGCATCTTCGGTCTCGACTGCTTTGCCGAGCGGGCCGCCATACAGGGGCGCCTGGGGTACCTCCCGGGCGAGACCGCCGTGCCCGAGGACATGACCGGCATAGCGTTTTTGGAATACATGGCGCGTCTGCGGCGTCTGCGCGACCACACGCGCATGCACGAGCTCATCGAGCGCTTCGAGCTCGACCCCAAGGCCCGCGTCCGCAGGATGTCGAAGGGCACCAGGCAGAAGGTGGGACTGGTGTGCGCGTTCATGGGACGGCCCGATGTCCTGCTCCTGGACGAGCCCACCAGCGGCTTCGACCCCCTGATGCAGGGGCGCTTCGTGGAGCTGGTGCGACAGGAGCGCGATCGGGGTGCCACGGTCTTTCTGTCGTCGCACATCTTCGAGGAGGTCGAGCGCACCTGCGACAGGGTTGCCTTCATCCGCGCCGGCCGCCTGGTGTCCACGGAGCGCATGGGGGACGTGCGCGCATCGCGGCGACATGCGTTCAGGGTGACGTTTCCCTCGGCGGACGAGCGAGCCCGCTACCAGAGGGCCTGCACGCTGAGGGGCGTCAAGGTCCATGCGTTGAGCGAGCACGACGTGGAGGTCTGGGCAGGTGCGGACGTCGACGCCTTCGTCAAGGAACTGGCCGGCTTTCGGGTGGAGGGCCTCGCCTCCCGCGAGCAGACACTGGAGGAGATGTTCCTTCACTTCTATGGAAAGGACGCGACGGGGGAAGGGGACGTCGGATGAGCATCGCACTGTACCTGAGGGAGCTGCGCAGGGGCGCGTTTCCGACCTTCGTGATCGGCGCCATACTCGCCCTGTACATCGTGTCCGTGGTCCACATGTACGATCCCGCGATCGCCAGGAACCTCGGCACCATCGTGGACACCATGCCGGACGTGTTCGCCGCCTTCGGGATGTCCAACGCCGCGACCACCATGACGGTCTTTTTGGTGAACTACCTGTACGGCTTCCTGCTCACATGGGTGCCGCTGCTGCTGGTCATGATGACGGTCAACCGCATGGTCGTGCGGCCCGTCGAGGGCGGCTCCCTGTCCTACCTGCTGTCCACCCCCACAAGCCGCCTGCGCATTGCGGCCACCTTCGTGGAGATCCTGCTGACGGTCCTCGCCGTGACGATGGCGCTGATCGTTGTCGTCCAGGTTGTCTGCGCCGAGTCCCAGTTCCCCGGCGAGCTGGACCGTGCGGGACTTCTGCGCGCGAGCGTCGGGCTGCTCTGCCTGTGGGTGTTCATGGCCGGCCTCTGCTTTGCCTCTGCCTGCTGCTTCCGCGACGCGCGGGTGGCGCTGTGGGCGGGCGGCGGCGCCTTCCTCCTGATGCTCCTGGCGAAGATGGTGTCACAGGTGGGCAAGGGCCTGGAGCTCCTCCAGGACGCGAACCCCATAGGGCTCTTCGACCCCTATGAGTTGGTGGCGGCGTCCGGTGACGCGGCCTGGCACGCCGCGGTCCTGGCCGTGGCAGGCGTGGCCCTCCTCGCGGTGGGCGTGGCCGTGTTCTGCAGGCGGGACTTCGACGTATAGCGCAACCAGCATGCCAAGAAAGCTGGCGCGACGTGCCTTCCACCGCCGCGTGCCCCCTCCCCGTCCTGCCGCGCATCGCGCCTAAAGCCCTGCCCTCCTTCGACATGTGCGGGCCCGTCCGCAGTACCAGGGGCTTCTCGCGCCTGCGGCACAAGTATGGGATGCCCGACCGTCAGTGATCCCAAGAGCCACCCGTGACCTTCTCGCTGCGCGAAGCCTGTTTGACCTTCTCGCCACGTGAAGGGTCATGATGTTCCCGGGAGGTGCGAGATGGACGAGCCGAAGCAAGCGGGAGGACGCTACAGCGTGGGCCAGCTGGCCCAGATGGCGGGCGTGAGTGCACGCACGCTGCGCCACTACGAGGACCTGGGACTCCTCAGGCCCGCCCGGGCGGAGAACGGGTACCGCACCTATGGCCCCCGCGACGTGAGGCGCCTGTCGCAGATACTTGCGATGCGCGCCTGCAGCCTTCCCCTCACGACCATCCGTCACCTGCTCAGGGATCCGCAGGCAAGCCTTCGGGACACCCTCGAGTCGCATCTCAGGAACCTGCGCGCGCAGGAGAGGTCACTGACGGACGCGATGGCCCGCACAGAGGCGGCCATCGCAACGATCGAAGGGATCGAGGACATGGACGACGAGAAGAGGTTCGAGGCCATCAAGGCCCAGGGCCTGAGGGAGTTCGAGGAGGCGTACGGAACCGAGGCGCGCAGGCGCTATGGCGATGCGGTCATCGATGCGGCCAACGAGCGCATCATGTCGCTCACGCGCGACGAGTGGGACGCGAAGGACCTGCTTGAGGAGCTGATCAAGGTGCAGCTCCGTCTGGCGATGGCATCGGGCGACCCCAAGGGGGACGAGGCCGCGGAGCTCGCGCACCTGCACGAGCGCTGGATGCTCATCCACTGGGGTGAGGCCTACGACCGCGAGACGCACCTGGCGCTGGTGCGTGGCTACCTGGACGACCAGCGCTTCAAGGACTACTACGACGCCGCGGCCGGGGATGGCGGGGCGGAGTTCCTCGTGAGGGCGATGGAGGCCAACCTGTAGCGCATGGAACGCGTGGCTGGGGCGGGGCGACGGGCCGTCGCCCCGCCCCGCAGGCTACTCCTGATCCTTGCGGAACTCGCGAATCATCTTGGCCAGGCCCTTGAAGTCGAGGTGCACGTGCTCCTTGTCGTTGTCCACGTGGATGCCGTCCCAGCCCACATGGACCTCCTCGCCCCTCTTGGAGTCGCGGACATGCACGCCCTGGGAGAGGCTGATGTTGACGTAGTCCTGATCGGGGCTCTCGGGGCGTTGCCAAGCAGGCTCCTCCCCTGCCTCCTCGGACGCCTCCTCGGCGACGTGTGCGCCCTCCGTGCCCTCTCCCGAGCTGCCTGCATCCGTCTCGCACTCAGGTGATGCGATTGCCGTCCCCTCGGGATCGGCGAACAAGAGCTCGTCCACCGTCACCTCATAGAGCAGGGCGAGCGCGATGAGGTTGTCGGTGTCGGGGGACGACTCGGCGCACTCCCACTTCGACACCGCCTGACGCGACACGCCGATCCTGGTGGCTACCTGCTCCTGGGAGAGCCCGGAGGCCCGACGGTACTCGTAGAGCCTCTTCGCTGTCTCGATCTTCATGATGGGAGCCTTTCTCTGTCGTCGTTGGTATGAGCCTAGCAGCTGCCTGGCACCATGCTCGACCACACCCAATGCGAAGCGCCACCACTTCTGGCTTGCAATTTCCCCCGCAACCGATAGTTGCAGGGGAAATTGGTTGAGCGACACGTTCACCAAAAGACGCTATAAGGGCGTCGGCAGCCCACATACAGGACAACGCAATCGTTACCTTTCCCCTCCCACATGCCAGTGTTCTCCCGTTCCTAACGCACGCCATCAAAACAATGCAAGGGCTCGTGCGCCATCGCCTTGCTACCGTGAAAGGCGTTCCTCATCGAGGATGCGCAGGCTGATCAAGGCCACGTGGGAACGGGTGACGGGAGCACACGGATGCAGACAGGCAAGCACAACGGCACACTCAACCAGGATCTCGCGCACGGGCACGCCCATGGTCATACGCATTCCAAGGCCCACATACACAGCCACAGGAACCTGATAGGCTTCAGTGAGCAGGGCATCCCCGTCGTCACGCGCAAGGCCGACCACAGCACGGGCGACGAGGAGGCCGATCGCAAGGCCTTCATCAAGGACTACATGGATGCCATCAAGGCATACCGAACGTCCTTTCCCACCAAGAGCCAGCAGAGGGAGCTCACCCCCGACCCGGCGGTCAGGGAAATGATCGAGCGGTCCGACGCGCTGGGATTCAGCACCGCCTTCGACCGCTTCGACGCGCAGCAGCCACAGTGCAGCTTCGGCCTGGCAGGCATCTGCTGCAAGGTCTGCAACATGGGACCCTGCCGCATCTCGGCAAAGGCGCCGTGCGGGGTATGCGGCGCCGATGCCGACCTGATCGTCGCGCGCAACCTGGCGCGCGCTGCCGCCGCCGGCGTGGCACAGCATGGCATGCACGCCCGTGAGGTCATCCTCACGCTGAAATGGGCAGCGGAGGGCAGGCTCGACCTGCCCATCCTAGGTAAGGAGAAGCTCAAGGCAACAGCCGAGAGGTTTGGCATCAAGACCAGGGGCCGCCAGCTGAGGCACATCGCATGCGACCTGGCAGACGCCCTGCTCGAGGATCTGTCACGCACCAACCCGGAGCAGGAGTACCGCACCATCAAGGCGCTGGCACCGGCCGAGCGCCAAAAGGTATGGGAGGACATGGATATCATGCCCATCTCCGCCTACCACGAGGTCTTCGAGACGTACCACCGCACGGGCTGCGCGACCGACGGCGACTGGCGCTCCGTGATGGAGCAGTTCCTGCGCTGCGGCCTGGCCTTCACGTTCTCGGGCGTGACGGGGGCGAACCTGGCCATGGACAGCCTCTTTGGCGTGGGCGACCGCGTGACCTCCAAGGTGAACCTGGGTGCGCTCAGGGAGGGCTACGTGAACATCGCGGTCCATGGGCACCTCCCCACGCTGGTGCACGCCATCATCGCGGTGGGCCACGAGGACGCCTTCATCGAGAGGGCCAAGGCCGTGGGTGCGAAGGGCATCCGCTTCTACGGCATCTGCTGCTCGGCCCTGGCCGCCATGTACCGCTACGGTGGCGTCATCCCCCTGTCGAACGCGGTGTCCGCCGAACTCGTGCTGGGCACCGGCGCGCTCGACCTGTGGGTCGCCGACGTCCAGGACGTGTTCCCCACGATCATGGAGGTGGCTCGGTGCTTCAGGACGACGGTCGTGACCACGTCGGACAGCGCGCGTCTGCCAGGAGCCGAGCGCTTCGAGTATGACCACCATCACTCCAACGTCGAGCAGACGCGCAGCCTAGCCGAGGCCATCGTCAACCGCGGCATCGAGAGCTTCCAGCAGCGTCGCGGCATCCCGGTGCACATACCACCGTATGAGGTGGACGCGGAGGTGGGCTTCTCGGTCGAATACGTGGCGCGTCGCTTTGGCGGGTTCGATCCGCTCGCAGAGGCCGTCAAGGACGGCCAGGTGCTCGGCATCGTGAACATGGTGGGCTGCAACAACCCGAAGGTCCCCTATGAGCGCTGCATCGTCAACGTGGTCGATGTCCTCCTGAGGAACAACGTCCTCGTCCTGTCCAACGGCTGCGCGTCGTTCCCCCTGATGAAGCTGGGCTACTGCAACGTGCGTGACGGGCAGGGGCGCTGCGGGGCCAGCCTTGCGGAGTTCCTGGGCGACGACCTGCCTCCCGTGTGGCATGTCGGCGAGTGCATCGACAACACGCGCAGCACCGGCATCCTGGGAGGCGTCGCAGCGACGGCAGGACAGCGCGTGTGCGACATGCCGTACGCCTTCAGCTCGCCGGAGTGGTCCAACGAGAAGTCGGTGGACGCCGCCCTGGGCTTCCGCCTGCTCGGCATCAGCTCGTATCATTGCGTCGAGCAGCAGATCTACGGGTCCAAGAACGTCATCGAGTTCCTCAAGGAGGGCACGATGGAGACCCTGGGCAGCCGCATGGTCATCGATGTCGACCCCAAGCGGCTCGGCCAGCAGATCGTCAATGACATGAGGGCCAAGCGAGTCGCGCTTGGCTGGGACTAACGCCCCCAGACAAAGACGTGAAGACCTTCCTCCTGCCCTCCTTCTCCTGGGGCGCGTTCGAGTGCGTCCGGAACTATGACTTTACCTGCGAAGAGCGCTTCTATAGCATGTGCAGGTGAGATGTACGTCGTCTTCGAGAGGAACGATATGAGAGCGTTGCTGGTTGTGTCGATGTGCAGACCGATGTGATACGGCAAGGACAAAGCGCCAAGGGCCTCATCGAGGCATGCAACGACGTCATCGCGCGCTACGCAGAGAACGTCGTGTACATCGTGAACAAGCTGCCTTGGGAGTCGGCCTCGAAGGTTAAGGAGTTCGTCGCGAGGCTCAGCGTGGTGTCGAAGCTGCTTTTCGATAAGAAGAGAGGCGACGCGTTCTCTCATCCTGCTCTACTGCAAGCGCTTCGAAGCATGGGGCCGATTCGGTCGAGATCATTGGCGCCGACGGGAATCATTGCATCAAGGCGACGGCGCTCGGTGCCCTAAGGAACGGCTGTCCGCAACGGTCAACATACGTGCTGTGTCGTCAAGGAACGAAAGGGCTTTCGATGCGACGAAGCAGCGCCTTCGCAGCGCGGGGGTTGGCTTGGCTGGCCGCATAAGCTCGAACGTGCGAGCTGGGTGCAGGTGAACGGGCGCGGGACGAGTACGGAACACGGTACTGATGCGGGCGTGAGCGCACCATCACACTTGTACGTCCTACGCCCCCAAGGTGTCAATCGGGATGACGTACACCCCATCCGAGCCTCGCCTGCGCGCCATCGTGCCCTTTCCCAACAGCACGGCCATGAAGCTGGGCTTGGGGTTGCGCGCCGCGGGATTTGCGGCCACCTTCGCAGCAAGCCGCATGAGATTGGCAGCTGCTTTCTCGACCTTCGACTCCCCCGTCTTGATCTCGACGGCAGCCCACCGACCGTCAGCTAGCTCGATGATGGCATCAACCTCAAGGCCGTCGGCATCCGCGTAATACCGCAGGGAGCTCCCGTACGACTCGGGCAGGGCAGAGACGTAGACGAACAAATCGTGAATGCAGAGCGATTCGATCAAAAGACCAAGCAGCTGACCGTCTTTGAGCAAGCGTGAGGGGTCGACACCGAGCAGACTAGCCACGAGGGAGGTATCGCAGAGATAGCGCTTCGGCTTTGTGCGGAGCCTTGACCTCGATCTGATTGGGGCGTCCCAACCCGGCAGCTCCTCGATGAAGTAGTTGCGCCTGAATTCCTCGAGATACGAGGATATGGTCGCATCGGCTGGGGCGACGTCGCCAAGGGCAGCGATGTCGCTTCTCATGGTGCCCATCGTCGCACTTGTCGCCACGTTACGCGCGAGGGACGTGGCAATGCGACGGGACAGGACGGGGCTTTTCCCTGCATGGGGCATACTCACCTCGAACAGTGCGTCGAGATAGCCCGCTGCAACGGCCTTGGGGTTCGTCGACTCGCCCGTCTGAAGAGCCGGCCATCCACCACGGCATACGATGTCGGCCAGGTCTGCAAGACCGAGATGGGACTGCATCGGCTCAAAGCGATCCTCAAAGAGTCCCGAGAGGGACACCGCCCCCGTAGAGTCACCCGTCTCCGCAAGACTCATGGTATGCATGCGCAGTCGCGCGATACGCCCGGCGCCACTATGCCGCTTCTCGCCCTCGGGAGGAGTCGATGAGCCCGTCAAGATGAACTGCCCGGATCTGTTCGCACTGTCATCAATCCTGTGTCGCACGACATTCCATATGGCAGGCACATCCTGCCATTCGTCGATAACATGAGGAGCATCTCCGACAAGTGAGAGCTGTGGGTCATCCGCATAGATTTCCCTGGACTCATCCACACGCGTCACGCTCTCACCAAACGCCTGGGCCGTCCAAGACTTCCCCGACCAGCGGGGTCCGCAGAGCTCTATGCCGCCAAAGGCACCCAAGAGGGCCCGCAGCTGTGAATCGACACTGCGAGAAATGTACGTTTCTGGCTTGAGCTTCGAGTACCGCATGGAACCTACCCCTCGGAAGACCATCCTGGTATGCCCGATGATAGCAGGATGTGACCGAGTATCGATGGTTTTCGAGGTATTGTGTCTACTATTTTCGAGCAAATCCAACAGCAATTTTCGAGTCAATTCGCTTTGGTCTTTCGAGGAACTTGGGTACAGACACACCATGTCAGGACACAGTCAAGTGGGACGACAGTTGAGAGGTCCGACATGTCTTGTTGGCGGGACCCATGCCTCCGATGTGATCCAATCGACATAGGAGATTCGAGAGGAAGAAAGCGACAGGCAAAGACAACGTACAATGAAAGGCACGCTTCGCGTCATGCAACACCGAACGGGCGCGAGACGAGCACGGAACACGGTACCGATGCGGGCGGGAGCGCGCACCGCATGGTTCCGGTCAGGAGGTATAGGCACCGAGCAGGAACGCTCCCAGGAGGAGTAACGCGGGCGCCACGAGCAGCACGATGTCGACCGATGCCGCCTGCCTCCAGGTCTTTCCGTGCACCCCGCGCCAGATTGCATAGGCGACCAGTGCCCCCGGTATGAGTGGATACGTCAGGGGGACGCTCATGGTCATCATGAGCTCCGACCCGTTCCACCGGAGGGAGGACAGCATCTCCACCAGCATCGTGACTACCGCCAATACGGCAATGAGCATCACGACGTCCCTAATTTCCCTCTCTACCTGTGCCTCGGTGAGGTCAAGGGCACCCTTGCAAGCCTCATCCGCCTCATGCGTCGACATGACTTCCCCCGTCCTCTCCGCCCTCATCAGCTCGATGACGGACACGTCCAAGGCATCCGCCAGCGGTTCGATGGTCCCGATATCAGGAAAACCCACGCCCTGCTCTCAGCGGCTGACCGCCTTGTCGGTCACGCAAATCCTGTCTGCAAGTAAGGCCTGGGTCGTCCCCTGCTGCTTGCGCCGTCGCGCCATGAAGTTGCCAAACCGGTGTGCATCCATGTGCGCCTCCTTTCAGGGACAAACATGCCCCAGAAGTCCGCAACGGTCAATCGACGCTTCGTTTGCCCGCACAAAAGACCTGTTGGCTCTGTGTCTCTGCCGTACATTGCCAGTGGGATGGCACGTGGCTCCAGAAGGTCACGCATATCAGTCTATAGTTTCCCTATAAAGACAAGTTTAGGCTTACTTTGATGGGAGTGTGTCGCATGAGGACGGCAGAGCAGTACAAGCGCCTCTCCATAGAGGAGTTCACGAAGGCGGCCGAGACGGACGAGACGGACGATGCCGGCATCTACGAGCCGTGCCGTGCCGAGTACCCCAGCATCCTGAAAGAGCTTGAGCGGGAACCCTTCGAGGACCTTCTCGACTGCGGGTGCGGGACGGGTCCCATGATCTCGCTCCTGCACAAGAGATGGCCGGATCGCCGCTACACCGGCCTCGGCCTCACGCCCAAGATGATCGAGGTCGCCCGGGCAAAGGCGCTCGCCAACGTCAGGTTCGTGGTAGGCGACTGCGAGGACATCCCCTTCGAGGACTCATCGTTTGACGTCGCAATCTGCTCCATGAGCTTCCACCACTACCCCAATCCCCAGGACTTTTTTGACAGCGCGTCTCACATTCTGAGGCCCGGAGGCAAGCTTGTGCTCAACGACAGCACCGGCAACGCCCTTATGGTCTGGTTCATCAATAACGTTGAGCTGCCGCTGGCAAACCTCCTCCACAAGGGCGACGTGCGCATCTATTCCAGAAAGGAAATCGAGCGGATGTGCCAGGAGTCCAGGCTCACCCTTGAAGTCTTCCGAAACGACAGGCTCTGGCATCTTCATGCCGTGATGCGCAAGCCCAGGGCCATTTAGGTGGTCATGCGAGCTGGTCCACCTAGTAAACCAGCTATCACACCTCAGGTGAAACCGAGGATTGCTCCAACCGCCCTTTGGGCTCTACATGTGAGTTACTGGCCTTGTTCGCTCGTCTTCATATCCGTGGGCAAGTGCGGCGCACAGGCATCGTGTGCCTCATCGCAATGGTTGACAGTGAGATCCTTGAGCACTGACGATGTGGCATAGATGAGGCCGAGCTTCATCCCTTCCCCGCGGTTGATTTTTCTGGATGACATTCGACACAGCTTCCATCGTCTTTGACTCCTTGGCGATTCATAATTTCTTAATGAGTTCACAGCCCTTCTGAGTGGACCCACGGTCGAATCACAGCGAAGGCTCCGCTCGCCACACCTGATAGAAACCGGAGGGAGCATATGTCTGCTTTCGATTCCATCAACATCGGGGCGGTTATTGCTCGGGAGAGAAAAAGACGCAGCATGACCCAAGGGGATGTCGCGAACTTTGTCGGGGTGTCGAAGGCCGCCGTTTCCAAGTGGGAACTCGGCATCAGTCTTCCCGATATCACGTTGCTGCCAAAGCTGTCCGCGCTTTTCTCCATCAGCATCGAGGAATTGCTGGGCTACGAAGCAGTGCTGCCAGAGAAAACAGTCCAGGAGATACGCGACAAACTCCTTGAGGAATTCAAGGCTGATTCAGCAGAGGCATACGAACACCTGGACGTCATCGTCAGGCTCCACTACTCGAGCTGGTCTCTGCTGCTCACCGCTGCTGCTTTGTTGCTTGCAGTGAACAATGGGGCAGCAGGAGTGATCAAACATAAGGACGCGATGAGGTTCACAGGCAGGGGCGTAGAGTATTGCGAACGAGTTGAGCGAGATTGTCCGATTGAGGCCCTTGTAAGAAAGGCGAGAAAGTTGCATGTGGTGTTCTTGCTCCTGTCGCTTGGAGATGGCGAGGAAGGTCTTGACGAAATCGTCGCTCTATTGGGCCCGAACGCAGAAACGGACTCGTCTTCCACCCCTCTGCTCGCCGAGGCCTACTACATAAGCGGCGATTTCGAATCGGCACGCCACCTATTCCAGCTTATGCTTGCGGATGGCGTGGAGCTTATCCTCGCAAGCGTGCCTTTCATGCTCCGGCTCGTCCCGAGCGAAGACGATGCAGCGATATCCGATTGCGCACTGCTCGTCACACAGCTCTATGATCACTTCGGGAGAAGCGTCATCGACCCTCTTATCGTACTAGGGATTTTCTTCTCGGTTGCATGCATAAGTCTGTCGCGGAAGGACCTGGACGGTGCGACGCGCGCTTTCGCCGCCTACGCTGTCGCAGTGAATGACCTGGATGCAGTGGAGAGTGACCCGAGCGATACTGCCCCCTTACATGCCTTCGCCAAGGCAAGGAGGAACGAAACCCTGGAAGACCTTGTCGAGGGAGGAAACACACTCCGATATGTTGAGGAAGCGCTTCGCATCTTGCACGCCCATGCAGAAGCGATGTCATCTAGAACGTGACTCTGCCTGGCAGAGACGAAGGAATATAAGGGCGCATTGGACGGGGCACAGAGTGCGATTGCTCGCTTTAATGAATATAAAAGACTCTCTGAGCAGAAAAGGGAGTCTCAGCGATGAAAAACTACCTGACTCTTTCGTATGATTAACATCGTGAGGAACTTTAGCGACTACCAGGACTTAGGGCGGCCCAAGAGGCAGTAGACCAGTATACCGTGCACGTATTGTCACACTGCTCGAAGTGCAATGTGTCTCGCCTCTGCCCAAAGTGCTTCGCAACAACTGAGGATGACCCTTACTACCATCTCGGCGATTCGTTTTGTGCGGCCATTCGCAGAACGATCGAGAAGAGGTTATCTGTCTATGCCACCATTATGAAGAGGAATCCGCATGCATTTTCTCAGGCATTTGGTCAGTAACAGAGGCAGCTCCCTGCGCCTCTTGACTCCATACGTTCGGGGCAACAAGGGCAAACTGACCGGCGCAGGCGCGCTCCTCCTCTGCTATTCGGCCTTGACCGTGCTTCCATCATTGGTTATGCAGCTACTCATCGATGATGGGTTCGGTACTGGAAGACTGAACATCATAATACTACTCGCGGTTTCGCTGGTTGTCATTGCAGGTGCCCAATCCCTGCTCTCGGTCAGTGCGGCGAAGCTACTTGCAAGGGTCGGGCAAAGCATCGTCTCGGATTTTCGCGGCGCTTTGGTCTCTCGAGCGCTATCGATGCCTACCGATTGGCTTTCGGACAAGGATGACGGCTATATCGCATCGAGGATTAATGAGGCAAACAACGTCTCCTCGCTTTTCTCACAGACGAGTTTTACCTTTTTGAGCAGTATCCTTCAGGCGATGGTCGCTGTGTCACTCATGGCGTCGACCGATGTGCGCATCTTGCTTTTCGCCATGCTGCCGATTCCCGTGTATGCAGCCTATGCGGTTCATTCTGTACGGAAATACAGAGTTGCCATGGCCGAAGCGTTCGAGGCAGGCGCACGACTTGCGGGCAGGACGACGGAGGCGGTTGCGAGCAGGGAGGAAGCGAAGATAAATGCCTCCTCCGCCTATGGGACGAAGAGGGTTGACCGAGCGAACAGGCTATTCAGGGACAAGTCAATCAGGCAGGCTGTTCTTGCCTCCGTGACAGGCGAGAGCATGAAAGTCTTGACAACGGCGTCTGCCGCCCTGGTATATATCGTTTGCGGCGTGCTCATGGGTGACTCTAGGTTGTCTCTGGGGCAGATCGTTGCATCCGTGCAGTATGCCTCATACCTCTACAGCCCCTTTCTTGTCGCAGTGTCAGTGTCTATATCACTTCAGCCTGCCCTTGCCGCACTCGACCGTATAGCCGGGGTATTCCCAGCGGATTCCCCTGCCTATGGCGCCCCCATCATGATGAGGACAGAACCCACGGAGATTGAGATAAGGGATCTGAGCTTTAGGTGGGGCGGTGGGGATAGGATCTTATTTGGGGGACTCAATGCCAACCTAGTACGACCGTCGCTTGTCCTGATCAAGGGCGCCAATGGAAGTGGAAAGACCACCCTCGCCAAGATACTCCTGGGATCGATTCAGAATTGGTCGGGCTCGATCCTTGTTGATGGCATTCCCCTCAAGTCAATAGCCACCGACTCATGGAAAGGGTACTGTTCAGCGGTCTCGCAGCATCCCTTCCTCTTGAATGCCAGCATACGTGAAAACGTCTCGTTCGGGATCGAGAAGATGGATGAGGAAGCCTATGAGAGGGCTCTTCACCTATCGGGTCTGGATGAGATCATCAGCAGGCTTCCGGAGGGAGAGCTGACGGAAGTCGGACCGGCCGCCTCAAGGCTTTCTGGTGGAGAGCGACAGAAGGTGGCAATTGCGCGGGCGGTCTTACGCGGAGCATCAATACTCATATTTGATGAGCCTGCAAGTGGCTTGGACGAGCTATCAAGAACCCGTCTCATAGGGCTGCTCAGAACCCTCTCTCGCGACAGGCTGGTGATCGTGATCGACCATGAGAATTTGTTCAATGATATCGCCACCTCAACGATATGCCTGTAAGCAGAGCATGCTGAGGTGGGGTACGTGGTCAATAGAACATCTCTGAGGCGGGACAGGCCAGGCTCTCCTTCCTCGCCTGGACACTATGCCTGTGTTTGATAGCCTCTCAGTTGCGGGTTTGAGCACCGAAGTCTTTCGGGTCTGAGCACGAAAATCTTTCGCATGTGTGCATGGGCACGCCGACCACCCGTTGATGTGGCCTACCTTTGTCGATGCGTCCGTTTTCGACACGAGGAGGCCAAGAGAGGATGATCGGCGTGGACAAGATCGAGGACATCAGGAGGATGTGGAGGAGAGGCGTCTCGGTGGCTGACATCGCGCGAGCCGCCGGCGTGTCCGAGCCCACGGTGCGCAAGCACAGGGACATGGAGGACCTGTCGCCGGAGCCGCCCAGAAGGACGGGGGGCGAGAGCGAGCTGCTCGCGCCCTATGCCGGCACCATCGACAGGTGGCTCGCCGACGACGCCAGGCACTGGAGGAGGCAGCGCCACACGGCCGTGCGCGTGTACGTGCGTCTGAGGGACGAGGAGGGCTACGACGGGTCGTACTCGACTGTGCAGAGGTACGTGAGGAGGCGCCGCGGGGAGATGGCCCGCGAGGCGGACCAGAGGGACGCCCAGGGCTTCCTGCAGCTGGACTGGCTCGCCGGCGAGTGCCAGGTCGACTTCGGCCAGGCGGACTCCGGGGTGAGGGGCGCGCTCACGCGCGGCCACTGCCTCGCGGTGAGCTTCCCGCACCCCGACGTGGGCCTCACGCAGGTCTTCTGGGGCGAGGCCGCCGAGTGCGTGCGCGAGGGGCTCGCGGGCGTCCTCGCGTTCGTGGGCGGCGTGCCCGCGCGCGCGGTGCTCGACAACGCGACGGAGGTCGGCAGGAGGGTGTGCGGGGAGGTGCGCACCAGCGAGCTCTTCAGGCTGTTCGCCGCCCACTACGGGCTCGACCACGCCCTCGCCGACCCCTACTCGGGCAACGAGAAGGGCAACGTCGAGAACGAGGTCGGCTGCCACAGGCGCGACGCCTTCGTCCCGGTCCCGAGCTTCCACGACGTCAGGGCCTTCGACCGGCGCCTGCTCGCGGACTGCCTGGACATGAGCGACAAGCCCCACTACCGCCTCGGCACCCCCGAGCCCGAGCTGTTCGAGGAGGACAGGGCCGCCCTGCGCGAGCTGCCGCCCGCCGCCTTCTCGTGCGCGAGGTGGGAGGTCCGCAGGTGCAGCAGGCAGGGCGTGTTCACGATGGGCGGCGTCCACCGCTACTCCGCGGGCCCCGCCTACGCCCGCAGGGAGGCCAACGTCGCGCTCGGCGCCTTCGACGTCACGGTGGTCGACCAGGAGACCGGCGAGGTGGTCGCCACCTACGAGCGGGAGTGGGGCGACGCGCCAGCCGACTCGTCGGACCCCATGCTGCAGCTCAAGCTGCTGTGCATGAGGCCCGCCGGCTGGCGCGACGGCATCGTGAGGATGTCCCTGCCCGGCGAGCTCGTCGCACACCTGGACGGCGAGGACGCCCCGGGCCCGGGGCGCGACCTGCGCATCCTCAGGGACGAGGCCGGCGCCCACGGGTTCGCCAGCGCCGTCGAGGCCATGGCCGAGTCCCTGTCCGCGACGGGCGGCATAGACGCCGCGACCGTCGGCCTCTCCGCGGCGCGCATCGCCTCGGGGGAGGCGCGCCGCGAGTACGGCGAGGACGTCGACCTCGGGGCCTACGACCGCGCGTTCGGGCTGGTGGAGGGGGGCGCCGGCGATGCAGCCTGGCAGCAGGCAGAGGTCGGAGGCCGAGGGCCTCCTCCGCGCGTGCGCGCGTGCGCTCTTCATATCTTGCGACTCCATAGACGCGTTCCTCGGCAGGGCCACCCCGGGCCAGCTCGCCGCCTGCACGTCGCTGCTCGAGGACGAGCTGTCGCACAGGGAGCGCGCCAAGCGCGGGCGGCTCCTCAGGCAGGCGGGGTTCCCCGTCCCCGAGACGCTCGGGGGCTTCGACTGGCCCAACGTCAGGCTCCCAGACGGCTGGGGCGCCGACGAGATGCGCAGCCTCTCGTTCGTGGACGCAGCGGAGGACCTCGTGTTCTTCGGGAAGACGGGCAGGGGCAAGTCGCATGCCTCGATAGGCCTTGGCACGGCCGCCGTGGCCGCCGGCACCCCCGTGCGGTCCTACCAGACCGCGCGGCTGGTGCTCGCCCTCGGGAAGGCGAAGCGCGACGGCACGCTCGACAGGGTTCTCGCGGACGTCGCGAAGGCCCGGCTGGTGATCCTGGGCGAGTTCGGCCACGTGCCCTTCGACGTGGACGGCGCGCGGCCGCCCTGCCAGGTCATATCCGACAGCTACGAGTGCCGGAGCATCGTGTTCACCACCAACGTGGAGTTCTCCAGGTGGGGCACGGTCTTCGCGGGCGACGAGCTGGCCGCGGCGATCGTCGACAGGGTCGCGCGCCACGGCAGGCTCGTGGAGTTCGGCGGGCCCAGCCACAGGCTGGAGAACTCGCTGATGCTCGGGAAGGGAGGCGAGTGACGTGAGGGAGAAGCCCGGGGCGCGCCGCGCCTCGTGCCCCATCTGGGACCTCGACGACTGGGTGCTGGAGCACCACGACGTCGTGACGCTCTGCAGGGGCTTCGACTGCCCCGAGTGCGTCGCGGACCCGGAGGAGCTGGGGCCGACCGGGCCCCCTGCGCCGCCGGACCCCGGCGTCCGCGAGGTCCCGTTCTAGGAGGTTGCAAGGGTCGGCGGGTCCGTGCGCAAACCCGCAAAAGTTTCGTGCACGGACCCGAAAGAAATGCGTGCACATTCCCGAAACTGGGGCTTGACTAAACACACACCGACTCATGGAAAGGGTACTGTTCAGCGGTCTCGCAGCATCCCTTCCTCTTGAATGCCAGCATACGTGAAAACGTCTCGTTCGGGATCGAGAAGATGGATGAGGAAGCCTATGAGAGGGCTCTTCACCTATCGGGTCTGGATGAGATCATCAGCAGGCTTCCGGAGGGAGAGCTGACGGAAGTCGGACCGGCCGCCTCAAGGCTTTCTGGTGGAGAGCGACAGAAGGTGGCAATTGCGCGGGCGGTCTTACGCGGAGCATCAATACTCATATTTGATGAGCCTGCAAGTGGCTTGGACGAGCTATCAAGAACCCGTCTCATAGGGCTGCTCAGAACCCTCTCTCGCGACAGGCTGGTGATCGTGATCGACCATGAGAATTTGTTCAATGATATCGCCACCTCAACGATATGCCTGTAAGCAGAGCATGCTGAGGTGGGGTACGTGGTCAATAGAACATCTCTGAGGCGGGACAGGCCAGGCTCTCCTTCCTCGCCTGGACACTATGCCGCTATCAACGTGGGCAAGGAGCTGCACGGTACCTCCTCATGCTCCTGTACGAGGTCGCCTGGCTCCGCTAGGCCACGCTGGCACACACCACGGACACCTCCGCAAGGTCCACGACCGTTAGGCGGGAAGGCCCGTCCGCATCCTCTCTGCAGCCGTACTTACCGATCGGGGAAGAAGACCTCCTCCACCTGCGTCTGGAACAGTCGCGCTATCCTGATCGCAAGCCCAAGGGAGGGGTCATATTTGTCGTTCTCGATCGCTATGACCGTCTGGCGGCTGACCCCCAGCAGCGCCGCCATGTCCTCCTGACGGTACCCCGCCCTCTTCCGTCGCTCCCTGACGTTGTTCCTCATGCCGGTCATGCCCTGGAGACGAGGTACATGCCAGCCGCAATCAGAGCCACGACAACGGCCACTGCCTCCAGAAGCACGCGGAGGAGTCGGTTGGGCTCATGATACTCCTCGTCCCCCGCAAGCATCCGCTGCCGAATCGCAAGCCTCGAGAGACCCTGTGCCAACACCCCTCCCAACAGGACCCAGCCCGGGACAGGCTCATATCCCCTCCCGTTCAGAGCCGCCTGAAGGCAGTTGTAGAGGGTCCAGGCAGAGAGCGCAAGGAGCAGGACCCGATAGCCCCACTCTTCCGACCTCAGGAACATGCGTTGGTCCATCTCGTCGGTCTTCTTCATCCAGACCACCCCTTCCGCCTTTGAATGTAAAATACCATTTACATTTTGCATGATACGACATCCAGTGGCTATATGTCAAGAGTACTTTACATTTCCCGGGGGAAACTCGCCCCATCAGCGCATGTCCCCAACCGCGGCACACCCAGGCCACAGGACAGGCGCCATGGCATGCGGCGTCAAGAGGGAGCGCAGAGAGCTCTACCTGTTACCGGAGAAGCCGACCGCCCAGGCAGCCGGAACGTCATGCACGCACCTCTTCTCGGTACCCCTAGAGCCAGCGCTGGCCCTCGGCGATCGGCTGGCGGAAGATCCTTCCCTGGTCGGACTCCTCCTTCGCCTGGTGGTACTTGAAGAGCATGTCCTCGCCTTGGGCGGGCCCGAGGATCTCGACCTTCCCCGTGACGTGCGAGAGCACGAAGCGGAAGCACTTCCCCTGGCCGTTCTGCATGCGCTTCGCCTGCTCCACGATGCGGTAGCCCTCGCGCAGGGGGACCTGGAACCGGTTGACCACCCCGGCCACCGGACGGCATTGGAAGACGTAGTACGGGATGACCCCGATCGTCGTGAGCCCCCTCAGCAGCGTCCCCAGCGTGCGCGCGTCGTCGTTCACCCCTCGCAGCAGAACCGTTTGGTTGCGGACGGGAATCCCCAACCTGAGAAGGCGGTCTATCGCCTCGGTCGACTCCTTGGTGATCTCCCTCGGATGGTTGAACTGCGTGACGACGTATATCCTCTTCCTCTTGGAATATTCCTCGAGGATCCCCAGCAGCTCGTCGTCCTCCGTGATCCTCTGGGGCAGGGTGACGGGGGTCCGGGTCCCAAAGCGAATGAGGTCGAGGTGTGCGATGTCGCAGAGTCCGTCAAGGTAGCGCCGGATGGTGGCGTTGCTGTTCATGAACGCGTCCCCGCCGCTGATCAGCACGTTCGAGATCTCCTCGTGCTCCCGTATATAGGCGAACATGCCCTCGAGGTGCTGTGAGGTCTCGTCCTCGCTGAGGCCCACCATGCGCCTTCTGAAGCAGTGTCGGCAGTACATCGCGCACTGGTTGGTGGAGAGGATCAGCGCCGTTTCGCGGTACTTGTGCTGCAGTCCGGCCATGACCGTGTTGGACTGCTCGCCGCTGGTGTCGAGGCTACCGCTGCGGTCCGCCTCCGACACGTCGGGGATGCTCATCCTCCTGATGGGGTCATCTGGGTCGTTCGGGTCAATCAGGGAGAGATAGTACGGGTTGACGAACATGGGAAACGTCCGCTGTAGCTCCCGCACGACGGCGACGTCCCCGTCCGACAGGCCGAGGGTGCCTTGAAGGCCACGGATGTCGCTATACCCTTGCGAGATGAGCGTCTTCCAACTCTCCATGGTCCATCCCTTTCGTTTCCGATGCCGTGACGGGAGAGACGGTGCGCAACGCTTGGGATGCAATGTCCCTCGGCTACACCTTGCCCAGCTCCTTCGTCTCGGCGATGCCCGCGGCCGCAGCCTCGGGGTCAAGGTAGCGGCCGCTCCCCTGCACCCGTAGGCCGCCAAACGCATCGCTCGTAAACTCGTAGGCGCGCGGAACGCCGGTGGGCACGTTGACGGTGCGAATCTCCTCGTCGGAGAGGCCTTCGATGACCTTGATGAGGGAGCGCACCACCGAGCCATGCGTGACGACGAGGACCGTCTCGCCGAGCGAGAGGCATGGCGTGACGAAGGCCTGCCAGAACGGCTCGAGACGCACGACCACGTCCCTCAGGCACTCGCTGCGAATCTGGGCGGGATCGAGGCTGTCGAGCCCATCCTGCGCGATGACGCCATAGCGCGGGTCATCTCCCTGCCACCAGGGCGAGCTCGTGGCAATCTCGGGCGGGCGCACGTCGTAGCTGCGACGGTAGGTCGTGAAGAGCTCCTCGCCGTAGCGCTCCCGCATGGCGGGACGCGCCTCCCCCTGGAAGGAACCGTAGTGGCGTTCGTTCAGCCGCCAGCTCCTAATCACGGGGACCCAGAGACGGTCGACCACGTCGAGCACGATGTCACAGGTCTCTATCGAACGGCGTAGCAGGGAGGTGAACGCCGCATCGGGCCTGATGCTCGCGTCACGGATGAGCTCGCCGGCATGTCTTGCCTGGTCGCGGCCGCGCTCTGTGAGTGGGATGTCCGCCCAGCCGGCAAAGCGGTTCTGGGCCTTGTCCGTCCACGTGGACTCGCCGTGCCTCATGACCACCAACGTCGCGCTTCTCATGGCAGCCTCCCCCGGTCTTGGCTCCCTGCAACACGCAAACGGTCCTCGCGCGTCAGCAGCACGAAGAGCTCCCTCTTGAAGTTCCCGCCACACCTGTTTGCATCATACCCACCCACTGACCTTCAGGAATCAACAAGTCAGCGAACAGGCAGCATGGGCCGGTAACGCAACCTGGCATTCCTCGCCTTCGCCCTCGCTGGGCTCCGCCTCGTCATTCCGGCAGGCATCAGGCACGATGCGTTCGTCAGGGTGCATCCGTACGTGGAGGACTTCTACACCACGACCCAGAGGGAGACTGCCAACAAGCTCTTCTCCCGCGGCATCGTCGGGGGCATCACGGCCATCTTCGTGGGCGTCATGCTCTCTGCCACCCTCGGCGATGGCGTCGCCTGGGTTAGAAGCGCCTTTCTCGTCTGCGTGGCGGCGGGCGTTGCATTGCTCGTCTACGCATCGCTCATGCATGGTCGCATCGATGTAGGCGCGCATCCTCTCGAACGCGTCACCCCAGTCACAGCGTCTGGTTGCCATGAGTCCCCACCCTACGAGAAGATGCCGTGCACGCACTGGCACACCGTAGGATGGCATCCCTAACGTCGGCCTTCCTTCCTCTGCGAGCAGCATATGCCAAGGGATGAGGCGGGCAACGGGAACATGCCCCAGCGTGCAACGGACGAGTGCCCCAGCACCCGCAGCTGCTGACGCTACGTCCTGTCTCACTTTTCTCATCCCCTTGACATATACCACAAATGTAATATTCTACTTATAGAATATTACCGAGCGAGAGGGGACGGAATGCTCAAACATGGCGTACTCGGGCTGCTGAGCTATGGAGACATGACCGGATACGAGATCATGGAGGTGTTCAGGGACTCCCTCGCGTTCTTCTGGAACGCGAGCACCAGTCAGATCTATCGCGAGCTCCAAGGACTCGAACGCAAGGGGTTCGCGAGCAGCCGTATCGAGGAGCAGGAGGGACGACCCAACCGTCGGGTCTACTCCCTCACCGAGGCGGGACGGGAGGAACTGTCCCGTTGGCTCTCGCCCACGGAGGCTGACGTGCGTGGCGACGTGCAGATTCGCTTCCCCTTCCTCCTGAGGCTGTTCTTCATGGCAGAGGCACAGGCCAGCGAGCAGGAAGCCTACGTGCAGGTACTCGTCGCGCTCAGCGAGCGCTTCGTCACGGCGATGGAGGATGTGCCGGAAATCATTGGCGCATACGGCTCGCACGAGGGCAATGCCGGGAAGTCCGTCTTCTGGATGATGACGGCCGACTTCGGCATCCGCTATGCGCGGATGCTGCACGAGTGGAGCCAGGCATGCAGGGACCAGCTCGATACGCTACAGGAGGGGAAGTAATGAACATCCTGCTCATCAACGGCAGCCCCAAAGGGTCAGCCAGCAACTCCCTCAAGCTCGCGTCGGCGTTCGTGGACGGCATGAGGGACGCGAGGTCGGACGTGGAGCTGCGCACCCTCGACGTGAGGTCGCTGGACATCTCCCCCTGCAGGGGCTGCTTCTCCTGCTGGGGTAAGACGCCCGGCGCGTGCTGCATGCACGATGACATGGCGCAGGCGCTCGAGGACCAGCAATGGGCCGATGTCACCGTCTGGAGCTTCCCCCTGTACTACTTTGGCGTCCCCGGCCCTCTCAAGAACCTGATAGACCGCCAGCTTCCCACCTCGCTGCCCTTCATGGTCGACCGCACCGACGGCGTGGGCAACGGGGCGCACCCCTCGCGCGTCGACCGCACGGGCAAGCGCACGGTGTTGGTGTCCACCTGCGGGTTCTACACAGCGGAGGGCAACTACGACGCCGTGACAGGCATGTTCGACCACATCTGCGGACGGGGCGACTACGAGACGATCTTCTGCGGGCAGGGCGAGCTGTTCCACGTGAGGGAGCTGCGCGAAAAGACCGACGCGTACCTCTCCGTCGTGCGCCAGGCCGGTGCGGAGTTCGCGGAGGCGGACGTAATCGCCGCCGGTACGCGCGGGCGGCTTGAGAGGCTCCTCTATCCCAAGGAGACATACGAGGCCATGGCGAACGCGAGCTGGGGCATCAAGGGGGATGGGAGCACGACCGCGCCCTCGTCCGAGGCCCTTGCGTTCACCAGGCAGATGGCACTGCTGTACAACCCGGCGACGTACGCCGGCACGACGCGCGTGGTCGAGATGGACTACACCGATATCAAAGAGGTGTGCCAGATCAACCTGACCGACCAGGCGGCCGAGGTCGTCGAGGGGCGCCCCGCCACCGCGACCACGGTGATCAGGACGCCGCTTGCGGTGTGGCAGCAGATCGCCCGCGGGGAACTCGAGGGCACCCAGGCGCTCGGCCAGGGACTCTACACGGTGGAGGGCGACTTCTCGCTCATGATGGAGTGGAACAAGGTGTTCGGCTCCAACGAGGAGCCAACCGAGGCTGGCCCCACATCGGATGCGACGAAGCCCGCGCGCAGGCCACCCGTGATGATGGCGTCCCTGCTCCCCCTGATGGCGTTCTGGATCGCCACCCCCATCAATGCCCTGGCGGGCTCCCTGGCCGTGCTCGTCACCTGCGCGATAGAGCCCCTGCTGCTCGTCCGGCACGAGACGACGGTGTATGACACCCTCTCCCTTGCCATGGCATCCCTGTTCTCGCTGGCGGTGCTCACCGGCGTCGGGGGGTCGTGGGCGCAGCCGGTGTCGTATGTGCTGTACGGGGCCATGTGGGCGGCGTCGTGCGCCACGGGCGTCCCGTTCACCGCCCACTACGTCAAGGCCCGCTATGGCGGGGACAGGGCGCTGGGAAACCCCCTCTTCATGGACTGCAACCGGATCCTTACCTTGGCGTGGGCGGTCGTGTTCGCGCTCAGCGCCGTACTGGTCGCGACCCTGTCCGCCACCCCCCTGCATCCCTACTCGGGCATGACCGTGAGCGCGCTCTCCCTGCTCATGGGTGCCTTCACCAAGTGGTTCCAGCGCTTCTACCCCGCCTGGGTGGCGGCAGGGAGACCATCGCCCCTCGGATGACACGCGCCCCATCCCGACGATGTCGCACCAGGCTGCCATCGTCTCCCCCTTGACATTCATATGATATTGAGTAACTTACTCGTATGCTAGTGAGTAACGTACGGATATGCGAAGAGGGGCGGTGCGCATGGCCACAGGACAGGGAGACGACCCGACGACACTGGGTGCAGGTGCGACGAGGCAGGCGTGGAGGGCCTTGGGGGGCCTCTGCCTGGGAACGTTCGTGTGCTTCGCCAACACGACGGCCTTCAACGTCGCCCTCCCCACGATCTCCGTCTCGCTGGGGGCCGGCCAGGTGGAGCAACAGTGGATGGTCTCGGCATACAACCTGATCTTTGCGGCGTTCATGCTGCTCTCGGGATCCCTGGGCGACAGGTGGGGCGTCAAGCGCACGCTGTTGCTGGGCACGGGCGCCTTCGTCGTCGCATCGGTCATCGGCGTCCTCGCGCCCAACTCCATGGTCACCATCGTTGCACGAGGCCTCATGGGACTTGGGGCGGGCTTCTACGTCCCCATGGGACTGGCCCTCATCAAGTACCTGTTCGACCCTGAGGGACAGCTGCGCGCCCTCACGCTGCGCGCCATCGCGATGACCCTGGGGGCGCCCTTTGGCCTGGTGCTCGGGGGCCTGCTCGTCCACTTTGCCGGCTGGCGCTCCATCTTCGTGTTCGACCTGGTGGCCTTCGTCGTCACCATGCTGCTCAATGCGGCCCTCCTGCCCCATGAGGGGGAGCTGCTCCATGAGGGGGACGGTGCGTCCGGCGGTCGGCTGCCCCTCCTCTCGGCGCTGCTCGCACTCGTTGGCCTCTCCCTGCTCTCGGCCGGCCTCATCAACGCGCAGGTCTCCCTCGCCTCCCCGGACTCCTGGGGCCTGATGGTGGCGGGTGCCGTGGCAATCGCACTGTTCGTCCGCCACGACACGCGGTCCTCCAACCCACTTGCCGAGCTTGGCCTGCTACGCACACCCTCGTTCGCGGCCGCTTCGATGTCCCTGCTCGCACTCAACCTCGCCATATCGGGCATACTGTTCGTCCTGCCCTCCTACGTCGAGACGGCGCTCGGGAACGGCGCGCTGGTAGGCGCCCTCATGCTCATGCCCATGGTCATCGCCGCCATGGCGGGATCCGCCATCACCAAGCAGGTCGCGGATGGGCTGGGCAAGCGACGGGCATGCATGGGGAGCCTCGCCCTCATCGCCCTCGGCCTGGTCGTCATGGCCGTGTCGACGACCCTCATGGGCTATCCCTTCATGGTCGTGGGGCAGTGCGCCTGCGGCCTGGGCATGGGCATGGGACTGCCCACCATGCAGGGATGGGGCATGGAGCGCGTCCCCAACCAGCGAGCAGGTGGCGGCTCCGCCCTCATCTCCACCTTTCAGCAGCTCGGATGCCTTGTGGGTATTGGCTCTCTCGGCTCGATCGTGGGTTCGGTCTATGCCGCGACATGCCGGGGAGGTGCCGCCGAAGGCTTCGCGTCCATCTCGCTTGCCTTCGAAGCCGCAGGCACGCAGAGTGACGTGCAGGCACAGGCGATACGTACCGCCGCGAGTGGCGCATATGCCCATGCTATCCTGGTGACGTTCTGCGTGACGGCCGTCGTGCTCCTCCTAGTGGCGGCATACGTCGCATACACATCAAAATGGGAGCAGGAAGACCATGCGAGAGACTGGGCAGGCTGACAGACGCGGCACCTCGGTGCGGGCCGTACGAGCTCGAGAGACGTGGCAGGGAGAGCGCCTGCGCTCGACGCGCTCCCGCCTGCGCTCCTGCGGCCTCAGGCTCATCGACGAGCGCGGCTACGACGAGACGACGGCACGCGACATCGCCCAGGCCGCCGGCGTCTCCGTCATGACGTTCTTCCGCCACTTCCCCTCCAAGGAGGACGTCATCCTGGGGATGCCGCCCGACAGCGCCGCCATCGTGGTCGCCGAACGCACGCTGGGCACGGCAGGAGAGGACGCGCGCCCGCTCGATGTCGCCCACACCGTCCTCGATGCCGTCGTGGGCGAGCTTGGCGGGGAGGGGCTCTCGGACGTCGCCCTCAGGCTCGCCATCGTGCACGAGAACCCCACGCTCCTGAGGGCACTGTACGCGCGTGTCCCGCGCTGGGAGCAGGTCGTGGCCACACTGCTCCCGGACTCCCTGCGCCCCCCACGCGACTTCGCGACCCACCTCATGGCAGCCACGGTCGTACTGTACTGGGTCGAGGTCATGCGCGAGTGGTCACACCGCGGCGGAACCGATGCGGATGCCGCGCTTCTGCGCACGGTCGCCGACGAGGCGGGCGAGGCACTGACGGCATCAGGGGCGCACTGAGGCGCTCACCGCCTTCGATGGCACCAAGATCAAGGTTCAGGGTCCGTGAGAACGACACGCCCCTGAAGGACTTCAGGACGTGGTTCGCAGGACCGGTTGTCACGAGCCACCGAGACAGAGCAACGGCAGCCATCGGCCTCAGGTCACGCCTCGTCATTCCTCGTCCTCCTGATCGCAACCGGGTATGTCCGCAGTCCGCAGGCGAGCATCTCGTCTCGATATGTGGGGTGTCATCCCCGTCACACCCGTCCGAGCAGGCAGCGAAGCCCAGCCTGCCGCCGCATGACCACCCCCGCCCGGGGCGGCGACCTCAGCGTCCCCATTTTCGTGCGCCCCATGGTACCCGACCCCGACCGTGCAAGAGCGCTATCGTGGAGGCGGACAGGACGAACCCCACCCAAGGAAGGAATGTCCCATGGACCTGACCGAAGCTATCGAGACACGCCACTCGGTGCGCGCGTTCACCGACGAGCCCATCGACCCCGGGCAGCGCGAGGAGCTCGAGCGCATCATCGCCGAGGAGAACGCGGCCGGCGACCTGCACATGCGCCTGATCTGCGACGAGCCCAAGGCCTTCAGGAGCACCATGGCGCACTACGGCAGGTTCCGCAACGTGCGCACCTACCTCGTCCTGGCAGGCGTCCCTGCCGACGACCTCGAGGAGCGCTGTGGCTACCACGGCGAGCGCGTCGTCCTGGAGGCGCAGCGCATGGGGCTTAACAGCTGCTGGGTGGCACTCACCTTCAAGCGGCGCCAGGTGAGGCGCATGCTGGAGCCGGGCGATCGGCTTGTGGTCGTCGTGGCCCTGGGGCACGGCACCACGCAGGGCGTCCCGCACCGCTCCAAGGACGCGAACAAGGTCGCGACGGGTCTCCCGGGCTCCCCGGACTGGTTCCAGCGAGGCGTCGAGGCGGCGCGCCTTGCCCCCACCTCCATCAACCAGCAGAGCTTCCTGCTCACCCTTGTGGACGGGCGGGATGACGACGGGGTGGCGCCCACCGTACGAGTGGAGTCCAAGGGTGGCCCCTATGCCACCGTGGACCTGGGCATCGTCAAGCGCCACTTCGAGCTGGGAGCCGGCAGGCCCCTGCGCTGGGCATAGGGATCGAACCAACCCGCGGGGCCGGACGTGCCCCGACCACACATCCGAGGAGGGCCTCATGACCACCTTCAACGGCACCATGCTCCAAGGCTTCTCCTGGTACCTGCCAGCCGACGGCAAACACTGGGAGCGCCTGCGCAAAAACGCCAAGGCCTTCGCTGCCAGCGGCATCACCAGCATCTGGCTCCCGCCCGCCTACAAGGGGCAGGCCGGTGCTAACGACGTGGGCTATGGCGTCTACGACACCTACGACCTGGGAGAGTTCGACCAGAAGGGCAGCGTCGCCACCAAGTACGGCACCAAGGACGAGTACCTTGCCGCCATCCGTGCCCTCAAGGCCGCAGGCATCCAGGTGCTCGCGGACGTGGTGCTCAACCACCGCATGGGCGCCGACGAGGCCGAGCAGGTGCGAGCCGTGGAGGTCAACCCCCAGGACCGCGACCAGCCCGCAGGCGGCGAGCAGACCATCACGGCCTGGACCCGCTACACCTTCCCCGGGCGCGCAGGCGCGTACTCGACGTTCACCTGGAACTGGCACTGCTTCCACGGCTGCGACTACGATGCCGCCACAAACCGCAGCGGCATCTTCCGCTTTGCGGGCAAGCACTGGGACCCCGACGTCACCCACGAGAACGGCAACTACGACTACCTCATGGGCTGCGACGTCGACGTGATGTACCAGCCCGTCTTCGACGAGCTCGTGGCCTGGGGCGCGTGGTACACCAAGACCTGCGACCTCGACGGCTATCGCCTGGACGCCGTCAAGCACATCGAGCGCGAGTTCTACCGCAGGTGGCTGGCGCAGATGCGCACGACGAGCGGCAAAGAGCTCTTCACCGTGGGCGAGTACTGGTCGGGCGACCTCCAGGAGCTCAGGGACTATCTGGGCGATGACGCGCCCATGAGCCTCTTCGACGTGCCTCTACACTACAAGCTGTACACTGCCTCGACGTCGAACGGCGACATGAACCTCTCCACCCTCTTCGACAACACGCTCGTAGGTGCCGATCCCACTCATGCCGTGACCTTCGTGGAGAACCATGACACCCAACCTGGCCAGGCCCTGCAGTCCTTCATCGAGCCCTGGTTCAAGCCCAGCGCCTATGCCTGCATCCTGCTGCGCGAGGCCGGCTACCCCTGTGTCTTCTACGGTGACCTCTACGGCATGCCCAACGACGGCAACGTCCCCGCCGTGGCCGAGCTGCCCCTGCTCATGGAGGTCCGCCGTCGCTTTGCCTATGGTCCCCAGCACGACTTCCTTGCGAACGCCGATGACATCGGCTGGACGCGCGAGGGCGATGGAGACCATGAGGACAGCGGCGTGGCCGTGCTTCTCACCGACCGCGACCAGACGCAGCTTACCATGAGCGTGGGCACCTCCCACGCCGGCGAAACGTGGCGCTGCGTGCTGGGAGACGAGGCAGATGTGACCATCGCGGATGACGGATCGGCCACCTTTAGCGTAGGCGGCGGCAGACTTGCGGTCTACCTGCCCGAAGGTGCCGTCGCCATGCTGGAGAGCGACTTCAAGGCACTGCGCCGGGCAAAGCGTCGCGCGCCCAATCCCTCGCCCACAGCGTAGACGTAGGTGTCTCATGGCCTCCGTGGAGCGTTTTGGCCCCAAGTGCGTGGCTCCCTTGTCGCTTCTGCGACGGTGGAAGGCTCGTTTGCTGCCAATTTCCTCGCCCGATGCGCTCGAGGTGGAATTGGATGGCACGTGACGGGCCAATTGCGCCCTTGATTTCTCCCGAATTGGCAAGGAGCATCACGCACTTGGGGCCAAAACGCTCCCGCGACCGCCGGGATGGGTGTGTCGGCACTCGCCGTGGGTGCCCATCGTCGCATCAGCGCCGACGGGCATCGCCACGAACCTGCCGACAATATGTGAGGCAGCCGATCCATAGGCGATAGGATCCCCATACGCTCTGGAATCCATGCTGGTGAGAGCATGATGATGACCACCGTGGTGCCAGCTGCTGCACCATCCCTGCAATGCCACACACAACGACCGGGATGGTCGCAACCCCACCAGCAACGGTACCCACACCCGTACCGCCCATGATGGTGATGGTGGCACTGCCTGGGTGTCGGAGGAGGAGTGGGGATCGACTTGGGGTGCGCCGTGTCATAGCGGTGTCCCAGACGCCAAGATCCACATAGCCCTTCTCATACGCACGGGCATCGGCCTTGTCCTGGTCGGTGAGCTGGTAGGCGATGAGCCCCGTGCCATCGATGGAGACGCGAACGGTACCATCCCGTACCGTGGCGGTTACATGGTACGTGTGCCCGTAGGAGAGGTCGGCCGCCACCTGGGTGAAGGTATGGTCACCCTTGAAGTCGAACAGCCGCAGCGTGCCATCCGAACGAAGCCGGATGGCGTAGCAGCCGCCAAACGGATCGGTGATCTGAGAGCCAAACACCAGGTTGGTGGTGGAGTCGCTGTAGTTCACGTCCACCTCATACGAGAAGTTCCCATCCAGGCTGTACTCCTCGGAGGACATGAGGAACGCGTTGAGCCCGGCGCCATCGACGTGATAGGCTCGGCCATCGATGTGCCACGTGCCTGCCGTGGGAGTGAGGCCATCGACGTTGGTCTTGAACTCGTTGGCATGGACGGTGACGGTGATGGTCTTGGTGATGGAAGGATCTGCCGCACTCGCGATGGTGATCGTCGTGGTGCCAGGCCTGCTGGCGACGATGCTGAGGCCTGTATCGGCGCGTACGACCCACGCCACGCCTGGTTCGCTCGAGGAGACGGTCCAACCCTGGTCCGTATAACCCGGCGTCACCCACACGCGCACGTCGCTCGTGGCGCCAGGGTTGGCAACCACAGACGTGGCGTCAACGCTGATGCCGGTAGGCGTCAAGGACTGCTCGCCCTTGACGGTCCAGATGCCGGCCAGCTGATGCACTGTGGCATCGAGCGTTGCCACACCGTTCTCGGCGAATGCGGCCAGGCCATCGGGATAGCCCGTGGGGAAGATCTGGTTGGCACCAGAGACGGTGTCATCCGCCGTGAAGACCTCGACGCTCATGCGATCCACGAAGATGTGGAGGTCGACGGAGCCGTCGTGGTTGGTCACGACCTTGGCCTGCCGATCTGAGGCTGAGAACGTGTCACTGACGGTGATGCCGGACTGGGAGCGGTCGATGGCGATGGTATACGTCGGGAAGTCTGGGGCCGGATGGCACGAAGGCACGTACACCAGGAGAACGGGGCAGCCATCTCGTCCTCCAGCACGACGCCCGTGGTCCCGTCCTTTGCGACGGCCATGGCAGCTGGGAAAGCGACGGCTCAAGCAGATGACGTTGAACTTGGCTCCGCCCCTTCGGCCGTCCGATCAACGGGGATACGATACCCTCTCATTAACCGATTCGGTCAGAAGGAGGGATCCGGTCATGAACGAGCACTTCCTCGCGTTGCCTGCCGCATGGCGCGACGCGATGCTCGACGCGGGGTTCGGGATGTTCTTGCGCTGCCCCTACGCCAAGGCTCCCATGTCGGAGGTCGCCGTGGCAGGTGGCGTCTCCAAGCCCCCGCTCTCCCACTATTTCGGCAACAAGCTCGGTCTCTACCTCCATCTCTGGGAGACGGCCCTGGGTGAGGTGGCGCGCTCGACCCGGAAGCACGGGGTGCTTGAGGCCGACGACATCGACGTCGACGGGATAGAGTGCGACATGGGGGCGATCATCGACCGCTGGTGCGTCGCGCTTTCCGAGGAGGTGGCCTCATGAGCGGCGATCTCGAAGGCCTGCCGTCGCCTTGCGATGCACCGTACCCGGGCGACGTCGAGCCCGCAATCGCTGCAGGGATGGTCGAACGGACATTGCGCACCGAGCACGGAGAGGTGCGCTACTGGGTGAGCGAGCGGGCGGACGCGGAGCGCGGGTGGGTGGCCTTCCTGCCCGGCCTCTCGGCCGACCACACCCTGTTCGACCCCCAGTTCGCCCACTTCGCGAGGCGCTGGAACCTCGTCGTCTGGGACGCTCCGGGCCACGGGCTCTCGCGCCCGTGGGGCAAGAGGCTCGACCTCGACGACATGGCCGGCGCGCTTTGCGAAATCCTCGAGGCGTGTGGGGCGGTGCATCCCGTCCTCGTCGGCCAGTCGCTCGGCGGCTACGTCGCGCAGGCCTACCTCGACCTCTTCCCCACCCGCACGGCCGCCTTCGTCTCCATCGACTCGTCACCTATGCAGCGACGCTACTACAAAAGATGGCACCTGGCCGTGCTGCGCCACATGGAGGGGATATGCCGGCTCTGGGGCACCGAAGGCTTCCTGCGCGGCCAGATCGCGGGGAACTGCTCGACCACCGAGCACGGGCGAAGGAACATGCTCCGGCAGATCGAGCGTTACTCGAAGAGGGAGCTCTGTGCGCTGTACGGCGGGGGCTTTAGGGCGATCTCCGACGCCGTGGCGAAAGACCGCGCGTACCGCATCGACTGCCCGCTCATGATCGTATGCGGGACCGAGGATGCGGCGGGCTTCGTCAAGGCCTACGACAAGGCGTGGTCGAGGGAGACCGGCGTGCCCGTCATCTGGGTCGAGGGCGCGGGACACAACGCCAACGTCGATGACCCCGCCTTCGTCAACACCGCCATCGACCGGTTCCTGGAGTCCACGGTCGAAAACCACTCGCCGGGCTAAGGTCCCTGTGGCGACAATGACCCGCCGAGCGCGTGCAACTGCCCGAGAGTTGGACGATGCGCAAGGGGGAGGCATTACCGCAGACATGGCCTACTCAGGGGAGCTGCTGGACACCCATGCCGAAGAAGCTGAAGGAGTATCGAAGGTAGGAGAGCTCCAGCTTGCGGAATTGCATGATGGACCTGGACCCTCTCGGACCGAAAGCGAGCGGAGACACCGATGAAGCTGTTCCTGACGTCCTATCTGGCTGGCACAAGGGGACTCACCGACGCGCTCCTCTCGGAGACGGAACCTAGGGAGATCGTGCTCGTCCCCGCCACCGCCAGCGCCAGCGTGGAACGCGTGACTCGTCCGGGCAGGCTAGCTGGCACAGCAACCCACACCAGTCTAATCCAAGATGGAGGGAGCCTTGGGGGCGTCCAAGCCGTCATCCAAGAACCCCGCGGGCACATTGCCCCTGTACGTTGCCAACGTGGTATGGGTCTTACCATAGGCCGTCCTGGCGTAGGAGACCGGAAACCCCTGCTCATCATAGATGGTCGTAGACGATTCCGCTGATGCCGGGTCACTTGAGTCCCGCGTCTTTGTCCTCGAGGATACCTTGTTCGTGTTGGGATAGTACTCGACCGTCTCATCATACGTACAGGTCTCGATGGACGAACCATCGAGGGCCCAGGTCCCGTCGTCCCGCAATGTCGAGCGAACCGATCTGACCACGCGCCCTTCGGAATCGAGCCAGTTCGTGCAGCAACTGTCCGGCTGCTGTGTGTCCCTATCATAATAGTACGTACGCTCGAAGTCGCCCTGGTCATCGGTGCCATACTCGTATGTTTGGGAGCTGGGCCAGTCGATCTCGTCGCCATGGGATCCGTAGTGCCAATGCGCCGTCTGGCGGCCCTGATCGTCGTACTCGAAGGTCTCGCGGTCATTGGAGGTGACAGCGTTCGATTCGACGATTCTCCCGGCGGCGTCATAGCTCTTCGTCATGGTCAACGTGCCATCTTCTCGACGGGAGACGTTAAGGCTGCCGTCATCGTGATAGCTGTAGGTGGTCTCGAACGACCTCTCGGTGTTCGGCCCGCCGCCCTCGCACGAGCCGGTAACCGAAGAGAGCCTCCCTTGGTCGTAGTGATAGTAGCTGACCGACCACGTGCCCCCATCGGAATTGAAACTCTCCGATGCGACAAGCGTCCCACCGGCATCGAACTGGTAGGTTTTCCAGAACCGAGAGGAGTCGTCACCCATGATGAGGATGGCGCCACCTCCCTCTGGGACCTGCTGGTTCCAGAGGGCCGACGTATCGCGCGAGGAGCCGAACTCGCCCATGCCCGTGCTCTCGCATCCCGCAAGACAGACGCAGAGCAGGAGCGTGGCAAGGGTGCAGACGGCAACGTGCAGGCTGATATGGACAACTCTCATACGTTCCATGGGTAGGGCCTATCATGACTGGCGGCCACAAGTCGATGGTTGCCATCGGGGCCATTGCGGCGGGTATGACGTGAGGGCAGCAGACCGATGTGGTCGTAATGTCGAACCGTACGAATCGTCAGACCGCAGCAACGGCAATCTCACCGCTCGTATATCTCTTCTCGCTCATGCCAATGCCTCCCTGCCATCCCATTACAGTTCATTACGCGACGTCATGAGCAAGGGTTTTTGCCCCATCCGAAAACTGGCGGCTAGACGTTGTCACCTGGTACAGCGCATGGGGCCATCACCGCACACACCGAGAAGCGAAAACCTCGCCATACGAGAACGTCGTGGCACCCATGCCACCAGACGCCCGTGTGCCCTGTGCGCCATCCTGCATGGGTTCGACGCAGAATGTCCGCTGCATCCATGAGCCCTACCCTTGGGGTGTGAGCAAACCTCTGACCTCCTCCACCTTATCCGTTTGACCAGCGGCTTTTTGTGCCCAGGGCTCCTGAAGCGTCTCGTTGAAGACGTCAATGGCCCGTTTGCCGTTGCCATCGACCGCATCTGGCCGGGCACCCTGCTGGAGCATCTTCTTGATGATGACGATGTCGCCGTCATCTAGGCCATTGCCACACATGGCTGTAACAAAGTAGTTGAGAGGCAACTTCGCTTGTGACCGCTTCATGTCGACCCCCGCATCAAGCAGGACATTGACGATCTTGGGGTTGTAGGCATCCAGGCCCTGCTGAAGGAAGCTTTCTCCATAGCGGCTGTCCCAGTCCGTATAGTCACATGCAAAAAGAAGCAGTTCCTCAGTGGGGTGAGCCCCCCTGGCAAGCAGGGTGTCAACCATCTCATAGTCATCTTTCCTGACCGCACGATGCAGAAGCGACTCCCCCGACGCTAGGCTTTCGCGACAGGCATAGTCATCAATGGCAATGTCCGGATTGGCGTCGAACACAGCCAGGAGGCCCTTTACGTCATGCGAATCCACGCATGCAAATGCCTTGTCGGTAGCCTCGTCTTTGGCCTGGCTCCTTGCCGCACCCGCAGACAGATGGGCATACGTGCCGACAACGATTACCGCCGGCACAAGACCCACAACGAACAAAGTGATGGGGATGGCCTTCTTGAGCCCAAGCTTCTTCCCCTGGGCAGCACGCCTCTTTGAGCCCACGGCAAAGACGATGGTGACGACAAGTCCCGCCCCTATGAACACGACCGCAACGACCGCAAGAATCAGATAGACAAAGAAGATACCATTGAGTAGGAGGACCGTACCAAAAGCCATGTGCTGCTCCCCTCTCGCCAGATGGGATGAGTGCCCTTGAGACAGAGCATAGCATCTCCGTCGGGTCGTCCCTCTCATTGCGGGACACACAGTAGGCATGCAAGCAAACGAGAGCAGGTCGTGCGATCACCACGTCACCTACCTCATGGTATCGAGGGCGTGCCACACAATGACTCGCGGACTCGCGCATCTCGCCCGGCCCCCACGAACCAGCGAGCGCGATGCCACGGCCAGCCACCACTACGAGCCATCAGCCATCATATCCCGACAGGGCTCATGCCGTCGGGACGGTCCCCCCTGAAGGCCAGGGCGCACCCCGCCTTGCACACCTTTGAATGCAGGATGATCGCTGCCACGACATCGGTAACGAACAGCAGGTGCAACACAAGGAGAACCGTCGCCGCGGCGCCCGTGATGAGGTCCTGCCTGCACGCACGAACCACAGACGCGAAACCGTACGAGGAGGTGAGCAGCAACAGCACGTAGTCGACGGCGGCCAGTAGCAGCACCATGACGGGCGCAAAAAGGATGAGCCCCGGCACCACCGCCGAGGGCTGGCCATGCCTCCCTGCCTATCCCGTCAGGATGGACACAAGCAGGACAAACCCAACGGTAAGGGCAGGAATCCCCACGACGAGCGCCCAGGCCGCCGGCCGCGCGAAGTTCAGAGTCCAGCCAAAGCCGAATCGCTTGGGGAGAAAGATGCTCGCATCCCCCCGGTTGACGTAGAACATGCCGAGCCACCAGTGCTCGTCATCGTCTGACAAGAGCTCGCCGCCCCCTTGCATCCTCCTGAACACACGCGAGCCCATCTGCCCATAGACGACCGAGAGGACCACGCCGCCCATGGCAAAGGGAGCGCAGAGGATTATGATGCCGAGCCCTGCCTGGCCTAGCCCGATAAGCCCCGCTGACGAGAGCAGGAACAGAAGGCCGGAACCCGCACTCATGAGCACTCCCGTGGCAAGCAGGAGCACGCTCTGGGCGCGAGCGAAGAGCCCGTACGCCAGGACAGACGTGGCGGGCGCGCCGGGATCGACCGGACGCTTCGAGCGCAGAATCATCCAGTGGGAGAAGGCGAAACACACCGCCAGGAACGCCTCGAAGGCAACGGGAAACCCAATGGCGCTGCCAGGCGTCTTCGGCACATAGCGATTGACATTTCCCAGAAAGTCGGCGTGCATCGGAAGCAAATCGGGCATGCCGGGATAGAGCACGAGCCCCAGGCAGACCGTCCCTAGGATGACGGGAACATAGATGAGGTCCCATGTTAGGGGAATCGCGCCTGGCAAGCCCTCCTCGGCGACGCTGGCGACCGCCTGACGGCTCCTCACCCCCCAACCCTCGGAGCGCTTGAGCGCGCTCACCCTGCGGCGGTTGCGCAGCATGAGCACGAACGACATGACCACAGGGACGAGCAGGGCGGCGCACATAAGCGCCGTACCAATCCCTTCCTGGCCAGAGACCATCAGCATGCCAGCCGCCAGGGAGGAGATGGTCGCCGCTGCCGTCAGGACGAGCATCACCACGGCGTAGCGCCTCTTGAGCAAGACGAGGCGCGGGTCCCTCTGGGCGGAGGCGGGCACCGTCACGGCGAAGCACTCGGTGCGGCGCATGAGATACGGGGTGAAGGCGAGCAGGAGGCCGACGACGAGCGTCAGCAACGCCAGCATGCCAATAGTGGCGACAGCGATCACGATCATGCTCCTTCAGGTGCGGTCCCGGAAGCTCTCGGAGCAACATGCCGGACATGTGAACCATCGGCCCCCAGGCAATCGCCCCTCTCGTCCAAGCCCAGCACACGCACGTCCCGCTGCACCCCGGCCACGCCCGAATCAGAGAACACGCACGTAGCCTGGGTGCGCGCGGCCTCCAGGAACGTCTCCTCGGTCCCACCCTGGGCGCAGTGCTCCAGGGCAAGCTGGCGGAGGCCTGTCGCAAGCCGCTCCGCATTTGCCGCCACGCGCTCGGGTGTCGCAACCTGCCCAAAATCTGCCACTATCGCCCCCGAGCGGCCGCGCATGAGGAGATACCCCTCGTCCCGCAGCACGGCGTACGCCTTGTTCACGGTATGGAGGTTCACGCCGAGGTCGCACGCGAGCGTGCGCACGCTGGGGAGCCGGTCTGCGGGAAGGAGCTCCTCCCGTGCGATGGCCGCCACGATCTGGTCGCGAATCTGCTGGTAGACGGGTGTCTGATCCGTTTGGTCAATATGGAGGATCATGTCATCCCCTTCTCCGCGCATGTCTCTCTGCCATAGGCTGAATATACCATCGGGCCTCGCGCCCGCCCCTCACCGGTCCTGGAGCGGGATGTGCACCGCGGCCCTCGCAACAAGCGCGGACGCCGTGAGGACCACCAGTGCGACGGCCACGCCCGCCGCAGTGCCTACACCACCTGTGAGCGACGTCGCCGCAAACCCGGCGAACGTCGCAAGGAAGCCCACGCCGACGCAGATGCCGACGCTCACCGAGCGCTTGACCGGCTCGTACGCGCTCGACCACCCATAGTGGGGATGCCGTACGTCCAGGAAGGCGCCCAGGCACGAGGACAGGGCACCCATCGCCAATGGGGCGATGACGCACAGGACGGCGTCGAGTGGCGTCCTCGCGACCCCAACGGCGACAATCGTCCCGGCAATCACGGAAGCAGGTCCCGTGACGAGCAGGCTCAGCGCCAGCTTGGCGCCGACTATCGTGGAGGAGGGCACCGGCGCGGTCTGCACAATCCAACGCGCGCTCCCCTCAAGCGAGGTCGACGAGGCGGCAGGTGATGTCATCGCCATGCAGAGCCCCAGGGCCCAGGGAAGCACCTCCACCATCAGGGTGGCGATCGCGTCTCGGCCCGCCCCCGGGATGTTCATCGCAGACGCAATGACATCGGGCCTGGCCACGGTCGCCGCGATGGCGACGGTGAGTGCGAGGATGGGACCGGGCGCGGTGTTCATGAGGTATATCGGGGTCCCGAGCCACAGCCTGAGCTCCTTGCGGACCAGTGCGACCAGGGGCCTTCGGGGGACGTCCGTCCTCGTAGGCGCACTCCCCGCCCTACGCAGGCCCCCGGCACAGAGCAAGGAGTTCATGGGTACCAGGAAGCGCGAAAGCACCGCGACTGCGGCAACGCCGGACGCCATTGAGACGCCCGCGTACAGCGCAAGCGCGGGCACGCTCCCCTCCATCGCGTCCGCCGCCCATGCGGCGGGCGGCCACAGCGCCGACACGGCTCCCCTCAGCTGCCCGCCCATGGGGACAAGGGCATCGAGGCCCTCCTGACCGGACGCGCCCGCGCCTCCCGTGGCGAGCGTGACCCCCACCACGATGGCGACCGTCACGAGCACGCCGACGATGCCGAGCGCGCGGTCGGCGAAGGGCGTGCGTGACGCCGCCTAGGCCACGCAGAACGAGACGGCAAGGGCGAGCGCCAGGGGGGCTGCCGGGGCCAGCAGCAGGGCCAAGACGGAAACGATGACGCCTGCGGGCGTAACACCGATCGCGAGCAGGTAGGAAGCCATGAGCGGTGCACCGAGGACCAGGGAGCACACAAGCCCCATGCCATAGAGCGGGGCGACACGCGAGACGACCACGGCCCACAGGGGCGCGGGCATCGAGACGACGAGGTCGAAGTCCCCGAACCTGAACAGGAGTCCGTTCGACTTGGCGAACGTGGAGAACACGCAGCCCACACCCACCGCCGCCACGGCGAGGCCGGGCAGTGCTCCCGCGGCACCGAGCGCAACGAACGCCTGCCCGACCGCCCACATATACGCCACGACATACACGGCGAGCAGGGCGACGCCCACGGCGGCGAGCGCGAGCCTCCTTCGCGCCTTGGGGTCGCGCTCGTTCATCAGGCGGCCCACGCCGAACGCGCCGAGCGCCTGGACCCTGAGCAGGGGCGCGAGGCTAGCCATTGCGCGTCTCCCTCGCGAGCTCGAGGAACACCTGCTCGAGGCTCTCGTCCCTACGGACCTCGTCGGTCGTCCCCACGCGGACGATGCCGCCCTGGCGGATGATCGCGACCGTGTCGCAGAGCTTCTCCACGGCGTCGAGCACGTGGCTCGAGAGGAAGATGGCGCTGCCGCGCGACGTGAGCTCGCGCATCATGGTGCGCAGCTCGTATGCCGCCTCGGGGTCGAGCCCGATGAAGGGCTCGTCGAGCACGAGCAGCCGTGGCTCGTGAAGGAAGGCTCCGATCAAAACGAGCTTCTGCCTCATGCCGTGCGAATACGCGGAGACCATCTCGCCAAGCCTGTCTTCCATCCCCAGGCGCTTGGCGAAGCCGTCTATGCGCCGTACCCGCTCATCGGAACCAACGCAGAACAGGTCCGCCACGTAGTCGAGGTATTGCATGCCTGTGAGAAAGCCATAGACGTCCGGGTTGTCGGGCACGTAGGCGCACACCCGCTTGCAGGCGACGGGATCCGTGCGAACCGATTTCCCGCAGATCCGGATGTCGCCCTCGTCGAAGGCAAGGGCGCCCACGATGGAGCGGATGAGCGTCGTCTTGCCCGCGCCGTTGTGCCCCACGAAGCCGAAGATGCTGCCCGGAAGGACCGAGAACGAGACGTTGTCCACGGCCCTCTTTCTCCCGTAGCTCTTGGAGTAACCCTCGACGGCGAGAATCGGGCCGCTCGGCTGGCACATGTCGTCTGCGCCCATTGCATGGCCTCCTTGGGACCTGTCCTATCGGACGGCCCGATTCTATCATATGTGTACTAGTACAGATAGAACAAAAACTTAGAAGTCAAGGCTATTCGCGTCGAGCAGGAAGTCGTAGACGTTCATCGTCAGCACCCCATGCTCGTCATAGTGAGGCTCAAACCCCTCCTTGGTGATGATGGCCTTTTTGAACCCATCATCGATCCTGAGGAGAGACCGCTCCTCCTGCTCGCGCTTCTCGGGAGTGGGCATGGCAAGGGCGGACTGAACGTAGTAGCGCTTGCTCCCCTTGTTGCATACGAAGTCAACCTCAAGCTGGGTACGGCACACCTTGCCATCCTTGCCCCTGACGCCCGTGGGCACAACTCCGACATCAACACCAAAGCCTCGACCCCTCAACTCATTGTAGATGACGTTCTCCATGATATGGGAGCCCTCCATCTGTCGGAAGTTCATGCGCGCGTTGCGCAGCCCCAGGTCCGAGAAGTAGAGTTTGAATGGGGTGCCGATATACCTCCGGCCCTTCAGGTCGTAGCGCTTCGCACGGCTCACAAGAAACGCGTCCTCTAAATGCGATAGGTAGCGATCAACGGTCTCGGGGGCAATCGTCGTGTTCTTTTCGCTCCTGAAAGTCGCCGAAATCTTGGAGGGGTTCACGAGCGACCCGATTGCCGAGGACAGTACGTCTATAAGCTCCTCAAGGTTTCCCGTGTCGCGAATGCCATTGCGCTCGACAATATCGCGAATGTAGAGCACGTCATAGAGAGAGGACAGATAATCGGCCTTCTCTTGGGTCATCTTCTTGGAAAGCACCGCAGGAAGCCCACCATACGTGGCGTATTCGGCGTAGCCGTCGCGTTTGTCGCCACCATATGCACTCATGAATTCCGAGAAGCTCAATGGTGCCATCGCTATCTCCTGGCCGCGTCCCCTAAACTCGGTCACCACGTCCTTGGACAGCAGCCGCGCGTTGCTACCCGTCACGTACACGTCAACGTCAGGCATGGCAATGAGGTCCATAAGAACCTCAGGGAAGCTGTCGAGCAGCTGCACCTCATCCAGAAGCACGTAACGTTTCCCGCTTGTCTTACCGAGCTCCTCCGTCACATGGGAATAGAAGGTCTCGGTGTCTCGATATCTTCTGTTGCTGAACCGATCGAACGCCATCTCGATGATGTTGGTCTTGGGGATACCCCGCTTGAGCAGGTAATCCTTGAACAGGTTGAATACCAGAAACGACTTGCCGCAGCGCCTGATGCCCGTGACGACCTTGACCTGATCCGACCCCATTCCAGAGATGAGCTTCTGCATGTAGCTGGGACGACTTATAATCATGGCAACCCCATCTGAAATTTATGAGCATTGTTGCGGAAATTTCATATAGGTATTTTAGACAGCATGAGACATGACCGCAAGACACATCTGAAATTTATGAGCATTGTTGCGGAAATTTCAGATTGAAGACGAAGACTCCCTGCGCATGTCCACGGCGCACGTAGGCATGGGCTAGTGTGCCGACAGGTGTCCGAGGTGGATGCCGATGTGGCCGATGCCAAGGATGACGGCAGAGATGACCGCCACCGGTGATTGGCACCAGACACCCAGGAGGCCAAACGCGGCCACAGGCCGAGACGCCAGAGGCACGGGGATGGGGCCGAGGGACGCGTACATACCGGCGAGCTCCTCCCCTCCCCTGAAGTAGCGGACCCAGGCAAGCTCGTACAGGAGCATGAGGACGGTAGCGGCAACGAACCAGAGCAGCCAAGGCAGGGAGAGACCCTGCGGACAGACGAACACGATGGCGGCGCAGGTGGTGGCGGCCTGGCCGACCCTCTCAAACGCAAGCAACACGCGGCTCTCGTGCCTTGCCACCTCTTCGTAGCCCGAGGGTCGGCTTCTTGCCCAGAGGACGTTGGGAATGAACAGCAGCGCGAGGAACGCCATGCCCACCACCGAGAAGCCGAATTGCATCTTCACCCCAAACTGTCGCAAGAAGACTCCTCGATAGTATATGGCACAGGTGGGGTTGTCATGGGGCCCCAGGCGCCGGCTATGAGGCAAAGCGGCGGTCGTGGCGCGCCGCCGAGCGTGCGACCTTGAAGACGATTAGGTATACGGCCATCATGACGAGCAGGAAGAGTCCGCCCGACTCATTTGTCGCCATGGCGGCAGCCGAGTCGTACAGGCCATGCGCCACAACCGAGAGCACATAGCCGCCCACGGCGCAGAGGGCAGACGCAAGCCTGTGCCCGCGTACGCCGCAGAGCTTGGCCTGCCCGTAGAACAGGCCAAAGAGCACGGCAAACCCCATGTGGGCCGGAATGGCCATGATGGCGCGCGAGAACAGCACGCCTGGCCCATATGCCAGGCCATACGTGATGTTCTCCATGCCCGCGAATCCCAGCGACGTGAACACGGCGTAGACAACCCCGTCGAAGCGACAGTTGAAGGCAGGGCTGTTCCAGGTCCTTCGAGCCATGAGCGCATACTTGACGCCCTCCTCGATCACGCCGACCACCATGAGGTCGCCCATAACCTCAAACTGCATGCCAGAGGGGTCAAGACCCGAGAGGAGCCCGAAGGCCCGCATGCCGATGGCCTCAAGGAGGCTTGCAGCGAGTGCCGCAGCGACACCCCTCATGACGAGCGACCACAGCAGCCCAATCGGCTCCCGGTCAAGGGTATCAAGCCGATACACATAGACCATCAGCACAATGGCAGGACCCAGCGCAAGCAGCATGAACAGGTAGACGTATGCACTCAGGCCAGACATGAGGAACAGCATCCGTTTGCCTCCGATGTTCTCTGAACCCGTCTCCCCACCCCAGACAGCCCGGGCCTTGCGGACAGGAGAAGACGCATGCCCCGCTTATGCTGTCACGGATTCCTTCCTCGGCCTGCCCGCATGGATGGGTTCGTTGAAGCGTCGCATCACGCTAGCCGCATCGACCATATGAACCATGCCGACCTTGCGCGAGGCGAGTATGCCGTCGCGAATCATTGCCCGGATACGTGCGGGCGTAACGTCCAGGAGGTCTGCGGCCTCGTTGACGCTCATGGTCTTATCCTCCGGGGTATCCTTGTCGCATTCCACCACAATGCCCATGCGGTAGCCATTGGCGCTGCACTCGTTGCCGAAGGTTGGTACGGGAAGGGTCTCGCCCCTCTCGAGCGACATAACGATGTGGTTCTCCAAGAGGTCCTGTGCCCTGAAGGCAGCATCCTGCAAGTCTTCTCCCTGGGTGATGATACCAAGGTCGGGAAACCTCACCTCGAGGAACCTGCCCACGGGCTCTATGATTGCTTCGTATACATACTTCATGTTTCCTCCCACCAAGATCGGGGCCGGAACCTACCTCATTCCCAGCTTCTCTTTGATGTCCCTCTCCACTCCCGAACTCAGGTCTTTCGCGTGGCGCGGCACCTGTATCTCCTTCCCATCCTTGGTCTCGAAGATGTCATGCCTTGCCCCATGCCATATGAACCTACCACCGTTTCTTCTAATCAGCTTGACGGCTTCCCGGTAGTTCAGCGACATCCTCGTTTCCCCCTCCCATCGGCTTAATTATATGAAGCGCAATAGATACAACAAGAAAATCATTGCGTGACGTATTAGTTATTTTGGAAAGCCGCCAGCATCGATCTCTCATGTATCCCAAGGTCTCGATGGATCCAAGATCGAGATGGCTCATCGGCCCACCCATGGCCGGAACGTTGGGCCGCACCCACGGGGCATGGGCCATCCACGCAAAAACGCGGCCGTCACCCCGCACAGGGTTGGTTCGGGTGACGAGGATTACACCATGAGAGATGGTGCCGGAGCTTCATGCACGGCAATGCGCAATGCATTTTTTGCTCCAGACCTCGACAGCACGCAAGGTTCCGGCAGCATTACCATCACGCGATCCGCCGGGATGGATCCCGATCGGACGTCTGCCATGCCCCCCTCTGGACAAGGGGGTGCTCGATGCGTGTCAGGATTTCGTCAAGGCGCCCATCGCAGCACACGACGGGGTAGGCTGGTTGCATACGAAGTCACGACCGAAGGGGGCCATCATGGAGCGGCAGCACGTCGATCCGTTTGAGCATGCGAACACGATCACGCAGGCGAACCCCGGGGGCATCCTGCTCACCACCAAGGCAGGCGGCGAGGTGAACACCATGGTGATTGGGTGGGGGCTCATCGGTACGCTTTGGGGCAAACCCACCTTCACCGCCTTCGTTCGCACGAGCCGCCACACGCACGCGCTGCTCGAGAAGAACCCGGAGTTCACCGTCAACGTTCCCCTTGAGGGAGAGCGTCTGAACAGGGACATCTTCGCCGTTGCCGGCACCAAGAGCGGTCGCAGCGTGGACAAGGTCGCCGAGCTGGGCCTGACCCTGGTGGACGGCAGCACGGTGGACGTCCCCGCAATCGCCGAGGTGCCGCTGACACTGGAGTGCAAGGTCATGTACCAGCAGCTGATGGACAAAGGCTCCGTCCCCGAGGACATACAGGGGCGCTTCTACCCCGCCGACGTCACCGACATCGATAAGGGCGGCAACTGCTACTACCACGTCATCTACTACGGCGAGATCGTGGACAGCTACATCGTGAGGTAGGAAAGGCACCAGGACAAGGAGACCCTCATGGAGTTTGCGGACGTCATCAGAGATCGCTATTCCTGCAAGAAGTTTGGCGACAAGGCAATCAGCAAAGAGGAGCTGGACGCGATCCTGGAGGCCGGGCGCATTGCGCCAACCGCCAAGAACCTCCAGGAGCAAAGGGTCTACGTGCTCGAGTCCGACGAGGCCTTGGCGCGGTTCGACGAGATCTGCCCCTGTCGCTACGGCGCCCCCACCGTCCTGCTCGTGGCGTTCGACAGCACCAACGTCTTCACCTATCCGGGTGGCGTACGGGACTCTGGCATAGAGGACGCGAGCATCGTGGCCACGCACATGCTGCTTGCCGCACAGAGCCTGGGCGTAGACAGCTGCTGGGTCAATTTCTTTGACCCCCAGAAGATGGCCGAGGCGTTGGAACTTCCAAGCAACGAGGTCATCCTGATGGCCCTCGACCTAGGCCATGCCGCCGAAGGGACAGGGCCCCTGCCCAACCACACCAGCAGGAAGTTGCTTTCCGAGACCGTCATCCGCAGGTAGGTCGCAGACAACTGGCATGGACCTGCGCCTCGATGGATCGAGCCTCACCCCGTATGTCAGCGACTCCCCCGAATCCTCTCGTCCAGCAGTGCAGCGTACTCGTCGGGATGGGCGCACTGATAGCCGCAGTGGTTGTAACCAGGCACATCGATGAACTCCGCATCCGGGTACCTCCTGAACACACGCCTGTGCGACATGCGGGCCGACTCCTCGCTCCCCCACAGGAAGACGCAGCGCCCAACCACGTCCGGCGGCAGGTCCGGCAGCCTGCACTCGCAGAAGGTCGCGGACTCATGGGCCACCGACGCGTCGGAGACGAACGAGCACACCTCCATGCAGTCGCGCACCATCTCCCTGTAGACGGGAGCCCCGCCACCGAGAAGGCGCCCGAGCATGCCTTTTTCGAGCACGGCATCAAGCTCATCATCGGTTACGCCAGCAGCACCATCGCGCCTGGCAACACGGACCATGTGGCGGAAGGCGGCTCGCACGGCGAGCTCGACCGGCTTGGGGAAGTCGAAGAACGGGCCACCATCGAAGAACCAGACGTCGGAGGTGATGGAACCCTCCCGTGCGATGTCGAGCGCATTGATGGCACCCATCGAGGTGCCATGCGCCATCGCAAGGTGTCCGACGCCCCGGTCACGCAGCCAACCGACGACCTTGTCCGTAGCATCCTCCTTGGAGAGGTAGTCGCCCCCGCCACGAACGTGGCCGTCCAACGTGACGAGCACGACGCAGTAGCTCCCGCTCAACCTGTCGGCTATGGGGCGCAGCGTGTCGCCCGTGCAGAACGAGCCCGGCAGCATCAGCACCATGGGGTTCCCCAGCTCTCCCACCACGTCAAACCTCATGTGTGCCTACCCTCTCGCATATCCGACATGTGCCCACATGATTCCGAGCAAGGTGGCCGCACGATTCGACATTCCGTAAAATATCATACTGCAAATTAGCCAAAACTAACTGTTGCGATATACTCTCCGAGAGGCAGAGACGGTCTTTGGGACCGCCCTGGCGGAGCGTCGCCATGGGACGGACGCGCAGGCAACATATCGAAGGGACCCGCATGGGACTATTCACGCGCTTCGTCAACAACACCCGCAAGCCCGAGGGGATCCTGGGCTCGCTCATGGTCAGCGGGATGAACTCTGGGCACGCGGCTCTAGCTGATTGGGGCATGGACAAGTTTCCGCCAATGACTCCTGCAGACATCATCGACCTGGGCTGCGGCGGCGGCAGGAACGCGGCAACGCTCATGAGGCGCTACCCGCATGCGCGCATGTGCGCCCTCGACTACGCTCCCCTCTCCGTCAGGAAGACCACGTCATACAACAGGGCCCAGGTAGACGAGGGAAGATGCAGGGTACTGCAGGGGGACGTCTCGAGACTCGACCTTCCCGATGACTCATTCAACCTGGCCACGGCGTTCGAGACCATCTACTTTTGGCCCGGCCTCGAGGAGTGCTTTGCAAACGTACATCGAATCCTGCACCCCGGTGGGCACTTCTGCATAGTCAACGAGTCGGATGGGACGGATGCGGCGTCGCTCAGGTTCCAGCGGATCATCGATGGCATGCGCTGCTACACCACAGAGCAGATCGGCGACGCGCTGCGGGGTGCGGGATTCACGACCATAACCTGCCACCACCACGAGTCAAGGCCATGGATCGTGGTGGTGGCGCAGGCGTGAGCGAGCTGTCGGCCCATCCCGGCCCTCATGACAGCCGACATCATTGATGGCTCACCCTCTGCCGGATCTGGTTGCCGCCCTACCGCAGCTGTCGCGCGCTCTCCTCGAGGATGCGCATCTGCATCATGGTCTCCTCGGACGTAACGAGTTGGGGCACACCGTGCGCGACGGTCTCGTACAGCGCGTCATACCACTGGGAATAGCTGCTGCGTACCGAGGGAACGCGCTCCTCGTGCAGGCCCTCAGCGTCCTCGTAGCGCAGGGTCCCCCACTGCCCCGGCGCATCCAGGCCAAAGTCATCGTGCCCGACGGGCAGGTAGAAATGCTTGAGGTCACGTTCCTGCTGGTCCTTGTCCCCCTTGATATAGGCGCCCCTGTCACCATAGAGCGCGAAGCTCGGGCGCGGAAAAGCTGTCGAGTAGTTGGCCTGCGCCGTTGCCTTGAGTCCAAGGTCGTCGTAGTAGAGGTCATAGTCGAAGTAGTCGTTGGCCATTCCCTCGCCCTGCAGCTGCCTGAGCTCGCCGCGCCAATGGTCAGGCATGCCAAACCAGCTGATGAGCTGGTCGAGGCAGTGCGAGGCGTGTCCGTAGGCGGCTTGGTTGACAACGTCGAGCGGCTTGCCGGCAAGCATCCGAGGGCGCCAATAGTCGTAGCTCGTCACCACCTCGAAGACATGCCCCAGCCTGCCAGATGCAAGCACCTGCCGTGCCGTAAGGAAGTCAGAGTCAAAGCGGCGGTTCTGGTAGCACTGGACCGTGACGCCCTTGGCACTGGCAAGGTCGAAGAGCTCCTGCGCCTGCGCAGCGGTCGCCGCGAAGGGCTTGTCGACCGTCACGTGCTTACCGGCCTCAAGGGCCTTCTTGGCCATCTCGAAGTGAAGGTCGGAGGGCGTCGTCACCTCGATGATGTCCACCTCGGGGTCGTCCAGCATGCCCTCAAGGTCCGTGGTGTATGCCACGCCAGGCACCTCGGACCATGCCGTGTGATCTATGTGGCGAGCCTCGATGGCCTTGATGCGAAACTTCTCCTGACGTGCGAGCACGTAGGGTATGTGATAGCGGTTGGCGCTCTTGCCATTGCCGATGTATGCGACGTTGAGTGCTCGACCCTGCATGAGATGGCCCTCCTTCATCCTTGGCTCAGTCACATCTCCCCTGCGCCGAGCCCCTGGTCCTGCGGCACACGGGCGCGGCCATCATTTGGAACCTTCTGCCACTATGAGGCAGGCCCAACAAAGGAAGCCGGCTGTCATGAACAGTGTAGTAACGGGCGTCGCCTGCCACTCGATGCTCGTACAATGAGGATGGAAATTTTTCCATGGTCGGTATTTCCTCATTGACGCCCTAGGCTTGTATCATTCACCTCTTGAATTATGGGCATAATTCGTGTCCACAATATGCAAATCGCCACCCACACACCTTCGCAAAGGATTTCATCGATGTGACGTACCGCATGATTGGAGACGGCCAAGGTGCCAACCGTCATGCCACCCTACGTTGTCAGACAGCAGGATACGGGATGACGCTACCAACACAATAAAATATAAAAATGGCCACTAACGGAATGCAAATCTCGATGATCGCCCATCGCATATCACCCTTGAACCAATCGGAGTATGTACGACGTGGTAGTATCTTTCCTCCTGCTTGGGAAGAATCTTCTCCTAATGCTGAGGGGTGTTTGTCAGAGAACGTATCTATGCGCCTTATCAACGGAATCCTCTGGGCCATCTCACGGTTAGTCCTGAACTGTTGCACACACCCTAGGACATCGTATATAAGGGTAAGAGGGAGCAACAAAAAAAGGTCTTTGTATAGGCTTAGGGCCTTGCTCAAGAGATCAGCTGTAACAACCTCTGGAATGACCTGGTAATTTCCTAGACTTCCCAGTAGTGCAACCAGCAGGACTGACAATAATCCAGCCAGAAGCCCCCTAAGAGGAACAAACTTAAGTTCAAGCAGTCGCTTGAGTGTTCCGGTCGGGAGCAGGAGCCAGAAATGAAAGGCGCCCAAGAAGGTCATCGACGCAGCACCAAAGACATTTGTGCGCAAAACGCCAACGATGGCCATGAGGGCATAGCCGAGCAGGAAGCCCGAACATGCTCCGCTTACCTGTAGCCAGATCTTGTTATAGTGCTCAAGATCCTCCCACTTACAGAATCGGCTAGGACCGGACAACTTGCAATGGCGCCTGCACAACTCTCTTCCCGTATGCATGACCGGAAGAGACAGCAGCAAGATGACAAGAGCGCCCATAAGCAGAGCGGTCAGTATAGTCGCTATCGCTTCCCCACCCGAAGCGTCAAACTCAAGCGCCGGTCGAAAGAACTCCCAGAGAAAACGCAAGGAGGGTATGTCCTTGCATAACTGTGCTGCGAAGCGGAGGAAGACCCCTAGGATGCCAACTGCCGTCAGGACAAGCGCGAGATACCCGGGTTCCTGCACAACCAGACTTCCGAAGATGGGCCAAGAAAAACTCCGATCCTTGCTCCCCGTCAGGATCCAGTTCCTCTCACGATGCCACTGCTGCCAGTCAACAAGGTTGGAAGTGTCGTACATACTTCTGCGAAAGCGTCGGCACATGTTCGCAATCGTTTCTCGATTCGTCCCACAATCTATCTCGTCCATGTGATCCTGCCCCCTTTGTAGACACCAGCTACTCTTCTGATGATGGTAGTAGGTGTACGCGACACAAATGGGACGGCTTGGGACCCTGGGGGCGGGAAATGATCTGGGGGCCAACGCCCTACCTGCGCACGATCCACACGCCAGCTCTTGCGCTCCCCTCTCTCTCCAGCTTGCCGGCCGCCTTGAGCTCCGCAACCACACGCTCGGCGGTGCGCTTCGAGCTACCGAGGCGTTCGGCGAGGGCAGAGATCGTGCCCCTGGGGTTCTCCTCGAAGAATGACAGGGCATCCGACAGCTCAAGCTCGTGCGCGCTCTGCGGCAGGGCAAAGGGAATGATGGCGTCGCGTATGACCTCAAGTATGAACTCGACGAATGCCTCGCTCGATCCTCGTGCGTCCGATTCGGCAAGAGCCGCGTAGTACCCCGCCTGCCGACTGCGGATGGTGCTCTCGACGGGCAGCCATGCGAGGATCGGCCTCCATCTTGAGAGCAGCAGCGTGTGCCAGAGCCTGCCCATCCTGCCATTGCCGTCAGCGAACGGGTGGGTGAACTCAAACTCAAAATGGAAGATGCACGAGGCGAGCAGCGGATGCATGATGGTGCTCTTAAGCCATGCAAACATGTCGGACATGACCTCAGGCACGTACTTGGCAGGCGTCCCGGCATGGATGAGGGTACCACCATCAAACACACCAACATTTCCCGAGCGAAAGCGGCCGGCCTCGGGGACAAGCCCTCTCATCATCACTCCATACGCTCTGAGAAGGTCATCGATTGAGTACGGATTGAGGCGTGGAAGCAACTCATAGGCACGCTGGGCGTTCTTCACCTCAAGAATGTCATGAGCGTCACCCAATACGTGCTTGCCATCGAGGATCGCCGTCACGGCCTTCTCGTCAAGCTCGTTCCCCTCAATGAGAAGCGAAGAGTGTATCGTCTTGATGCGCAGCTCGCGGTGGAGCGTAGGACTCGCGGCAAAATTCGACTGGGGAGATATCTTGCCGACGAGCTCGGCAATCTCCATGCAGAGCGAATCGATCCGGTCGTTTCGCTCGAATGGTGGGACGTAGGCCATGGGCATCCTCTCATGTATATCGCCATAAGTATACCGCCATTGGCGGTATACATGGCCACCCCCCCTACAAGGCCTGCCAGACGCCCCTCCCAGGCGTGCCAGCGGCAGCGAGCCCACATCCGCGGCACACGTGCACCCACCTAGCGCCTCACCCTATACATCGTGGCGCGGGCGGCACCGACCTTCTCGATGGCACCCTCCGCCTGCAGCCTCTGGAGGATGCGCTCGATAGTGCGCTGGCTCATCGAGGGGTTAGCGTCCATGATCTCGTACTTGGTGGCGGCGCCCATAAGACCATCGAAATACGCGCGCAGTATATCCTCATTGCTCTTACCAGACGACAGGCGCGCGACGCGCTCGTCCAGCTCCCCATAGCAGGCGATGAGGACACCCAGCATGTAGGTCACGAATGGCGCATAGTCACTCGTGGCATCCTTCCAGCCCACAGAGCTTGCCGCAAGCGCCTCGTAGTAGGTCTGCCTCGTGCGCTCCATCTCGCGCTCGATGGATACGTACTTCCCCACGAGGTAGCCGCTGCGGTACAGGAGAAGCAGGATGAGCAGGCGACTCATGCGTCCGTTGCCGTCGTTGAACGGGTGGATGGACACGAAGTCGAAGGCAAAGACCAGCGAGACGAGCAGTGGGTCATGCCTGCCGGTGCCAATCTGCCTTGCATACTCGTCGCAGATTCGCTCCATCGCATGGGGAGTCGCGACGGCACTTGTGGGCCTGAACCGGACGACCATCTCACCGGATTCGCCTTGCTCGGCAATGACGTTGTCCGAGTCCTTCCACCGCCCGGCAAAACCGGCCTCGGTGAATCGGTATAGGGCGCGGTGGAGCTGCAGGATGACGTTGGGCATAACGGGAATGTCATCATGCAACACATGTATCTCATCAAGTACGTAGCGATAGCCCACGATCTCGCGTTCGTCACGGGTATGGGGCTTCGCGCCTGCCGTCACAAGCTCGCGTAGGCGTTTGTCCGAGGTGGATATGTTCTCGATTCTGTTCGAGGCGCCCGTACTCTGAATGCGCGCCGACTCGACGAGGCTGTCCAGAACGTCGGGTGCCATGGTGACATAGAGTTGCTCCCTGCCCCTATGTTCGTGCACATCCGCAAGTGCAGAGAACACCTCTGGCACTAGGAGGCTCGCAAGCATCCTGTCATAGTCGAACTGCTCCGCCATATCCTCGCCACCTCTCTACTATCTTAGCCATTATAAATTATTTGGCTAAGATAGTAGCAAAACACCCGTATTTAGATCTTATCACCACAGATCTTTAGGATTCCACATGCGGTCTGATAGCAAGGAGGACATTTCCTGGTACCATCTCTATATAGTGCTATGGTGCTTTCGTTTAACAGGGGGCGGCGGTGGCCTACTTCCTCAAGAGAACGCACAACAAAAAGGGGCTCTATCTCCAGATCTACGAGAGCCACTGGGACCCCGAGCGGGGGCACACCGCGAACAGGTCCATGAAGGCACTGGGCTACGAGCACGAGCTCAGGGAGTCCGGCATCGTAAACCCCATCGCGCACTTCAAGGCCGAGGTGGACATGATGAACGCCGAGAGGAAGACGGCCAGGGAACGGAAGAAGGTCCGCGAGTTCGGGCCCGATCTCGTCGAGAGGCACCTGGGCCACTTCGCGGTCAAGGCGGTGGATGACGCGCTCGGCGTGGCGGGCGACCTCGCGTACCTGCAGCTCCACAGCGGCTTTCGGTTCCAGATTGCGGAGCTCCTCTCCTCGCTCGTCTACGCCCACGCCGTGGCGCCCTGCTCGAAGCTCAGGACCTTCACCGACGTGCTGCCGCAGATGGAAGGCGTGGATGCAGCCTTCACGCTGAACCAGCTCTATGACGGCCTCGCCTGCCTGGGTGACGAGCGACCCTCGGCCGGCCGCAGGCGCAGCTGAAGGGCCTCATGGCACCATAACGGGAATCAGAAAACCAAAGTCCGGTGCGATAATACCATTAGGGCAGATGTGCGCAGACTGACAGAGAAAGGCTCCTGCCATGGACGATGTACGAGACGAGACTGCCAAGGCACGCACTGAGGGCACGCGTGAGAGAGTCTGTCCCGATGCCAGAGAGCACCTGCGCCAGGCCTGGATTGTCCTCGTGGGGCTCAGTGTCATGTTGTACCTTCTGCCACAGGACAGCATCCCGCCCACGATTGGCTGGGAGGCGGTCTGGAAGTACCTGATCTACTTTACGGCCATTCTTGGCTTCTGCCTCCGGGGGTTCATGCAGGCGGGCTTGGGCTTTGCCAATGCGTCCCATCTCGAAAACCGCGCGCTCCATGTCAAAGCTTTGAGCTTTGCGCTGCTCGTTGTCTTCGGCATCGGAATCTGGTATGCGGGCAGCAAGGCCATGGGAGCTGCAAAAGACCTGCAGCACGGCCTTGGAAGCCTCGTTTCAATCTATGATGTGTACATGGATCCCGCCGTGACCGACGATTCGAGCTACTTCAACGCACGTGCCTCTCAGACAGGCATCCCAATGCCGCTGCAGGAGCGCATCTGCCTCAAGCCGATGACATACAAGAAGGTCGCTGGAGTGGAAAGGTGGGTGCCCGCCGATGACCCGGCAGGTATCTCGTTCAAAGTGTATGCGCCAGAGCTTGACTCGATGCTCGATGCCAATGGCGTCGGTCCGCTCGTGGTGGGCAAAGAATACTATGGCTACTACACGAGCAGGACAGGCATTCTCATAGAGATCGCCTCCTCCGAACAGGTCTCGGAGGAGCTGTACCAGTACTTCAAATCCGATCCTACGCTCGGACCCTATGTATCGAGGGGAAACGGGGCTGGCACAGCGTCAGGCCAAGAGACGGACGCGGCAGCCGCATGAGAGGCTGCCAAAGCTGCTGTGCCCGAAAGACAGCTATGGGATGGGTTGACGCAAAGAATGGCCACTTCGAGTTCAGTATGATGCACCTGCCCAAGACGGGCGGTGAGGAATTCGACGGCGCAATCAACTCGCTCCTCAAACGCTGCGGCACCGACCACTTCGACATGCTGCTCGTGCATGCGCAGAACGTCGACACCTATGCCAAGTACCAGAAGTTGTAGTCATCTTCGCGCCCGTGGACGGGGAAGGCGAGGTCAGGGAGGACATGAGGGTCGCGGCCACCTTCGACCACGAGGCGATCCGGAAGGCGAGGATGCTCGCGGGACACAACATGATCGTGACCTCCGAGACCGGTATGGGGCCCCGCGAGATATACGACACCTACCACCGGCTCCGGAGGATCGAGGAGAGCTTCAGGGTCATGAAGTCCGAGCTCGACGCAAGGCCGGTCTATCTGCAGAGGCAGAGCACGATCGCCGGCCACTTCCTCGTCTGCTACATCGCGGTCCTGCTCGTGCGGCTCCTGCAGGTCAAGGTGCTGGGAGGCAGGTTCTCGTCGGAGGACATCATGGGCCTCTGCCGGGGTTTCGACGTATGCCACGCCTCCGAGAGGAGGTATGTCAACGTGTCCAGGCACACCCCCCTGATAGAGGAGCTTGCAGCCAGGACGGGCCTGCCCCTACTGCACTTCAATCTCACCGAGGGTGACGTGAAGGCGATCCCGTCCTGCTCCCTCGGGATGCTCCGCGGCGAGGGGGAGCGACCCTCGATCGGCCGCAGGCGCAGCTGAAGGGCCTCATGGCACCATAACGGGAATCAGAAAACCAAAGTCCGGTAGTAAAACAAGGAATATAAGACAGCCCAATTGCTAGCGTCAGGAACCACTGATGCCTACGGCAGGTACTTTCCGCTCGCGAGGTAGAGTCCGTACCACTCCTCGCGGGTCAGCGTGACGTCCGCGCCGCTCACGATGTCTGCCAGGTGATCGGGGCTCATCGTGCCGACGATTGCCTGCATGTGCGCCGGGTGCGAGGTGATCCACGCGATGGCGATGGCAGCCTTCGTCGTCCCGTGCCTGTCCGCAAGCTCCTGCAGGGCGGCGTTCAGCTCCGGGAACTTTGGGGAGTCGACGAAGCAGCCGCCCGGCTTGCCGCCCGCCGGGAAGCCATAGGACAGCGAGGACCAGGTCTGTATCGTGATGTCGTTCACGCGGCAGTAGTTGAAGGTCTCGTTGTCACGGTCCACGGAGCGCTCGGTCGTGAGGTTGTTCACATAAAGCCCCTGATCGATGAGCTGCGACTGCTCCAGTGAGAGGCTCATCTGATCAAAGACCAAGGGAACGCGCACGTGCTTCTTGAGCAGATCTATCATCATCGGGGAGAAGTTGCTCACGCCAAAGTGGAGCACCTTGCCGCTGGCGTGCAGCTCATCGAACGCGTCGGCGACCTCCTCCGGGTCCATGAGGAGGTCCGGGCGGTGCAGCAGCAGCACGTCCACGTAGTCGAGGCCCATGCGCTCCAGGCTCTCGTCCACGCTCTTCAGGATGTTGGCCTTGGAGTGGTCGAAGACGCCGCGCGCGAACTCCAGGCCACACTTGGTCTGCATGACAATCTGGTCGCGAGAGAGACCAGACAGCGGGAAGGCCTCGCCAAACCTGCGCTCCGCCTCCCCCTGCGCGTAGCAGGTAGCCTCATCAAAGAAGTTCACGCCGAGGTCGACGGCATTGGCCAGGACCCGCGCGGCCTCATCCTTCGCCAGCGCCGGCATGTGCATCAGACCGAGGGCGATGGCGGGAATGCCCGAGGGCCCTTCGAGAATGTTCAGCTTCTTCATGACCAACCTCCCATGGACGCCATCCGACAGACACGCGAGCCTGCACCCATCTTGCCAAAGGTGACATCTCCATTGCCAGTATCGTCCACAATCTCCAGAGGGACAGCGCGGAGAGGTCAGGAAGCTCCTACGCGCTCACCATGCCGCAACCGGCAGTTCAACGGTGCAGGTGCACCCACCGCCCTCGTTGTCAGAGAAGCGCGACGGCCCGCCGTGCGCTGCCGCAATACGCCGCCGAGTCCGCAGGGAAGAATTCTGGAAGAATCGAGTCGCCGGTTCCCCGAACGGAGGGGGCTGTCCCTCTCCCGCTTATAGCGCCTCCTACCAAGAATGCCGTCATATTAGATCCAAGGGACCCAGATCCGGCAACGGAAGCCGGGCCACCAGCCCCTCGATGTACACCCTTCGCACCGAGGGGCCTGATGTCATCAACTGTAATGAGAGGATGCATATTCACTGAACCTCTCCCTGTCATCCGTCTAGACATCAAGACTGTCGGGGTCAAGCAGGAAATTCCGTATCCCCATATAGACCAGGCCCTTCTCATCACGGCGAGGCTTCATCGCACCGCGGACAACGACGATCTTGCGGAACGAGTCGTCGATTTTCGCGAGCGGCCTCGTCTCCTGCTCGCGTTTCTCCGGATCATCGATAGCCAACGCAGACTGCACGTAGTAGCGCGACGAACCAAGTGTGGCAACGAAGTCGACCTCCAGACGTTGGCGTATGGTCTTGCCGCTTTTGTCTCTGCCAAAGGCGTCGACAACGCCCACATCAACGTTAAACCCCCTGGAGAGCAGCTCGTTGAACACGATGTTTTCCATGAGGTGGTTCTCCTCTGCCTGCCTGAACCCCATGCGCGCATTACGCAGTCCCACGTCCTCGAAGTAGTACTTCTTGGGCGATCCAATATAGGCGTTGCCCTTTATGTCGAAGCGCTGGGCCTCGCTCACGAGATAGGCGTTTTCCAAGTGCGAGATGTAGCTGGTGATGGTCTTATCGCTGATGTCCTTTTTCTTGACGCTCCTGAAGACGTTCATGAGGCGCGTCGGGTTGGTAAGCGACCCGGTCGCCGACGCAAGTACGTCCACAAGCTCGTCGAGCTCCTCAGGATGTCGCACCTTGTTGCGCTCGACGACGTCAGCGATGTACACCTTCTCGAACAGCGAGCGCAGGTATGCCTCTTTGTCGGAGGCGCGCGAATACGACAGTGCCAGCGGCATGCCGCCATGGACAACGTATTCGTCCCACCCTTCGTCCGCAGGCCCGTCGAAAATGCTCATGAATTCCGAAAACGAAAGCGGTCGCACCCTGATCTCGTCGCTGCGCCCTCGGAACCTTGAGACAATGTCTGTGGAGAGGAACTGGGAGTTCGATCCCGACACGTAAACGTCTGCTCCTCTCATGTGAAGAAGGCTGTTCAAGACGTCCTCGAACTCGGGTACGAGCTGGATTTCATCGAGGACGACATAGGTGGGGACGCCGTCTCCGGGAACACGCCCGCGAAGATAGGCGAACAGGGTGTCAGGATTGCGCAGGGGCTTGTTAGCCCGATCGTCGAGCGCAACTTCCACGATGCGGGACTCGGGAACGCCCGACTCGACAAGATGGCGATGGAACAGCTCGAGCAGGAGGAATGACTTCCCGCAGCGTCGAATTCCCGTGACGGCCTTGATGAGGCCGTTGCCTTTCCGCTCAATGAGCCTGTCAAGATACCTGTCTCGCTTGACTTCCATTCACGCCCCCCTGCACCGTCATGCCATCATCACGTCAATACTATTACGAAATATTGTGTTATAACACATATTTCCGTAATTGATTCCTAACGTGACAGGACAAAGAGCCCCCATCCTCTCGGAATCGTACGTGACCACCGCCTCGGGGTACAGACCATCGAAGGCTGCGCGGAACGCGTCAGCCAGGGCACGGGCACCATATCACGCGGTGGTCGCCCTAGTTGGCAGCTCCACGGTGCAGGTACATCCGCCTCCCTCGTTTTCAGAGAAGCACGCCCTTCCCCCGTGCGCCGCCGCAATGCGCCGCACGATCACGAGGCCCAGGCCGTGCTCGGGAAACTCGGCGCCCGGCCTCCTCTTGAGCGCCGCGAGCGTCCCCGCCCCCAGGCCGCGTCCGTCATCGCTCACGACGAGCACGAGCCGCCGCCCGAACGAGCTGCCCAGCAGCCCCGCGCGCGCAGCGAGCGACACCGTCACGTGGCAGCCCTGCGGGTTGTGACGAATGCTGTTGCCCACGAGGTTCACCACCATGCGCCGCAGCAGTGCCTCGCTCCCGCGCATGCAGAGACCCTCGGCGGCGGGTGCCACGTCAAGCCCCAGCTCGCAGGCACCCGTTCCCTCATCTACAAAGTCTGCCACCACCGAGCGTAGCACCGCCGCCAAGTGCACGTCCGTCGCATCCACCGGCTCCATGGCAAAGCGCAGACGGTTCGCCGTGTTGAGGTCGGCGAGCAGCGCGGCCGTCTCCTGGGACTTCGTCACGATGCGCGCGGCCCGCTCCCGCTCGCCCGCGCCAAGCCGGGGACTTTCCATCAGGCTCGCGGCGTCCGTGACGACCGCCGCGAGCGGCGTCCGCACGTCGTGTGACACGGCGGCGACCCACTCGTTGCGGGCATCGTCACGCTGCTTCCACGAGCTTCGGGAAAGCATGCGCGCAAGGGCGACGAGCACGATGAGGTCAGCGCAGAAGACCGCTCCCAAGAGCACGACAATGCCGCCGAGCTTGTGGGAGCCCAGCGTCACGGCATACTTCCAGACGGAGCCCTTGGGAGAGCCCACCACCACGAGCCTCCCGCCGTGTCGCCAGCAGGACACGGGATAGTCACCCAGGTACCAGCGCGAGAAGGACGCGACGTCAGCAGGGGTGTAGCGTGGGGGCACGTCATCGGGCACATCAAAGTCCCAGACCACGTTGCCGTCCTCGTCGATGAGCAGGGCCCAGCTGCCATGGTCGCGCAGCGCCCGCTCCACGTCCGTCGAAAGCGCGTACGTCCCGTCCCGCTCGGTGAGCGACTCGGACACCTTCGAGGCCTCCGGGGCGGTGTCGCTGCCGCCCCGGAGGCCAGTCGCGAACACGACGACGCCCACAATGACGATGTTGACCACGAGGATGGCCGCGGCGCCGAGGATGCAGGATGCGACGACGCCCAAGCCACCCCGCAGGCGCACGCGCGCAAGCTCCCTCATTGCGCCTCCTCGTGCAGGAGCCGGTAGCCCAGTCCCCGCACCGTGACGACCCAGTGTGGGTGGGAGGGGTCACCTTCGACCTTCTCGCGCAGGCGGCGAACGAGAATAGCGAGCGCGTTGGCATAGCCGAACTCGTCCCCATAGACGCTGCGGCAGAGCTCATCCGTCGTCACAATGGAGCCCCGGCTCTCACTCAGGCGCTTGACGAGCGCGTACTCCTTGGCCGTGAGGGTCGCCTCCACGGCGCCGCGGCGCCTCACCTCGCCCGTGGCCAGGTCCACCTCCACGTCCCCGAGCACGACGGCAGCTGGCGCGTCTGGCAGGCTATAGCTGCGGCGCAGCACGGCTGCCAGACGCAGCAGCAGCTCGGCGGGCAGAAAGGGTTTGGCCACGTAGTCATCGGCCCCCAGTCCCAGGCCCCGCAGGCGGCTCGCGTCCTCGTCGCGCGCAGAGAGGAACAGTGCCGGCACATCGCTCGTCTCACGCACCCGACGCAGCAGGTCGAAGCCATTGCCATCGGGCAGCATCACGTCGAGCAGGAGTAGCTGGGGCTGCCAGGTTGCGGTTGAGAGCAGGGCGTCGGCCACGGTGCCCACGCCCTGCACAGAGCGATAGCCATCGCGCTCCAGCAGCTCGAGCAGCTGCTCGCGGAGGATGTGGTCATCCTCCACCACCAGCACCCGCGCCTCGTGCAGGTCCCTCATGCCGCTCCCCTCCCTCCTTCGTCCACATTCTATCCCTGCACTGGGAGGGCGGCCCCCCGGTGCGTGCGCCCCCCCAAAACGAAAGGTTCACGAAAGCTTGGGGACAGGCGCATGAAAGACGCGCCTCCTAGCCTTTGTCCTGTCATCGCAAAAAGGTCTGGATGAGAGGAGAGGGCATGGCTGCTCTGGCTATCGCCACAAGCGCGCTCACCAAGTCGTACGGTGGGGTGCGCGTGGTGGACGACATGGGGCTCCGGGTGCCCGAGGGCGCAGTGTACGGCTTCCTCGGCCCCAACGGGGCTGGGAAGTCCACCACCATGAAGATGCTCCTGGGCCTCGTGCGACCTACCTCCGGAGAGGTGGACGTGCTGGGAGAGCGGATGGGACGGCAGAACCGGCTCCAGGTCCTTGCGCACGTGGGCTCGCTCATCGAGAGTCCGAGCTGCTACAAGCACCTCACGGCCCGTGAGAACCTCGACATCGTCCGCAGACTCAAGGGACTTCCTCCCAGCTCGATCGACGAGGCCCTCGAGACGGTGGGCCTGGCCGACACGGGCAAGAAGCTCGCAGGGCAGTTCTCGCTGGGCATGAAGCAGCGCCTGGGACTTGCCGCCGCGCTGCTCGGCAATCCCCGGCTCGTGCTGCTCGACGAGCCCACCAACGGCCTCGACCCCGAGGGTATCCACGAGATGCGCGTGCTCATCCGCTCGCTGCCCCAGGCACGCGACACCACCGTGTTGGTCTCGAGCCATCTGCTCTCGGAGGTCGAGCAGATGGCCGACCACGTAGGCATCATCAGCCAGGGCCAGATGGTGTGGCAGGGAGCGCTCGAGGACCTGCGGGCCCGCGCACGACGCCGGCTGGCGTTTCGCACGACCGACGATGCCCGTGCGGCCGCGCTGTTGGGAGCCTCCGAGCAGGACGGCTGGCTGGTCGCGCCCTTCGCTGATGACGCGACGGTGGCGCGCTCCTCCCTCGCGCTCGCACGGGCAGGCATCGGCGTCATGCGAATCGAGGAGCGCAGCGAGAGCATCGAGGACATCTTCCTCGCGCTCACCGAGGGAAGGGGGCTGTGATGCGCGCGCTCATGCTCGAGTTCGCGAAGCTCAGACGCAAGAACGTGTGGCTCGTCTGCCTCGGCAGCGCCACGCTCTGTCTCATGTGGATGGCGTCCGACGCCGCACGCGCCGCCCAGGGTGCGTCGGATGGGACAACCTCCCTGCTCTACATGGCCCCGCTCGTCAACGCCATCGTCATGACGCTCTTCGCCGCCGTCATCGCATCGCGCGTGTGCGAGGTCGACCACGAGGCGCAGGCGCTGAAGGAGCTCCTGTGCCTGCAGCGGGCGGGCACGGTGTTCGCTGCCAAGCTCCTCTGCAGCCTCGTCCTCATCGCGGTCGCGGTCGTGCTGGAGACCGTCGGGCTTTCCGCGCTGGCGTCGTACAAGGGCTTCGCGGACCAGCTGGGGGTCGCCGAGCTCGCGACCTTCGCCGCCTGCCAGATAGGGCCCGCCTTCGTGGTGGCCGTGCTCGTGCAGGCCGTCGCCCTGCGCTGGGAGAACCAGTTCGCCTCGTTGGCGCTGGGCCTCGGTCTCTCGCTCGCGGGTCTGTTCAGCCTCTTCTTCCCGCCCATCGTCCAGCGCCTCGTGCCAAGCGGGTACTTTGGCCTGCTCTCGTGCGTACGCATGGACTGGGACCGTGCCACGCAGGTGACGTCCTTCCACACCGTTCCCTTCCCCTGGGGGGACGCGGCCCTGCTAGCCGCGATGTGCGCCGTGCTCATCGCCGCCTCAGCGTGGTGGTTCTCGAGAAAGGAGCTCTAGCATGAGAGCGCAAGCCCTGCGCGCGGAGGCCATCAAGCTGCGCCGCGCGCCCATCTGGGTCGCCTATGTGGCACTGCCCCTCATCGCAGCCGTCATCGGCACCTTCAACTACCAGCAGAACCTGGGCCTGCTGACGCCAGGCTGGGAGAACCTCTGGACGCAGCACACCCTGTTCGAGCTCTACTTCTTCCTGCCGGCGCTCGTCGGCGCGGGATGCTCCTGGCTCATGGGGCTCGAGCATGCGGGCACCAACTGGAACCAGGTGCTCGCGAGTCCCGTCGCCCCGCGGCGCGTCGTCGCCGCGAAGCTCGTCGTGGGCGCGCTCATGCTGGCCGTCGCGTTCGCCGCGACGGGGGCGCTGTTCGTGGCCTCGGGCAAGCTGGTGGGCCTCTCGGGCCTCCCGTCTGCCGACTATGCCGTCTACCTGCTGCTCTCTTGGGTCGGCGGCATCTCCGTCGTGGCGGTGCAGCTGCTCGTCTCGGCCCTTGTGCGCAACTTCGCCGCACCGGTGGGGGTGGCGCTCGCAGGCGGCGTCGCGGGCCTCATGCTCACGACCAAGGGGTGGGGACTGTGGTGGCCCTGGGCGCTCATGCAGCTGGCATCGAACGGCAACGGGGGAGGCACGCTCGCCCCCTCGGAGCTCCCCGCCTTCTTCGCCATTGCTGCCGTCTTCACCGCTGCGGCCCTCTGTGCCTGCAGCTGGGCCGTCACACGTGCTGGGTCACCGTCGGCGTGAGCCCCTCGAGCATCAGATCGGATTCATCAAACGGAAAGAGAGGATCAAACAATGGCAAGGAGAATCGCTGCAATCGTCCTAGGCATCGTCATGATGGGGGCCGTGGCAGGCGTCTTCTACCTTACGAACACCAACAACGCCTCCACATGGTACGTCCGGGTAGACGATGCGGTCGCAAAGCAGAAGGCTGATGGCGACGAGGAGGTCTGGGAGTACACCCTCGACGCGTACAACGAGCGCGGCGAGCATCGTCAGCTCACCTTCACCGCCGGCAAGCGACTCAGGGACGGCGCATACCTCAGGCTTGGGTACCTGCCCGTGCGTGAGGTGGTCTCGTGGGAGGAAGTCCAGCCCGAGCAGATGCCGGATGCCGCACGCGAGCAGCTGGCCTAGGTGATCGACCGACAAGGAAGTCCCATCCAGTGCCCGCGCAGGACTGACCAGTCGCATCCCAGGCCTTCGACAGAGCCGCCTAGACTTCCGGCAAGGATCATGCCTTGACCCTCGTGGCCCGCGTGCGGCGGGCCCAGTCCTCCCTCGTCAGTCGTGAGAAGTACTCCGTCCTCACGTCGCCCATCTGCCTGCAGGGCACGTTCTCCTCCACGTGATGGAAGCGGAACCCGCACTTCTCCTGACAGCGCTTGGACTTGTCGTTCCCCTCGAAGTATCCGCACCAGACCGCACGGTAGCCGAGGTCCTCGAACGCGTGGGCGACCAGCCGTCCGACCGCCTCCGGGATCAGCCCCCGGCCCCAGAATGGGACGCCTATCCAGAACCCGACCTCAGTCTCGTCCTCCCGGTTCTTCGCGAGCGCCTGCATGGGCGCACGCAGGCCTATGCTTCCTATCGCCCTGTCGTCCTCCCTGAGGCATACCGCGTAGGTCTCCTCCGCGGACAGCACCTCACGGATGATCTGTAAGCTGTTCTCCACCGACGTGTGCGGGGGCCATCCCGCGATGGGTCCGACGTCCGGACTCCTCGCGTATTCATAGAGGCTCTCGGCGTCACCCTCCTCCCAGGGACGGAGTATCAGCCGCTCTGTCTCAAGCACCATGCCACACCCCCGCACGTAGACCCGAACGATGCCTTTGTATGCTAGCAGCACAATCGAGCATACATTGTCACCACTCACGGAAGTCTTTCTCTCGCCGTGGCGCAACTCAAGTTTCTGGCAAAAAGCATAGGGCAAGCTTGACGTCGTTGCGATGGACTCCTGAAAGCTTCGGCACATACAAATCTGACCGCTGCGGCACAGAGGCAACCGCCTCTCAGTCAAGACGGTAGCAAAGAGCGCCGGGGTGGTAACCGGGAAGCGCATCGCTCGACAGGCACTCACGAAGGGCACGGCATACCCCATCGTGCAGAAGATTGCCTACTACTTAGGCCTTCAGATGAACAGGCAGGTCTTCGGTCGGGCCGTAGGACGCACTATCCCGATTCTCGGGGGTGCGATATCGGGTGTCATGACGTATGCCACATTCTCGCCCATGGCCCACAACCTCAAGAAATACCTGATCGAGACACCACCTGCCAAACCTTCGAACGCTGCAGTCATCGGCATGGGAGACTATGGCATCGATGACTTCTCTGGCCTTGAGACGGAGATCGATACCGAGATTGCGGAGCTTGAGAGATTCTGACGCACAGTCGCCAGATTCACCTACCACGCTGAATGGCACCGGTCTCATCGTCCCGAGTCTTGCGCTCGCCATCAACTCGAACCCGGCCCTGAACGAGTTGCCCGCAACGTGCCATACCGCGATGTGCCAGTGCATTGAACACTCCAAGGGAGTCTTGAGCTTTGCCGCAAGCCACTCTGCGAAGCCATCTTCTGCGGCATTCATGTCACCTTCTATCGCCCAAGGCTATCATGATCGAGCGGAGAATCGAATAAACCCATGGTCACAATTACATGCTCGTCGCGGCTCACAGCATGTCACATGCCGTCTCTGCTGTATTCCCCACCCTTCAGACGGAGAGGGAATTGCAAGACGTCTGTTCCACGCGGTTTTGGTAGGTATTGACATCCATAAAAGGAATGCCCCTTTGTTACCGCCAGCATGGTTCTCCATGAACGTATCCGCCGCCACGTCTCTGCGATGATGCTAGTCTGTGCAAAGGGAGAATTCTAGGAACTGCCCTTTCGTCGTCTGCGACGATGGCAATGGCTTCGACGTTCATCTTGCCAACAAAGCCGTCGAGGAAGCCTTCCATGAGTGGACAGAGAGAGTCGAGCAGAAGAGCCAGGAAGATGCCGAAGGACAAGACGCAATCACACGAGCTGGTCATGAGGGCCGCGAAGGAGGAGTTCCTGGAACTCGGCTACGAAAAGGCATCCATGCGCTCCATAGCAGAGAAGGCAGGCCTGACGGGGGGCGCGCTGTACAAGCATTTCGCTAGCAAGGAGGAGATGTTCTCGGCTCTGATTGACCCCGTCTTCGAAGAGATGGTCCGCTTCTACCGCAAGCAGACGAATCGGTCGAGGCACGTGCTTCTGGCGGAGGGGGTCGATGCGTTCGAACAGGCATCGGCTGCAAGCTCGCAGCTTCTCCTCAAGTTTGTGTACTCCCACTTCGACGAATTCCAACTGATGTTCCACGCTCCGCAAGGCACCAAGTATGCCGACATACGGGAGCGGATGGTACAGATGGAGATGGAATCGTCCCAAGGGCAAGAGAGAGTTGTCAAAGACGACCCCACGGATGACCCTGGATTCTCCGAAGACCTCAAGCACATCTTCTTCACCATGTCGCTCGTGCCTTTGTTCGAGATAATCGAGCATCGATATCGCTACGACGAGGCGAAGAGAATCGTGGCGGTGATATCGGAGGCCCAAAACTACGCTTGGTCCCGCATGCTGGCGCTCAGCAAAGAGTCCAACGGCAGCTCCTAGCCAAAGGCGACGCCATATCGAGTCACCTGCTGTCCCAAGCCAAAAAAAGTTATTGACTTCTAACTCTAACATGGTATTTTTAGAAAACGAGGTTTACTAAAGGCGGATTGGTCGTCGTACCCGACTTCGTGTTTTTCTGGCGTACGAAAACAATCACCCGGTTTGTCCTCGGACAAACCCTGAAGTTCGAAAGCGAGGCAGACAGCATGAGGAAGATAGGCACTCGAGACCTGGTGACCGTCGCCGCGATGATGGTCCTGTTCTTCGGCATTACCCTTGTCATCGGGTCGGTGGCATTGGCCATCCCCTTCGTGTACCTGTATATGTCAGCCGGCATCGACGGCTTCCTGGGGGCAACCTTCTACCTGGTTGCGGCCAACCGCTTGAACAAACATGGGCTGCTGTTCGTATGGGCGGCCGTCTACGGAGCCATCGAGGGGCTTTTGGGCTACAGCTTCCTGTTCCCGTACTTCCTCGCGGTAGGCGCCATCGCCGAGCTGTCCATGCTTGGCAGGGACAGCTATCGCAACCCCATCCGCAATCGAATCGGCTGGACGATCAACTGCATCGGGAACTTCGTGGGCAACGCCGTTCCCCTCTGGTGGTCCTGGGAATCCTTCCGCGTCATGGCGATGCAGAGCGGGTTCTCGAACGCGACGCTGGACATGGAGTACAACATGGTCATGACGCCTCATCTCATGCTGATCGGCGTGCTCATAACGGCCGTCCTGACGGTTGCGGGAGTCGCCTTCGGGCAACGCCTCCTGCAGAGGCATTTTGAGAAGGCCGGCGTCATCAAATAGATGGGAATGGGCAAAGCAAACGAAACGGACCTGATAAGGCTCATCGATGCGCGGACGGTGCTCGTCATCGTGCTCTGCTCGGGCATTGCGAGCATGTTCGCGCGAAGCATGGCGACGCACCTTGCCTACCTATGCGTGATGACCGCCTTCCTGGTCCTGTTCGGCAAGGGGAGGCAGGGACTTGCATGCGTGCTCGTCTACGGCCTGGCCATGGGCGGCCTGTGGCTGGAGGTGCACCACGGAATCCTAGCGTTCCCGTCCCCGCTTCTGCTGAGCACGATATACAGGATGATTCCCATCATGATGAGCCTGTACCTGCTGATCCTGATTCCCTCGGGAAAGCTGACCGCAGGATTGAGGAAGCTGCCGATGCCGGCTCAGATGAGACTGATCCTAGTGGTCATGCTGCGCTTCGCGCCCACGGCGCTCCTCGAGTTCCTGGAAGTCAGGAATGCCATGCGCGTCAGGGGATTCCTGGGTTCCCTTCGCAAGATGCTGCTAAACCCCATGGACACCCTGGAGTACGCGCTCGTCCCCCTCATCTTCCGCTCGCTGAAGGTCTCTGACGAGCTTTCCGCTTCGGCGGTAGTGAGAGGAATCGAGTATCCAGGCCACAAGGAAAGCTACTACGTCAGCAAGCTCCGCGGCCTCGACATCACCTGTTCGGGGGTGGCCCTGGCCGCCTGCATCGTGTGCTGCCTATGAGAGGAGGCCGTCGTTTGGGCAGGGCAATTCACATGAGCGACGTCTCCTTCTCGTACGCGAGTGGGGCCGAGAGGATAGCGCACCTCAGCCTTGAGATCCACCCCGGCGAGCTGCTCGTGATCACGGGGGTCTCGGGAAGCGGAAAGAGCACCGTCACCCGTCTGATCAACGGGCTGGCTCCTCGGTTCTTCGGGGGCGAACTGCACGGGAGCCTGGCGATCGAAGGCATCGCGGAGGGCCCCTCGTCCTTCCTCGAGAGGACCAAGTGCATAGGCAACGTGTTCCAAGACCCCCGCAGCCAGTTCTTCTCCAACGAGGTCGCAGGTGAGATTGCCTTTGGGTGCGAGAACTACGGACGGCCCCATGAGGAGATAGTCGAGCGCGTGAGACTCGCTGCGGAGGAGATCGGCATCGCGCCCCTCCTGAACGAGCGGGTACGAACGCTTTCATACGGCATGAGGCAGAAGGTCGCCATAGCGTCAGCCGAGGCCATGGAACCCGAGATCTACGTGATGGACGAGCCTTCCGCGAACCTGGACGTCGAGGCAACGTACCAGCTTTCGACCATCATAGGGAAGCTCAAGGACCAAGGGAAGACGATCGTCATCACCGAGCATCGCCTCTACTACCTGATGGACCTCGCAGACCGCTTTGTGCATCTGGAGAACGGACGCTTGACCAGGGAGTTCACACCGCGCGAGCTTCGAGGGCTTCCCGCGGCGAAGCTCAGGGAGCTGGGGCTTCGAACCGCCAACCTATACGACTGCGAGCCAGCCCTCGTGAAGGCAGCCAAACCTGGAGACGAGATGCTGCGCCTTGCCGGAATCAGGAAGGCCTTCGATTCGGTCCCCGTCCTGCAAGACGTGAGCTTTTCGGTCGGGAAGGGCGAGAGCGTGGCCATCATCGGCCCAAACGGGGCGGGCAAGAGCACGATCGGCAAGATAGCGTCCGGCCTGATCAAGGAGGATGGCGGCACGGTATCGCTCGAGTGCGTCGCCTTGAAGGGGAAGGGGCACAGGGGAAGAGTCTGGTACATACCGCAGGACCTGGACAGCTGGCTTTTCGGAGAGGATCTGATGGACGAGCTGCTGACGGGCGGCAAGGCAACTGCCGACAAGAGGCGTGAGGCAGAGGAGATCCTAGGAAGGCTGGGGCTTCGTGACGTAAAGGACCAGCATCCCGCGACGCTGTCGGGCGGGCAGAAGCAGAGGCTCGCGCTCGGCGTGGCGCTCGCGCACCACGCGTCAACCATCATCCTAGACGAGCCGACAAGCGGGCTTGACGGGAGAAGCATGCGCATGGTCAGCGGCGTCATACGCTCGCTCTCGGAATCGGGAATCGCCACGCTGGTCATATCTCATGATGCGGAGTGCATCCTGAGCTGCTGCAGCAGGGCGATTCAGATAGAGGACGGCCGCGTCGTCGATGACTTCAAGCTTAAGTCGACAAGCAAGGTGCTGGGCGCCATGGGTTACAGCCGCCTCTACCCAAAGGAGGCCGGTTGCTGATGGTGGATGGCGACAACGATAAGGAGAGTCTATGGGCAGCGTTTTGAAGAGTCACTTCGGGCGGATACTCCTGTCCGTCCTCATGGCCGTCGTGGGAGTGGGGCTCGGCGTGCTCCCCTACTACGGCGTCGGGTCCATCATCGTCATGATGGTGGAGGGCCAGAGTGAGATCCAGGGCTATGTGCCGCAGATCGCATTGGTTGTGTGCGGCTTTGTCGGAAGCGTCGCCTTCCACGAGGCGTCCACGGTGATGTCCCACAACCTCGCGTTCCGCGTGATCGAGGACGAGCGGAAGCGACTGGCCGACAAGCTAAGCCGCCTTTCCATGGGGGCAGTCGAGGGCAAGAGCAGCGGCCAGTGGGCGCAGTTCATGGTCGAGACGCTTGACAAGCTGGAGCGGCCCATCGCACACGTGATTCCCGAGGTGCTGGCAAACGCCATCGTCCCGATCGTGCTCGTCGTCATCATCTTCACGCTGGATTGGCGCATAGGTGTCGCCAATCTGATCTCCCTTCCCGTGGGGCTGCTCTTCACCCTCCTGATGATGTCGGGGTACCAAGAGAAGTCGCTCAGATACCAGAGGGCGGCCAAGGAGATGAACACCAGCATCGTCGAATACGTGCGGGGCATCAACGTCATCAAGGCCTTCAACAAGTCGGCGTCTTCCTACGGGAAGTTCAGGGATGCCGTGAACGACAACAAGAACGCCATGCTGGACTGGTATCTGAGCGTGTGCTTCGCCATGACGGCCGCCATGGAGACGCTGCCGTCCACGCTCCTGTTCGTGCTCCCCACCGTCATGTTCCTCTACATGCAGGGCAGCATATCCGTCTACATGGTGGTCATGGGCATCCTCCTTTCGTACGCGTCCTACAAGCCACTGATCAAGGTCATGAGCCATACGGACATCATGGCCAACATCGGCGTCATAGCGAGCGAGATCAGGACCGTCATGGGCATGCCCGAGCTGGAGAGGGAACCCGTCGCCTTGCCCGTCTCCTCGCACGACATAGTCTTCTCGCACGTTGGGTTTGGCTACGAGAAGGGCAAGGACGTACTCCAGGACCTCACGTTCATGGCAAGGGAAGGCCAGCTGACAGCAATCGTCGGGTATTCCGGCAGCGGAAAGTCCACCGTCGCGAAGCTGATAGCGGGCTTCTGGAACGTGGACTCGGGCCAGGTCGCCATCGGTGGCGCCAAGCTGTCGGACATGCCGCTTTCGCAGAACATGGACCTCGTCACCTACGTGTCCCAAGAGAACTTCCTGTTCAGAAGGAGCATCTTGGAGAACATGAGGATGGCGAGGGAAGACGCGAGCATCGAGGAGATTCAGGACGCCTGTCGAAGGGCCAGCTGCCATGACTTCATAGAAAGCCTTCCCAACGGGTACAGGACGGTTCTGGGCGACGCCGGCGGCACCCTGTCAGGAGGCGAGCGGCAACGCGTCACCATCGCCCGTGCGCTCTTAAAGGACAGTCCCATCGTCCTTCTGGACGAGGCCACGGCCTATTCCGACCCAGACAACGAGGCCGAGATTCAGAAGTCGATAAACGCCCTGGTCAAGTCGAAGACCGTCATCATGATAGCCCACCGGCTCTCCACCATCGTCCATGCGGACAAGATCGTCGTGATGAACCATGGCCGAATCGAAGCGTGCGGCACGCATGATGAGCTGCTTGAGCATAGCCCCACCTACCGCGAGCTTTGGGGTGCCCACACTGAAGAGCCTAGTGAAAAGGTGGTTTTGTCGCAATGAAGGACCTACTTGACAAGCTGTATCTCTTGGCTGGAAAAAACGCGCGCCACGTCTCGAACATGCTCGTCTTCGAGTGCCTGAAGGGGATATCCGACAGCTGGTCGCTCGGAGCGATTCTGTTCCTACTGGTGAAGGTATGCGACCACATCTTCAGCGGCACCGCGATCGTCATGGGCGACATCCACATCATGACCGCCATAATCCTCCTGAGCGTGGTGGGGAAGATCGTCTTCGGCTACCTGGCCGATCGGCATAAGAACATCGCGGCATACAGCCTGGGCGCGGAGAATCGCATCCTCATAGGGGACCGGCTGAAGAACGCAAGCATGGGGTACTTCAGCGGAAACAGGCTGGGAGAGATATCCGGCGGGATGTCGACCGCGGTTTCGGACTTGGAGACGGCGGGATTCTCCATCATAGAGGCGCTCATCGTCGGCATGATCCAGACCGCGATCATGGCCCTGTTCGTGCTGCCGTACGACGTCGTGACCGGCCTCATCATCGTCGTGACATTGGTCTGCGGCCTTGCTGTCAACGGGCTCGCGCAGAAGAGGGCCGACAGCCTCAGCTCGGCACTCCTGGGACTCAAGATGAGACTGAACGCCAACACGTTGGAATACGTGAAGGGCATAAGCGTCCTGAAGGCCTTCGGCAAGAACCGCCAAGGTGCGTCCGATTTGGAGGACAGCATATCGGCCACCCGGAAAGGCTACCTTGACGTGGAGACGAAGCTGGTGCCCGTGCAGTTTCTGTACCAGGTCTCATTCAAGATCGGAAGCAGCGTCATCGTTCTGGTCACGCTGGCAAGGTTTCTGGGCGGCGACATCGACATCTCCAAGGCGATGATGCTGATCATTGCGAGCTTCATCGTGTTCTCCGGCTTTGAGCTTGCGGGCAGCATGCAGAATATCAAGGGGGTTGCCGTTCAGAACCTGAATACCGTGCTGGAGATGAGGTCGCTCCCCACCATCGAGCAGGGTGAGAGGACGGACGTGGACACTGCCCGGATAGAGTTCAGGGACGTGTCGTTCTCATACGACGGGAACAACGTGTTCGAGGGGCTGAGCCTGAGCATCCCGGAGGACAAGACGACGGCCGTCGTTGGACCCTCTGGTAGCGGGAAGACGACGCTTTGCAACCTAGCCGCCCGCTTTTGGGACGTGCAGAGCGGGGAGGTGCTGGTAGACGGCCAGAATGTCAAGGGCTACGACTATGATGCGCTCCTCGCCAACTTCTCGTTCGTCTTCCAAGACGTGTACCTGTTCGACGACACGATCCGCAACAACATCAAGTTCGGAAACCCGGAGGCATCGGACGAGGAGATGATGGCCGTCTCGAAGAGGGCACGGTGTCATGACTTCATCATGGGGCTGCCGGACGGATACGACACGGTCCTGCAGGAAGGCGGGAGCAACCTCTCGGGCGGAGAGCGGCAGCGCATATCAATCGCACGCGCCATGCTGAAGCCGAGCAAGATCGTCATCCTTGACGAGGCCACCTCCAGCATCGACCCGGAAAACGAGTCTCAGCTCCTTGCGGCCCTGGACAACCTCCTCCAGGGCAAGACGACCATAGTGATCGCTCACAAGCTGAACACCATACGGAACGCCGATCAGATCGTGGTCCTCGGAAAGGACGGCGTCGACAGCATCGGCAGCCACGAAGAGCTCCTCCGGAAGTCCGCGATTTACAGGGGTTTCGTCCTCGGCAAGAAGGAGGCAGCGAATTGGCTGGTCACGAATCGAGACGTATGATGGCGGGCCTCGTTCCGCTACCTGACGTGCTGCGGGGCACCAGTCGATAGACAAGGACACTTGCCGCGATGCAGGAGCACTCACCTACAGGTCAAGTGAGACAAACGTGTTGCCCGCCAGCACGACGGGTGCATGGCCGTCGTGCTCAGCCAGCCGAAGATGAGCCATTGCCTTAGGGACATGGGCTGCGGGGCGTCCCACGTGGGCCGGGACATCACCGCAGAACATGTCCACATTGTCCAAACGAACGCAGCCTGCCTCGGGAGCAAGCCCGTTCATCATGCGGTGGGCCCCTGGGAGGACCCTCGACTGGGCGCGGGCCGAGCCCCGCACGACCAGGCCATGGGGTGCCTGGCCCCGCCGCCGGCGACGTTCCGTCAGCGGCGGTGGAGGTCGTGCACCATGAGCCACTCGATCCCATCCTCACCGTCACCGACGATGCGGAAGCCCAGGCGCTCGTAGAGGTGCAGCAGGGGATTCGCCTTCTGCACAGAGAGGGACGCGCGGGCATAGCCGGTGTCGCGAAGCTCGTCGAGCAGGCGGCCCATCATCGCCGTACCAATCCCCTTCCCGCGAAACGGCTTGCACAGGGCGATGGAGAACGACGGGGTCTCGGAGTCGATGTGCCCTTACACGTCTGTGGTGCGCACCCAGCAGGCCCCGACGATCCTCCCGCCGGCCTCGACCACCAGGGCGCGGTCATCAGGAAGCGTGCCGAACCCCTCGTACGCGGTACGGCATTTTGGGTCGGCGCGCATGGTGCTTCGCGGAACCCCCTCCACGAGGCCCTCGGGGACAAAGACGGCCTCGTGGAGGAAGTCCTCAAGCAGAGGCCATTCGTCCTGCTCGATATGCCTGATCGCGTATTCGGTGCTTGCCATCCGAGAACCTCGCAAGGCGAATTGAACAGCCGGTCAGCGCTTCTTTGCCCTTAGCAGCTGCGGGACCACGGTGGAGACCACCTCGGCGATGCGGGCCGGGTCCTCGCTGTCCACGAGCATCATGGGTCTCGCCCCTCGTAGGGGAGCTGCACCTCCGGAAACGCATCGCGCGCGGCCGGCACATTCTTCAGCAGGAGCCTGTCATCGTAGACGCCCCGAAGAGAACGTCCTCGCCGTACAGCAGGCACTCGCCCATCATCCTTTTGTAGGCGACACCCCGGACGTCCCCGAGCAGGTCGAGGACATATTCCAGGTAACCTTCACTCCTTGCCATGCGACTCTCCCCTCTTGTGCGAATCCGACAGCGCTTGCGTGGAGCACCATCATTGTAGATGGCTCACAAAAGCGACATGATCAGCCCTTAACACATGAGGTGACATGGCCTGTCCCCAGCTGTAGACGTCTCACGCAGGAAACCCCAATGCGAGCCTGTAACCCACGGGATCCTCCCCTATCGTCCACTCGACATGCGTCGCGGCCCGGATGAGCGCGGCGTCGTGGGAGACGAGCAGCAGCGCCCCGGGGAAGGTCGCGAGCAGGCGCTCCAGGGCCTCGATGGACCCGAGGTCGAGGTGGTTCGTAGGCTCGTCCATCACGACGAGCTCCGGTGCACCCAGGATCCCAAGGGCGAGCATGAGCTTGCGCATCTCGCCGGGGCTGACGTCGCCGCCCTCCAGGATGCGCTCCGGCTCTGAGTTGAGCCGCGCCACAACGGAGAGCACGCGACCACGGTCGGTGCTGCCCAGGTCGGCCAGGGCGTCCATCGCCGACTGCCGCTGGGGCCGCGTGGGCTCCTGGGGGACGTAGAGGACCCTCGTCGCATCGGGCAGGCTCTCCACGATGCGCCTGACGAGCGTCGTCTTTCCGCTGCCGTTGTCGCCGACCAGCCCGATGTGGTCGGTGCTGCCGATGTGGAGGGCGGGCACCGCCAGCGCTGCCCCGTCGCCGAGGGTGATGGTAGCCTCCTCCATGCGCAGCAGGACCTTCCGCCTGCTCGGGGCGGCGTCGAGCCAGACGTCGGACTCGTAGCGCCTCTCGACCCGCACGGCATCGAGCCTGTCCGCCGCGTCGGAGAGCCGGGCCTCCATGCGCGACGAGAGCCTTCCGGCCCTCCCGTCCTGTCCGGAGACGACGAAGCGCCGCCGCTTATCGCGCGCGTCGCTGTCGTTCTTGGCAGCATGCTTCCCGCTCCTGCGCGACGCGACCCGCGACGCCTCCTCGCGCCGGCGCTGGGCCTCGCGCCCGAGACGCTCCCTCTCCCTGCGCGCGGAGTCGCGGATACGCAGCGCGCTTTCGCGTTCGAGCTCGGCCTGGCCCGACCCCTGCGTGTAGCCACCCGGCCGCATGGTGGCCGACCCCCTCGAGACGAACAGGCACTGCGTGCAGAGCGCGTCCAGCAGCTCGCGATCGTGCGAGACGAGAAGGCCGATCCCCCCGAAGCGCGAGAGGGCCTCGGATATGGCATGGCGGGTCGCCGCGTCGACGTGGTTGGTCGGCTCGTCCACGGCCAGGACGTCGGGTCGCGCCCACAGGGCGCAGGCCACCTGCAGGCGCTTCTGCTGGCCGCCGGAGAGCGTGGCGTAGCGCCACGCCCATCCGTCGTCTATGCGCAGCTCGTCCCGGAGCCGCACGGCGGCCCCGTCGTAGGCCAGCGCGAAGTCCCCAAGGTCGTCCGGCGGCCGGGTGGCGTCCTGGGCGCAGTAGCGGGCCACGAGCGCAGGGGCAACGCTTCCGGCATCGGGACGCATGACGTTGCAGGCCACGAGCGCGAGCGTGGTCTTGCCGCACCCGTTGTCGCCGACGATGCCGGTCCATCCCCGCGGGAACGCGGCCGTCACCCCGCGCAGGGCCGGCTCGCGCGACGCGGGGTATGTGTATGTGACGTTCGACAGGTTGAGCTGCATGGGGCCTCCGGTCTCGGCGGGAGGCCATGGGGATGCAACAGAGCGTCTTGATGGGGTCCAGAATGTCTGGCTCGGAGCAGGTATGCGAGCGCACGATGCTGCACCCGTGGACATGGCCGCCAGCGCATGGGTCTGGTTACGGGTGTTGTGTGGGCATCGCTAGTTCCTCATACACCTGGACCCTTCTCGTGCCGGCGCTTGCCAAAGGCCCCGGCTGGTTCTCGTTGCGCCCAGTATAGCCCGCCGTGCACGCTTCTGATGTCCCCATCAAGCAACCCACACCATGAGCACTGAGCCACCACCCGCACATCCTGGGTACACGTACGCATATGATGGACCATCACGACATGGAAAAGGAGTCCCACCATGCAGCGACCGTCAACACAGTTCGCGATCGACATCCTGGTGCGCGGAGTAGGGCGCTTCCGCAGGACCCTGGAGAAGAGCAACACCATGCCGACCCCCTACATAAAGTCGGTGACCTGGCTGATGTGGCACACCGCCAGGATGATCGACTATCAGACCGCCTCGCTCGCTGGAAGGGAGCAGTTCTGGTTCTCTCAGGGGTGGAAGGAGCGCTTCGCCCTCGACCTGCCCGATGACACGCAGGACTGGCGTCACACGTCCGAGGAGGCCGCGAAGGTGCACGTGAAGGACAAGGAGCTGCTGGTAGGCTACCTCACCGCTGCCGCCGACACGGCCAAGGGGTATCTGGCCACCCTGGACCCAGGCACCCTGGACGACGTCGTCGACCGCTCGTGGACGCCCGCCGTGACTCGGGCCGTGCGCCTGGTGTCGACCGTCGACGACACGGTGATGCATTCGGGCCAGGCCGTCTACACGGCACGCCTGATGACGGGCAGGAGCATCTGACACATCTGACATGCGGCCTCTCGCGACCACTGCCGTCCCCAAAGAGGTGGGTGTGCTCAGGCGGCCGAGAGCGCCGTCCAATTGCGCGGGCATCACAAGGGGTGCCGGCCCTTCAGCCAATGCCGTAGAATGCACCTGCAGGATGTCACGGCACCGGGGGAGGTTCTCCAATGAAGCAGGTTGTAGCAGTCAATGCGCGCCCACGAAACGGCTGGAACATGGCCCAGCTCGTGAGGGAGGCCACGCGCGGGCAAATGATGCCGGCGCGGCGTCGGAGGTCGTGAACCTCTACGCGCTCGACCCCTTCATGGGCTGCCGGTCGTGCTTCGCATGCAAGGCCGAAAGGTCCCTGGGCAGATGCGTCTACAAGGACGGGCTTGCCGGCACGCTCGAGCACACGCGCGCGGCCGAGCAGTACCCAGCGCTTGGCTATGACAAGATGACGACCGAGCACTCAGACACCATCGAGCGCTTCGCGGGGCCAGTGTCCCTGCTGGTCATCGGTAACACCCAGCAGATGAGCGAGAAGGCGTACGGCAGGTTCGACTGGACCATGTTCGACAGCGAGGCAAAGATCGTCCGCCACGACACGGTGTGACCGGACGAGCTGGCACGGGCACGCGAGGCGGGCAGGAGGCTGGTCGGGGACTAGCGGCCACCTGCACCGTGTCATGCCCCTTGGGCAGCACGCGCCCCACTCCTATAGCCTTGGTCTCGCCGGCACCGATGTGCACCGTGCCACTCACCGCGTTCCCGGGCAGCACCATCATCCATGCGACGACCAACGAGACGGAGACGGCCCAGGCCTTCGTGGACAGGCTCCCCTGTACCGTCAGCGTGAGCGGGACCGGCCTGGACTTCTGCGGTCGCATGCCCCTCTCGCTGCCCTACGGACAGGAGCAGGTGCACCATGGCTGGACCAACGGCGATATGAACTACAACCCAGGAGGCGGCTGGTTTGCGGTCCCCTTCAATGGCGAGGAGGACTCCATGCGCTACGGCGACCAGGTGAACATGGGTCGCGTGGATGCGGGAGACCTGCCTCGCCTGCATGAGCTCGATGGGTCTTTCCAGGTGCGCATCGAACTGGATGACCAGGAAAGGAGCTTCGAACGAACGTGGTCGTGCTCATGGGGTCGGCCCGCAAGCAGGGTCACACCGCCCACATGGTGGAGACCTTTGCCGAGGGAGCAGACCAGGTAGCCCTGCTCACCGGTACGATCACCATTGCCGCTCGCCACTAGGCATCCATGACAAAGGCGCCCGGCACCTTCGCCACGCAGACAGGAGGAAAGATGGAACTCACGCAGGAATGGGACAAGACGTTCGCGCTCTCCGACAAGGTGAACCACGAGAAGGTCACCTTCACCAACCTCTACGGCATCACGCTGGCAGCCAACCTCTACAGGCCCAAGGCAGCCGCGGGCAACGCCAATCTGGTGGCGCTCGCCGTGGCAGGTCCCTTTGGCGCCGTGAAGGAGCAGGCGAGCGGCCTCTACGCCCAGCACATGGCCGAGCAGGGCTACCTGGCCATCGCCTTTGACCCAAGCTTCATCGGCGAGTCCGGCGGAGAGGCCAGAAACGTCGCCAGCCCCGACATCAACACCGAGGACTTCATGGCAGCGGTGGACTACCTCTCCAACCGCGCCGACGTGAACCCCGAGCGGGTGGGCATCATCGGCATCTGCGGCTGGGGTGGAATCGCCCTCAACGCCGCGGCGGCCGACCCCCGCGTCAAGGCCACGCTCGTCTCCACCATGTACGACATGACCCGTGTCAACGGCAACGGCTACTTCGACGCGGACGACTCCGCCGAGAAGCGCAATGCCACACGTCACCAGATCAGTGCCGCCCGCACCGTCGAGTACGCCGCAGGCACCCACGACCGAGCCGGCGGCTGTCTGCCCTACCCCGCACCGGACGACGCCCCGCAGTTCGTCAAGGACTACAGCGCCTACTACAAGACCCCACGCGGTTACCACACCCGCTCGCTCAACAGCAACGAGGGTTGGAACGTCACGGGCACCATCGGCTATGCCAACGCGCGCTTCCTCGTGTACACCAACGAGATCGAGAGTGCGGTCCTCATGATCCATGGCGAGAAGGCACACAGCCTGTACTTTGGCAAGGACGCCTATGCACACATGATGGATGGCAATCCCCGACCGGAGAACAAGGAATTCTACCTGGTGCCAGGTGCCACGCACTGCGACCTCTACGACGGCGGCGAGGGAGCCGTAAACGGCGTCGGCGGCCTCATACCCTGGGACAAGGTCGAGCAGTTCTTTGCCCGGTATCTGTAGGACGGAAGCATCGGGTGTGACAGCTCGCTTCCATCCCCAAGGTCGCCGCCTGGTTCATGAGCATCCTCTACCTCTAACGAAAGGCGACACGTCCGGAATCAGGCCAAACCCTTGCACGGGACGGGTGCGCCCATCGGCCATGCCACTCACTCACCTCACCTGGCCACAAGACAGGTCAATCCCTCCTGTGGCCAGAGGACTGTTATGGTGAGTAATGTCTTTCTCGCCAAATCTATTTGATGAGATTAGCTTTTCTATTCATTATGAATGTAAGAGAAAGGCTCACCTAGTCAGGAGCCATTATGAAGGAAGATCACAGTCTCGAGTTCAAGGAAGCGCCCAGCGCCAGCTTCCTCAAGACCGTCAGCGCCTTCGCCAATTACGATGGGGGAACGATCGTCTTTGGCGTGCGCGACGATGGGACCATCGTTGGCCTGACCGATCCCCACAAGACCTGCCTGAATATTGAGAACAAAGTCAACGGCAGCATCTCTCCCCAGCCTGATTATTCGATAGCCGTAAATGATGCGAACGATACCGTCGAACTCACGGTACGCAGCAGCCCCTACAAGCCCTACCTCTATCACGGCCGGGCCTACCGCCGCAGCGACATAGCCTCCCTCCCCGTCGATCAGCTTGAGCTTCGTCGCCTGGTGCTTGCAGGGCAAAACCTCACCTTCGAAAGCCTGCCCTCTGCCAATCAAGACTTGATCTTCACGTATCTCGGGAAGCTCATCAAGGGGCGCCTGGGTATCAAGGAGTTCGACAGCGACACCCTGAGGACCCTCGGACTGCTCGACCGTAACCGTGGCTACAACAATGCCGCTGCCCTTCTTGCCGACGAGAACGACTTTCCTGGCCTCGACATCGCACGGTTTGGTGAGAGCATCAGCATTATCAAGAAACGCTCCATCCTCGCTGGCAGCAGCATCCTCAACCAGTTCGACCAGGCCATATCCCTCTGTCGGGATTACTACGTACAGGAAGAGGTCCACGGAAGCACGCGCACTGAGGTCCAGTTGCTACCCGAGGCCGCATTCCGCGAGGCGCTCGCCAACGCTCTCGTCCACCGTACGTGGGACATCGAAGCCCAAACACGCGTGTCCTTCTTCGGTGACCGCGTCGAGGTCAGCTCGCCAGGCGGCCTGCCCACAGACATGACCGAGGAGGAGTATCTCTCTGACCGCGTCTCGGTGCTCCGCAACCCCGTACTTGCAGGAGTCTTCTACCGATTGGGCCTAATCGAGGCCTACGGCACAGGCGTGCAGCGAATCCGCGCCTGTTATGCGCAGAGCATCAACCAGCCAGACTTTACCATCACCGACAACACCGCCACCGTCTGCCTGCCCCTCATTGCGGACGCGCGACAACTCACCCACGACCAAGATCTGCTTCTCTCTCATCTGAGTCAGATCATACCTAAGGGTATGACCGAGATAGCAAGAGAAACCGACCTAAGCAGGTCTAAGGCCACCCGACTTATTCACGAGCTTGTGAGGTTGCAACTCGTACGTGTCGAGGGGGCGGGTCGGAACACCCGCTACCTACGGACGAGCAGGTGATGGCACGGCCAAACTGAACAGCAGGCCTAGGCATGCGCAACCCGTATCTATCTCCATACTACATAGGTATGTGACATGCACGTCGGGTCGTTCGATACTGTCAATATTGAGAAGGGAAATGCTATGGGTGAGAAGATCGTACAGACCGCAGGCCGCGAGCAGCTGGGCGAGTTCGCTCCAGAGTTTGCCCACTTCAATGATGACGTACTCTTTGGCGAGAACTGGAACAACCAGGACATCGACGTCAAGACCCGCTGCATTGTCACCTTCGTGGCGTTGATGGCACAGGGCATCACCGACAGCTCGCTCGTCTACCACCTGCAGAACGCCAAGGCCCACGGCGTGACCAAGGCCGAGTTTGCCGCCATCGTGACCCATGTGGCCTTCTACGCCGGCTGGCCCAAGGCCTGGGCAACTTTCAACCTGGGCAAGCAGGTCTGGACCACGGACGAGGCCGCCACCAGCGAGAAGGACGCATACGCCCAGACCATCCCCTTCCCCGTGGGTGACCCGAACGGCGCCTACGCCCAATACTTCGACGGCCAGTCCTACCTGGCGCCCGTATGCGGCCAACCCTTCCCCATCTCCAATGTGACCTTTGAGCCGGGCTGCCGCAACCACTGGCATGTGCACCATGCCACCAAGGGCGGCGGCCAGCTCCTCATCTGTGTGGGTGGTCATGGCTGGTACCAGGAATGGGGCAAGGAGGCCCTAGCACTCGTCCCCGGCACCGTGATCGAGATCCCCGAGGGCGTGAAGCACTGGCACGGCGCCGCCAAGGACAGCTGGATGAGCCACCTAGCCTTTGAGATCCCCGGCGAGGATGCCAGCAACGAGTGGCTGGAGCCTGTCTCCGACCAGGACTACGCCGCGCTGGGCCAGTAGCACGTAGCGTATGCAGGCCAATCATGGGCCGCGATAAGGACGAAGGCAGATTCCTCCTTGTTGCGGCCATTTTCGTCATGATGGGGCTGCATGCACGGGAAGGAGTCGTCCCCCTTGAAACTGGCATGCTCGAGCCCACACCTACCAGAGCATCAGCTCAACACTCCCAAGTGATTGACGCAACCTTCGAGGTCCTCTGAAAAATGGTATAGCATAGTACTATATTAAAAATACTGAGTGAAACAGATTTAAAGTTGTGAATGAGGTAAGTGAAGTAATGAAAACATATCAGGATATAAACAAAGAGACCATCGACAGATGGGTTGAGGAAGGCTGGGAGTGGGGGAAACCAACTTCACATGATGAGTATATCGATGCAAAAGATGGAGAATGGAGAGTTTTTCTTACTCCAACGGTTCCAGTTCCACATGAGTGGCTTGGAGATTTGAAAGGGAAGAAAATCTTAGGCTTAGCATCAGGCGGAGGACAGCAAATGCCTATATTTAATGCGTTAGGGGCAGATTGTACTGTACTTGATTACTCTTCAAAGCAAATAGAAAGCGAGTTCTTAATTGCTGAAAGAGAGGGATACAATATTAAAGCAATCGAAGGTGATATGACAAAAACTTTACCTTTTAAAAATGAAATATTTGATATAGTCTTTCATCCGGTTTCCAACTGTTATGTTGAAGATGTGCAACATGTTTTTAAGGAAGCATATAGAATACTGAAAAATGGTGGGGTTTTTCTTGCGGGTCTAAATAATGAGATAAACTACATTGTCGATGATGAAGAAAAAGAAATTGTTTGGAGAATGCCTTTTAATCCATTAAAAAATAAAGCAGCCAGAGAATATATGATTAAAGAAAAGTCCGGAATGCAGTTTTCTCACAATATGACGGAGCAGATAGGCGGACAATTAAAGGCAGGGTTCACCCTGCTTGATATATATGAAGATACAAATGGTTTTGGCAGGTTGCATGAACTGAACATTAAAACATATATTGCAACTAAATCAGCTAAGTTATAGAATCAGCTAGATTCCCAGTTTGTCTAAATGTATATAAATAATTTGAGAAACAGTAAATCGAATGGTTTGCTGTTTTTTGTTACTCAAGGGGATGCGGACAAAAAGTTGGACCTTGGAAGGTCCGGATTGGAGTTCGCACGGATCGCGTCGTGAAAGTTGGTGTAACAGCGCCTCTGGGGCTGTGATGGTCTTCGCCTAGGCCGCCCTCGATGATACGAAGGCCCAGGTGCATGGACGGGTGAGGCTTACCTCTGTGGCATGTCGCCGTGCCTGCCCACAAGGCGTGAGACAAGGCCCTTGATACCACCCGCAATGCTGCTCGACATGCTCGGTGCCCTCACGAGGCGCTCGGCCCCGATATGCTCCCGAATCGCCCGCAGCGTGCGCTTGTTGTCGCGCGTGGAGAAGGCGAACTCGCCGCTCGCACGCGTCATGACGGTAAAGCGGGGAAGGTACCTGCCCTTGAACATGACGGGCGCGGACACGCGATCGACCTCTGCCCAGGGAATCTGGATGTAGTCTCGCTTGTTGGCGTCAGAGACGTACTCTATGCCACCTGAGCCCACCGTAAGCTCGCCATAGGAGCCGATGCCCAGAAAGGACGTGGCCTTGCTTTGAAGCTCGATCTGCCTGTTGAGCGGCGTATAGTCCATCTTTGCGGCTGTATGCGGGCGCAAGGGCATGGTTCCCTCCTTGGATGTGCCAACACCACGTGAAAGAGTATAGGAGTATGGCCACACAACAGGGCCGCACCCATCGGATGCGGCCCTGTCGCACAAGTGCGGTCGCTGCCTTACATGAACTGGAAGAAGCGTCCGATCACACCGATGACGAAGAGCGCCAGGATGATGACGATGGGCGAGACGTTCTTCTTGAGGAGCTTGCAGCAGAGCAGCGTGAGACCAACCGCCGCCAGGCCGGGAATGAGCTGGTCGAGATTCTGCTGGAGCGTAGTGACCTTGTTGGCGTCGAGGCCAGTGGGTCCCAGCGTGGAGTACTGCGTGAGCGCCTGCTTGATGCCCTCGGCACCGGAAGGCAGGTTGGCCCAGTCGATATAGGCACCCTCCTGCTGTGGGATCGTGGAGACGACCGGGGTGAAGGATATGGAGACCCAGCGCTCCACCAGGGCACCAATGATGAACATGCCCAGTATGGAGGCTCCCTCGGTGATCTGACCGAGCATGCCGCCCGAGAGGTCCTTGGCGATGGAGGTGCCCACGTTATAGCCGAACTCCTGGGTGTACCACAGGAAGGCGAGGCGAATGACGTTCCACGCCACAAAGAACAGGATGGGGCCCACGATGGAGCCGCTCAGCGCGAGCGAGGCGCCAAGGGCGCCTAGGATCGGGCGGATCGTGAACCAGAAGACGGGATCGCCCACGCCGGCGAGCGGACCCATCATGCCAACCTTGACGCCCTGAATGGCGGTGTCATCGACGGGTGCGCCATTGGCACGCTCCTCCTCGAGGGCGAGGGTGACACCGATGATTGGTGCGGAGACGTACGGATGCGTGTTGTAGAACTCGAGGTGACGCTTGAGGGCCGCCGCTCGCTGATCCTTGTCGGAATAGAGCTTCTTGATGGCCGGGATCATTGCATAGCACCAGCCACCGTTCTGCATGCGCTCGTAGTTCCACGAGCCCTGCAGGAACTGGTGACGCCATGCGACCTTGCGCCGGTCAGTCTTGGTAAGCTTGATGTCTGCCATGTGTGCTCACACTCCCCTTCCTACTCGTAGTCGTTGATGATGTCCCCCAGCGGATCACCGGAACCGGTGCCGCCACCACCACCCTGCTTGGCCAGGCCCTTGAGGGTGAGGTAGATGAGGGCGAACACGACGCCGATGATACCGAGGGCGATGAGCGTGAGCTCCTTGATGGCCGCAATGACGAAGCCAAGGGCAAAGAAGGGCCAGGTCTCCTTGGTGGCCATCATGTTGACGACCATGGAGTAGCCGACTGCAGCAACCATGCCACCGCCAACGGCCATGCCCCCGGAGAGCCAGGGGGGCATCATGTTGAGCGTACTGGTGACTGCCTCGGCAGGGATGAAGCACAGGGCGGCTGCCGGCACGGCGATGCGGATGCCCTGAAGGCAGATGGCAAAGACCTGCCACCCCTCGATAGCGGCAAAATTGGCATGATCGGCCGCGGTATCCATGGCATGGACCAGTGCCGTCGCAATGGTGCGCACGATCATCGTGAGGAAGAGGCCGGCCACGGAAAGGGGCACGGCAACGGCGATGGACGTGGCGATAGCGTCCTGCGAGCTGGCGCTTCCTCCACTGAGCGCGAGCATCATGATGATGGACGAGGCCACGGAGGCGAGGGCTGCGTCAGGTGCGACGGCGGCACCGATGTTGGCCCAGCCCAAGGCGATCATCTGCAGTGAGCCACCCAGAATGATGCCCTCGACGGGATGGCCACAGACGAGGCCGATGAGCGTACAGGCGACCAGGGGCTGGTGGAATTGCCACTCGTCCAGGATGCCCTCCATGCCTGCCAAGAAAGCCACGAGAATGACAAGCACGATGGTGATTGGGTTCATGTTCCCTCCCTTTCTCTATGCGTTCTGAGCGGCGAGCTCGGACTTTGCCTTCTTCAGCATGCCGTCGAAGGACTCTGGCGCATCGGCGGGCACCTTGCGCACGTCGAACGTCACGCCCTTGTCCTTGAGGGCCTCGAGGGTCTTCACGTCGTCCTCACCCATGGCGATGGCGTTGGTGACCACGACCTTGCCTGCGGAGTGGGCCATGGAGCCAAGGTTGACCTTCTTGATGTCCACACCGCCCTCGAGGGCGCGCAGCAGATCCTGTGGCGTCTCGAAGAGGAGCATCACCTTGGTGGCACCGAAGCGCGGATCCTTGGCAATCTGGATGATCTTGGAGATGGGCACCACATGGGCCTTGACCCCGGGAGGTGCCGCCTGCTCGATCATGGACTTGCGCAGCTCGTCGTGGGCGACGGCATCGGAGCACACGATGATGCGATCGGGACCGGTCATCTTGGTCCAGGTGGTTGCCACCTGGCCGTGCAGCAGGCGCGTGTCCACACGGGCAAGCACGATCTTGAGGTGGCCGTCGCCAAGAACCGTGCCCTCCGGGATGGAGCCCGTCGGTGTCGTGGCCACCGCCGCGGCTGCGGCGGCAGGGGCGGCCTCGACAGGCTGCAGGCTCTCGGGCTTAACCTTGACGCCATCACGCGCCTCGGCATAGATCTCCTTGGCGACGTCTGCGGCCGTCTCGGCGCCCATGCGCGCTCCATAGGCCGAGACGAGCATGGGCAGGCTCAGACCCGTGACGGCCACCCAGTCCTCGTGGTCTCCCCCATCGACGATGCGAGACACCTGGTTGAACGGGGTGCCGCCCCACAGATCGACCAAGAACAGCACATGCTCCTGATCGTCGAAGGTGGCGACGGCGTCGTGCAGCTTCTGGTACATGTCATCAGGCCCCATGTCGGGGGTGAGGACTGCCGTGGCCACGTTCTCCTGGGGGCCAAAGATCATCTGACCAGACTCTTTGATTCCCTCGGCAAACGCACCGTGGCTCGCTAGGACAATACCGACCATCCAACTTCCTCCTTACTTGCTTCATCTGCCAACAGATACGGATGCATTGCATGATGAATCACGATTTGTACGCAATCGCTCCATGAATGCTACACACATCCTGCAGTATACGACAAGGGAATGTTTGCATCAGTCACAACATGATGGAAATCCGTCAAAGGGATGGTCGACCGTCCCTCTGTGCCTCATTGGAAGGGTGCGGATGCTACCCCACTCTGAGCAGGTCGTGGGCGGAGCGGCCGAAGGGATGGTAGCCGTCCTCGGCCATGTGGCCACAGTCCTCAAGGCGGATGCCAAACCTGCCAGGCAGATAGATGCCTGGTTCGATGGTAATCACGGACCCCACCGGCACCTCATCGCCATAGAGGCGGCTGAGGCGCGGGCTCTCATGGATCTCGATGCCCACACCATGGCCAAGGCCATGGCCGAAGTACGGTCCATAGCCCGCGTCCGAGATAACCTTCGCGGCCAGATCATGGATATCCCGACCGATGCAGCCCGGCTTGGCGGCGGCCTCGCAGGCCTCGTTGGCCTCGCGCACCACATCGTACACGTGGCGTTGCTCCTCGGAGGGCTCCCCCACGCAGACCGTTCGCGTCATGTCGGCATGATAGTCGTGGTAGGCGGCGCCGTAGTCCATCACGATCAGGTCGCCCTCGCGCACCACGTAGTCGCTGGGCTTGGCATGGGGGTTGGCACCATTGGGGCCCGCGGCGACGATGGTGTCAAACGAGAGGGCATCCGCACCATGCATGAGCATGTAGTGCTCGAGTTCGGCACGAATCTGCCGCTCGGTGAGGCCCGCCTTGATGTAGCCACGGATATGGTCGAAGGCGTCATCGGTGACCTCCTGCGCCCTGGCGAGCAGGCCAAGCTCCTCCCGGTCCTTGACGATGCGCAGGCGTACAAGATCCCCGTGCAGGCGCGGCAGCAGACAGCTCATGGAGCGGGCGGCAAGCTCCGCCTGCAGACCGTCAAAGAACGAAAGGGGGCAGGTGTCCTCGACGGCCGCCACGCGGGCGCGCGCCTTGAGGACGCGCCCGGCAGCCCAGGCCACGGCATCGACGGCATCCCCGTCGAGCTGCCAGACGCCGTCCGTACCCATGCGTTCGACGAAGCTGTTGTAGTAGCGGGAGTCCGTGTGAAGCCAGAGGCCATCCTGCGTGAGGAAGGCAGTGTGCGCCTGCTCGGAGTCGAACACCCGCTCCACACCGGTCAGCCAGCGCAGATCGGGGTTGTTGCGCAGGATGACGGCATCGTACCCGCGCTCCTCCATGAGTGCGCGAAAGCGCGCCACCCTCTGTGCGCACAGGGATGCGACTGTCATGCGACCACTCCTTCCGGTCATGCGACCATGGTACCGTGACGGGCGTCCTGGTCCCTACCGACCTCGCGCGGCACACCAGGCGCCAAGGTGCTCCTCAAGCAGCGCGTCATCCACGTTGGACAGGCGCACGCGGCCGATCCTCTGTGGGAGGGCCAGCTGGAAGCGGTTGCTGTGCAGGAACGCGTCCGCCTTGAGGCGCTCGAGCAGGGCGGCGGCATCCACCTGCGCGACCGCCAGAGGCAGGCCAAGCCGCTCGAGCAGCTCGTCCTGCGCAAGGACGTCATCCACACCCAGGACGCCCAGGCCCGCCGAGACGCGGGCCGAGAAGCGCAGCCCCTCGGCAAGGCGCGTGGATAGGGGCAGCTCCGTGAGGGCGCCCAGCGCATACGCCAACTCCCGTCCGTAACGCAAGCCCTGGCGCACGGCCAGGGCGGAGGACGACGCGATCCTCCCACGCGTCTTGAGCGTGTCGGCCGCCTGCTCCGCAAGCGTGTCGGAGACAACGTCGACAGCAGCATCGATCTCGGCATCCACGTCGGAGTCCGCCTCCGCGGCGTCGGGACCCTGCGTCACCTCGAGGCTCCTGTCCCAGAGGCGTGAGAAGGACTGCTCGGAGTCCACCATGGCCGCCTGCGCCATGAGGGCGCGCGCGCAAAGCGTCGTCTCACCCGTAGGCGACACGTCCATAAGGTCGAGGTCGGCCACCAGGTAGCGGCAGGCGGGACGTGGCGAGAGCACCTGGGCATGCGCGGCGAGGTCGATGCCCCGCGGCGCGGGTGCCACCTCCACGAGCGCCGTGAGGTCCAGGGGGATGGCAGCCATCTGCACGCCGCCACACCAGGCGACGCAGACGTTGGAGGCAACCGAGAGCACATCGGCGTCGCCGATGGCCACGACGAGGTCGTCTGCGGTCACATGGTGGGCGTCGAGCCGCCCCACAAGGCGAGACGCTTCCTGGAGCTGACGCGCCGTGGAACCTGAGGGCACCTCCGTCCGCTCGACCACGAAGCCCGCGGACGTCAACTCGCGGCGCACGAGCTCCTCGGTCATCTCGTTCGTCCCGCTGCCAACCATAAGCTCGGCCCGTTGGGGCGTGCCCACGGCACCCTTGAACACGGCCTCGCAGTCCGCGATGGTGCCGTGGCCGATGCGCGCCTCGCAGGCTCCTCCCAACGCAGGCACCCACTGCCTGACCGTCTGCATGGCCCTGCTCATAGCAGGCCCTCCTCCCAGAGCACGCACCCCGCAAGGGAGCAGACCTGCTCGAACGACTTTCCCCTGATATCTATCGTAATGTCGGCGGCGCCCTGATAGAGGGGACGACGTGCCTGGTACAGCTTGCGCGCATCCTCGACGCAGCCAAAGTCAGGCCGTAGCTCAGGATGACGGATCTGGCGCAGGGAGTCCACGAGATCCCCATCAAGAAAGACGACCTTGCCCATCTCGTGCATGATGGCACAGGAGCGGCCGTCCTCCACGATGCCTCCGCCGCAGCTCACCAGCAGCGACTTGCGGCTCCGAAGCTTACCGAGCGCCTCGACCTCATAGTCGCGAAAGCGCCGCTCACCGTCGCACTCGAAGATCTGGCAGACGCTCATGTGACGCGCGCGCTCCACGAGCTTGTCCGTGTCCACAAAGTCACGGTTGAAGAGGCCACCGAGGTTGCGCGCAAGCGTCGACTTGCCCGCCCCCAGAAAGCCCACAAAGAAGATATGGTCGCAGCCCTTATGGACCACGTAGCCCGTGTCCTGTTCGCTCATGTGGTTGATGACCCCGTGCGTCTCTTGATGCTTATCGGCCTTGATTCTAGCAAACGGGAATGGATGGCCCCGAGTCGTTCGCAATTCTCTCCGCTTCCCCACCGAGTCGTATGCAATTTATCGGGCGAACTGACTGCCATACAATGATGAGATAACATTTTTATCTGCGGTTTTGTCGGTGGCGAGTCGTTCGCAATTGCGAACGACTCGGAAGAGCCCTGCGCAGAATTGCATACGACTCGGAGAGGGACGCTATTCGCCCTCGAAGGGACGCTCCCCAATGACGCGGTGCTCGAGGAGGCGCACCAGTCGCATGTGTGGGAGGTCGCACGCGGACTGTGGCCGCACGAGGATGGTGCGCACGCCCGCGAGATTGCCCGCGAGGACGTCAGTGAACACCTGGTCGCCCACCATGACGGCCTCCGCCGCCGAGACGCCCATGCGTCTGAGGGCAGCTCGCACGGCACAGGGAAGGGGCTTGAGCGCATGGTGCACCACCAGGCTCGCAAGCTCCCGTGCCGAGTCCTCGACCGCCCGCGTATGAATGTTGTTGGACACCATGCACGTGGAGATCCCCGCCTCGTGCACCCGACGGAACCAGGCGGCCACCGCGGGCGGCGCCTGCCTTGTATCGCGTGGCACGCAGGTGTTGTCACGGTCAAAGAGCACGCACCGTACGCCATCGCGCACGAGGTCGTCCACGCCGAGGAGGTCGATGGAGGCCACGCAGCGGCTGGGATGCAGGATGCTCATGACACGCTCCTAGCTGCCCTGGGCCTGCTGGTGCTGCTCGAACGTCTCGGAGAACACGGTCTCGGAGCCATTCCAATACCAATAGAGGTAATTCGTGCTGGCAGGTGCCATGGCGGCCTTGATGCTCGCCATGCTGGGACTACAGATGGGTGTGGGCGGCAACCCCTGGCTGACGTAGGTGTTGTAGGGGCTCTGCGAGGCGAGGTCGTCCTTCGTCGGCTCTCGGCCCGTCACATACATGATGGTCACATCGCTCTGCAGGCGCATGCCAGCCTTCATGCGGTTGCACATCACCGAGGCCATCTTGGGTCGATCATCGTCGCTGTGCGCCTCCTTCTCGATGATGGAGGCCATGTTGATGATGTCATAGTCGCTCATCGTGATGCCGTAGGCACTCTCGATGCCCGTCTCGGCACTGGCGAGGTCAAGGGACATCACCTCGCTCCGATACTGGTCAAGCATGGCGCGGATGACCGCGTCGGCCGAGCCGTCCGTGGCGCTGAGGTCATAGGTCTTGGGATAGAGGAAGCCCTCGAGCGAGTCGTTCTGCGCAGAGGACAGGAAGGGGTAGTCATCCACATAGTTGGACGCCTTTGCCTGGGCCAGGAAGTCATCGGTCGAGATGCCTAGGGCCGTCTGCACCGCCGTGGCCGTTTGCGACACGGTGAGCCCCTCGGGCACGGTGAGCTTCTTGGCGTTGGAGTTGGGGCCGGAGACCAGCAGGCGCACGATATCGGCGACGTTGGCGCCCGTCACGATGTCGTACGTGCCGCTCTTCATGCTGGCACCGGCATCCTGACGCTTGACCTCGCCCGTGAAGTCGCTCCGCTTGGCAATGATGCCACCCTCAAAGAGGATATTGGCGATATCCTGCGTGCCTGAGCCATCGGGGATGGTCACCGTGACCACCTGGCCCGGCGTGACGTCGCCGACCTCCTCGGGCGGGAAGAGCCGCTGCCACGCCTGGCAGCCGCCAACGCCCACGAGGACGAGCGCCACCAGGACGAGGATGAGCTTGGGCAGAGGCGACCTCGTGCTGCGCTCGCGCCGGGCGCGATGCGTGCGTGCGCGTGCCACGCGGGGAGACGGTGCCGTACCCAAAGGACGCCTTGTCCGGGTATGTGCGCTGGACCTCATGTGCTTGGTTGCCATAACCCTACCTTTGCTGATCGTCGGTTCGTGCGTCGAGCCAGGTCTGAAGAAAGAGCGAGGCGGCCACCATGTCAACGCGCCCGCGCATCTTCCGTTCGCTCAGGCCTTCCGCGCGCAGGATGCGCTTGGCTTCGGCAGAGCTCAGGCGTTCGTCCACAAACTCCACGGGCAGCCCCGCCCGCTCGGCGATGGTGCGTCCCTGCTCCATGGCCTTCCGAGCCTGGGGGCCATCCTCACCCGAGAGCGTCCGAGGCCGGCCGCACACGAGGACGTCGGGCTCGACGTCCTCAAGGATGCGCCGGAAGCTCGCGGCATGGGAGAGCACCTCGGCGGCAGGCAGCACCTTCACGGGCGAGGCGACCGTGCCGCCCGCGTCCGTGGCGGCAATCCCGATGCGCGCATCCCCTATGTCGAGCGCCAACGCCCTCATGGGACCTCAGGCGCCCAGAAGCTCGCGGGCGGCGGCGAGGGCGGCGTCGATGCCGGAGGCGTCTGCACCGCCGGCCTGCGCCATGGTGGGCCTGCCACCGCCGCGACCATCGACCTTGTCGGCGATGTACCTGATGACGTCACCGGCATGGAAGCCCGCCGAGACGGCCGCATCGGTTGCGGCCGCGAGCAGCGCGACCTTGCCATCGGGCGTGGAGGAGGCCACCACGCAGGCCACCGGCCCTTCGCCCGCGCCGTCGCGGATGGCGTCCCACACGCTCCTGAGCTCCTTGCCCGAGGGACCCTTGAGCTTGGCAAAGACGCAGCGATAGCCCTCGAGCTGGGAGGCATGGGCAAGGGCGTCGGCAAGCTGGCCCGTGGAAGCGCCCGTCGTGACGTCCTCGAGCTGTCGCCTGGTATCGCGCAGCTCCTGCTCGAGCGCAGCCACGCGGGCGGCGACATCGGCAGGGCGACACTTGAGGCTCTGGGCCACCCCAGCAAGCAGGCCCAGGCGCTCGTCCACGTACTGCAGGGCGCCCGCCGAGGTGACGGCATCGATGCGGCGGGCGTTGGAGCCCACGGATCCCTCCGAGACGATCTTGAAGAACCCGAGCTCGGCGGTGTTATGCGCATGGGTGCCGCCACAGAGCTCGCGCGAGAAGGGCACATCCGCGTCTCCCGTGGAGACGACGCGCACCATGTCGCCATACTTCTCGCCAAAGAGGGCCACGGCACCGGATGCCTTGGCCTCATCGATGCCCATGACCTGGGTCACGATTGGCTCGGCGGCGAAGACCTCCGCGTTCACGAGCCCCTCGACGCGCTCGATCTCCTCGGGCGTCATGGCCTCGAAGTGCGTGAAGTCGAAGCGCAGGTGGTCGGGGGCGACCAGGGAGCCCGCCTGGCTCACGTGCTCCCCCAGGACCTGCTTGAGGGCCGCGTCCAGCAGGTGCGTGGCGGTATGGTTGCGGCGGATGAGCTCGCGGCGGCCGTGGTCCACCACGCAGCGCACCATGTCACCCACCATGAGCTCGCCAGCCGTGACCTCGGCCACATGGGCCACCAGCCCGCCCTCGTGGTGCCTGGTGTCGCTCACGGCGAGGGTCACGGCATCGCCCACGAGCTTGCCGGTGTCACCCACCTGGCCACCCATCTCGCCGTAGAAGCTCGTGCGGTCGAGCACCACGTCCACCCTATCGCCCACATGGGCGACCGAGACCTCCTGGCCGTTGGCGTCCACGATGGCCAGTACATGCGCACCCGCGAGCTCGTCGGAGTCGTACCCCTCGAACTGCGTCTCGGGCACACGATCGGAGAGGGCCACCCACACGCTGGCGGCCTTTCCCCAGGCGTCACGGTTGGCGCTCGCGCGGGCGCGCTCCTTCTGGGCCTCCATCCGGGCATCAAAGGCGGCCATGTCCACGCCGTGGCCCGCGCCCTGGGCGATCTCGCAGGTGAGGTCGATGGGGAAGCCATAGGTGTCATGCAGCTTGAAGGCCATGTCACCGGAGAGGGCCTCACCCGCGCCCAGGCGGCTGAGTTCCTCGGTAAGGCTGGCCTCGCCCGCATCGAGCGTGGCGCCGAAGCGCTCCTCCTCGGCGGTGATGATGCCTTCGATGAGCGCCCTGTTCTCGGTGAGCGCCGGGTACACGTCGGCCATGAGGCGCATGACCTCGGCGGAGTAGGTGGTGAGGAAGCCGCCCCTGATGCCCATGAGGCGGCCATGGTACACCGCGCGGCGCAGCAGACGGCGCAGCACGTAGCCGCGGCCCTCGTTGGAGGGCAGGATGCCGTCGCCGATCATGAAGGTGACGGCACGGGAGTGGTCGGCCAGGATGCGCAGGCTCCTGTCCGTGGCGGCGGAGTCGTGGTAGCGCACGTCCGCGAGCCCCTCTCCCACGGCGATGAGCGAGCGCAGGATGTCACCCTCGTAGTTGGAGGCCTGATGCTGCATGATGGCGGCGATGCGCTCCAGCCCCATGCCCGTGTCGATGTTGCGGTGGGGCAGCTCCTGCAGGGAGCCGTCCTCCTGGCGATCGTACTGCGTGAACACGAGGTTCCAGAACTCCAGGAAGCGCGGACCATCGTCGCCAGGTCGCTCCCCCGCAAACTCTGGCCCCAGGTCGAAGTAGATCTCGGAGCAGGGGCCGCAGGGGCCGCAGGGGCCCGCGGCCCAGAAGTTGTCGTCGGCACCCAGACGGGATATGTGGTCGTACGCCACGCCCTGGGCATGCCAGAGCTCCACGGCCTCGTCATCATCCTCGAAGACGGTCATGTACAGGCGGTCCTTGGGCAGGCCCAGATGTTCGGGGCTCGAGATGAACTCCCAGGCCCAGGCGATGGCATCGGCCTTGGTGTAGCCGCCGAACGAGAAGTTGCCCAACATCTCAAAGAAGGAGAGGTGGCTGGCGTCACCGATGTTCTCGATGTCGTTGGTGCGCAGGCACTTCTGGCAGGAGGTGGCCCCGATCTCCCGCATGGTCCTGAGGCCCTGGTAGTATTCCTTGAACTGGTTCATGCCGGCGTTGGCGAGCAGGAGCGACGGATCCTCGGGGACGAGCGAGGAGGAGGGATAGAGCCTGCAGCCCTTGCCCTCGAAGAACGCGAGGAAGTCCTCGCGGACCTCAGCTGTGGTCATGGTCTTGTAGTCAGCGCTGGTCATGGTTCTCCTCGCGTGCCGTCCCGTGCGTTCAAACGCCATAAGGATAGACTCCCGCGAGGAAAAAGGAAGCTCACGGCGCAGGGGGAGGCGGCGCCTGCTCTGAATCACCATGGGTGTCGCCGCCCTTGGGACCACCGTGGCGCCGTGCGGCAGCCACCAGGTCCGCGAGGTGCTCGCCCAGCGAGCGATGCGTGCCGTGCGGCCGCTCCGCAGCCACGGCCACCGGTGGCTTGTCGGGATTGACCAAAAGCGTCGACTCGAAGAACTTGTCGTCGTCGAGCGCATCGAAGGAGGGCTGGATGGCGCCGTGGTCATCCCGGAAGGGCGTGGACTGGAAGAGCGCGCCGTCGTAGCTCACGAGCTGGCGGTTCGTGTGCCGCTCGAAGTAGTACACGAACAGCGACCTCACGGCGGCTGTGAGCGGTATGGCAAGCATCATGCCCAGGACGCCGCCGACCGCGCTGCCGATCACGATGCCGAGCAGCGAGAGCACCGGATGGATCTTGACGGCCGAGCGCATGACGAGCGGCGAGATGAGATTGTCCGTCACGTTGAGCACGACGACCGACACCAGGATGGAGGCGAGGGACAGCAGCGGCGACACGAAGAGCGCCAGCAGGGCGGTGAGGGCCGCGGCGACCCAGGGACCGATGACCGGGATGAAGTGGAGCACCCCCATGGTGATGCCCATGAGGCTCGCGTAGGGATGTCCGATGGCGGCAAAGCCCAGGAAGGACAGCACGCCCGCAATGGCGGACGTGATGACGATGCCGCGCATGTAGCCGCCCATCGCACGGCTCATGACGGCCAGCATCACGGAGAGCTCGCCCTCGTGCCTTGGCCCCGCAATGACAGAGAGCTCACGGGCGATGGTGGGATAGTCCTTGGCCAGCCAGTAGGCCACCACGAGACCCAGAAAGAACGTGAAGATGTTGTTCGCCGTGACGATGACGTTGTTCACGATGCCATTGGTGATGCCCTCCGCCAGGCTCGAGGCGGCGGTGGTGCCCGCGCCCGCAAAGGTGTTGAGGTACTGGCTGAGGCCCTGCTGGAGGTTGGCCGTCTCGGACGTGCCGTGCTGCCGCCAGAAGTCGTTGAAGGCGCTGCGGAACTGCCCCACGTAGGCGGGCACATGCTGGAGCACCTCGATGAGCTGGCTCACGAAGGGCGGGAAGATGAGCACGGCTGCGGCCACAAGCACGACCAGGAACACCAGCAGCGCTATGAAGGCGCCCAGCGCACGGCCGATGCCCCGTCGCTCCAGCGCGTTGGTGATGGGACTGCAGACAAACCCAATGACCACGCCCACCAGCAGCAGCTCGAGGGCGGGGACGATGCGCCCCAGCACCAGCAGGGCGACGCCGATGAGGCCGCAGCAGCCCAGGGCCGCCCATGTGCGCATGCCCACCAGGCGCGCCCGCCCCAAGCGCTCGTCTCCCTCTGTGTCGTTCACGTCTCCCCTCTCCCGTGCCGCATGAGGGCACGACGAAGCGGCGGCGCTGCTAGGACGTGACGCCGCCCACGATCTCTGGGTCAATCCTCTCCTGCAGCTTCTTGAGCGTGCGCCTCAGCAGGCGCGATACCTGCACCTGCGAGATGCCCAACTTATCGGCGATCTCCACCTGGGTGAGTCCCTCGATGAAGCGCATGCGGATGATGTCCTGCTCGCGTGGGGAGAAGTCCCGCACGGCCTCCTCGATGGCCATGCGGTCGTCGGAGGCGGCAAGGTCCCTGTCCTCGGAGACGTAGCGGTCGAGTATCGAGGGCGCCTCGTCATCGGCGGCGCCACCCGCCTCGAGCGGCACGGAGCTGTAGGCGCTCGAGGATTCCATGGCCTCCAGCACCTCGTCCACCGAGGTGTCGAGCTCCTGGGCGATCTCCTCCACGGTGGGGCTGCGCTGCAGGCGCTTCGTCAGCTCGTCCGTCATCTGGTTGACCTTGGCCGAGAGCTCCTGCAGCCGACGCGGCACGCGCACCGACCAGCCCTTGTCGCGGAAGTGGCGACGGATCTCACCCATGATGGTGGGCGTGGCAAAGGTGGTGAACTCCAGGCCACGCGAGATGTCGAAGCGGTCGATGGCCTTGATGAGGCCGATGGTGCCCACCTGGATGAGGTCGTCGAGCGACTCCCCCCTGTTCTTGAACTTGGAGGCAAGGAAGCGGACGAGGTTGAGGTGGCTCACGATGAGCTGCTGGCGTGCGTCCTCGTCTCCCTCCTCCTTGTAGCGGCGGAAGAGCTCGTGCGTGCGCCCCTTGTCCCAGGCGAGCTTGCCCTTGGGCACCCGGCGTGTGAGGCTGCGCCGCCGCGCGCGCTCCGCGCGCGCGGACTCCTCGCCAGCGGTGGACGCATCCACCGTTGTCTGTTCCCACTCGTTAGGCATGGGCGGCGCCTACCGTCTTCTCAAGGTGAAGCACGCCCCCGCCTGTGACGGCAAAGTCGTCGCACACGGCCTGCAGCAGGAGCTCCGCGAGGGTGAGGTCCACACCGGCGGCCTCGATGACCTCCGGCTCGGCATCACCCAGGGCAAAGTCCATGGCAACGGAGCCCTCTGACAGCGTGAACGTGATGTCACAGACCGCGGGGGCCGTGGCGCAGCTGTAGACGAAGCCCTCCTCCGCGGCCATGCGCACATCCTCCACGTCATCCACACTCATGCAGCAGACGACGGCCAGGTTGGACGCCATCATACGGACGGCGCGCGCATATCCCGCCTCTGCAGGGACCGAGAGGCGAACGGTCTTCTCTTGCATTGGTACAGCTCCTTATGCTTGGCTCTTGGTTGGGTCCGCGGACGCGTCCGTGTCGCTCGATGCGGCGGCATGAGGGGCCTGGCCGCCCGTGTCCTGTCCGTAGGTAACGTATCGCACGGTATGGGCAGGCTGGCCGCCACCGCCCTGCGCGTCCACATCCTCCACAGACGCGCCCTCGCCCCTCAGCCGGGCGGCATGCCTGCCCGCGCCGCCATCCTTGCCAGAGATGCGGTTGATGACGTTGGTCACACCGGCGGCGGCACTGGTCGCCACGCCGTTCACCATGTCCGTGACATCCGCGGCCGTGCTCGAGACGCTCGAGACGTCACCTAGGATGCCATTCACCCTCCCCAGGCTCTCATTGGCACTGTCCACGGCGTCGCCAACACGCTCGACCAGGGGGTCGACCTGCTTGATGGCGGGCTGGAGGTCATCCATGACACCGTCGAGCTTGGCGATCACGGGTTGGACCTGCTCGATGGTCTCGTTGGCCGTACGGGTGACCTCATCCACGGAGGCGCGCGCATGCCGCAGGGTAAGCGCAAGCTCCACCACCGCCCAGACGGCCGCAAGCACGAGAACGACAAGTACTATCTGCAGAGGATCGAGCTGCATGATGTCCCCATTTCCGCCGCGTCATGCGGCTGTCTGACTTGCTGGCGCAAGCGCCTCTGTGCCCATTCTACCCAAGCGGGAGTCTCTAGGATGCCGGCGGGGGAGTATCCAAGGCAGTCACCTCATCGGACCGGCCGTCCGACGGGATGGCGCCACCACGCTCGCCGGCAGGCTCATCGGCTCGGTCACGCGCCGTCGCATCGATGCGCCATGATTCCCAGCCACGTGGGCTCGCATGGTAGAACGCACCCCTCTCCAGACCGTCCGGCAGGTACTGCTGGGGCACCCACCCCTCGGGATAGTCGTGCGGATAGAGGTAGGTGCCATAGGCTTCGGAGCCGGGACGATGACGGTCGCGCAGGTGGTTGGGAACCTCGCGGCGAGGTCCCTCGCGCACCTCCTGGAGGGCCGCGTCGATGCCCGCCTCGGCGGCATTGGACTTGGGCGCGAGGGCCACGTAGAGAGCGGCCTGCGCCAGGTTGATGCGGCACTCCGGGTAGCCGATGACCTCAGCCGCCCGAAAGGCGGCCTCCGCCACAAGCAGCGCCTGCGGGTCGGCATTGCCCACGTCCTCGGATGCCTGGATGAGGATGCGCCGGGCGATGAACTTGGGGTCCTCCCCCGCATCGATCATGCGGGCCAGCCAGTAGAGCACGGCGTCCGGATCGCTGCCCCGCATGGACTTGATGAAGGCGGAGATGACGTCGTAGTGCATGTCGCCGGCCCTGTCGTACGAGAGGCCACGACGGGGGTTGGCCTCGTGCACATGCTCGAGCCCGATGGCGACGGGTGACTCAGGACTGGCAGCATCGACGTTGCCGCCCGGAGCGGCCATCTGGCTGGCAAGCTCCAGGGACGTGAGGGCGGCGCGCGCGTCTCCCCCGGCCAGGATGATGACCTCGTCCAGGGCCTCGTCCGTGATGGTGAAGGCGCCCTTGAGGCCAAGCTCGTCGGCGAGGGCCCGGCGCACCAGCGTGCGGAGCGACCCGTCGTCGAGGGGGACCAGCTCCACCACGCGCGAGCGGCTGATGAGGGCCGAGTTGACCTCGAAGTAGGGGTTCTCGGTGGTCGCCCCGACGAGCACCACGGTGCGATCCTCCACGGCATGCAGCAGGGCATCCTGCTGCGAGCGGTTGAAGCGGTGGATCTCGTCCACGAAGAGTATCGTGCGCCGACCCTGCATGAGCAGTCGCTGCTCGGCGGCGTCCACCTCGCGTCGGAGGTCCTTGACCGTACCCGTGACGGCCGAGACCTCCACGAACTCCGCATGCGTGGTGTTGGCAATGATGCGCGCAAGCGTGGTCTTGCCCGTGCCGGCCGGCCCGTAGAGGATGACGGACGAGAGCGTGTCGTGCTCGATGGCGCGACGCAGCCACGAACCCTCGCCAACGGCCTGTGCCTGGCCCACGTAGCCATCGAGGGTCTGGGGGCGCATGCGCGCGGCCAGCGGCGCATTGGCGGTGCGCCTGTGGCGCTCGACGCTTGAGAAGAGAGTGTCCATGCCTGTCATTGTACCCGCCACTGACATCCCTCATGGTCTCCTCCCGCAGCCACTTTTCACAGCCATCACGCCACGGGCCCCTCGCGCGGTCGGCTCGTATGGCGGCGTGAGGGTGCCTTGCGTAGGTACCCTTCGTGACACCGTGTGGATGGGGAGCCGCACCCACTTGCAGCAGAAGGCACCCACACGATGGTCGCACGCGGGAGAAAGGCGCCCACAGGAGGGGTAGGCGCCCGCGACCTATGGAAGGGGACGCCCAAAGGGGCTATAACGTGGGGTGGAGCCATGCCCCTCGCATGACCTGCAACGTTCGGCCTCACACCAAAGGCGGCTCTCATGGACCTACACGGCTTCTATATGGGCACGGAATTCCAGGCACAGGACTTCCTGGGGGCGCATCTCACGCCCACGGGCGTCGTCTTCAGGACCTTTGCGCCCGCAGCCTCGCGCATCCAGCTGCTCCTGGACGGCGGTGGAGGCGTGCGCGAGATCGATCTGCACAAGGCCCATGACAGCAACTTCTGGGAGGTGGAGGTTGCGGGCGCCCATGAGGGCGACCACTACGAGTTCCGCATCCATCACGGCGGCAGCCTCACGGATCACGCCGACCCCTATGGCCGCCAGATGGAGCTGCGTCCCGCCCACCGCTCCATCATCTGCAGTCCCTCATATGCCTGGAGCGACCAGGCATGGATGGCCGCACGCACGGATCGCCGCGACCGACCCCTGAACATCTACGAGCTCAACCTGGGCTCATGGCGCAAGCGCTCAGGCGACCAGCCCTCCGATGACCCCGCCGACTGGTATCGCTACGACGAGGTAGCCCAACCCCTGGCCAGCTACGTACGTGACATGGGTTACACCCATGTGGAGTTCATGCCCCTGAACGAGCATCCCTTTGATGGCTCGTGGGGCTATCAGCCCACCGGCTACTTTGCCCCCACGAGCCGCTTTGGCACTCCCGACCAGCTCATGTTCCTCATAGACACGCTTCACCAGGCGGGCATCGGCTGCATCCTGGACATCGTTCCCGTGCACTTTGCCACGGATGCCTATGGCCTGGCCGACTACGACGGCACGCCGCTCTTCGAGTACCCTAACGATGCCGTGGGCGTCTCCGAGTGGGGCAGCCACAACTTCATGTACTCCCGTGGCGAGAGCTGCAGCTTCATGCAATCGAGCGCCAACATGTGGCTTGCCGACTACCACTTCGACGGCCTGCGCATGGACGCCATCAGCCGCATCATCTACTGGCAGGGAGATGAGAGCCGCGGGGTCAACGGCAACGCCCTCGACTTCCTCAAGCGCATGAACGGTGGCCTCAAACGGCGCCATCCCGGCTGCCTCCTCGTTGCCGAGGACTCCACGGACTTCAGGGGCACCACAGCCAGCACGAGCGTTGGTGGCCTGGGCTTTGACTACAAGTGGGACATGGGTTGGATGCATGACACGCTGGAGCTCTTCCAGATGGATCCGCTCTTCCGTGGTGGGAGCTACCATAAGCTGAGCTTCTCGATGATGTACTTCGCAACCGAGCGCTACCTCCTGCCGCTCAGCCACGACGAGGTGGTGCATGGCAAGGGCACCATCCTGCAGAAGATGTGGGGCGAGCTCGACGACAAGTTCCCCCAGGCGCGCACCCTCTACCTCTACCAGCTGGCACATCCCGGCAAGAAGCTCTCCTTCATGGGCTCGGAGGTGGGACAGCTGCGCGAGTGGGACGAGCGTCGCGAGCAGGACTGGTTCATGCGAGATATCCCCACGCATGAGGCCTACTGGCACTTCTGTCGTGACCTCAACCATGTCTACCTTGATCACTCCGCCCTGTGGCGGCATGACTACGCAGATGATGGCTTCGTGTGGCGCGACGTCTCGAGCGTGGAGCGCAGCTGCTATGCCTTCGAGCGGACGGACGGGGCGAACGAGCGCGTGCTCTGCCTGCTCAACCTCTCGGGCATCGACCAGGACGACTACGAGGTGAGGGTGCCGGACGTCTCGAGCTTTCGTGTGCTCATGCATACCGACTGGCAGCGCTACGGTGGCTCCACCCCCGAGGGCTCCGAGGAGCTCTACTATGACGGTGCGACGCAGACGCTCACGGCGCGCCGCCTCCCGACCTTCTCGGGCCTGCTCGTGATGCTCCTGTAGCCAGCGGGGACCATGGTGCCCGTTGTGGGATAATCGCCCCCAGGCCCATCCCAGCATGCACATGAAGGATCGCACATGGCACCAGACATCACGAACCGCCCCCACTTCCCCCGTCGCGCCGTTGTCACCGGCGGCATGCCCTACGGCAACAAGAGCCTGCACTTTGGCCATGTCGGCGGCGTCTTCGTACCAGCGGACTTCTTCGCGCGCTTCCTGCGCGACCGCATCGGGGCCGAGAACGTGCTCTTCGTCTCGGGCACGGACTGCTACGGCTCCCCCATCATGGAGGGTTACCGCAAGCGCTGCGAGGGCGGGGGCTACACCGGCACCATCACCGACTACGTGCGCGAGAACCACGACCTTCAGAAGGGGGCCCTCGACGCCTATGGCATCAGCCTGGACCTCTTTGCCGGCTCGGGCCTGGAGCCCGCGCGCGACTTTCACGCGCGACTCTCCGCAGCGCTCGTCATGCGCCTGTACGAGCGGGGCTACCTGCACAGGATGAGCACCCGCCAGTTCTATGACGTCGCAGCCGGGCAGTTCCTCAACGGGCGCCAGGTCATCGGCCGCTGCCCCGTGCGCGGCTGCAGGAGCGAGAAGGCCTATGCCGACGAGTGCGAATTGGGTCACCAGTTCGACCCCGAGGAGCTCATCGCCCCCGTCTCGCAGCTCACCGGCACCACGCCCGAGCTGCGCCCGGTGGACAACTGGTACTTCGACCTGCCCGCCTTCGAGGGCACCCTCAAGGCCCTCATGGACGAGTGGGACGTGAACCCACAGGTGAGACCCATCGTCACCAAGACCGTGCGCGAGTCGCTCGTGGCGCCGGTCATCTACATCCAAAGCAAGTTCCGCACGGACTTCGAGGCCATGGAGGGGAAGCTTCCCGTCCACACCCTGCATGAGGCCGAGGGCAACCAGCAATCCTTCTCCTTGGAGTTCGGGAACTGGCGAGATCGCGATGAGGCACGCGGGACGCTGGAGGCGGCAGGCGTGCGCTTCCGCACGGGCAAGACGCTGCTGCCCCTGCGCATCACGGGCAACATCGATTGGGGTGTGCCCGCACCAAAGCTCGAAGGCACGAGCGGCCTTACGGTATGGTGCTGGCCCGAGAGCCTATGGGCGCCCATCTCCTTTACGCAGGCCGTGCTCGCCACGGCCGAGGACGGCCGCTATTCCAGCAACGACTGGCGCGACTGGTGGTGCGCCGACGATGCCGAGGTCTACCAGTTCATTGGCCAGGACAACATCTACTTCTACTGCGTGGCGCAACCCGCGCTCTGGAAGGCGCTCGACTGGGGGCTCAGCCAGGACATTCCCGTGGCCAACCATCACATCCTGTTCATGAGCAAGAAGGCATCCAGCTCGGGCGCCACGCAGCCGCCCCTGGCCGCCGAGCTGCTGGGGCACTACACCGCCGAGCAGCTGCGCTGCCACTGGCTCAACCTGGCGCTCGACCAGAAGGCCGTCTCGTTCGCGCCCAAGCCCTATGACACGAGCGTGAGCCACACGGACAGGAGGACCGGCAGGGAGGTGCTGGTGAGGGATGACCCGCGCGTCGCGGATCCAGCGCTCAAGGAGTCGGCCTTCCTCACGAACATCTTCAACCGGCTGGCCCGCAGCTGCTTCTATGGCGCACAGAACGTGTGCGAGGGGCACCTGCCCACCGTCGAGGCGGACGAGGAGGTCGTGGACGCCTGCGCCGAGGCCACGCTCGACTTCGAGCGCCGCGCGTACGGCTTTGACGCCCATGGCGCCCTTGCCGTGGCGGAGGCCTTCTGCCGCGCTGCCAACCGGCGCTGGACGGACGAGTCCAAGGCTGCCAAGGGCAACGATGCCGCCTACGAGCATGCGCTCGCCAATGCCTTCGCCGCCCTGCGCACCGTGACGCTGCTCATGCATGCCGCCGCACCATGGGGCTGCGAGCGGATCTGCGACCACCTTGCCTTCCCACACGAGGCGTTCTTCAGCTGGGAGAACGCCTTCAGGACGCCCCTGCGGCTGGCCGAGGCCCTAGGCGAGACGGCCGCAGGCCATGCCCTCGTGGAACTCCCGCCCCGCACGGACTTCTTCGCCAAGTCCATATAGGGAGGGACGCATGTCGAATCATCGCATCCACGGCAATGTTCTGCAGCCCCAGCTCACATTCTTCTGCCATGTCGATCGGCATGAGCTTATGGAACGTCTCGGTGACGCCTTCAGTGTGGGGGGCGGCTCCCACCCATGTGCCCATGAGATCGCGCTCGATGTGGATGACCAGTCTCGCGTCAGCGTCGGCACATTCTGCCTCCTGCTGCCACAGTACAATGCCCTGCCATATCGAATGGAAACGAGAGACGATTGCGTCGCAACCATACGCGCAAGTGAGACGGATGCCTATACGATCGTGAGGGCATCCACAACCACCAACTCCACAACCGGCCTCAAGAGCACCCGGCATTATGCCCTGAGCGCCATTCGCTCCATCATATGCAGTGTCGACCCTAACGCACAGGCGTGGACTGCCCAACAGGGGCTCATGCAGCCACGCCTCAAGGACTGAGGGGAGGCTCATGCCCACACCTGCCACGAGCATGCCTCCCGTCCCACCACAGCCGCACTTCCCCGGCTCGTACCAGCGACCGCAGACGACGCCGACGGCCGCGCGCCTCGTGCGCAGGCCCGACGGCGCAGGCGTCGCCGCCTTCGTCTATGGCACCTGCTCGGGCGCACGGACGCCCACGCTCTTCCTCCACGGCAATGGCGAGGAGCACGGCATCTTTGGTCCCCAGATCGATGCCGTGGTCGCCTCCGGGCACGTTGCCATCGCCATCGACTCGCGCGCGCAGGGAAAGTCAACCCGCGGCACGGCACCGCTCACCTACGAGCTCATGGCTGCCGATGCCCTCGCCTGCCTGGATGCGCTCGGCATCGAGCGAGCCCATCTCGTGGGCTTCTCCGACGGCGCTATCGAGGCGCTCCTCATCGCCCGCGACCACCCAAGGACAGCGGCGTCGCTCCTCTCCATAGGTGCCAACCTCACGCCCGAGGGCGTCATGGAGGAGGACGGGTGGGACATCAGGGGCACCATCGCCACGCGGCGCGCCTGGGCGAGGTGGGCGCAGGAGCTTCCTGCAGACGGCATCCTTGACCCCGCACTCCTGACCCCCACGGCAGGCGAGGCACAGATGACAGCCGACCTGCTGCAACTCATGCTGGACGAGCCCCATGTCGATGCCGTCTCGCTCGCAGCCATCGTCTGCCCCACCACCGTGATGGTCGGCGAGTTCGACTGCATCGTCCCCGCAGAGACCGATGCCATCGTGTGCGGTGTGCGTGCGGGTGGGGCACGTGTCCGCAAGGTGGTCGTGCCCGATGCCGGCCACAGCCTTCCCAAGGAGGCGCCGGAGGCGGTGACCTCGGAGCTCCTCGAACTCATCGGGTGCGCGGAGCACGACGAGGTAGCCCGTCCGCACCCGGACGGGCTACGCGACGATGATGGCGCCGAGCAGCGCTACCCGCCCAGCGATGTTCACCGGCTGCTCGGCCCAGTTGCTGGCAGCGTCGCGCTGACGTGCTCGCACCGCGAGAGCCCCCATCGCGACCATGCAGGCAAGCCGCGCCACCAGCAGCGCCCATGACGCCGCGGAAAGCCTTGCCGCCACGGCGACGGACCTGTCGCCCGCTGCGAGGACGCCGGCCGTCATGAGCAGGAAGCCGATGGGCATGGTGACGTGCATCCGTCACGAAAGCAGGGGCACGTTCTCCCTGGCACAGGCAGTCGCGAACTTCCAGGCGACCTTGCCCACCCCACCCACTGCCACCAGCACGGCACCCAGCACGAAGGCGACGCTGCCCACATGGCCCACAAGCGCGAGGGGGCTGCCGCAGAACAACAGCACAGGCACGGCATCAACGACGGCAAGCCCCACGGTGAGCCCTGGGGGAAGGTCCCCCCTGTCATCCATCCTTGCGGCTCTCCCCCATCCTCACGGTATATTTGGCTCATTGAGTGATGGCCAAAACTGGCTACGCTACGGGGGTTGCCAACGGAAATGGAACGATCGGGAGGCCTCATGGGCGTCGCGACACTCGTCATCCTGAGCCTGGTGGTCAGCTCCATCGGCTTTCATAGGTTCGTGTGGTTCATCTCGCTGGGATATGGCCTCTCCATTGCCGCAGGGGGCATGCTCCTGCTGGCATGGTTCCATGCGTCCCTCGGCCCCGCCAGCGTCCTCATGTGTCTGCTGCTGATGGCCTATGGGCCGCGTCTAGCCATCTACCTGCTCGTGCGCGAACGTCGCTCGGCAGCGTACCGCCACGTGGCGGCCACGCAGGTCAATGATGGCTCGGATCTGGGACTGCCCATCCAGATGGTCATCTGGGTCGCGTGTGCCGTCATGTGTGCCTGTCAGGCATCGCCCGTGCTCTCCAGGCTCCAGGCGGGCTCTCCCGCGGATGCCCCCTCCCTCGTCGGCCTGGCGCTCATGTGTGGGGGCATCGTGCTTGAGAGCATCGCCGACCTGCAGAAGTCCGTACAGAAGCGCACGAGGCCGGGGCGCTTCTGCGACCGTGGGCTGTACTCCTTCGTGCGCTGTCCCAACTACCTGGGCGAGGTGCTCATGTGGACGGGGGTGTTCGTCTCGGGCGCCGCAGTGTATGCGGACGTCTCCCAGTGGGCCTGCGCGCTCGTGGGATATGTCGCCATCGTCTACGTCATGTTTGGCGGCGCGCGTCGCCTGGAGCTCAGGCAGGGCAGGAGCTATGGTGGCGACCCCGCCTACCAGGCCTACGTGCGCTCGACGCCCATCCTGCTGCCCTTCGTGCCGCTCTACAGCGTGAGGGGCGCCACCGGGCTCAAGGGCTAGGAAACCGGTAGCTGGGCACTCGGGGAGTCACTTCCCCGACCCCCAAGGATCCTCCATCTCCTGATGGCGCAGGAGGGCGTTGCGAGCATCCTTGCGCAGTGACGAGCCCACATAGAGCAGGGCCACGCCACCCAGCAGGAGCACCACGACCAGCATCAGCACGAGGATGTGTGCCAAGTCGCCCGTGGCACAGACGAAGATCCCGACACCCATGAGCAGCAGGCCTGCGAGCGTGAGGCCCCACGACCCGCGGGCGTTTTCCTGGACGTCGCGGTAGTCCCTCTCGTCCCTAAACGTGCGTGCCATGCCCTCTCCCATTCCACGTGCATCGGATGCAATGGTTACGATTATCCCCACCCAAGCTGCGCCGAGGCCCCTTTGCGCAAAAGAAGCATCAGGAGGCAGAGCCCTCCAGCCGCTCCAGCTCCGCGATGTCCCCAAAGGCCATGCGCGTCCCCGCCACCCAGAGGCAGGCGTCCGCCTCGCTGACCTTTGTCACCAGGCCCCGCATCCACTCGTAGCGGTCACGCGCATAATGCCGTACGAGCACCATGTCGCCAGGGGCAAGCTGGCGGATCGTAGCGGACAGCCGCTCGCGTCGCTCCTGTGAAAGATCCTCGCGCGGCATGGTGGCCGCACGACGCTCCCGCTCCGCAAGCGCGGCACGAAAGCCCCTGAGCGGCTCAAAGGGGATGAAGATCTTGGCGCGCAGGGAGAGATCCATGCGCGGATGACGTGTATAGAAGTCATCGGACGGTCGCTCCACTGCGATGGCCCCCTATCTGCTCGTTACGCTCGCGCGCCGTGGCCTCAGGCAGAAGGTCGATACCCTTGAGCAGCGAGTTCTTGCCAAAGCGTCGTTTGATGGCGCTCACGGCCTCCAGCTTCCTGCGCTCACGGGCAAGCTCCTCGGCATCCCTGAAGAGGCTCTCTTGGGCACCCGCGGCGTCCTCGGGCCGCACGCCACCAAGGGTGACGTACAGGCGATGGATGCGTCGACGCCCGTCCGCCAGCTGCGAGAGGAGCGGCACCGCCACCTTCCAGAGCTCGTGGAGCGAGCTGGTGGCAAAGGGCAGCGCGGCCGAACCATGGTCCGCACACTCGCCCCGGTGCACGTGGAACCGAGGGCCATCCCCACCAGAACCCACCTGTTCCATGAGCGCACGCCGCTCCTCCTTGCCCAGACGATAGCCCACCATGAGCCCCACGGAGGTGCATACGAGCCCACGGTCCACGAGCTCCAGGGAGAGCGTGTCGCACATCTCCTTCATGATGACGAGGCCCGCCTCGAAGCCCACGTCGTGCCCCAGCACCTGGCCATTGGAGAGGCTCTGGCCCTGCGAGCGATAGGCCTTGATGTCGGCCATGGTCACGGGCTCTACGCCCCAGGCGTGGTCGATGAGAATCTCGGCGTCCACGCCAAAGGCCTGGTACAGGGACTCCTTGGGAGCAAGTGCCAGCTGTCCCATCGTATGGATGCCCCTCTCCGCAAGGCGACGCGCCGTCCCGCCCCCCACGCGCCAGAAGTCCGTGATGGGCGTATGGCTCCAGAGCATCTGGCGATAGGTCTCCTCCGTAAGTTCCCCAAAGAAGTCCACGCTGTGCTTGGCCGTGATGTCCAGGGCGACCTTGGCCAGGTAGAGGTTGGTGCCCACCCCACACGTCGCCGGTATGCCCGTGTGGGCAACCACGTCCTCGCGGATGCGCTCACCCAGCTCACGCGCCGTGCAGCCGTAGAGGCCAAGGTAGCCCGTCACATCGAGGAAGGCCTCGTCGATGGAGTACACGTGGATGTCCTCGGGGCTCACGTAGCGCAGGTAGATGGCATAGATGTCAGCCGAACGCTCGATGTAGAGCGCCATGCGCGGCGGAGCCATCAGATAGTCGAGCGTACGAGGTATCTCGAACACGCGGCAGCGGTTGCGCACGCCCAGGGCCTTGAGCGCCGGAGAGACGGCCAGACAGATGGTCTTCTGCGTGCGCGTGGGGTCAGCCACCACCAGGCGCGTGGTGAGTGGGTCGAGCCCACGCTCCACGCATTCCACGCTGGCGTAGAAGCTCTTGAGGTCTATGACGAGGTACTGCCGCCGCACGACACTGCTCACCGGGTGGGCGCGCTAGCGCAGGTAGACTATCTGATCCTTGAGCGTCTCGGCCGCCTCGTCCGAGAGGATGCGGCGCACGAGAGCAAGTCCCAGTTCGACGCAGGTACCCAGCCCCTTGCTCGTGATGAGGTTGCCGTCGATGACCACCGGATCCTGCAGGACGGTGGCCCCGTGATCCGTAAGCATCTGCTGGAAGTCGGGATTGCTCGTGGCGTGCCTGCCCTCAAGCAGGCCGAGGCGCGCCAGCAGGGACGGTGCCGCGCATACGGCGGCCAGATCCCTCCCGGCAACCACCTGTTCCCTGACGGCACCCATGAGGGCCGTACACTCCCCCAGGTTCGTGGTGCCCGGCATGCCGCCTGGCAGGAAGAGCATGTCGTAGTCGCCAAACGAGAAGTCATCGTCCGTGATGGAGCGGTCGCATACCACCGTGACCTCATGGCTCGACGTGACGGCACGCCTGTCCGTGATAGAGACCTTGTCCACCGGGATGCCTGACCGAAAGAGGCAGTCGCACACCACCAGGGCCTCGCACTCCTCAAGCCCATCCGCAAAAAACGCCGCCACGCGCCTGTCCGTCGTCTGCCTGAACATGGATCCTCCCTCGTCCGTGACCGTTTGCTGTAGCATACCTCAAAACCAGCACACGTGTTCGTATCGGTTGGCAGGCGTCATACCGTGAGATGAAGCTCGTGCCTGAGCCCCATGAGCAGACCGAGGGCTCCCAATGAGGTCACCAGGGCCGACACCGGCGCGTTAAGCCAGAGCCCCATGAGGCCCAGCGGACGCAGCGCAACCAGCACGACCACGGGGCACACGAGGGCCTGCGCAAGAGACAGGATGGTGGCCGCCTTCGACTTCTCGGTTGCCGTGAGGAAGCTCATGGATGCGAGGGCAAACCATCGGAACACGTAGGTCAGCGAGAAGATCTGGAAGGCCTCCGTTGCCATGGCCAGCAGCTCCCCGTGCGCCTGCGCCATGAAGAGGTGGGTTACCTCCCCGGGCAGGAGGAACGGCACGACAGAGAGCGCCACGCCCACGAGGGCGGCAGCCGAGAAGCACCAGCGCTCGAGAGACCGCATGCGACCATAGTCATGCGCCCCCCAGTTGTAGCCCACGGCCGGCTGTAGGGAGTCGCACATGCCATAGATGAGGGAGTACACGAAGCCCGACACGTACATGAGCATGCCAAACACCGAGACGGCCCGCTCCCCTCCCAGCTCGAGCAGGGAGGCATTGAGCAGGATGGACGTCACGCGTCCCGCCACGTTGCCCAGAAAGGCGGGCATGCCAGCGATGACCACCTCACGCACGAGGGACGCCGAGAGGCGCGGCCGCACGAAGCGCAGCAGCATGCGACCTGCCGCAAAGGGGGCCATGGCGACAATCGATGCCGTGGCAAGGGCGACACAGTATCCCAGGGCGGCGCCGACCACACCCAGGTCCGTGAAGTACAGAAGCGAGAACTCGACCACCGCGCCCAAGACGGACATGAGGACGTTGATGCCCATGGACGTCTTGATGCGACCGCAGATGCGCAGGTAGTTGTCGGCCGCAAACAGGATGGTCGTGAGCGGGGACGCAAAGGCATACACGCGCAGGAAGAGCGTGGCCATGCGCGCCACGTCACCCGTCGCCCCCATGGCCGCCATGATGAGGGGCGCCAGCACCCACAGGGTCCCGCCCAAGACCACCGCAGCGAGTTCGATCATGACGGCCGAGCACGTGAAGATGTTGTTGGCCCGCTTGTGGTCGCCCTCGCCCAGGGCGATGGCGATGGGAACCGACGAGCCCACACCGATGAGGTCACCAAACGCAAAGGCGATGATGACAAAGGGCATGGCGAGACCGACCGCCGCAAAGGCGGACTCTCCCAGGAGCTGCCCCACGAGGATGCCATCGGACATGTCATAGAGGGCGGAGCACAGCATGCTGAGCGAACCCGGCAGCGCCGCCTTGAAGAAGAGCCGACGTGGCGCCGTCTCGGCAAAGAGGCGGTGGGCGGCGGCGATGCGCTCGCCCTGGGCGACATCGGCTATCAGGTCGCTCATGGGTCGATCAGCGGTTCCTTCCGATGATGCGAGCCTTGGGGGTGCATGGGGTCGCATGCCCGTGCTACTCGCTCCGTAGTGCCTCCACAGGATCACGGCGTGCGGCGCTCATGGCTGGCACGACACCCGCGACGAGCGTAAGGATAACAGAGACCGCAATGAGCGAGAGGGCATTTGCCAACGTCAGCGCCATGATGTTGGCAATGCCGCGCGTCTGGAGTATGAATTGGTTGACCGGTATGGATATGAGCAGCACGATGGCGATGGCCAACACGCCCGAGAACAGCCCCTCGATCGCCGTCTCGGCATTGAAGATGTTGGCGACCCCCAGCCTGGAGGCACCCATGGCACGCAGGATGCCAATCTCCTTCCTGCGTTCCAGCACGCTGATGTACGTGATGATGCCGATCATGATGGAGCTCACCACCAGTGAGATGGACACGAAGGCGATGAGCACAAACGATATCATGTCGACGATGTCGGTGACGGCGCCCATGAGCGTGCCGGCGATGTCGGAATACTGAATGGTCTGGTCCTCCTTGCCTGCGGCACTCACCTGGGCGTTGTAGTCGCCGATCATGTCGAGCACGCTCTGCTTGGCGTCAAAGTCCTTGGGGTAGATCTGGATGGACTTTGGGTCGCTTTCGTCCGCATAGCCCAGCTTCTGGAGGTTACCATCATAGGTGAGGTCGCCTGCGTTCATGTAGTTGGTCAGCAGCGACGTGAGGTCCTCCTGGGACACGTTGAGCGTGATGGCGCTCGCGAAGACGGTCGGGTCCACCTTGAAGCCATCCTGGAGGGCAGAGGTCAGCGCACCCATCTGCTTCTGGAGCTGGCTCGATATGATTGAGGAGAGCTGGCTACCCATCTTGCCGACGGCCTGCGACACCTGTTGCTGCAGCTGTTCCTCTATCTGGAGCGCGATGGCCTGCGCCGCCTGCTGCATGAGCTTCTGCATCTGCTGGGAGAAGTACGGCGCGAACTGGTTCACGAGGTAGTTGTGCATGGCCGTGCTGACGAGGTCGTCCATCGACGAGACGCCCAGGTCCTGCTCCAGCTCATCCTGCAGCGCCTGCAGCTGCGCCTTGCCACCGTCCGTGGCGATATACTCCTGGTAGCGCCTTTCGTACAGGTCGGCATCGGTGCTCGTGACCTCATCGGGATGGTTCTGCTCCATCCAGGCGATAAATCCGCTCGCCAGGGCAGACGAGTCCCGCATGATGGCCGCACGCTGGTCGTCCGTGAGCTTCGAGACGTCGGGAATGCCGCTGTCCTCGAGGTCGAACTTGGGTGCGCCCGCCATGATCTGTGCCATGGTCTCGGAGCTGAAGAGGGAGCTCACGACGTTTGGGTCCAGATTGATCTTGCTGGGGTCGAAGCCCGAGGAGTCCATCGAGATGCCCGAGAGGTCCACGCTGCCTGCCGCATCCGTAAGGGCGTTTGCGTCAAACGAGAACGCCTGGCGGAGTTTGTCCTCGTCAATGGAGAAGATGTTGCTCATGTCGAAGGAGGAGCCCTGCTCGCTCTGGAGCTCCTCGAAGGTCTTGCCCGTGAACACGTCCACGTCGGGGTTGGCCAGCTGCTCCTGTACGATCTGGGAGGCTGCGGAGCGACCGATGAGCTCCTGTGTGAGGGCGGGGGTGTAGCCGATGCCCTCGCGCCCACTCGAGGAGCTGGCGGAGGTGGAGTCCTTGGCCTTCACCACGCCCACCACCTTGAGCTGGATGCCGTTGGCGAGCTTCTCCCGGAGGTAGTCGTCATTGTCGGACATGTCGGTCCACGTACCCTGCGACTCGTTCTTCGTGTAGAGGTCGCTCGGGGGAATCACCGTGAACGTCATGTTCAACGCATCGTCATACGTGAAGGGGCGAGCGTCGTCCGGTGCCTGGACCTCCTCGCCATTGATGACCCTCTGCACCATCTGGTCGAGCGCGGTCGGATCGTAGAAGCCGATGCTGTAGAGCGTGTAGTCACTGATGGCACCATGTTCGTCCAGGATGAGCACGCACTCGTCCGACGCCTGGGGCCAGCGTCCCTCGACGATGTCCATCTGGTTGTCAAGCAGGCTCTGGTTGCCCACCAGCTCATGGAAGCCCGAGGTGGTGGTACCTCCCGTCAGCGCCGAGCCCGCGGCGGCACCCATGCGCTGGCCCACGGACGAGGGGTTGAGACGCGTGACGCCATTGGTGGTGTCAGACCCGTAGACCTGCGGCGTCACGCCATAGCCATACTGGATGGCGGTGACGTAGGGCGAGATGCTCCCCCCGTTATCCTCGAGGTACTGCCGGAACGACCTGAGGTCGTTGGACTTCACCTGCGCGAACATGTCCGCCGCTACGCGCTGCTGGGGGATGGAGCCATCGTCGGCGGCGGTCACGTCCGCGGTGGTTGACGTCGAGTCGAGGAGGCTCGCCACGTTGAAGCCGCTCTTGTTGATCGTCACGGGATAGCTCGAGAGCGCATCCCCCTCGGTCTTGGCGATGTAGTTGTTGACGCCATTGGAGAGCGCGAGGATGGCGGCGATGCCGATGATGCCGATGGATCCCGCAACGGCCGTGAGGGCCGTACGCCCCTTCTTGGTCATGAGGTTGTTGAACGAGAGCGCGAGCGCCGTGAGGGGACCCATGGACGCGCGACGGCTCCCCTCGGAAGCGGGAGGCTTCTCCCTGCGGGCGACCACCCGCTCCCTGAGCGAGGGCGGGTGGGTGTCTCCATCGAGGCGGCCGTCGCGCACGCGGATGATGCGCGTGGCATACTCCTGCGCCAGCTCGGGATTGTGCGTGACCATCACCACCAGGCGATCCTTGGCCACCTCCTTAAGGATGTCCATCACCTGGACGCCCGTATCGGTGTCCAAGGCGCCCGTGGGCTCGTCAGCCAGGACGATATCGGGATCGTTCACGAGCGCACGGGCGATGGCCACGCGCTGCATCTGCCCACCGGAGAGCTGGGCAGGGCGCCTATGGATGTGCGCGGCGAGGCCCACCTGCTCCAGCGCCTTCCGTGCGCGGAGGCGACGCTCCCTGCGGTCGACGCCGGAGAGCGTGAGCGCCAGCTCCACATTGGAGAGGATGGACTGGTGCGGGATGAGGTTGTAGCTCTGGAACACGAAGCCGACGCGATGGTTGCGATAGGTGTCCCAGTCCTTGGCGCGGTAGTCCTTGGTGGAGACGCCACTGACCACGATGCTTCCCGAGTCCGCCCTGTCGAGGCCACCCAGGATGTTGAGCAGCGTGGTCTTGCCCGAGCCCGAGGGGCCAAGCACGGCCACGAACTCGTTGTCGCGCAGCGTCACCGACACGTCATCGAGCGCCACCTGGGTGAACGAGTCGGTCTTGTAGGACTTGCGGATGTGCTTGAGCTGCAGCATGGGGAACTATCCATGATAGGGGTGCGCGTGGACGGACGCCTCTCCACGCCACCGAGGGATTGACGTAGCAAGACTACCCTCAAGGCAGCATTTCAGTCATACTTTGCATGCATCCATCCGCCATCCATATCAATCAAGAGGGACCCAAAGGCACCACCGTGCAGACAGACAGATCACATCGCGGCACCGCACAGGGGAGCTCCCGCCGCCAGGCGCCCCTGGAACGCCACGAGCGCAATGCCGCACTTGACGGCCTCCGCGCGCTCGCCATCATCGCCATCGTGCTCTATCACCTCAAGGTGAGCTGGCTCCCCAGTGGGCACCTGGGCGTCGTGCTGTTCCTCGTGCTTGCGGGCTACCTGCTCACCGGTTCCGTTCTGCGGCGCGCGCACACGAGCGGGGCACGCGCGCTGCCTCGCATCTGGTGGAGACGCATCAAGCGCATCTGGCCGTCCATGGCAGCCATGATCGTGTTGGTGGCCGCCGCCTGCGTCGTGGGCAACCACGTGCTGCTCACCAAGCTCAGGCCGGACGTCCTCCCCTCGCTCCTCCTTGTGACCAACCTCTCCTACATCGTGCGCGGGGGGTCGTACTTCGCCCAGATCGGCGGTCCCTCGCCGCTCATGCATCTGTGGTATCTGGGACTCGACTTCCAGTTCGTGCTGCTGTGGTCGGTGGGGCTCCTCCTGCTCGACAAGGTCGGGGATGCCCACGGGCGCATCATCGTGACCCTCGTGCTCGCCGTGGCGTCTGCCATCGAGATGGCCGTGCTCTTCGTGCCGGAGGCCGATCCCACGCGCGTGTACTATGGCCCAGACACCAGGGCGTTCGCCCCGCTTTTGGGATCCGCCCTCGCTATGGCCTGGCCTCTGGGAGGGCGGCCGCATGCCCGCCTTCCCCTCGAGGGCCGACGTCTGAGGTGGGCCGGTGTGGCATCGCTCGCGCTGCTTGTGATGCTCATGGCCCTGATGCCCGACACCTCCGTGCTGCTGTATCGAGGTGGCATGTTCGTGGCGGCCTGCCTCTGCTGCGTGATCATGGCCTCGCTGTTGGGGGGAGGCCTGCTGGCGCGCATGCTCTCCTGCAGACCCCTCACGTGGCTGGGAACGCGCTCGTTTGCCCTCTATCTCTGGCACTTCCCCCTCTTCGTGCTGCTCGGGAGCATAGGCTCCACACCGCTTGCGCTGGTGGGCGTCGGCCTGTCGCTGCTCATGGCAGAGGGCTCCTATCGTCTCGTGGAGCGCGGTGCGATCGTGACCTGGTGGCGCCAGCACGCTGCAGAGCCGCTGCGAGCCGCTCGCGCACCACGCATGACTGCGCGTACGGACGACAACCGCACGAGGCGCGTGGCTGCCGTGCGTCCCAACCCGCCTCGGGGCGCCGTCATGGGCGCCGCCGTTGGCGCCATCGCCCTCATTGCCATCGTGGGCCTGGCGACCCTTCCCGACGAGACGCTCGTCCCCGCGGAGGACATCGTCAACACCGGAGCCGCCGCCGACCAGGCACGGCAGGTCTCCGAAGACAGCGCGTCCGACGGCGAGGGCATCCCCTCTGGCAGCATCCGACTCACCGCCCCGAGCTCCGAGACGGACGCAGGCATCTACGATCCCCTCATGATTGGCGACTCCGTGCCCGGAGACGCGCAGAACCAGTTCAAGAGCTATTTCCCCAATGGCCTGCTCGACACGTACGTGGGACGCTCCCCCACCCAGATGGCAAGCGTCCTCAAAGGCTATCTCGACCAGGGCGTCGTGGGCAACATCGTCATCCTCGAGGCCTTTGCCAACAACTCCATCTCGGATGACGTCCTGGACGCCATGGTCAACGCCTGTGGCGATCGCATGGTCTACCTGGTCACCTGTCGTTCGGACAACGCGGAGCGCACGCAGAAGTTCAACGACGCCATCATGCGCGCCGCCCAGCGCCATGACAATGTCAAGGTCATCGATTGGTATTCCCACTCGCAGAATCACGTCGAGGAGTGGCTCTATCGCGATGGCGTGCACCTGCGCGAGGCCGGCAAGGATCCCTACGTGAGCTACCTGGCCAACTCCGTGAAGGACGACTTCGCGGCGGCCGGGGGCACCGTCACCACGCAGGACGATGCCTCGGATGACAGCCAGGCGCCGGCGGGCGACACGTCGCAGGGCTCATAGCGCGCCCGGCCGTGATGCCGCCCCGGGGTGTCGGTTCCCGCTGATCCACCCGGCCCCCGGCAGCGCCCACGGTGACAGCTACGAGAACTCCGCCCTGATGGCGTCGCCCTCCTCGTCGAGCTGGGGCGCATCCTTGGTGGAGCCGTAGGAGTTCCAGGCACCGTACTTGATGGGCGTGCCCATGGCGACGTTGCCATCCCCCAGCTCCTTGAGCATCCCACGCTCGACGATCTGGGGGAGTCGGCGCGTGTCCTCAACGCCGAGCACGGGTGCGACGGGCACGCCGGCCTCCTGGATGACCTTGAGCCAATGTGCCACCGTGTTGGTCTTGAGCACCGCGCCGATCAGGTCCCCGCAGTACTCCCAGTTGTCCGCACGGTCGGGGTTGCCCTTCAGGCGCGGGTCGCAGATCCACTCGGGGTGGCCGAGTGCCGTCGCCAGCGACCTCCACAGGTGGTCGTTGGCCGTACAGATGTAGATGGGGGAGTCCGCGCATTCGTAGAGGTCGAAGGGATAGCAGAAGGGATGCCGGTTGCCCACGCGCGTGAGCACGGCACCCTCGTCCTCGGGTGAGGTCAGGCCCTGCTCGAGCAGGGTGAACGTGCCATCCAGCATGGAGATGTCCACGGTGGTCCCCTTGCCCGTGCGCTCACGGGCATACAGCGCCGTCACGATGCCGGCATAGCCCAGCTGGCCGGCGACCATGTCGGACACCGAGGTGCCCACGCGCACGGCCGTGCGCTCCGGATAGCCCGTCAGGTCCATGATGCCGGAATAGGCCTGCACCACGGTGTCGTATGCCGCCTGCTCGGCCATGGGGCCCCACTGGCCAAAGCCCGAGATGGAGGCGACAATGAGGCGAGGGTGCCACTCGACGAGCTCCTCGGGGTCGAGCCCTAGACGCCTCATTACGCCCGGGCGGAAGTTCTCCAGCAGGACGTCCGCCTCGGCGATCATGTGCTTGAGCAGCTCCATGTCAGCAGGATCCTTGAAGTCGAGTGTCACGGACTCCTTGCCCGTGTTGGCGATGCGATAGTACTCGGACACGTTGTCCTTGGTAAAGGGCGGCAGCATGCGCGAGTCGTCACCGCGGCCGGTGCGCTCCACATGGATGACGCGGGCGCCCCCGTCCGCCAGCATGCGCCCGCACACCGGCCCTGCCAGCAGGCGCGAGAGGTCTATGACCAGGATGCCCTCCAGCGGAAAGGACCTGTTCATGCCCAGGCGAGGGTTGTCTTCGGGACGTAGGCCCCGTCTGCCTGCGGTATGGGAACCCACATGGGTGCCAGGGGAAGTGTTCTCGGTAGTCATTGACACTCTATTCGCCTTTCTGCGCGTGAGACGCCGCAGGGCGCACCGCTGTGTTGTCACGGTCAACGCCCCGCTTGAGTCTACATCACAGGTGGGAGCAACATGCGCGTGTGACCCTTTTGCGCCATGCCAACACCAGTCGGGCACAAGGGCGCAAACGGACAGATCTCACCTACAGACGATCAGCCAGTGAGCGCACCAGACGCTCGGTGTTGTCCCAGCCCAGGCAGGCATCCGTGATGGACTTGCCGTATATGCCACCGTCCACGGACTGGTTACCGTCCTCCAGGTACGACTCCATCATGAAGCCACGGAACATGCCCGCAATACGCGTGCTGCGCGCCACGCTGTCCAGCACCTCCTCCGCGATGTGCCCCTGCTCGAGCGGACGCTTGCCGGAGTTGTCGTGGTTGCAGTCAATGATGACCGCGGGATGCTCGTAGTCGTCCGCATGGTACTGGTCGGCAAGGCGCTCGAGGTACTCGTAGTGGTAGTTGGGGTAGTTGAGGCCGTCCTTGCCCACGTAGCCGCGCAGCAGCGCATGGGCGAGCGGGTTGCCCGTCGTCTCCACCTCCCAGTTGCGATAGATGAAGGTCTGGGGCGCCTGCGCCGCATGGATGGAGTTGAGCATGACCGCCGTCGAGCCGCCCGTGGGGTTCTTCATGCCCACCGGCACGCCGATGCCGCTTGCCACCAGACGGTGCTCCTGATCCTCCACGGAACGGGCACCCACTGCCACATAGGAGAGCAGGTCGAGCAGGACCTGGTGGTTCTCGGGATAGAGCATCTCGTCTGCCGTGAACATGCCCGTGTGCTCGATCACGTGCAGGTGCATGCTGCGGATGGCCTTGACGCCCTCAAGCAGGTCGGGCTCCCCGGCGGGGTCGGGGTTGTGCAGCAGTCCCTTGTAGCCGGTGCCCCTGGTGCGCGGCTTGTTGGTGTACACGCGTGGCACGAAGAGGAACACATCCTTGACCTCGTCCTGCAGTCTGGCCAGGCGATCCATGTACTCGAGCACGGAGTCCTCGCGGTCGGCAGAGCAGGGCCCGATCACCAGGAGCTTGCGCGCATCCTCACCCCTGATGATGGCGGCAACAGCGGCATCAAAGGCGACCTTGCGCTGGGCGAGCGGGGGGGAAAGCGGCATCTGGTCGCGAATCTCCATGGGGATGGGGAGCCTGCGCCTGAAGGTCATGGACATGATGAGGCATCCTTTCGCACCCGACAGTAGGGCCACGCGGCATGGCATGGGAGGACTTGGGATTATCCCATGCCCGCGGAAGCGCCATGCCGTCAGCACAGTCTTGCCCAGAAACGGAAACAACAGGGGTGCCCGCTCTTGTGAGTCATGCGCAGGATCCAGTCCTCCTCGCGCACCTAGGGTGCGCACGCGTATAGTTGTGCGCGGTTACCCAAGCGGATCACGGCCAAAGGAGCACCCATGTCCTGCACCACCATCCTTGTTGGAAGGGACGCAAGCTACGACGGCTCGACCATCATCGCGCGCAACGAGGACTCCCCCTCGGGACGCTTCGACAGCAAGCGCATGCAGGTGATTCATCCCGCCGACCAGCCGCGCCACTATCGTGCGAAGATTAGCCACGTGGAGCTGGACCTCCCGGAGGACCCCCTGCGCTACACCTCCGTACCCAACGCGGACGATGCCGAGGGCATCTGGGCGGCCGCGGGCATCAACACGGCAAACGTCGCCATGACGGCAACGGAGACCATCACCTCCAACGAGCGGGTGCTCGGGACGGACCCGCTGGTGGAGCTCGTCGACGCCCAAGGCGAGGAGGGCACGGATGGCTTCGCGCCCGAGGCGCCCGGTGGCATTGGCGAGGAGGACATGGTCACGCTCGTGCTCCCCTACATCCGCTCCGCCCGCGAGGGGGTGGAGCGTCTGGGCGGCCTGCTCGAGCGCTACGGCACCTACGAGATGAACGGCATCGCGTTCTCCGACGTCAACGAGATCTGGTGGCTCGAGACCGTGGGGGGCCACCACTGGATCGCACGGCGCGTGCCCGACGACTGCTACGTGACCATGCCCAACCAGCTTGGCATCGATGACTTTGACCTCGACGATGCCCTAGGAGACCAGCTTGGGTTCATGTGCTCGCCCGACCTCGGTATGTGGATGGACGAGCACCACCTCGACCTCACGATGGACGACGGCTTCTTTGACGACGAGGACGATGCGTATGCCAGCGGGCATCGCGTCTTCAACCCGCGCGATGCCTTCGGCAGCCACTCCGACTCCGACCACGTGTACAACACGCCGCGTGCCTGGTCCATGCACCGCGTCCTGGCACCGCACAACGGCTGGGACGATCCCTCCACAGGTTGGGGACCCGAGGCGGACGACCTTCCCTGGTGCATGGTTCCGGAACGCAAGGTCACCGTTGAGGACGTCAAGTGCGTGCTCTCCCTGCACTACCAGGGCACGCCCTATGACCCCTACGGCGCTGCGGGCACGCCCGCCACGCGCGGCAGGTACCGCCCCATCGGCATCAACCGCACCAGCCAGCTGGCCGTGTTGCAGATACGGCCCCATCGGCCCGCCTGCTGCCGGGCGCTGCAGTGGATGGCCTTTGGGTCCAACGCGTTCAATGCCCTCGTCCCGCTCTATGCCAACGTGGACGAGCTGCCCGACTACCTCTCCAACACCATGCCGCATCAAGTGTCCACCGGCAGCCTCTACTGGTCCAGCCGCCTCATCGCCGCGCTTGCCGACCCACACTATGGCAACTGCGTGCAGCACATCGAGCGGTACCAGATGGCTGTGGGCTCCAAGGGCACCGCGCTCGTACACGCCACGGACAAGGAGGTCGCCGGCCGTACCTTTGATGATGCGACCCCCGACCTCACGAAGGCCAACGAGGGCATTGCCGACATGCTGCGCACGGAGACCGACCAGGTGCTCGAGAACGTGCTGTACGCCGCGAGCATGGGCATGCGCAACGGCTTCTCGCGCAGTGACGGCTAGGAAACAGGCTTAAGGAGGCTCTCATGGCTGACAAGGCACAGATACCCGCAGACGCGGGCAAGCAGCAGGCGCGCCAGTACTCGACGGGCGAGGAGATTGCCAACTCCGTGTCGCATGGCGTGGGCGTGCTGCTCTCCATAGCGGGACTCGTGCTGCTCGTCGTGCGCGCCGTTGCGGACGGCGGCGGATCACGCCTGGCCGCAGCGCTGCTTATGGGCATCACGCTCATCATCGAGTTCCTCTGCTCCACGCTCTACCACGCGCTTGTGCCGCGCAGGGCCAAGTCGGTCTTCCGTGTGCTTGACCACAGCTCCATCTACCTGCTCATTGCCGGCAGCTACATGCCCTTTGCCCTCGTGACGCTCTCCGACCGTGGTGGCACCACGCTTGCCATCGTGGTGCTCGTCATCGCCGTGGTGGGCGTACTGGCCGAGACGCTTCTGCGCGAGCGGCAGCCACACTGGCTCTCTGCCCTCATCTACCTGGTCATGGGCTGGCTCGTCATCTTCAAAATCCGCGACATCTGGGAGCTCATGGCGCCCGCCGGCTTCTGGCTCCTGTTGGCGGGTGGCATCTGCTATACGGTGGGCGTGTGCTTCTATGTGGCCAAGAAGGTACCGTACCTGCACTTCGTGTGGCACCTGTTCGTGGTGGCGGGCGCCACCTGCATCACGCTCTCCGCCCTGCTGTACGTGGTCTAGGCTCCCCCAGCGCACCCAAGCAAAGGGGCCCGCCCCATCGGCTGCTGCGATGGGGCGGGCCTGCGCGACGCGGGGTAGACGTGCAGGGTTGCTAGGTCAGTGGGATGCCCATGCACCAACCCCAGCGTGGGGTGACCGTGTCGCCATAATAGGCAATCCAGCTGTCGAGGCTCTGGGTGTTCACGCTGCCGATGTTCTGCATGACCATGCCACCGCCGACGTAGATGCCCACATGGCCATAGATGCGGCCCATGGGAGTAGAGCTGTGGCTGGAGACGGCAACGATCATGCCGGGCTTGAGGGCCGACTTGCTGGCGCTGGTGCACCAGGCGTTGTACATGTCGCAGGCGTTGCCGCTGGGATAGCCGAGGCCGGCGTTCTGGAAGACCTGGCTCACCCACATGGCACAGAGGCCCGCGCCCGGCGAGGGCGTGGCGTAGCACGCGCTGACGACACGCTGCTGGCTTCCGCTCTTTTTGTTGCCGCCGCCACTGGCTGAGCCACCGTTACCGCCCCCGTTGGAGCCACCTCTGCCATTGGAGCCGCCGCCATTCGACGAGCCGCCACCGTCAGAGCTGTTGGAGCTACTGTTGGCGGCTGCCGCCGCTGCGGCGGCAGCCTTCGCGGCGGCCTCCTGCTCGGCCTTCTCCTTCGCGGCGGCGACCATCTCCTCGTCACGCTGCTCCATCAGCTGCTTCTGCTGGTCGGTGAGGCTATTGAGCTTGTCGGACGCCTCGTCCTGCTTGCTCTCCATCTCCTGCATCTGCTGCTGCTGCGTCTCGTTGAGCGCATCCAGGTCCTTCTTCTTCTGGGTGAGCTGATCCATGGCGTCCTTGACGTCCTGGATCAGCTTGCGATCGCTCTCGGAGATCTTGCTCAGGTAGTAGATGTTGGAACTGAGCTCATCCAGGCTCGTGGAGCTCAGCAGCACGGCGAGCATGTCATCGTCGCCTGACTTGTACGCCTCGGACACGCGATCCGAGAGGCTCTTGCGCTTCTCCGCAAGGTCGGCCTCCTTGGCATCGATGTCCTTCTGCGTGGCATCGATGTCGTTGCGCGTCTGTGAGTTCTCCTCGGCCAGCTTTTCGTAATCGGCGGCAATCTGATCCAGTTCCTTCTGGACCTCATCCACCTGGTTCTGGACATCCTGAAGCTCCGACTCGGTCTGTGCGAGATCGTCTGCCGCATCTGCGAATGCCGCAGTCTGGGGCACGAGAGCGGCAAGGGCACCCGCGGAAAGAGTGAGCCTCAGTGCCTGCCTGCGCGTAAGGTTGCTACGATTCAAAAGTGTCTCCTCGTTTGCCTGCAAGTGGTCAAATTCTATACCCACTCGCCCACTTTGGTGCCCCAGTTCACCAAACGGACAGGAGCATCGAGGCAAGCGGTGGCAGGTAGCACGTCTCGCTAGCTGAAATGGTTTGGAATCTTGCCAATATGCCGCAGGTGCCCACAGGTGGTATAGGCTGTGGCATTCCATGCACGATGTGACGCGCATGCTGGGAGGATGTATGGATCCTGAAGTGGCGTGCCTGTGTGTGCCGCTCATATGGCTCAGCGTCACCGACCTGAGGGCCCGGCGCATACCCACTGCCTGCGTGCTGCTTGTCATGGGCATCCATGCCGCAGGCTGCCTGGCCCGTCGAAACGTGTGGGCGCTGGCAGCGGGCATCCTGTGGGCCAGCGGCCTGTTCCTCGTGCTTTTGGCCCTCTCGTCCCTACTGGGCAGGCACGCGCGCACCGGCCCCCTCGGTGGCGGGGACATCAAGCTGATGGCTGCCATGGCCTTCTGCCTGGATCCCTGCAGGCTCGTGTGCGCCCTCATGATGGCGAGCGCACTGGGCATCGCCACCTGGCTGGTGCTGCGGTGGCGCGGACAGGCGCGGGCGGACCATACCTTTCCCTGGGGGCCGGCGCTGTCCGTCTCGCTGATGATCGCACTCGTGGCCCCCTAGATGGCCTGTGCTATGCCATCACGCCATCAACGTAGCCATAGCGGGGGAAGAGCTCGCCCGTCTCGGGAAAGAGCTGCCCGCAGGTGGCTATGAAGTACGCGTCCGTCATGGAGGCGATGAAGTCGCACACCGTCTGGTTGGGGTCGCCCTGCCAGTCGTACGTGCAGCCATAGTGGGAAAGGTGGCGCTCGAGAGGCAGCACGTGGTGCTGGAAGATGGCAGACTGCCGGTCGCCCGCCCGGAGCGCCTCGAGCTCGTGCTCGAAGAGCCTCTCGAAGAGATGCGCCACCTGCCGTGGCACGTCTCCCTTGACCTCCGCCGAGCCGTAGATCTTTTCGTAGTTCTCGCGTTTGGCGCGCTTGAGCTCGGTAAACCCTTCTTCGCTCAGCGCTATGCGATCCCTCCCCACGCTGTTCTCCACCACGTCGGCCACAAGGGCGGAGAGTGCCCAGGCGTTGTACGCGCCGCCCAGGCCGTCGTCGAAGCTGTCCTCCTGCACCAGGTCGGCACGGATGGCGTCCTGGCGGTCCTTGCCCACGTAGGCGATGATGTCCGACACGCGCACCACGCAGCCCTCGAGCGTCATGGGCCTCAGGTGGCTGATGGTCTCGTCCCCATGCTGCCAGCAGCTCTCGACCACGCAATCGAAGGCGTCAAGATCCGCCAGGCCACTCGTCCTGAGCACCTGCCGCTCGAACTCGCCGTTGTGGCAGATGACGCCGTCGAGCGTCTGCAGCGAGACGTTGCGCCCGTAGAGCACGTCGAGCACGCGCACGCTCTGCACGTTGTGGAAGAACCAGCGACCCGTACGCCGGTGATAGGCGTCATTGAGGAAGTGCTCGCCCGCATGGCCGAAGGGCGTATGGCCGATGTCGTGCCCCAGGGAGATGGCTTCGATGAGGTCGAGGTTCAAGCCGAGCGCCGCACCAATGTCGCGCGCGACCCTGCCCACGAGCTGCTCGTGGAGGTTGCGGCGCGTGATGTCATCGTCGGCACGCAGCGAGAAGACCTGCGTCTTCCCATTGAGGCGGTTGTAGGCCGGCGTGTGGATGATCTTCTCGGTGTCGCGAACGAAGGCGGGACGCAGGGGCGTGGCCACGTCATGCGTGCGGTCTCGACGGATGATGGAGGCGTCCCGTGTGGCAAAGGGCGAAAGCGTGCCGGACGCGCGTTGATCCTGCACCTGCCTGGATGCCTTGGGAGAAAGCGTGCCCGTGAGGTCGGGCGCATAGGGGTTGGTGAAGCTGCTCATGGTGTCTCCTGCCCTCTGGTCGTGGGATCCCAGCCTAGCAGAGCCCCGCGACAACAAATCCTCGTGGGTACTGACGAGTCGTATGCAATCCCACCCGAGTTCGCTGGGAGTCGTTCGCATTTTTCTCGCATGAGAATACGAACAATACGATATCAACAACTCATGTAGCAGGGAACTTAGAAATGGTCGCTCGCAAGAATTGCGAACGACTCGTCATCAGTCGCCGACAAATTGCGTACGACTCGAACAGGACGGCGAGGTGGGATTGGTGGGGGCTGACAGGTAGCACTGCTCGTTGGCGGGAGTCACGTGGAGGCCCAGTGAGCGCTGGAGGGCGAGCGACGCCTTGTTGTCCGGGAATGTCTCGCTCCAAGGCGTCCAGCCCCGCGCGAGCTGCTCGTTGATCTTGGCAGCCATGAGGGCGCGTCCCCACCCCCTGCGTCGAAAGGGCCTAAGCACCTGCAGCATGCCCAACGAGCCGCAAGGATGCTCGCCGACGAACCCCACGAGCCTCCCACCATCAAAGCCACCGAGCATCCCACCGGCACGCAGCAGCGCCCTCAGCTCGTCCTCGGTGGCAAAGCCCAGCGGAAGGTACTCCTCGCACACCTGGGGCAGATGCGACTCGTCCAGCACCCGTATGGGATGGTGCACGTCCACGGGCAGCGGCTCGTCCTCGTAGTACGAGAGGCTATAGGGGCGCACCTCCGTGAGCCCCCGCATGAGCTCGATGTCACGCACGAGCGCGGGCTCCAACGCCACCACCACGGGAGCGTCCACAAGGGTGGCTATGACGTCACGCCCCTCGTCGCGGTCGCGTGCCCAGAGAGTCTGGATGCCATCAGACGTCGTCATCAGGACGCAGCCAGCACTCGCATAGGTGACGGCTCCCAGCCCGCGGCGCAGCATCTCGCGCAGGGGCAGCGTCCTGCGGGGCGCCCCCTCAAGCGCTCGGACCGCCCGGGCGCGCAGGTCCTCGTCACGCTCCGTGTGCGCCGTGATGAAGGCGCCCAGCCGGGAGGCGATCTGCGCGTTGCCCTGCGCTCCTGGGTGCTCGTAGCCATCCGCCAGCAGCGACGTGCGCGCCTCGAGCAGGGTGGCACCATCCACCACATGCATCTGCTCGTGTGGCAACGCATGGGCGCAGATGAGCCTGGGCACCTCCTTCCAGCAGCTCATGGCATGCGAGGGCCATGCGTCCTCCGCATGCCACAGCGGCGTGAGCGCAAAGGTGGGCACCTGTGGCCAGAGCCGCGAGACCTCCGTCAGGTAGGAACGGATGTCCCGCGCCACCAAACGCGCGCGGCAGGGTTCGTAGCGGTAGTTCTCGCCAAGCTCCACCACGATGCAGGCGGGGTCGACCCTCCCCTGCAGGCCCAGGACCGTGCCCGGTTGGAACACCTGCCCACTGATCCCCTGATTGACGAGATCGAGCCCCAGGCGCCTTGCGACACGCACCGTCCAGCTGTGCGCGGGCTCGCCCGCGACGAATCCCTGCGCGATGGAGTCCCCCAGCACGAGCAGCTGCCTGCGCTGGGGGACGGGCTCGATGCTGGTACCGTTGCCCAGCACCTCCCTGAACGAGCAACCACGCAACAGCGGTAGCCACACGCGTACGTGATGGGTGCCCCCCAAGCCAGGCAGCTGCATGATGGCCCCTGCAGCGGGCGCCTGGGCGGGATCGTCCAGGGCAAGGCGCACCTCACACTCGCCCACCGCAGGCATGCGTGCGGACAGCCGGCGCCCATCCACCTCCACGCTCAGGCCATCGTGTGGGGCGGGCATCCCCTCGCCCCGGGTCTGGGGCACGTAGTCAAGCGCACGCGCGGTGCCCGAAGGCTCCTCGTCGAGTCGTAGCTGCAGAGCAACCTCGGAGGAGTCTGTCTCAAGCTCCAGGCAGATGCCCGATGTCGCCGCTGCCATCTGGCGAAAGAGCCCTGGGTGCCACGCCTGGCAGCTCCCCAGCGCGCGCATCTGATGAGGGGTGAGGCGCCACGGCCGTACCCACCCCTCACGCTGGCGTTCGATGTGAACGCATCCATGGAGCAGCTCCGCCGCAGGACGGCGCACCAGCGTGGACCCATGGGACGGCCCGCTCCCGCCGGCCACCCGCCCGCCGCTCATGGGCACATGCCCCTCTCGGCGGCCTCGCGCACCGGCGCGTAAGCGCGCACGAGGTCCTCGAGGCGCCATCGCGCATTGGCAGGGCTCGTCGAGGGCAGCACGGTGCACGTCATGCCCACCTGCGGCTCGAGGTAGGTGCGATAGAGCCTGCCTGCAGCCTGTCCCGTACAGAAGATGGCACGGACCTGCGTGGTGGCAAGGAGGGGGGCGAGGTCGTTGGGAACGGGATCCCGGATGGATGCGTCGGAGGCGCCCGTGATGCGCGCACTCGCCAGCACGTCGTGCAGGGCCAGGTGACGGCGGCACAGGAGCGACCGACGCCCCTCGTTGTCCCTGGGCTCCTCCTCGTCCCAGAGGGCGCTCAGCACGCGCCAGAAGCGGTTCTGTGGATTGCCGTAGTGGCAGCCGCGCTCCCGTGACGCGGGACTGGGGAGCGTCCCCAGGATGAGGACGCGACTCTCGCGGTCGAACACCGCGGGGAGGGGCGATGCCACCAGCTCCGACGCAGCGCCTGGACGGCGATCCATGGCTACTCGCCCTCGCGGATGGGCTCGTAGAACTCCTCGCCGTCCTCGAGGCGGACCATGGACACCTGGCCAAAGCCCGCACCACCCGCCGCACCAGAATCGATGTCCCAACGGTCGGCGACCATGGACGTCGCCGGAACCGCGCCCACCTTCACCTGGCGGCAGAGGCCGTTCTCGTCCCGCGGGGAACGTTCGAGCACGTCAGCCATGCCCTCGAGGTACACCGTGGGCGTGTGGCCCGCAATGACAATGGGCCCCTTGCCCTCGCTGTCGAGCAGGCCCGTTGGTGCGCCCCAGAACTCCTCGCGAATCCACAGCAGGTCCTCGATGTCCTGCTCGGCGATGAGCTGCCGAAGGTCGTCGAGCGTCCACGCCGGACGAGGCTTCAGCCCCTCCGAGCGGATGCCGGCGTGCACCAGGATGTAGGACCTCTCCCCCACCTGCGCCAGCGCGCTGACGGGAAGCGAGCCCACCCAATCGAGCAGCTCGTCGCGCACCATGGCATCGAGCGCCTGGAGTCCCGCCATCGTGGGGCCGCTTCCGTTGATCTCCCAGTTCATACGGGCAACGGGATCGTTCTGCGCATGCATGTAGGACATCATGAGGTCCTCGTGGTTGCCCATGAGGACGTGCGCGCCCGGAAGGTCGTGACAGAACCGCATGACGCCAACCGGATCGGGACCGCGGTCGACCATGTCACCCAACATGAAGATGGTGTCATCGGCACTGGGCGCCACTCGTTCGAACAACCTCTGAAGTGGTGCCAGGTGGCCGTGCACATCAGAGAACACATAGGTTACCATGATCACTCCCCCATCGATCACGATGGATCGCCCAAGGCCATATGAACCGCATCCTGCATTCCCTCACTAGCTTGACGCTTTTGTGCCCCCTAGGCAAGCGTGCGCCCTCCGTCGGCAGGGGCATGCCGGCACTAGCGCCGCGGTCGGGCGAAGCGCTCGCGCACCATGCGCAGCCTCCAGGGGGCGGATGCCCCCACCTCGACCAGACGGCCTCCCCTGCGGGCGGGATCACCTGCCGTACGGATGACCTGCTCGAGGTCATCCATGGTGCGTTCCCGGCGGCCCTGCTTGAGATGGCATTCCCACACCACGGCGACCGTCCAGCCGTCCTCGACCAAGAGTCTCTGGTCACGCTCGTCGCGCGCCCGATTGCGCGCAAACTTTCGCTCCCAGAAGTCCACGTTGCTCTTGGGCAGGGGCAAGGCGCAGTAGGGACAGCGATGCCAGTAGCAGCCCTGCACGAAGACGGCGACCTTACGCCCCGGATAGCAGATGTCGGGCCTGCCCGCCGCCTTCTTCCAGTGCAGGCGATAGCCCGACAGGCCACGCACGCGCAGCTCATGACGAACCACCAACTCGGGCTTGGTGTCCTTGCTCTTGTTGGCCTGCATCACATGATGGGTGGCTACGCTCACCTCTGCCATGGGAACCTGACCGCCCGTGCTAGTCGCGCGAGATGGAGGGAGGAATCACAAGCTCTCCCCCATGACTGGCAATGGCCTCCATCACCTGGGCAACGGCATCCTCCCCCGCATCACCGATATGAAAGCGCGCCGCCGCCTTGTTCCATCCCTTAGGAAGCACATCGAAGAACGGTGGGGAGGGACGCAGGAAGTCAAACTGGGGGCACAACCTGTAGAGCTGCGGGCGCATCTCCCGAGCTTGGCTTACGGCATCCTGCCGCGTGGATCCCAGGCACATGAAGCCAGCCGAGATCAGGGGGACGGAGGGCAGGCGGTCGGTGGCCTCCCCCATCAGGGCGAGGCCCGTCACCCCTCGCGCGCTGGCAAGCTCAGCATCGCTCACGCCCACAAACTGCACGTGGGCACTCGCGCGACCTCGCTCGTCCTTGCAGGGGACATAGATGTTGAGGGTGCAGTCATCTCGCTCGCAGGCAAGCCCGGCGAGCCGCTGAAGGCCCTCGTGATCCAGATAGATGGTACGCAGGAGCCTGCCACGGTACGAGACGAGCTTGCCGTTGGCCATGATGCCCGTGGAGAACAGCCGCTCCTCTCCCCGAAAGAAGCGCCGGAGGTCGACGGGCTCGCGCCCCGTCGCGGGGCCGAAGTCGATGCCTGCCATGTGCAGCATGCGAATGGCGGCGGCCGTGCGGCGCGAGATGGCATCACGGCCAAACGGCACGAGCGTGCCATCCATGTCCGAGAGCACAAGCTTGATCAAGAGGGGTCGCGCTCCTTAGGGCTACGTGCCCAGGGACGCCACGAGGGCGTCCGCCAACGCATCGATCTGCGCCAGCGAGTCCTTCCTCACGGCGGAGCAGATCTTGACCATCGGATCGAGCAGGGTCATGCCCCTCATGGCTTCCAGCTGTCGCGTGAGGAGTGTCCCCGCCTGCGGCGACCACGTGCCGTTCTCCATGATGGCGACCGTACGGTCCTGCAGGTTGTGCTTGGCGAGGTCCTGCACGAGCTCGTCCATGCCATCAAAAATCTGCAGGTTGTACGTGGATGACGCAAACACGAGCGTGGAGTACTGGAACGCGCGGGAGACCAGCTCGGACACGTGCGTCTTGGAGCTGTCATACACGCGGACGTCGTGCACGCCGCGCTCGGCAAGCCTGGAGGCGAGGATGTCCGCCGCCGCAGCCGTGTGACCGTAGACGGAGCCATAGAAGATGCAGACGGAATCCAGCTCGGGGGTATAGCTACCCCACTTGACATAGCGGTTCACCAGCTGGTCGAAGTCCTGGCGCCAGAGATGGCCGTGCAGTGGCAGGATGAGCCTGATGTCCAGGGCGGAGGCCTTCTTGAGTAGCGCCGTCGTCTGGGGACCGTACTTGCCCACGATATTGGCATAGTAGCGACGCGCCTCGTCGGCGTAGTCTCGCTCCCACTCCACCTCGTCGGCAAAGAGGTTGCCCGAGAGGGCGCCAAAGGCGCCAAAGGCGTCCGCGGAGAAGAGCGCACCGGTAGCGGCGTCAAACGACACCATGACCTCGGGCCAGTGCACCATGGGTGCGGACACGAAGGAGAGCGCGTGGCCGCCCAGGTCGAGCGTGTCACCCTCCTTGACGGCCTGCGTGCGGGAGGCCACGTCGACATCAAAGAACTGGCCCATCATCCTGATGGCCTGCGCACTGGCAAGGATCTTGAGCTTGGGATGTGCGCGCAGGAGCTCTGGGATGATGGCACAGTGGTCCGGCTCCATGTGCTGGACCACCATGTAGTCGAGCGGACGGCCGGCAAGCACGTGGGTGAGGTTCTCCTCAAACTGGTCACGCACCGCGGCGTCCACGCCATCCACAAGGCAGGTCTTCTCGCTCATGATGAGATAGTCGTTGTACGCCATGCCCTCGGGAAGGGGATAGACATTCTCAAAGAGCTCGAGGCGTCTGTCGGATGCGCCAAGCCACCAGATGTCCCTGCCTACCTCGCGAACGTTGTACATGAGCACTTCCCTTCCGCAGGCCGCGCCGACCTGTTGAACGTCATTGCCACCCATCCATTCTCATATCTTAGCCGAACGAGGGGCGCGCAGACCAGTCGGGGCACCATGGCCCAAGCGTGGGACGAACTCTCGTACGCTGAGGCACGTGCGGACATCATAGGGACCCTACATCCATAAGTGACCAGATGAGGCGTGCATGTCGGCTGCTGGCACACGACGGGGGAAACCGCGTTTCCGCACAGATGGCCTCGCGCCACCTCAGGATATGAGAGCTCGTTCCAGCCGGCAGTCCCATGCCGCGGCCATGCCCGCATCACACGGAACATACAAGCAGCCGCCTCGCAGGAAACGGGGCGGCTGCAGTGCGCCGGGAGCAGGGCTGGGCCTATCGCTGCGTGTCGGTCGCGTCCTTGACGGCACTCGCAACGTCCTGTGCGGCATCGGCCATGGCGTCCGCCTCCTCACTGCCAATGGTGATGTTGCGATTCACCTTGGCATCGTAGGTGTCCGCGCGCATGACGTCGGCAAGGTCCACGCCCGTCACGGACTTGACCATGTCGAAGGCGGCCTTGATGGACTGCGGTGCGATGGACGTCACGCCCGACGTGGGTGCGCCCTCGCCCTCTCCCGAACCACCGACCGTCGAGTAGATGTTGATGGCGTCGATGCCCTCGACGGGCTTGGACGCCGCGGAGATGATGTCGGGAAGCAGGCCGATGACCTGTTGGGCAAGGGCGGCCTGGCCATACTTGCGCAGCGCCTCGGCCTTCTTGTCCATGGCCTCTGCCTCGGCGATGCCCTTGGCCTTTGCCGCCGCGGCCTCGGCCAGACCCTTGACCTTTGCCGCCTCCGCCTCTGCCTCGCCCTTGGCGCGCACGGCATCCGCCTCGCCCTGACCGCGCACGCGGGTTGCCTCGGCGTCCGCCACGGCCTGGGCCTTGATCTGTTCCGCCTTCCTCTGGGCGGTATAGAGCTCGGCCTCCGCCTGGCGCTGGCGCTGGGCGAGATCCGCCTGGGCACGCTGCTCGACGGCATAGCGGTCGGCATCCGCCTGCTTCTTGACCGTGGCATCAAGCTCCTGTTCCCTGACGGAGACCTCCTTCGACTTGAGCTCGGCCTCGCGGTCCGTCTTGGCGATCTCGGCGTTGACCTGCTCGGTGTTGATGGCCTTCTGCTGCCGCTGCGCCTCGATGCCCTTGGCGGCGTCGGCCTTGGCGGCAGCCGTGTCCGCCTCGGTCTTGAGCGCAGCCTGCTTGAGGGCCAGGGCGTTGTTCCGCTCGGCGATGGCCGTCTCGGACTCGATGCGGGCATCGTTGGCCACCTTGTTGGCCTGGGCCCGGGCAACCTCGATCTCCTTCTCGGCATTGGCCTTGGAGATCTGGGCGTTCTGCTGGATGGCCACGGTATTGGCGATGCCCAGGTTCTCGATCACGCCAAGCCCCGCGTCATCGATGTTCTGGATGTTGAACGAGACGATTTCCAGACCCATGCGCTGCATGTCGGCACTGGCGTTCTCCTGCACCTTGGCCGCAAAGGTCTTACGATCGTTCATGATCTCCACCAAGCGCATGCCACCGATGATCTCGCGGAGGTTGCCCTCAAGCACGTTGACGACCATGCCGTTGATGTAGTCAGAGTCGCGGTTGAGAAAGTTCTCGGCGGCGCGGGCGATGGCCTCGCTCGTGTTCGCGACCTTCACCACGGCAACCGAGTCGACCATGATGTTGATGTAGTCGAGCGTAGGGATGGTCTTGGTGGTCTTAACGTCGACCGAGAGCATCTTGAGTGACAGCCTGTCAACACGCTGCAGGTATGGGATGCGCACGCCGGCGCGACCGATGAGATAGCGCGGCTGCTTGCCAAAGCCCGAAATGATATAGACGTGGTCTGGTGGCGCCTTGACGTACCCCATCGCCAGCACGATGATGACGAGAGCAACGATCAAAGCGGCAGAGAGCACCTGCATGAGGCCCATATCTACCCTTTCTCTCTGGTGAGCCAACAATGCTGCATATCATAGAACAAAGCGAAGGTACATATGGCCGACCGGAGAGGCTCAGGTCCTCACCTTCCTTGCGCAGACAGAGAGGCATGCAGTCTGTCGCAATAGAAAGCCACGACGCCAAGCGCTATGGTAGCTAACGCATCTTGCTCGCAGTGTTTGTCCTCTGCATGTCACCCACTGCGCATAAACAAAAAATAACAGCAGAAGGGAATCCCATGTCTTTGTATCAAGCGGCAAAGCGCCTGGTGAAGGAGACCGCCTGTCTCCTGAGGTCCATCCCCTCCACGCTCATCGCGTTCCTCTGCCTCACGGTCGTCCTGATGAACCTGTTCGCAAGCAAGTCCATCAGCGGCCTTCCGCCCTGGCTCGGCCTGGACTGTGGCTTTTTGCTCTCGTGGGAGGAGGCCCTGTGCGAGGACACGGTGGCCAAGCGCTTCGGCCCGCGAGCCTCGGTGCTCGTATCGCTGTTTGCCGTGGGCATCAATCTCGTTGCCGCAGGTCTCATGACGGTGGCAGCCATCATCCCCGGCGCCTGGTCGGCGTCCCTCGACCATCCCGAGGCCACCTCCGCCATCAATGACGCACTCAATGCCACCATCGCCAGCACGTGGTTCATCGTACTGGGATCCGTCACCGCCTACATCGTGTCGTCCTTCGTCGACGCGTTCGCCAACTGGGGCCTGCGTACGGTCGTCAGGCACGACAACTTCCTCAGCTTCATCGTTCGCTCCTGGGGATCGACGCTCGTCTCCCAGTTTGTTGACAACTGCGTCTTCGCCTTCATCGTCAGCTACAGCTTCTTTGGATGGTCGGTCGAACAGTGCCTGTGGGGCGCACTCATCGGCATGCTCTTCGAACTGCTCTGCGAGGTCGTCTTCTCGCCGTGGGCCTTTGCCATCGTGAGATCCTGGGAGAAGAACGACATCGGCACGGAGTACCTCACGAAGTATTTCCGCAACGATGTCCATGAGTCGTATCGGCAGAACCTCGTTCGATAGCGAACCCGTCGGGAGGGGGCTCTTGTGATTGCCCAGAACATGACAGTCGTGGTCACCGGCGCCGCATCGGGCATTGGCCAGGCAACCTGCGCGCAGCTGTCCCAGCTGTTTTCCTGCGCGGACTCCCAAGGCCACACGTGCGTCGTACACGCCATCGACATGAGGCGCGACCTGGACGAGACGGCCGCTCTGTGCGTGGCGAGTGATGGCTTCCGACTGGTGCCACACGCAGGCACTGACGTCAGCGTCGATCCGCTGCCGGCCATCGACGATGTGACCACCCTCATCAACAATGCGGGCATCCAGGAGGGCGACGATCGGCAGGTCCTGACCAACAACGTGATGAGCGTCATGCGCTGCACGGAGCGCTACGCGCTCCACAATCCAAGCATACGCTCCGTCGTCAACCTCGCGTCCACCTCGGCCCACACCGGTGCGGAGCTTGGCGCCTACACAGCCTCGAAGGGGGCGGTGCTGTCATATACCAAGTGGACCGCCAAGCAGATAGCTCCCCGCGCCACCTGCAACTCGCTCTCGTTCGGCGGAGTGGATACGCCCCTGAACGATCGGGTGTACGAGGACGCCACGTGGGCAAAGATCATGCGCATGACGCCGCTGAGGAAGTGGCTGTCCGCACGCGAGGCCGCCGATTGGATCCTGTTCGTCGCGCTACGGAACGAGTCCATGACAGCTCAGGACATCGTCATCGACAACGGCGAGATGTACAACCACACGTTTGTGTGGTAGCGGGCGGACGACTCGGGCAAGCACGTTGTACAATGATTAAGGCCTTCGAGCGCCCCGAGGCATCGTGTCCCCGAAATGCGGCGGAGGTCTCTTTTTTGGAGGTTGCGCGAACGAAGGCGATGAGCGTGACAATACCTGGTTCTGGGGGTCTTTCATCTTCTGCCCGCCGACGTAGGAAGTCCCTCCCCACCTGTAGGTGGACGCGCCCCGTCTGTGGGTTCGGTTCTCCGCCCGTGTGGGTGCCATTTGCCGCGTGTGGGTGCCTTTCTCCCGGGCGAGCTCCCGGCGACCTGCTGTTTTATGGGCAGCATGCGGGAGAAAGACACCCACACGAATCGATTGGCACCCACATCGAGGAGAAAGACACCCACACGTTACGTTCCACAACGCCAGGCTAGCGACGCTTCCTCTGCTGGCACCATATGATGTGACAACCACGCGGGCGTCAGCGTCCGCGTCAAGTCCGAGCCTCAGCCATTTGTGGTAGGCGTTGCGCATGGTTCCCTTGATGGAATGCCTTTCATCACCAACGTTCTTCATCTCCCATAGCTGACCTTCGCCCCCGCGTTCTAGGTCTATGGGATCATTCACGCGCGGGGATCAGTACCCCAATCTTTGGAAAGCCCATACGAAAAGAACAGGCCGAATGCCTGTTCTTGTCGATGTTTCTTCTACCTGTTCAATACGGCCTCTGTCAATACGTCATGGTGGTTCCACCGTCAATGGCAATGACCTGGCCTGTGATTTCTCGTGCTAAGTCCGATGCAATAAATACGGCAGCATAGGCGATGTCTTCGGGCTTCTGGGCTCTGCCGAGCGGAATGAGCGACTTGACCGAATCCTGCCAGAGAGCTTCCCTTTCCTCCTCGGAAACATCCTTTCTTCTGCTCTTTGGATCGCCGCCGTTTGCCATGCCGTCGAGAATTTCTTCCCACATATTCGTGCGGATGATTCCCGGTGCAATGCTGTTGACGCGGATGCCGTAAGGCGCGGCATTCTTCGCAGCGCTCTGTGTCATATTAATGACCGCTGCTTTTGTGGCGCAGTACATGGGGAGCATTCCCATTCCGCCGCGTCCTGCGATAGAAGAGAAGGTCTCGATATTGCCGAAGCCTTGCTTCTGCATAACCTGCAGTCCATACTTCAGGACATGCTGTGTGCCAATGACGTTGATGTCGAAAATGCGCCGAATTTCTTCGTCGGTCGTCAGCATGAAATCGTCCGTCGAAATGACACCGGCAACGTTGACGAGGCAATTCAACGTTCCGCTGCCGAATTCGACTGCATCTTCGACAAGATGTTTCACATCCGCATCCACCGATACGTCACATCTTGAGAATCCTGAGCGGCGTCCCATGTTGACGATCTCACTGACGGTCTGGTTCCCTTCCTCTTTCTTTCTATTTCCGATGTAAACATCTGCTCCTGCTTCTGCGAATGCGAGCGCGACGGCCTTGCCCAATCCGCGCCCTCCCCCTGTTACTAACGCTGTTTTTCCGGCTAAATCAATTGCAATCGACATAAGACACTCCTTTCTCCATATGTATAATCTTCTCTCGAAGCTGCTAATGGGGTTTGGTCAGAACAGTATTCTGTGGCCCTTGTCTTGTGTGAGAAACGCCCTCATTCCTCGCTTCCATCTTTTATACATAATCTTTGGCGCTGTCAAGGATCCGCGCGTGCGGGGAACAGCGCAAGAGCATTTACAAGCTGGACCGGCTCGAGGAGCTGCAGGCGTCGGCCAGGCTCCACCTTGCGCGGGCCACGGCCCAGGCCACGGACGGCCTTGGCGCCCACTGCGCCCGCCAGGCGGCGCGCGGTGCCAACGTGGTGGCAGAGGCGATGGGCTACGGCGGGTCGTTCCACTCGATGGACGACGACACGATCCGCCGCTTCGTGGGGACGAAGTGGAGCTCTGGCGAGAGCTACAGCCAGAGGGTCTGGGGCAACGCGGACAGGCTGGCCGCCTACGTCCAGGGCGACATGGCCAAGGCCCTGGCGCGGGGAGAGTCATACCAGCGCCTGGCGGACGCCGTGTCCAAGCGGTTCGTGGGCGTCTCCGAGTCGAGCGTCATGCGCCTGGTCTATACCGAGGGCACCTACGTCTCGCGCCAGGCCCAGCTCGCGGAGCTCGCCCGCGAGGGCTTCGAGGAGTACCGCGTCGAGCCGATAGGCGACGAGCGCACGTGCTCCGAGTGCTCGGGCCTCACCGGCAAGACGTTCCGCGTCGAGGACGCCATGCCCGGCGTCAACCTGCCACCGATACACCCGAACTGCCGCTGCCAGATAGCGCCCGCCGTCGACGACTGGGACGCCTGGACGCGCGAGCAGATAGACGCCAAGCGTGCCGAGCTTGCCGCCAGGCGCATGACGGAAGGCGGCGAGCGTGCGAAGGGGGCGCGCGCCGTCCAGGACGAATGCGGCCGCATCGAGAGTGACTTCGGGCGCGTCTGGAGGGACTACAGGGCCTCCGGCAAGAGCCGCAAGGGCTACGACGAGACGGTCAACGCCTACCTCTCGTCGATATCTGACGGGCATGTGAGCGCCGAATACAAGGCAAAGCCCAAGGCCAAGGAGATACAAGCAGTCACATGGCTTTCAGCGAATGGCAGCTCGGCGAGGTTCAATTGCGAGTCAAGCGTGCCTGGTTCGAAGAATCCAGACCTGACGATAGACGGAAATCCATGGGAGATAAAGCGCATTGAGACGAGCAGCCTTGCCAAGGCTAAGAAGCGCGTCGGGTCAGGCCTGAGCCAGTCAAAGAGAATCGTCATTGACCTCTCTCTCGAGACGCTTAGCAAGAACGACGAAAAGGCTCTTGTGGACTTTGTCCTCAGGCTCCGCGACACCAAGGGGCTGATTGTCTTGCACAACGGATTGGTAGAGATTATCAAATAGAAACGACGCCGATTCTCTGCCCCGGCACTAGTCAACCCGGGTGGAGTTCGGCGTCATTGGCAGTATACCCGATTTCGGGGCGTGGCGAAACTGGCATACGCGCCTGCCCCAGGAGCACGTGGCCGTGCGGCCGTGCGGGTTCGAGTCCCGCCGCCCCGACCATAGGAGGACCTCATGCCAACGGTCACCATCTGGCATGCTAGCTGGTGCGCACCGTGCAGGGGCACGCTGCGCGACCTCGTTCCCGAGCTCGAGGACGAGGGCATAGAGCCGCTCACGTTTGATTACCAGTCAGAACGACACCGCTCCAAAACGCGTTGTAGAGTGCAGTGGGGAAGCCGAGTAGTTTGATTACCAGTCAGAACGACACCGCGCCGAAACGGACACCTCGGTCGCCAAGGCAGTCGCCGGTTTGATTACCAGTCAGAACGACACCGCTCCAAAACCAAAGTCGAGGACAATGAAGGCGAGTGCGGTTTGATTACCAGTCAGAACGACACCGCTCAAAAACAGCGTGGCAAGCGTATGGGCATTGTCCAGGTTTGATTACCAGTCAGAACGACACCGCTCCAAAACCCGTCGTCGTGGTCACCAAAGCTGTATTCGTTTGATTACCAGTCAGAACGACACCGCTCCAAAACCCCATGTCTGCCCCTCCTCTCATGGGGGCTGTTTGATTACCAGTCAGAACGACACCGCTCCAAAACGTGTGCCCGTGCCAGGAGAGCACGTTCGGGTTTGATTACCAGTCAGAACGACACCGCTCCAAAACTCGTCTCCGTATCATAGCTGCACGCGACCCGTTTGATTACCAGTCAGAACGACACCGCTCCAAAACAGCCAGGCAGTGCCGCCAGCCTCCTTGATGTTTGATTACCAGTCAGAACGACACCGCTCCAAAACTGCCTTGAGCCTGCTGATTACCTCAGTGCTGTTTGATTACCAGTCAGAACGACACCGCTCCAAAACTATCTTTAGGGAGTGCATATGTCACAGCAGTTTGATTACCAGTCAGAACGACACCGCTCCAAAACTCATCAACGCCTTCGTAAATCGCCTATCAGGTTTGATTACCAGTCAGAACGACACCGCTCCAAAACAGCAGCGAGTATACCGTATTCTGTCGGTTGGTTTGATTACCAGTCAGAACGACACCGCTCCAAAACAAGAACCCCGACGGCGAGCAATATATGAGTGTTTGATTACCAGTCAGAACGACACCGCTCCAAAACTGAGATGGGGACGTGTGCTGTAATAGTGCCGTTTGATTACCAGTCAGAACGACACCGCTCCAAAACGCATCCTCGACCGAAGCATCATCCTTTGGGGTTTGATTACCAGTCAGAACGACACCGCTCCAAAACTGGTTGAGTAGGAGTATCTTCCTAAGCATAGTTTGATTACCAGTCAGAACGACACCGCTCCAAAACCCTTATATGAGAAGTACAGCGCCAGTGCAGTTTGATTACCAGTCAGAACGACACCGCTCCAAAACAACATACCAGTCCTACTCTCCCCAAGCATGGTTTGATTACCAGTCAGAACGACACCGCTCCAAAACGTCTCGTAGTCGTGCTTGCTCATGGTGTGTGTTTGATTACCAGTCAGAACGACACCGCTCCAAAACTCGGACTGTGACTTGATGGTCTCCTGAATCGTTTGATTACCAGTCAGAACGACACCGCTCCAAAACATACCAACAGCATATCCGGCACTAAACCAGTTTGATTACCAGTCAGAACGACACCGCTCCAAAACTGGACAGGGCGCTGAGTCACTCTAGGGGCAGTTTGATTACCAGTCAGAACGACACCGCTCCAAAACACCTTGGTCTTTCCACCCGAGACGCCGCTCGTTTGATTACCAGTCAGAACGACACCGCTCCAAAACACAAAGCCATTGGAATCATCTCGAACTAGGTTTGATTACCAGTCAGAACGACACCGCTCCAAAACCTCCACGTAGGAGATGCCGGAGTCCTTGGTGTTTGATTACCAGTCAGAACGACACCGCTCCAAAACGTCGACGTGGACTCTCTGGCAATATACGTGTTTGATTACCAGTCAGAACGACACCGCTCCAAAACCCAAAGCTGTATCGTCGAAAAATAGACAATGTTTGATTACCAGTCAGAACGACACCGCTCCAAAACGCTCCTATCTTCCGGTTACACGCCGGATTGGTTTGATTACCAGTCAGAACGACACCGCTCCAAAACTGGGAGTGCCTACTCTACTAGGCGCAATGTGTTTGATTACCAGTCAGAACGACACCGCTCCAAAACATAGCCTTGCATCATTGAGCTGATTGACAAGTTTGATTACCAGTCAGAACGACACCGCTCCAAAACCGGAGCAAGCTCCTGCTTAAGAGCAGCGTGTTTGATTACCAGTCAGAACGACACCGCTCCAAAACTAGACGGACGAAGTCACTGCCAGGCATCGGTTTGATTACCAGTCAGAACGACACCGCTCCAAAACCGTTCGAGCATCGCAAGAATCGGGATGCTAGTTTGATTACCAGTCAGAACGACACCGCTCCAAAACGTAAGCGGCTACATCAATGCCGCCGTACACGTTTGATTACCAGTCAGAACGACACCGCTCCAAAACAAGCACCCGTTCACGCTATCGCGCTCAATAGTTTGATTACCAGTCAGAACGACACCGCTCCAAAACTCCCAACTCTTGTTAGGGATGTTGGCATCGGTTTGATTACCAGTCAGAACGACACCGCTCCAAAACTAGATGACCACCGTAAGGGACTCGTACTTAGTTTGATTACCAGTCAGAACGACACCGCTCCAAAACTAGAGAGTAGACTTACCTGCAGACTTACTAGTTTGATTACCAGTCAGAACGACACCGCTCCAAAACCCATGGTCTAGCCCTTCCCAGTATCTATCAGTTTGATTACCAGTCAGAACGACACCGCTCCAAAACTCTGGCGGAATCCTGCCGATGAATGTGTCAGTTTGATTACCAGTCAGAACGACACCGCTCCAAAACCCGATGCCACGGGCTACCCGAGGGCCCTCGTTTGATTACCAGTCAGAACGACACCGCTCCAAAACGCGTCCACGAACTCACGGACGCGGTCGATGGTTTGATTACCAGTCAGAACGACACCGCTCCAAAACATGTGACCCTTGATGAGCTGGCTGGAAGAAGTTTGATTACCAGTCAGAACGACACCGCTCCAAAACCACTGGGGGTGTGCAGGATTTGCACTTTGGGTTTGATTACCAGTCAGAACGACACCGCTCCAAAACTATTGAAGCGAAATCCCCTCTGCAAGGGACGGCCCTTCTGGCTAGTATCTATCACTCAACGTTCTATAAAGTCCAGGTCAATCACTCTTTTACTCTCGTGATCATAAATCATATCATCCGTCCATCTCTCGAGAAGAAGTACTGGAATATTCGTAAAAAAGACGTGCTCGAAGAACACTTCCAGCCCCCTTTTCGTTAGAAATGTCTTGAGATTGACAAACACGATGCACTGAGTTACACCAGCGTCAAGAGATAACGAAAGAAAATCTATGCAGCTATCAAGGACCGATTGCTGTGAACTGCGATCAACGCCAAAGCCAAACGCTTTAACGAATCTCTGCATGTCCCATTCTATTTCAAAATCATACTCAGCATGCATCGTCATGCCCAAAGACATGTACTTCGAGACAATGTCAGCCGCCGACTGTTCTATAGAGGTGCGCAGTGACTCATCTTCCATCAATGCAGCTTGGAATCTCTTTATCACTGTCCCAAGCAGAGGCTTGCTATTCCACGGCAGATTTAGAGGACTCTCGATGAAGATCATCGCATCCTTTGGCGAAAGTTCCTTGTCGTCATCCCAAAGTGTGTAGGGTTCAAGCGCCTGCCTCCCTTCACCTTCTCTCAGGGAAAGACATATGCGAGAGAACAGCTCGGCGTTCGCAATCTCCAGCGTTGTGCCCCTACCGGGTGGAATGTCCAGAGGGTCGTCAAGCCCTGAAAACGACAACCTCATATGATCAGAAGCTCTTCCATGGTATCTACCTCGTCATATGAACTTCGATTGCCCGTTATGTACTCCATAGTGGCAAATTGACTCTCGGTCACTCTAAGCACCTGAACCAAACCACTGGATGGACGGTTCTTCCTCAATCGCATCACAGCGGCACCAGCAGATCCATCGTTCGTAACGAGCTTCGCATAAACGGACTCCTGAAGCATTAGGTAGCCATCATGAAGAAGATACTTGCGAAAGAGGCGGTACTCCCTGCGCTGCGCAGCGGTATCGATTGGCAAGTCAAAGAAGACGATCAGCCTCATATAACGAATCCTCGCCTCCATGATCATACGATGTCGAAGGGCTCTATCTCGCTCGTCGCCAAACGTCTGCAAAGTGCGCTGAGACAATCTTGGACATAGAGCGAAATAACTGAGCTGACCTTATACTTTCCATCTCGATAGCAAATACTCACATTGAGTACGTCAGCAAGGAGACACCTTGTTTCCTTCGTAAAGTCGACCTCAACGTTATCGAAGACGAGTCGATCAACGATGGGCCGGAAGGGCTCCATGAGATCGCAAGCGAGATTGAACTTGTTGTACTCGCTCCTATGACAGATACCAAGCGGTGTAAGATAGCCGCGGGAGACGATTTCACAGCTCACAGCAGAAAGGATGACTGCATATCCGTAGTTCAAAGCGGCGTTTATGGGGCAATCAATATCACGCGAAAAGCCATTGCCGAAGAGTACGGGGAAGTAGAGGCGCGCGGCAGCAGCCTCACGATTGGTGGTATCCCCTGATCTAACTTCATCCACCATCCCTTCAATCTGGCCTGAAAATCCCTCTCGTCCTCGCAGCTCAAGCAACCTTGCTTGATGTGAAATTTTATCTTTTACCACATGCTGCCATACGCGCTTCTTGGATGGTTCACTCCATTCAAGCTGCTCTGCAATGCGCTTGCTCGTGTTGTGAGCACCATAGAGTGGCAAATACTGCCCTATTGGATTGCATTTCTCATCTGACACGACGAACGAAATCTTTGCCTTTGCTAATTCAGAGAGCAGATAGGCACTAATGAACGCTCTCGTTGACTGTAGCGTAACAGAAGAAATCTCCGAAAGGTGCACCTTTACTATCTCATCCTCCTTACGGACAACGAGATAGCCTCCCTTATAAGTACACTTGCAGGGGCTCTCAATAAGAATATTCCTAAAGGCCAATGTGCGTCCGCCTCTCAAACATACCCGTCACAGACTGGTCGATGATATTGACTTCACCTATGGGGGCATTGAGCTGCTTAAAGTAGGAAACCTGCATGCATCCCGCATATTTTGAGCTTCCCAATGCAGAAAGATCAGCCATGTTAATTGACCCGTTCGTAATGGCTATTAACTGAAGGACTACTTTCGCCTTGTCAGTTAGTGTCAGTTCATCAAACTTTGATAGATATTTGTCGAGCTTAAGCTGTGCATACAGTCGGTTACAGAGTTTGGGGCCGCGCTTTACCAGACTTGAGAAAAGCTCGTTTAAATCAGCAGATAGTTGCTCCTCATCTTCATCGTTCACAACCCCGATGAGGGATCCCACTTTAGCAATTTGAACGCAGCGTTCAATAAGGGTCTCTTCGTCTAGGGAAAATGCAAACTCTGTTGCATTGCGAACCTCTCGCACGCCAGTAATAATCAGTCTGTCGCCATTGAGTTCAAGCAGTTGCTTTTTTAGAATTCTTCGACGCACGATACGCACAAATGCGAGGTTAGCTTGTCCGGCAAGCTTGACAGCATAGCTTTCGAGCTGAGAGGGATCCTTTGCAATGTGCGCTGCAACTCTCACGGGTACCTGAGCAAACTGAAGAATATGCCGCTCATGCTTTAAATCACGTGCTTCGTAAATGAAGAAGTATGCGAACTGCTCTCGCGAATAACTTCCATATCTATCAGGATCAAGCCCTCTCTTGAGCGGAAGTGTCAATTTCTTTCCGCACTTTGGTGAATAGATTGTCTGATCCCAGAAAGTTCCAGTAGCTTCCACAGGCATGCGACTTATGAAGCATTGGCGGTAGTTAAGCACGCGACGAATTCCCTCGACTTCAGCTTCGGCATCCCAATCGTCCTTGAACACCTCGCCCGTCTCCTTATCAAAACCCGAGCTGAGGAAGCTATTGACAATAAAACCCTTCGTATGCGCAAGGTAGTGTGATTTCTTATACTCCCGCGCTTGCGCACGGGCATAGTCACGCATGATGTGTGCGAGTCCAATGGGGTTGTCATATACGCTGGGATGACGTTTCTGGATGAAGAGACCAACGCGACAGGCGAGGAAGGCATCATGCGCATGATGGAAATCATTGGCCTCACGGCACTTTACGAGACCGGCTGCATCGCGCAGATCGTGTGAGATATTGGCCTTCACAGGTACAATCCGAGCGCCTGGATACCTCGCCTCAAGCAGCGTCTGGACAAGCTTGACCATCTGACTAGTCTCGACAATCTGCCGCGCAACGAACCCCTTCATGGTCTTATCATCAATATGATCACGGAAGAGGTTCCTAAATTTCTTGTCACCTATCAGTTTTGCATTGTGCAGCATGCGCCAATATTTGCCCATCTTCCGTCTGATGGAGGAGTCGATCAGCAACGCGTCCGTCTTGTGTTGGTTCTCCTCCCGGTATACAAGCACCTTGTTCTCGAGGCTGTCGTCCTTTATGTATGAGCGCGGAATAATATGATCAACCTCGTATTTGCCAGTATGTAGTTCCTCAATTTTGATTGGTCGACCCGAATACATGCACTTTCCCCGTTGCATGAAGTACAGCGAGAGCCGTTCGTCCATGTTATTTGAATCCTTCTTGGTTAGTTCCTTCCAAAGCTGTGGATCATCTTTCTTAAATACCTCAAGCGCACTCTTGATTGCGTCATAGCGTCTCTTAGTGCGCTTGCCTTTCTTGCGTGGGTCATCCTCCTCACGTGTCACCTCAATGAAGATGTTGGCGGGCTCTTTCTTCGCAATGGAGACGATCTCATCCACAATACGTACAGCCTGGTTGATACTTCTCCGGATGGCGGGAGATCCGGGCAGGTCGTTTACATCCATAAGGCCATTGTTGTGCTCACTAAAATAGTCTCTATTGAAGTCATCAACGGCCTTCTGGAAGCCAAGGCCCTCGTCGCGGAGTACCTCCATAAAGACCATCGTACGAGAGCGCTGGCCATCATTCGGATTTCCCTCACGCAGCACGTCAATAATTGACTTGCGACCGGTATCCGTATCGACTTTAATGCCTGTGAGCAGCTTCTTCGACAGCCGACCCCAACCTGCGAAGCGCTTCTTACATATGACCTTTATCTGCTCGGTGGTCAGTCTATCACCGTATGCTTCCTCGATCTTCCGCCTGAGAATGTCCCTATCCTCAAACAGCGTGCTCCAAAGGATGATCTGCTCGATCATCGGATAGTCGGCCTCATCCAAACTGTCGGTTTTGAATACATCCTTGCAGAAGAATATGTATGAGCCAAGCTGTGACTCAAACCCATGCTCCCCTTGCCCACCATGTACACGAGCGCCCACAAAACTATCCTCGCGCTCCAACCAATCGGAGACCTTCTTGTATGTGACCTTACGAGTGCTTCTGAACAAGTCGCACATGATACGCTCGCGTTGGGCGGCATCAAAACGACGCTCATCGTCCTCGTCAATTGTCCAATGTGCACCGTTGAGTTCGTTGAGAGCGCAGAATTCCTCATAGAGTAAAGAGCACTTGGGAAGAACGGGTTCCCCCTGGAGGTAGGTGCAGTCGCCCGTCATGCGAATTATGAAGTCTTCAGCACTCTTGTCGCGGTCGATAATCTCTTCCCAGTTCCATGGGGTGATGACGGCGTGTTCCATGCCATCCCTGCGCGACGACCATGCAAAGCGTTCTTTACCGTCGTGGCCGACCGCGGCATTTTCCCTGGTAAGCGGACCCACATAGTAGGGAATTCTGAAGGACACGAGTGATTCAATCTTATCCTCTTCTGCCAGAAGGAAGGGATAGTGCTTCCCCTGGTTCTCGAGAATGGCATGTAGTTCCTCTAGGTGAAGCTGGTAGTAGATGCTCCCGTTATCGCTTGTCTTGAGCCTGCGAAGAAATCTCTGCTCGCCAAAGGCTACCATCAAGCCTTGGTAGCGCTCATCTTGCAGTGCATCCGTTCCCTTGAAGAGCTCCTTGACCGCCTTCTGGAAGTCGTCATAACTCAACTGGGTAGTACCAAGGTTATATCTGGTGTAACCCTGCGCCTTGTCTACAACGTAGTCGCTCGACCCCTCATACGTCTCCCCGCGGAAAAATGCATCGTATCTCTTCGACGCATATGTACGGGTAAGTTCCTTGAGCAGGTGCAAGTCCTCGCCATACCGATCGTACTTCTTAACCATATTGACCGAGATGGTCTGGCCAGGCGCGTAGGAAAGGAGCCCTTGCAAGATGTAGGCCGCGTACAACTCGCAAAGCGCCTGGAACAGTTCTACACTATCGTCCGGACAGGCATCGCGAACGACTTCAACATCATCGTCAGACGATAAATAGATTAATGTCTTCTCAGCAGGAAACTCACCGAAAATGTTCTTCATCTCGGCCTTGAGCCCGACGATTGCCTTAGCGATTGCCTCGTTGCACTGCCTACTCTGCTTTGCATCCCCACAATCGATGCCAGTTAGCTTGGCAATCTCCCTTACCTGGTCGCTGCGTCTTTTCTCACCATCAATCAGCACGTTGAGAATAGCGTTATCATTTCCCCCGCTTTTCCAAGCGCACTCATAGCCACGTTCCAAACACCAGTTGTTCAAAGCTAGTCGCAAATGCCCTACTGCCTCAGCAGGGTCTGCATTACGAGAACTTAGATTCTTGTTGTTCTCACGCAGGAAGTTGCCCCTATGTTTAACGATATTATGAACAGCAAGGTAGATAAGGCAAATGTCAGCCTTCTGATCCGTCTCTATCAGCCATTTGCGCAGGTGGTAGATAGTTGGAAAGCGCTTGTAATAATCCACCTCAGTAAAATCGGAATCGTTAAAGATTGGCCACTTGTAGTCTGCGTGCCCGTCCTCTCGATCCTCCACATGCAGACGCGACTGCCTAAGCCTAATGAAAAACTCTGAGTCGACTTTGTCAATTTCATCCTGGAATAGACTCTGCAGCAGGTCGAGTCGCCACCGCCTACGGACATAGCGACGTCGCTGCCCACGATGCGCACGTGCCTCTGCAGCAGTCTGCGCCGCATCAAAAAGCCTGCTGCCCAGAGTGGGCATACCCTTGAAGTGCGCGATGGCCCCCACCTTATCTGTAACTGCCCATCCGACGGAGTTGGTGCCCATATCCAGACCGATGTTGTACTCGTCTGTGGTATTGCGAAGATTCATGTGCTTCCCCTTCTCCATATGGTGCTACACTATCCCTGTTCTGAATTGCCAGTCAGAACGATACTGCGAGTCAAAATACGGCTTAGCCATACCTGCCCTTTCGGGCGCCGCGTAGGCGGTTTTTTACGACTGGCACGGTCCTCCTTGGAAAAACTTCAGGGAGGACTTTATCTAATTTAGCACTAGGGACGAATGCAAATAGTGAGATATCTTGTAGAATAGTGGCATGCTTGGTATCCCAGAGTCTCCGTTTCACCCCTAGGTATCTCACATAATGGCCTCCTCTCTCCATAACCTGTGGACGCCCACATGCCTAGCCTGCGTACAAGATAGCCCCCGTGCACGACAGCAATTAAAACAGTAGGCTATAGGGACGCTCGTCATCGGACCCCCACCCTCCTGCCTATCTATGCTCAAGCTTGGCATCTGTCCGTGCCATCACTCATGCGCGAATGCTCTATTGAAGAGGGCCGTACGAGATATGCCCCCAAGCGAAACTCGTCCTACTTCGTCCTACTTTTTATATGTTGTATGTCAACCTCTGCCGTCCCAGACGTGTTATCAGTGAGCGCTCGTAGGGCGAGGGAAAGAAGACGCGACATGCTCAGAGGAAGAGACCGCGAGAGGGAGGTGCAGAGGGAGGCACGCCGCCTGGTCGATACGTACGGGGACCTTGCGATGCGGCTTGCATACACCTATCTGGGCTCGCGACAGGACGCCGAGGACGTGAGCCAGGACGTCTTATGCAAGCTCATCGCCAGGCACACGCCGCTCAACTGTGTTTTGTCAAGATGAAGTGAGCAGAATGGTCACTGATTTCTGAGCAGTTCGTCCACCCGTCCCGAGCGGGATTTCTGAGCAGCCCTCTATTGCATGAGGGCGTGTCTGACGCGGTAGGACTCACCCTCGAACTCGGGCAGCCTGCCGTGGCGCGCGACGCGGCCTGTCACGGCCGCCGCCATCTGGTCGTCGCCGAAGACGGCGCCCCACCTGGAGGACTCGAGGTCGGTCGTGAGAACGACCGACTGCGCCCCGTGGGCCTCGGAGACCACCTGGAACGGCAGCCTCGCCCCGTCGGCGTCCGGCGGCAGGAGGCCCAGCCCGCCTGTGACCAGGAGCTCGGCCTTCCCGATCTGGGCGAGCTCGCGGCCGGGTGTGTTTGATAGCCTCTCAGTTGCGGGTTTGAGCACCGAAGTCTTTCGGGTCTGAGCACGAAAATCTTTCGCATGTGTGCATGGGCACGCCGACCACCCGTTGATGTGGCCTACCTTTGTCGATGCGTCCGTTTTCGACACGAGGAGGCCAAGAGAGGATGATCGGCGTGGACAAGATCGAGGACATCAGGAGGATGTGGAGGAGAGGCGTCTCGGTGGCTGACATCGCGCGAGCCGCCGGCGTGTCCGAGCCCACGGTGCGCAAGCACAGGGACATGGAGGACCTGTCGCCGGAGCCGCCCAGAAGGACGGGGGGCGAGAGCGAGCTGCTCGCGCCCTATGCCGGCACCATCGACAGGTGGCTCGCCGACGACGCCAGGCACTGGAGGAGGCAGCGCCACACGGCCGTGCGCGTGTACGTGCGTCTGAGGGACGAGGAGGGCTACGACGGGTCGTACTCGACTGTGCAGAGGTACGTGAGGAGGCGCCGCGGGGAGATGGCCCGCGAGGCGGACCAGAGGGACGCCCAGGGCTTCCTGCAGCTGGACTGGCTCGCCGGCGAGTGCCAGGTCGACTTCGGCCAGGCGGACTCCGGGGTGAGGGGCGCGCTCACGCGCGGCCACTGCCTCGCGGTGAGCTTCCCGCACCCCGACGTGGGCCTCACGCAGGTCTTCTGGGGCGAGGCCGCCGAGTGCGTGCGCGAGGGGCTCGCGGGCGTCCTCGCGTTCGTGGGCGGCGTGCCCGCGCGCGCGGTGCTCGACAACGCGACGGAGGTCGGCAGGAGGGTGTGCGGGGAGGTGCGCACCAGCGAGCTCTTCAGGCTGTTCGCCGCCCACTACGGGCTCGACCACGCCCTCGCCGACCCCTACTCGGGCAACGAGAAGGGCAACGTCGAGAACGAGGTCGGCTGCCACAGGCGCGACGCCTTCGTCCCGGTCCCGAGCTTCCACGACGTCAGGGCCTTCGACCGGCGCCTGCTCGCGGACTGCCTGGACATGAGCGACAAGCCCCACTACCGCCTCGGCACCCCCGAGCCCGAGCTGTTCGAGGAGGACAGGGCCGCCCTGCGCGAGCTGCCGCCCGCCGCCTTCTCGTGCGCGAGGTGGGAGGTCCGCAGGTGCAGCAGGCAGGGCGTGTTCACGATGGGCGGCGTCCACCGCTACTCCGCGGGCCCCGCCTACGCCCGCAGGGAGGCCAACGTCGCGCTCGGCGCCTTCGACGTCACGGTGGTCGACCAGGAGACCGGCGAGGTGGTCGCCACCTACGAGCGGGAGTGGGGCGACGCGCCAGCCGACTCGTCGGACCCCATGCTGCAGCTCAAGCTGCTGTGCATGAGGCCCGCCGGCTGGCGCGACGGCATCGTGAGGATGTCCCTGCCCGGCGAGCTCGTCGCACACCTGGACGGCGAGGACGCCCCGGGCCCGGGGCGCGACCTGCGCATCCTCAGGGACGAGGCCGGCGCCCACGGGTTCGCCAGCGCCGTCGAGGCCATGGCCGAGTCCCTGTCCGCGACGGGCGGCATAGACGCCGCGACCGTCGGCCTCTCCGCGGCGCGCATCGCCTCGGGGGAGGCGCGCCGCGAGTACGGCGAGGACGTCGACCTCGGGGCCTACGACCGCGCGTTCGGGCTGGTGGAGGGGGGCGCCGGCGATGCAGCCTGGCAGCAGGCAGAGGTCGGAGGCCGAGGGCCTCCTCCGCGCGTGCGCGCGTGCGCTCTTCATATCTTGCGACTCCATAGACGCGTTCCTCGGCAGGGCCACCCCGGGCCAGCTCGCCGCCTGCACGTCGCTGCTCGAGGACGAGCTGTCGCACAGGGAGCGCGCCAAGCGCGGGCGGCTCCTCAGGCAGGCGGGGTTCCCCGTCCCCGAGACGCTCGGGGGCTTCGACTGGCCCAACGTCAGGCTCCCAGACGGCTGGGGCGCCGACGAGATGCGCAGCCTCTCGTTCGTGGACGCAGCGGAGGACCTCGTGTTCTTCGGGAAGACGGGCAGGGGCAAGTCGCATGCCTCGATAGGCCTTGGCACGGCCGCCGTGGCCGCCGGCACCCCCGTGCGGTCCTACCAGACCGCGCGGCTGGTGCTCGCCCTCGGGAAGGCGAAGCGCGACGGCACGCTCGACAGGGTTCTCGCGGACGTCGCGAAGGCCCGGCTGGTGATCCTGGGCGAGTTCGGCCACGTGCCCTTCGACGTGGACGGCGCGCGGCCGCCCTGCCAGGTCATATCCGACAGCCACGAGTGCCGGAGCATCGTGTTCACCACCAACGTGGAGTTCTCCAGGTGGGGCACGGTCCTCGCGGGCGACGAGCTGGCCGCGGCGATCGTCGACAGGGTCGCGCGCCACGGCAGGCTCGTGGAGTTCGGCGGGCCCAGCCACAGGCTGGAGAACTCGCTGATGCTCGGGAAGGGAGGCGAGTGACGTGAGGGAGAAGCCCGGGGCGCGCCGCGCCTCGTGCCCCATCTGGGACCTCGACGACTGGGTGCTGGAGCACCACGACGTCGTGACGCTCTGCAGGGGCTTCGACTGCCCCGAGTGCGTCGCGGACCCGGAGGAGCTGGGGCCGACCGGGCCCCCTGCGCCGCCGGACCCCGGCGTCCGCGAGGTCCCGTTCTAGGAGGTTGCAAGGGTCGGCGGGTCCGTGCGCAAACCCGCAAAAGTTTCGTGCACGGACCCGAAAGAAATGCGTGCACATTCCCGAATGTGTTTGATAGCCTTCAATTTGCTGATTGGGGCCGGTACCGGAAATCCGTACCAAACGATGATGTTTGGAGGATGGCGTGTACTCCCTTGAGCAGAGGACAAGAGCGGTCGAGCTCTATATCAAGTATGGTTTTAAAGCCACGGCTACGATACGCGAGTTGGGATATCCAAGCCGGGCACAGCTTGTAGGATGGTATCGGGAATGGCAGGACAACGGAGGCGCGCTCAGGGGGCGCAACCTAGAACGCTACTCAGAAGGGCAAAGGCGGGCCGCCGTCAACCACTATCTGGAGCACGGCCGCTGCAACGCCTATACGAGACGCGAGCTGGGATACCCCGGAAGTACGCAAAAGCTCAGAGAGTGGATAGACGAGCTGGCACCTGGCGAGAGGCGGACAGCCGAGCCCAGGACGTTCACTCTCGAAGAGAAGCAGAAAGCCGTGACAGCGCTTGTCAGACGAGCCGGAAGCGCGCAACAGATCGCCGACGAGGTCGGCTCCACGCGTTGTACCCTCTACAAGTGGAAGCGAGAGCTATTGCCTGAGAAGGAGCCCCCGATGCCCGACACAAGCAACGCCGTCTCAAATGGCGCGTCCGACGCCGGAGCCGCCAGAGCGGCTCCCGTCACGCAGACAGAAATAGATGCCCTCGAGGCCAGGAAGGCCGAACTCGAGAAAGAGCTGCGCCAACTCGAGCTCAAGCGCGACATCCTGGAGGGCGCCCTCGAGATCCTGGGAAAAGGGACGGGCGCCGACCCGGCAAACGAGCTCACGAACAGGGAGAAGACTCTGCTGATTGAGTCGCTGCGCCCCAAATGGAGGCTGTGCGAGCTTCTCTCGGCGCTCGACATGGCCCGATCGAGCCACCAGTACCAACTCTCGGCCATCGCCGCCGGGGACAGGGACGCCGGGGCGCGGGAGCTGGTCTGCGCCGTCTTCAACGCCAACGACGGCGCCTACGGAAGGCGCCGCATCCACGACGAGCTCGAGGCACGAGGACATGTCATCGGCGAGCGCAGGATAGGGCGAATAATGGCTGAGGAGAAGCTCGAGGCGCACGGCAAGGCAAAGCCCGGGAAGGCCTACAGCTCCTACAAGGGCGAGGTCTCGGAACACCCCGGCAACAAGGTCTGCCAGGACTTCGAAGCCGGACTTCCCAACTTCCTATGGCTCACCGACGTCACGCAGCTCTCGATACCGGCCGGCAAGCTCTATCTGAGCCCGGTTTTGGACTGCTTCGACGGCGCCATCGTAAGCTGGACGACCTCGACCTCGCCCAACGCCGAGATGGCCAACTCCATGCTCAAGGCGGCTTTGGCCACTACGACAGACGAGGAGCGCCGCCATCTCGTGATCCATTCGGACTGCGGCTGCCACTACCGCTGGCCCGAGTGGATCTCCATCTGCGAGAAGGCCGGCATCATGCGCTCCATGTCGCGCAAGGGGTGCAGCCCTGACAACTCCCGCATGGAGGGCTTTTTCGGCACCATGAAGGTCGAGATGCTCTATGGCAGGGACTGGGCGGGCGTCACGTTGGATGAGCTCAAGGAGAGGATAGACGCCTATATAGAGCGTTACAACAAGACGAGGATCAAGCGCTCGCTGGGCTCGATGAGCCCCCTACAATACAGGCAGAGCTTGGGCCTCGCAGCCTAGCAGCAAGGTACGGAAAAGCGGTACCGGCCCCATTTGAGCGCGGAAAAGTTTCGGGTCCGGGCACGAGAAACTTCCGGCTTCGGGCATGGGCACGCCGACCGTCCGCAGTCGGCCCGACAATGTCGTTGCTTCGGTATTCGACAGAGGAGGGCCAGAGGGGAACGGTCGGCGTGGACAAGATAGAGGACATGCGCAAGAGGGCGAGAGGCGGAGAGCCGATGGCCTCGATCGCAAGGACGGTGGGCATCTCGGAGCCAACGGCGCGCAAGTACGCGAGGATGGAGGACCTCTCTCCCGAGCCGCCCAAAAGGCGCGAGCCGGCAAGCGAGGTGCTCGCGCCCTACGAGGCGACGATCGACGCATGGCTCGACGACGATTGCCGCAACTGGCGCAAGCAGCGCCACACCGCCACGCGCGTCTGCGTGAGGCTGCGCGAGGAGGAGGGCTACCCTGGGTCCTGTTCGACCGTGCAGCGTTACGTGAGGCGCCGGCGGGAGGAGACGGCCCGGGAGCGCGACCGCAGGGACGCCGCAGGGTACCTGCTGCTCGACTGGCCTCCCGGCGAGTGCCAGGTCGACTTCGGGGAAGCGGATTTCCGGGTGCGCGGCGTTACCACCCGGGGCAAGTGCCTCACCGTCGCCTTCCCGCACCCCGACGTGGGGCCCGCCCAGGTCTTCTGGGGCGAGACCTCCGAGTGCGTCTGCCAGGGGCCCGGGAACGTATTCGAGTTCGCGGGCGGCGTGCCCAGGCGCGCCGTCTTCGACAACGCCACCGAGGCGGGCAGGTGAGGCTCTCCGAGCCGTTCAGGCGCCTCTCCGCGCACTACGGGCTCGACCACGCCCTCGCCAACCCCTGCTCCGGAGACGGGAGGGGCAACGTCGAGAACGAGGTGGGGTGCCATCGCAGGAACGTCTTCGTGCCGGCCCCCTCCTTCCACGACGTCCGCTCGTCCGACGAGAGGCTGCTGGCGGACTGCCTCGACCCCGGCGAGGGCAAGCGCCACCACAGGCTCGGCACGCCGGAATCCGAGCTGTTCGAGGACGACAGGGAGGCGCTCTCGCCCCTGCCGCCGGCAGCGTTCTCGTGCGCCGGGTGGGAGACGAGGAAATGCAGCAAGCAGGGGACGTTCACCGTCGCCGGCGTGCACCGATGCGCGGCGGGCCCCGCCTACGCGCGCAGCGAGGTGGCCGTCGCGCTCGGCGCCTTCGACGTCACCGTGGTCGACGCCTCCACGGGCGAGGTCGTCGCCACCTACGAGCGCCGATGGGGCGACGCCCCGACGGACAGCTCCGACCCGACGCTGCAGCTCAGGCTCCTGTGCATGAGGCCGGCGGGCCGGGGGGACTCCAGCGTGAGGTCGTCTCTCCCCGAGGGCCTCGTCGCCTTCCCCGGCTCGGAGCAGCCCAAGGGCCTCGCCGCGGACCTCAGGGTCCTGCGCGACGAGAGCGCCCAGCGCGGCTGGTGCGCCGCGGTCGAGGGCATGGCCCGCTCGCTGAGGCTGGCCGGGGGCGTCGACCGCGCCTCGGTGGCGCCCTCGGCAGCGAGAGCGGCGGCGGGGGACGCGCGCGTCGGGTACGACGAGGCGGTCGACCTCGGCGTCTACGACGACGCCCCGAGGATGCTCGAGGGAGGTGGCCGCCATGCCGATGACGAGCTCGGAGCGCGGGGCGGCGCACTCGGCGCTGCGCGCTTCCGCCAGGGCGCTCTACATATCCAACGACGCCATAGACGGCTTCCTGTCGTCGGCGACCCCGGGCCAGGTCGCCGCGTGCACCGCGATGCCCGAGGCCGAGATCGCCCACAGGAGCCGAACCAAAAGGGAGCGCCTGCTGCGCCAGGCGCGCTTCCCGGTGCCGAAGTCGATCGACGGGTTCGACTGGTCGAACGTCGCCTTCCCCGAAGGGTGGGGGCGAGACGAGATGTGCTCGCTGGCGTTCGTGCGCGACGCCGGGGACCTGGTCTCCTGCGGCCAGACCGGCCGCGGCAAGACCCATGTGGCCACCGCACTCGGCATCGCCGCGACCTCGGCGGGGTACGCGGCGAGGTTCTTCCAGACCGCGCAGCTCGTGCCCCGGCTCGGCAGGGCGAGGCGCGAGGGCACGCCCGGCAGGCTGCTCGCGGACATCACCAAGGCGAGGCTGCTGGTCCTGGACGAGTTCGGCTACGTGCCCTTCGACGTGGACGGCGCGAGGCTGCCCTGCCAGGTGATATCGGAAAGCTACGAGAGGAGGAGCGTGATCTTCACCACCACCAACGTCGAGTCCGGCCGCTGGGGCACGGTGTTCGCCGACGACAGGCTTGCGGCGGCGATCGTCGACCGCGTCGCGCGCCACGGCAGGCTCGTCGGGTTCAAGGGCCCCAGCCACAGGCTCGGGGAGAGCCTCATGCTGGGCAAATCAGGAAGATAGGGCGTCGGCGTGCCCATGACGAAAGCCGAAAAAGTTAAGTGCTGAAACCCGAAAGAAGGTTGTGCTCAAAAGGGGCCGGTACCGGAAATCCGTACCAAACGATGATGTTTGGAGGATGGCGTGTACTCCCTTGAGCAGAGGACAAGAGCGGTCGAGCTCTATATCAAGTATGGTTTTAAAGCCACGGCTACGATACGCGAGTTGGGATATCCAAGCCGGGCACAGCTTGTAGGATGGTATCGGGAATGGCAGGACAACGGAGGCGCGCTCAGGGGGCGCAACCTAGAACGCTACTCAGAAGGGCAAAGGCGGGCCGCCGTCAACCACTATCTGGAGCACGGCCGCTGCAACGCCTATACGAGACGCGAGCTGGGATACCCCGGAAGTACGCAAAAGCTCAGAGAGTGGATAGACGAGCTGGCACCTGGCGAGAGGCGGACAGCCGAGCCCAGGACGTTCACTCTCGAAGAGAAGCAGAAAGCCGTGACAGCGCTTGTCAGACGAGCCGGAAGCGCGCAACAGATCGCCGACGAGGTCGGCTCCACGCGTTGTACCCTCTACAAGTGGAAGCGAGAGCTATTGCCTGAGAAGGAGCCCCCGATGCCCGACACAAGCAACGCCGTCTCAAATGGCGCGTCCGACGCCGGAGCCGCCAGAGCGGCTCCCGTCACGCAGACAGAAATAGATGCCCTCGAGGCCAGGAAGGCCGAACTCGAGAAAGAGCTGCGCCAACTCGAGCTCAAGCGCGACATCCTGGAGGGCGCCCTCGAGATCCTGGGAAAAGGGACGGGCGCCGACCCGGCAAACGAGCTCACGAACAGGGAGAAGACTCTGCTGATTGAGTCGCTGCGCCCCAAATGGAGGCTGTGCGAGCTTCTCTCGGCGCTCGACATGGCCCGATCGAGCCACCAGTACCAACTCTCGGCCATCGCCGCCGGGGACAGGGACGCCGGGGCGCGGGAGCTGGTCTGCGCCGTCTTCAACGCCAACGACGGCGCCTACGGAAGGCGCCGCATCCACGACGAGCTCGAGGCACGAGGACATGTCATCGGCGAGCGCAGGATAGGGCGAATAATGGCTGAGGAGAAGCTCGAGGCGCACGGCAAGGCAAAGCCCGGGAAGGCCTACAGCTCCTACAAGGGCGAGGTCTCGGAACACCCCGGCAACAAGGTCTGCCAGGACTTCGAAGCCGGACTTCCCAACTTCCTATGGCTCACCGACGTCACGCAGCTCTCGATACCGGCCGGCAAGCTCTATCTGAGCCCGGTTTTGGACTGCTTCGACGGCGCCATCGTAAGCTGGACGACCTCGACCTCGCCCAACGCCGAGATGGCCAACTCCATGCTCAAGGCGGCTTTGGCCACTACGACAGACGAGGAGCGCCGCCATCTCGTGATCCATTCGGACTGCGGCTGCCACTACCGCTGGCCCGAGTGGATCTCCATCTGCGAGAAGGCCGGCATCATGCGCTCCATGTCGCGCAAGGGGTGCAGCCCTGACAACTCCCGCATGGAGGGCTTTTTCGGCACCATGAAGGTCGAGATGCTCTATGGCAGGGACTGGGCGGGCGTCACGTTGGATGAGCTCAAGGAGAGGATAGACGCCTATATAGAGCGTTACAACAAGACGAGGATCAAGCGCTCGCTGGGCTCGATGAGCCCCCTACAATACAGGCAGAGCTTGGGCCTCGCAGCCTAGCAGCAAGGTACGGAAAAGCGGTACCGGCCCCAAATCGAAATTCCGGCTTGACTAAACACAAGGGCTTGTCACACGTGCCGTGATGGAGCTTCCTCCCCTCTATCGCGAGGTTATCTACCTGCACTATTACGAGGACATGAGCATCAGGGAAATCGCAGGCTCGATCGGCGCGAGCGAATGCGCGGTGGCCAAGAGGCTGAGCCGCGCCCGCACGGAGCTGCGATCCAGGCTGGAGGGAAAGAACGATGAGCAGCATGCAGACAAGGTATCAAGAGGAGATGTCAGGCGTCACGCTGTCCCCCGCGAGGCGGGATCAGATGGCACAGGCGATCGCCTCCGCCGCACTGAGTTCGAGGGCCAAGGGGCATGAGGGTCGTGTCGTCAAGCTGGGCCACGCCCGCAGGTGCTTGCGCCTTGCAGCTGCGGCCGTGGTGGCGGGAATCACCATCGTATAGTCGGGGCAGGCGGCTACGCCTATGCAAACGGGCAGCTGGTAAGCGTGGCAAGCGCCATCGACGACGTGTTCTTTGGGGCGACGACACCCACCGACGTGCAGGATAAGGTCGAACGCCCGGTTGCCGCCTCGATCACGAGCGACGGCATAACCATATCGGCGGATGCCATCATAGGAGATGAGGGAGACGAGTGCAACTACGTCGTGATCTACAGCATCAGGCGCACGGACGGCGAAGCGCTTGGAAAGGTCGACACAGATTCCCGAGGGACGATCACCCTTGACGGCAGATATCCGACCGCCGACTTCGACCAGAGCGTCGACGGTGCCAGAGGCTAGGGCGGTGGCATCTACTTCTACGATGCCGACCCCTCTGACAACGCCATCCAGATGGTCACCCAAATGACCACGGACATCAACGTGATTGGCGCCACCACCAGGGCCAGCTTCACGGGCATCAGCACGTCCGACAGCAGCTTCGGCTCCACCACGACCATCGCCACGGGCAACTGGAGCCTCAAGTTCAAGCTCAACTATCAGAGCGATGCGATAGCTCTCTCGCCTGCTGGGACCTTCGTGTTGGCGGGAACAAGTGGAAGCGTCCAGCGGGTAAGCGTCTCTCCCGTGGGCGTCTCGATAGACTACACCGTCAACGGGACCGAGCAGGCCCCTGCCAGCGGCAGGTGGTCGCCCGCCTACCTTGATCTGGGAACGATCACCATCAACATGAAGGACGACACCAGCTTTTCCATCCCCTGCGGCGCGGGCAGCTCACAGGAGGCGGACGGGAGGACCATATGCCAGACGGGCTCGTTCTTTGACCGCATCATAGACCCGTCTCAGGTTGCCTCGGTGAGCTTTGACGGCGTGACGGCAACGACGTAAGACATGCAGGTAGCGGAGCGGCTGACACGCAGTCACCGGAGCATATGCCAGGCGCCGACAGAACCGTGAACCCCGGACAACCGTCAGATCAGGCCCGTCTCCATGACCCTGCACCGAGGGCCCAACAGGTCCTTCGCCCGCCCCTCGTCCCTGGAGCGGACATCGATGCAGTAGAGGCGGTTGTCCGCCGCCCTGTCTCCCGCAAAGCGCTGGACGTCCACGAAGTTGCTGCCAAAGCTCGCCGTGTTCCTGGCCATCTCGGAGCTTCTCGTCTGGTGCCAGATCCCAGCCTGTGCGAGCTTCTTCGCGAACAGGTCCCTTTCCAGCATGTCGTGCGTCTTGTAGATCGTGACCTTGCGACCCGCGCCAAAGGGCATGCCCCTCATCTCCGCTCATCCCTCAGAACCAGCTCCATGAGGTCGCTGACGGCCTCGTCCAGCTGCTCTATCCTGTGAATCCTAACGCACTGCCTTTCGTATATGGTATGCAGGCTCTCCAGGTACAGGGTCGGCCCCAAAAACACAGCCGCCACCCTGACGCCCTGGTCGCGCAGCTCCCCCACGGCGTCCTTGGCATCCAGGACCGCGGCCCTTCCCTGGTAGCCCCGCGCGAGGATGGAGCTTCCATCGGATGCCATGCCCACAGAGTCATTGGGGGAGGCGTCCGTCAACACCAGCAGCAGGCGAAGCGCCGCGTCATCCTCATGCGGAAGGAGGCTGCCTGCCAGGCGCAGCCCAAGCCCGTCTCGGTTCCAGCCGCCAGCGAAGTAGTCGAAGATGCGATCACAGTCCTTGCTGTCGCGGTCCTTCAGGACCTGCAGGACCGTGTAGCCGCGAATCGACCGGAAGGTCTCGACCTGGACCGGCACCCGACAGGAGGAGAAGCTCTTGGCGATGACATAGGCCTCTGCGGCCAGTTGCTCCTGATAGTTCAGCCTCGATGCCGAGGCATCGAGCAGAAGGTCAACGGTGACGGAACGCTCCGTCTCCTCACCGGTGCGCAGGAACACCTTGGTGTCTCCCAGAACTGGCAGCCTCCACGCCACCGGGGCGTCAAGCGCCCCTCTTCGCCCCCTCTCGGGCAGAGCCCGCTCGGCACTGGAGAGCACCTCGTCAAGCCGTGCCGAGAGCCTCTTGATGGAGGAGGAGAGCAGGACCTTGTGCGCGTTTACCCATGCATGGTTGCGATCGGACTGCCGGAGGCAATCCCTGAGAACCCGCTCCCTGTCGCGCCTGTCGCTGGCACCGAGGGCCTTGTCCCTGTCGTCCCCGGCACGATTCAGGCTCCCCTCGACCCCATGCGCCATGGTGACCCCCTTGGTCACCCACAGCCGGCACTCCCCGTTCACGCCGACGCAGAGCTCGTTCTCCAGCCTTCTCAGATCCAGTTCCGGAATCGCACGCTCGCCGAGCGTCTGCCTGACGTAGGCGAGATCTGCCTCCATCCGGCGCAGGCTCCTCGCCCCCGCCGGATGTGCCAGCTGGGCGCTTCCCCCGACATCCCCCTCGCTGGTGCCACTGCGAACGATCAGCGTGTCCGTCACCTGCGTCTCCCGACGCAGCAGGCCCTTGAGAAGCCGGCTGCGCAGGCCCCGCACCCTGCTCTGGTGCAGGAACCCGGTCCCCTCGGGGGAGACCGTACAGTGGAAGTACTCCCTCAGTACCCGCGTCATGGAGGCAATCGCCGCGTCCGTGTCCAGGGACCCCGAAAACTCCAACGCCTTGGCAAGGGCCTGCTCACGGGGCGAGAGATGCTCGCCCCTCCTTCCCAGGACATGCGCCCATCTGGCCTGCTGCTGGTTGTAGACGGCCATGGACTGCAGCATCATCTGCTGCCTGGACAGCGTCTGCCTGCCCTTGAAGAACTCCTGCGCCCTGCGTGCGCGAAGGTCCGAGAGAACCGGGCGGCTGGCAAGCTCCTTCTCGTAGACGCAGTTCTCAATCCCAAGCCAGAACATGTCACAGAGCTCGTTGCCACGGCGAAGCCCGACCACGACGTTAAGGAACGCCGTCAGGCGATCGATGTCGAGCCAGCGGACGCAGAGGCCGATGACCATGTCGAAGTACAGGTCGGGACGCCCGTTCTCGAGAAAGGCCATGAAGGGTGGGTCGAAGTCGTAGCTTCCCGCGGCGTTCCATATGATGTTCTCCGCCCGACGCTGCATGCCGGCATAGTGCTTCTTGATCATCGCTTTTCCTCAGGGAAAGGACGGGTCACGGCCCGCTGGCCGCTGGTTCCTGCGCGGGACATCCCCCATCTATGCGAACAGGTCTGCGCCCCGTTGCGTGGGGTCTATCCTGGCGTCAATGACGTCTTGGACGAGCCCCCTCTCGTAGGGATCGAAGGTCTTGTTCGAGATGCACATGGCGAGGGCCGTGCCTGCCGTGACACCACGGCGCATCAGGTCCACGGCGTCCAAAAGCCCCCTCAGGTCCGCCGCCTTTCCCGACACCTCGGCGCTCGTCGCCTTGCGATCGAGTTCGAAGAAGAGCGCAACGAACTGCGAGCGCGCCTCAGGCCTCAGGTCGGGGAAGCCCTCCCCGAAGAGGCGGTCGAGGTCACCCTCGGAGATGAGGGGCATGTCCAGCACCACGAAGCGCGAGGCCAGGGCCTCGTTGAGCTCCCGGGTGCCGGCGTAGTCGTAGTTCATGGTCGCGATGAAGCGCGCGCGCGGATCGAGCCTGACCATGTCGTAGCCCGGGACGTCCAGAACCCTCCTGAAGTCCAGAACGGAGTGCAGCACCGCCATGGCCTCGTTACGGGCCATGTTGATCTCATCGAACACGCCAAAGCCCCCGTGCCGCGCGCACAGTGTCACGGGGCCGGGACGAAACACCACGCGCTGGCCGTCGTACGTGTCCGTGCCCACGAGAGAGGCGGCATCCGCCCCGATGTGGAAGGAGATGTTCCACACCGGCCTACCGAAGGCCTGGGCGAGGCTCTCCGCCAGCACGTTCTTTCCCGTCGCCTTGGGGCCGGCAAGCAAGAGGTTCTTGCCACAGAGGACGGCCGCTATCGCACGCTCCCACACCTCCGTTCCCAGGTAGTACTGGCCCAGGCGGGGGACACGACCCGCCAGCTCCTCGGAGACGTCCCCCTCCTGGCGAAATGCCCTGATGCCATCGAGAAGCTCGCCCTGGACTCCCTCAGACTGCAAGAATTCGAGTATCTTGCGCATACGCTCACCCCTCTGAAGCAGCCTAATGGTAGCCCATGACCATGAACATCGGCTTCACCGCCACGATCTCGTCGTATTCCCGCTGGGTCACCGTCTGCGTGTGGTCGAGCCGCCTCAGCTCCTGCTTCATCGCCTCGAACGCCTCCCCGACGTCCCTGGCCCTGCCCTCGCGAATGATGCGTATCATGCGCTCGAGCACGATGGGATGGGCGTAGGCCACGGGAAGCGGAAACGAGGGGTAGCCACTGACGTATTCCCGGGCCTCGGCCACCGCCTTGTCCCACTCGGCCTGCACGGTCCTCCTGTTGTGCCGCACGGTGGGCACCACCCCTGACGCCAACGTAAAGAGCGCAAAGGCGACGCCAAACAGCAGGAGGTAGACGGACCAGCCGCGGTCGCCCGACACGAGGCCGAGGATGCCGGCCGTGACCGCAACGAGCGCTCCGATGAGAATCGAGAGGGCAAGGACCATGTTCGACCGCTTCACGCCATCCACGGAGCGCTTCCTCCTCGCCGCGGCAGAGAGATGCTCGCCAATCTCAGGTCTCTGGTCAAGGAAGCGTTTGGCACGTCTCAGGTCATCCACCGCAGCGCTCGCCTCGGCCGAGAGATGCCTGACATAACGGGCCTCCTCCTCCCGTTCAGCCTCCCGCAGCCTCCTCTCGGCGTCCTTGGAGTGCACGGGAATCTTGGGATGCCTCTCCTGCATGATCGCGAGGAACCTGTCCACCTGATCCTCGTGCTTGAAGTTGCACTGCTTCTCGCGCCCGTCCGAGAGCTCCACGACCAGGTAGGGCAGGGAGCCAAATATCCCCTTGCCCGAGAAGCCGCCCCTGCTCATCGCGATACGCTTGAAGCACCTCCGCAGGTCCTCGAAGGGAACGTAGTAGCGTCTGCTGAAATAGAAGCTGTTCAGGTAGAGGGCCCGATGCCCGATGCCACAGGGGCCGACCTTCTGGCACCCCCTGAGGTCCTCTGCCAGCGTCTGTGGGTCCAGCGTCGTATGTCCCAGTGCCTTGGGCGCACCTAGCATCATGCCTCGCGTCCCTCCACGTCCAACTGCCACGTACCTTTATGAAGAAACGGGGCGGACCATGCCTCCGTGAACATGGACCGCCCCGCCTAGCCTATGCCGTTGCCTGGGCCCTGCCTCCTTGGCCCCGGACGCTCCCACGTCTGAGCATGCCTATGCCACAGTCGCCTCACGCTTGTGCGTCGCTCTCCAGAACAGCCCGAAGAAGAGAAGTGCGACGATGACGCCGACCGGATAGGCAACCGCCGTGTTGTTCGCCAGCGCAGGAATCATGCCCAGGCACTCGGGAGCCATGCAAAAGTATGTTGCGGAGACCGCGCTCATGAAGATCGCAGGGACCACGCAGATCCAGAAGTTCTTCCTCTCCTTGAGGAGGTACACCGCTCCGGCCCACAGGACGATCATAGCTAGCGTCTGATTCGTCCAGGAGAAGTAGCGCCAGATGACGGTGTAGGAGAGGAACCCCAGCGTGTTGCCAAAGCCGAGGAACGCCCCTACGCCCAGGACGGGGATGCAGAGCTTCAGACGGTCGACCATCCTCTCCTGGTCGAGCTTGAGCCAGTCGGCAAGCGTGAGCCTCGCGCTCCTGAAGGCCGTGTCGCCGGAGGTGATGGGGCACACCACGACGCCGAGCATGGCTAGGATGACACCGACGCTGCCCATGGTCCTGATGCAGACGTCGTAGATGGCTGCGGACTGGCCGCTCTTGAGCACCTCGGCGAGGCCCATGTTGAGACCGCCAGTCACCTCGTAGAGCGAGCATCCCGCCGCCGCCCACACCAAGGCGATGACGCCCTCGGCCACCATGGCGCCGTAGAACACGAAGCGGCCTTGACGTTCGCTCTTCATGCAGCGTGCCATCAGCGGGGCCTGCGTGGAGTGGAATCCCGAGATGGCGCCACAGGCGACCGTTATGAACATGAAGGACCAGACCGGCGTGGCCTCTGGATGCATGCTGTAGAGGTGATCCCAGATCTCGGGAGTCGCGTAGCCATTGAGGGGCATGCCAATGGCAACGCCGATGGCCATCAGGATCAGGCAGATGCCGAACGCCGGGTAGATCCTGCCGATGATCTTGTCGATGGAGATGAAGGTCGCAACGAAGTAGTAGGCGAGGATGATGGCAAGCCAGGTGGTGGTGGCGGAGAACGCACCAGCGGCGCCCGTGCCCTGGGGATCGACCATCTCGACGAGCAGACCGGCGGGCCCGACCGCGAAGACCGTGCCGACCATGACCAGCAGCACGACCGAGAAGACGCGCATGATGTTCTTCATGGTGAGACCGAGGTACGTGCCCGTCACCTCGGAGATCGACTGGCCGTTGTTGCGCTCGGAGAGCATGCCGGATATGTAGTCGTGGACGCCGCCGGCAAAGAGCGTGCCAAAGGTGATCCAAAGGAACACGATGGGACCCCACAGCGCGCCCTGCATGGCACCGAAGATCGGTCCCAGGCCCGCGATGTTGAGGAGCTCGACCAAGAAGAGCTTCCACTGCGGCATGACGACGTAATCGACACCATCGTTGATCGTGACGGCAGGCGTGTCTCGATCATCGGGACCAAGCACGTTGTCCACAAACCTACCATAGGTGAAGTACCCCACGACAAGCACCACGAGGCATACGACAAAGCTAATCATTGCGCCGCTCCCCCCAGACATGAGACAGTACATGCACATGTGCCTTTTTGTGCAGTTCCACTATAACCCTTTGCGCACCGACCTTTGGATGCTGGAGGGAACCGAGATCCGATAAATTCTGTCGGCGGACGCAGACCTAACGGCAAGGCATGCCACAAAAAGGGAAAAGGCCAGACTACACCGTCCGGCCTCGAAGATGCGATGGTGGGTCGTGAGGGGGTCGAACCCTCGACCTTGGGATTAAGAGTCCCCTGCTCTGCCATCTGAGCTAACGACCCGTCGACGTTGAAATGGGGTGGGTAGAGGGGCTCGAACCCTCGACCTACGGAGCCACGGTCCGTCGCTCTGCCAACTGAGCTACACCCACCATACGCCCACCTCGTAACGCGTTTGACTATGATGCCCAATCCACCCGCACTATGCAAGGGTCATTCTCAAATTTCTTGCAACGCATGCATGGGGCACGGGGCATGCCACGTGCCGCGCAACCATGCCAACTGGCCCATCTCACGCCGCAGACAGCTGCAAGTCACTTGCTATCTGCAAGAACGACGCCCGCAGCTCACTGATAACCACAGGGATTCTCTTCCCCTGGACCCCCTGCGGGGCCAACAATGCTCCCCACGCCATGGCTGCCCATACGGCAACCTCCACATCGCGAGAAGGGGCACGAGATGCGAACAACACGAGTCACACGACCACGGACGGACCGTATGAAGGCAGTGGCAATTCTGGCCATGTCGCTGCTCATCCTGCTTGGCGTGCTGGCACTGGGTGCCACCATCGCCCGTGCCAGCGAGGCGGAAGACCCCAACAACCCCTTTGTCTCGGGCGGCTACTATGGCCGCACCTACACCTTGACGAGCGACGATGCGGGAAACGCAACTACGGGACGCGTGGAGGAGGTGGGGTGGCGCGCCTGGTGCATCGAACCCGACTCCAAGCATCTCCAGGGCACGGCAACGGGCGTGCCCCTCGAAGGATCGCCCAAGAATGGCGGTGGCACCTGGACCACCAGGGACGTGCGCCGCGCCGCACTGGGCATCTCGTACATCGACCAGGCACTGGGGGCAGACAAGATATGGGACTACGCCAGCCGACGCTACACCCAGGCGTGGGTATGTTGCGTCTCGGACGGACCAGACCATGTGGGAGACGACGGTAAGACCTCGCTGCGCTCCTACATGGACACGCTGCTCCCCCAGCGCTTTGGACTCTCGCTTTCCTATGACGAGGTCAACGACTACGTGAGTGACCACATGAATGATCCGGTCTCCACCTATGGCATTCGCTTTGCCAAGACGGACGGCACGCAGGAGAGCGCGCAGTTCTGGACGGTTCGCAACGGCACGCTCCGTCTCGTCAAGGCTTCCGCACTGCCAGCCCTCACGGATGACAACGCCAGCTACAGCGTCAAGGATGCCGAATATGGCATCTATCGTGACGAGGGCTGCGCACAGCAGGTGGCCACACTCGTCCTTGACGCCCATGGCGTCAGCGACGAGGCAACCTTGGCCCCGGGACGCTACTACGTGCGCGAGACAAAGGCGCCGACCGGCTACCACGAGGACGGCACCACCTATGCCGTCGATGTCACGGAGGATGCAACGACCCTGGTCAACGGCAGGCAGGGTGTGACAGACGCGCCCCTGTATGCCACGGGGGCTCTGCGCATACACAAGCATGACGCCGAGACGGACGCCGCGCTGCCCCTGGGTGGCGCACGCCTCGACGGCGCAGAATTCACCATCGAGTACCACGGTACCACAGGCGCAGGCGACGCGCCCCTGCGCACGTGGGTGATGCACACCAACAAGGAGGGCATAGCGGACCTCACGGATGCGGACAGCCTGATGAGGGGGGAGCCCTACCGGGACGACTCGGGAGCCTGCATACTCCCTCTCGGCACCTACACCATCCGAGAGACCAAGGCTCCCGAGGGCTACCTCATGCTCGATGAGCCCATCCAGGCCGAGGTCGTGCAGGATGGGGGTACGGCGACCTTTCGTCTCGTCGGCACCCCAACGGGCACGGCGACGACCGACGTCACCTGCGTCGATCAGGTGGCGCGGCAGGACCTGCGCTTCCAGAAGGTTGCAGCAGACAGTCAGGCGCCACTTGCGAACGTCCCCTTCCTCATCACCGCGCAGGCATGGCCGGACGGTGGGACGTCCGAGTCGCATGTCATCGTGACCGACGCCAAGGGCCAGTTTGACAGCGCCACCTTTGCCCAGGGTACGCGCGACAACGCCAATGACGAGGCGGTGTCAGGCCTCACGTACTCGACGGACGACCAGGGGAACGTCGTTGCCGACCTCTCACAGCTGTCCCTGGACGAAAACAGGCTCGATGGCATGCGGGGCCTCTGGTTTGCAGGCGACGCGAACGCCCCGGACACAGAGAGGGAGGGGCTTGCCGCCCTCCCCTACGGCAGCTACACGGTGCAGGAGCTGCCCGCGTCATCAAACGAGGGGTACCAGCTCGTCACCTTCACAATCGATGTCAAACCGGATGCAAGCGGCCACAACACCGCCGTCGACCTTGGCTCCATCACGGACGAGGAGGCTCCCCACATAGAGACCGAAGCCATCGCGACAGATGGTGGCAAGGTGATCGACCCGCTGGCATCCGTCACCATCACGGACACCGTCAGCTATCGCGGCCTCACTCCGGGCACGGCCTATCATCTCGACGGAACGCTCATGGACGCCTCCACGGGAGCGCCCCTCACGGATGCCCAGGGAAACGAGGTCCATGCCAGCACGGACTTCACACCCATGGAGCACACGGGCAGCGTCGATGTCACGTTCACGTTTGATGGCTCCTCCCTCAAACAGGGATCACGCGTGGTCGTGTACGAGAACCTCTCGCTCTCGCAGGACGACACGGAGGTGGCGGCGCACGCGGACATCGATGACGAGGGACAGTCGGTGCGGGTACGCGAGCAGCCGACGACCCCCGCGGGCATCCTTCCCCAGACGGGCGTGACGCCTCGGGGCATCGCCCTCATCGGCATCGGGTGCGCGGTGCTCGCCGTGGCCGGCGCACGGCTTGCCCACGTGAACACGCAGCGCACCCATGTTGCGCCCCGTCGCGGGCATCGACTCCTGATGGACGTTCGTGGAGGGCGCTGGGGTGAACGCTAGCGTGGGCCGCCGACGCACCGCACTCGTACTGATCATGTGTCTGGGAGCATGCTGCGCCCTGGTGGGATGCGGCATGCTCTTCGAGAGCCTCGGGGCGCTCACGGCAATCGAGCGTATGCAGGACGCCGTGAGGGAACCCGACGGCTCCATTAACCTGGGGCGGATGCCTCAGATTGCACCAGGCGCACAGGCCTGGCTCACCGTGGACTCGGCAGGCATGAGTCTCCCCGTTGCCCAGGGAGGACAGGGCGATCCCACCTACTACCTCTCACACGACATCAACGGCAAGGACTCTCCCGCAGGAACGCCGTTCATCGACTGGCGCTGTTGGGAGGCCACAACGGAATGCCCCCAGCACCTCCTGGTCTATGGCCATCACCTGGGGGTCACGGGCGGCATGTTCTCTCCGCTCTATCATTGCTGGCGGCAGGGGGAGTTCGAACGCCTCTGTGCCTCGGGGGCAGACTGGTACGAGCCGAGCGCACGAGCCCGCCACTTCATGCCGCTGTGCGCGCTGCGCGTACGCGAGGACTATGCTCCCATACAGGTCTTCTCCTGGCAGGATCTGGACCACCTGAGGACATGGCTTTACGACATCGCGCAGCGGTCCTCTGCCGCGGTGCCGGACTGGGAGCGCGTGGCGCGCGGTGCGACGCGCTGCCTCACGCTCGTCACCTGCAGCTCGAACCTCCCGGGACAGGGCTGGCGCACGCTCGTCCTGTTTGTGGAGGACACCTCATCCACCTGCGGGGAAATCAACACGTAACCCCAGGGGCCTTGATGGGTCAGCACGTACCGTCTACCCTCACTGTAGCGCGCTAAAGCATCCGGCCCGTCATCATGCCGGACCACGCCACCATCGAGCACGACAACCAAGGGAGACGACCGTGTCCATTCGCATCCTGAGCCGCAGGCAGCTCGTCAAGGCGTCCGCACTCGCCGCTGTCGCCCCAGCCCTCATGAGCCTCACGGCCTGCGGCGGCGCCCAGCAGGCCAACACGACGGGCTCCTCCAGTGTCGACGGCTTCGACGGCACCTTCATCGTCGGCTTCGACCAGGACTTCCCACCCTATGGCTACGTGGGGGACGATGGGCAGTACACGGGCTTCGACCTCAACCTCGCCCAGGCGGTCTGCCAGAGGGAGGGATGGACCTACACGCCCAGCGCCATTTCCTGGGATGCCAAGGACGCCCTGCTCAGCGGCGGACAGATCACCTGCATCTGGAACGGCTTCACCATCGAGGGACGCGAGGACGGCTACACCTTCACGGACCCCTATATGGAGAATCGCCAGGTCATCGTGGTGCGTGCCGACTCCGACATCGACGCCCTCTCGGACCTCGCCGGAAGGAACGTCATCACCCAGGCTGACTCCGCCGCCTACGACCTGCTCACCACCGATGGGGCTCAGGCGGAGCTCGGCGCCTCGTTCGCCCAGCTCCAGACCATCGGCGAGTACAACACTGCCTTCATGATGCTGGACAACGGCTCCGTGGATGCCATCGCCGTGGACTACCCCGTGGCCCTGTACAACATGGGTGGCAAGGGGGACTCCTATCGCATCCTGGACGAGTACCTCAGCTCCGAGCACTTTGGCGTGGGCTTCGCCAAGACGGACACCGGCAAGGCGCTGGCCGCCGCCGTCGAGAGGGACCTCCAGGCCCTCGATGCGGACGGTACCGTCAAGCAGCTCTGTGACACGTATGCCGACCAGGGCATCTCGTATGACCTGTGGGTGCTCCCTAAGGCATAGCCCGCCATTCCCGCCTCAAGCGACCCGTCATCCCAAGGAGGGGGCTCGTGGACTTCTCCACCATGTTGGGCATGCTCCTCTCGAGCTACCTCACGTCACTCCAGATCTTTGCCGTCACCCTCGTGGGATCCATCCCTCTGGGCGTGCTCATCGCGGTGGGCAGGCTCTCGCGCTTCCGTCCCCTCTCGCTCGTCTGCCGGCTCGTCATCTCACTGCTGCGTGGCACGCCGCTCATGCTGCAGATGTTTGCGGTGTTCTTCATCCCCACCACCATGATGGGCCTGCAGCTGGGCAACGGCTATATCCTCACGGCCGTGCTCATAGCCTTTGTGATCAACTATGCCGCCTACTTTGCCGAGATCTATCGCTCCGGCATCCAGAGCATGCCCACGGGACAGTACGAGGCCGCAGAGGTCCTTGGCTACACGCCGAGGCAGACCTTCTTCCGCATCATCCTGCCCCAGGTGGTCAAGCGCGTGCTCCCCGCCATGGGCAACGAGATCGTCACCCTCGTCAAGGACACGTCACTTGCCTTCTCCATCGGCATCGCCGAGATGTTCGCCCAGAGCAAGGCTCTCGTCTCGTCACAGCGTTCCATGGTGCCCTTCGCCATCGCCGCCGTCATCTACTGGGTGACCTGTCTGCTCATCGAGCTCGTCATGTACCTCATCGAGAAGAGAATGAGCTACTACCATGACTAAGCACGCCAAATCGCCGCTCAACCTTCCGCGCCCCGACACGAGCTACGCCACCTTCATGGGACTTCCCGCCGTCTACCTGCGCAAGGCACGAAAGTCGTTCGGCGAGAGGGAGGTGCTCACAGGCATCGACCTGCTCATCGACAAGGGCGAGGTGGTGTCCATCATCGGCCCCTCCGGTGCCGGCAAGTCCACGCTGCTGCGCTGCCTCACCCTGCTCGACCGCTTTGACGAGGGGCAGCTCACCTATGGCAGCATCACGGTGGCGCAACCCGAGGGAGAGGCGAGCGGCAGGGCCGTCTACAGCAAGGCCGCCATGCGCGACGCGCGCATGCGCTTTGGCATCGTCTTCCAGAGCTTCAACCTCTTCCCCCATTGGACGGTGCTGCGCAACGTCATGGATGCTCCCGTCACCGTACAGGGACGCCCCCAGGAGGAGGTGGAGGACCAGGCACGTCGGCTGCTCGAGCGCCTGGGTCTCACGGAGCATGCGGACAAGGTTCCCGACCAGCTCTCGGGCGGCCAGCAGCAGCGCGTCGCCATCGCGCGCGCCCTCTGCATGAGTCCGCAGATCATCTACTTCGACGAGGCCACCTCGGCACTCGACCCCAAGCTCACAGAGGACATGCACGCCCTCATCCGCGAGCTTGCGGCGGACGGCATGGCCGTGGGCATCGTGACGCACGAGATGGGCTTCGCACGCGAGGTGTCCGACCGCGTGTGCTTCCTCATCGACGGGCAGATCGTGGAGCAGGGCACGCCCGAGCAGGTCATCGAGCACCCGCAGGACGAGCGCACGCAGGCCTTCCTCTCGAGATCCACGGACTAGCAAGGTGGACGGGGGGCGTCTCAGGGGCGCTCCCGCAGACAGGCGGTGCGCCTTTGGTCGTACAGGGTCTCGCGCTCATGGTCGATGGTGCGCAGCCATTGGTAGGACAGCTCCCGCTGTTCGTCACAGTGCGCGAGGATGGAGGCGCGCAGGCGCTGTATCTCGTCCACGCCCCAGGCGTCCAGCCCCATGTCCTCGCCGGCATAGGCCCTGTCGGCAACCGCCCTCACCGAGGCATCGACGTCTTCCATGGTGTCCTCTAGGGTCCGTATCCTGCCCCTCAGGGAGTACTCCTCATCCTCCAGACGCATCAGCCGCCTGTCGATCGAGGCTGATAACCTGGGCTCCGCCTGTGACGTTGGTCCCTGGGAGTGGAAACTCCCGCCATCCCAGGCATCGTATGCCGTCATGAGGCGTTCTGTATGTCTGAGGCGGCCATAGCGTCCGCCTCGTTGAGCGAGATGCCCACCTGCCTGAATGCCTCCGCATCACGTTCCATCGCGCTGGCATAGGCCGTGCAGTACGAGGATGCCGCATCGGAGATCGAGTCATGGGTGGTTGGCGGGGTGCCGTCCGCGACGCCCGTCGCAGACCCGAGCTTGAACGAATGGTAGGCGTCAAGCCCAGCCTTGAGGCTATCAGCGGCTGCCCCGGCTGCGTCCACACTTGATGCTATGGTCGAAGATGACATCACGCTCTCCTCTCGTCGCGCATCAGGAACAGCCCTCCCGTATGGCTAGACTGTACCATGCTTCGCTCCGTTGCCCCTGACGAACAGGGCTTCCTACCAGTTGGGATCGTACGGGCTGGTGTGGGGGTCCCAGCCCTCCCAGCTCGTGATGAGGCGGATGCCGGCGGGGAAGTCATCGCTTTCGTTGTACCAACCGAACCCCTTAGGCGCATCCCAGTCCGAGTTCGGTATAACCTCGATGGACTTCAGACCGACCTTCGAGGGGTCATCGCGGTTCAAGGTGCAGTCGGTAACGTGCATCTGCCACCTTGTGCCATCCGGCGCCGTCACGGTAGCCGTGCTGATAATGTAGATGCTCCCCGTGCGCACATTACCCTGGCTCGACCAGAAGTCCCCATCGCCCAAGGTGCCCCCGCCCATGAGCGACATCACCTCAGTCGCCTTAGCTGCCAAGTCGGAATCGGCTGAGCGTGCCTCCTCGGAGAAGGCCGCCACGAGGCCGTCGGCGTCGGAGTTTACGACGAGGGAGGACAGTTCGTCCAGGCAAGCCGCCGACGCGTCCGCGTCGGACATCGTGGAGCGCGGGCCGTAGCCCTCGGACGCCCTGCAGCCCGCAAGGGCAAGCAGGGACGAGAGGGCCACGGTAACCAGGAGGTGCCTGCGGTGGATGACGGCATGCATGGTATGGCCTACCAGTCGGGGCTGTAGGGGCTGGTGTGGGGGTCCCAGCCGTCCCAGCTCGTGATGAGGCGCACGCCGTAGCGGATGGCGCCGCTCGACTCGTTGAACCACCCGAATCCCTGGGGGGCGTCATGACCCGAGTCCGGTATGACTTCGATGGCCTTGATGCCGAGCTCTGAGGGGTCGTCGCGGTTCAGCGTGCAGTCGGTGACGTGCAGCTGCCACACCGAGCCGTCCGGCGCCGTCACCGTGGCGGAGCTCACGACGTATATCTCCCCGCCCGCGAGCGTCCCGACGCTCATATAGAACTCGCCATTGCTGACAGTGCCGCCGCCGAGAACGGACATGAGGTCGGCGACCCTGTCGGAGAGGCCCGCCGAGTTCTCCCGCGCGGCGTCGGAGAACTCGGCGTCGAGGCCGGCCGCGTCGGAGCCGGCGACGAGCCGCGAGAACTGCTCGAGGCGGTCGGCGCTCGCGTCCTCGACGGACATCGTGGAGCGCGGGCCGTAGCCCTCGGGAGTCTGGCAACCCGCAAGGGCGAGCAGGGACGAGAGGGACATTACTATCAGAGTCACAAGCCTACGACCACTGCCATGCATAGTATGCCACCTGTCTCTCCTCATCAAAGCACCAACCAACCTGCTCAGAATATTTTGCGTAAAATGCATCCCACATTTCTGGATTCACTGAGAAGTCAATTGAACCATAGGCGATGAGGTCCTCTTGGTTGGCATCCTGAACATCCGGGTTAAAGCCCGTCGTCCACCAGTTGGACTGCCCAGGATCGTAGACAAAGATGACATTGCCGTCTTTGTCATACAGGTTGAGCTTCATATAGAGGTTGGTGTCATCGGCAGCCTCCTTATGGAATCCATCCCCCCGATAGATGCCCGACTCCGCACCGGCCCCCAGATTGTAGTAGTCACCCTTCCAAAGCCAAAGCGTATAACTCGTGCCGTTTACAGAGAACTCATACTTCGGTGGCTTATCTGGAGCTGATGTCAGACCTTTGAACATATAGTCGTAAAAATCGTTGTAGCCAAAGGGTTTCTGCCAGCAATCCTGCTTAGCATGATAGATGCCATCATCACGACTGAATGAGAAAAAGTCGAGAACCTGCTCGCCTAATGAAGATTGCGTGAAAGCCGTCGCGACATCACTGATGTCGTTCACGCCAAAGGCCGTAGACGGCACGTTACCCGCCGCATAGATTCCTGCTGCGGCAACCGGGGATAATGGCGCGGTGGCCACAGCCACGGCAGTAGCCACATCCTTGAAGTCGATCTCCGTTATCGCACGTAGTCCGTTCAAGACCTCCGTTCCCTTATCAGACACGACCTGCTTGACGGGTTCTGCAACGCTATTCCATGCCTCATGGGCACCCTCAAAGACGCTTTCGGTCGCCGACTCCACACCGTCGCAGATGTCTTGCAATGACGGCCAGAGGCCGTTAACGTCCACGTACCCAAGCGGGGAGTTCCAGCAGTAGCTGTACTTGTTGAGGGTCTGCGGAACCCCACCCATGCCCGCATGCCGGTCGCGCGCGGCAAAGCGCCCCGTCAGGGGATCATACTCACGCGCTTCCGCAAAGAGCGTGCCCGCCACGGGATCCAATCCATAGGCCGCAAAGCCGATGCCCGAGAGCGCCGAGGGATCACCGCCCGTCATCCGACCGAACTCGTCATAGCCAACGGCACCCAGCGAGCTGCCGTCCGACGAGATCGCCTCGAGCGGGCTTCCCATCTCGTCGCATGCGAACCACTTCGCCCGGGAGTCCGAGAGTGCGACGACGGGGGCACCGTTCCACACCAGGGACTCGCACCCGGCATCATCGCTCCGCTGCAAGAGGTTCCTGCCCACACGCGACAGGTCGTGCACGTACCTCGTCGTCTGTGCGCCCTCGGAATCACGCTCATCAACCAGGCTCCGCATGATACGCTGGCCCAAACCGTCATAGGCGTACCGCACGGTGCGTGTGCCGTCCCCCTGGGAGGTCGCCCGTACGAGGCGGTTGGTGGCGTCATAGTCATAGCTGCGCTCGTCATGCCCGCCCCCAGAGACCACACGCAGGTTGCCACGCCCGTCATACGAGAAGTCGGTCGCCCTGCCGTCCCTCGTCACGTGGAGCAGACGATCGGCCGCATCATAGGTATAGTCGGCACGCTCGCCCGAGCGCTCGTCCCATACACGGTTACCAAACGCGTCGTACCCATATGAGCGCAGGGGGCTGCCATCGCGATTGACCCCAACGAGGCGATTCAGGGCGTCATAGGCATAGGTAAGCTCGCCGTCGCCCTCGGGCAGGTTCCTGTGCCGTACGCTCCTGCGCACCTTGTTTCCCTCGGCGTCATAGCCAAGGCCCAGGTGCATGAGCTCGCCGATGGCATCGAGGTGCGCCATGGACGTCATGCGCCCCACGGCGTCGCGCGCATAGCGCGTCTCGAGGCCATCGGACGTGCAGGAACGCACGAGACGTGACAGGTTGTCGTACTCGTACGAGACCGAGCCGTGCCGTGCGCTCAGGCGCGTGAGCCTGCCCTGGTCGTCGTACTCGTATCCCACGCGTCCCCCATCGGGGTACACGAGGCCCGTCAGCTCTCCGGCCACATCCCGCTCGTAGCGCACCACGCTGCCGGAGCAGTCCTCCACCGAGACCATGCGCCCAACCGCGTCGCGCTCGATCGACGTGGAGCCACGCCAGTCCTCGACATCAATCAGCCGACCCAGCGTGTCATAGCCGAAGTCGACCGTCCGGCCGTCAGCATATCCGATGGTCTGCAATGCGCCCGTGGGCGTGTAGCCATACGAGGTCGCGTATCCGTCCGCGTCCACGACGCGGACGGGGTACCCAAGCGCATCGTAGTCGTAAGCCGTCTCGTTGCCCAGAGGGTCTATCGCCTTGGTCACGCGTCCAAGCAGATCGCGTTCGTAGCGGGTCTGTCGTGAGGAGCCCTTCCCATCCGATCGTGTGACGTTCACGAGGGCGCCCCGCGCGTCGTAGCCGAACGTCGTGACGCCGCCGAGCGCATCGATGGTCCGTGCGAGCCTGCCGAGACCATCCCTCACATACCGGGTGAGGTTGCCGTTGGCGTCACACAGGGAGGAGCACCTGCCGAGGGCATCGTACTCGTAGCGCCTCGACCACCCCTCGCTGCCCTGGACGGCCGTCACGCGCCCGAGCAGGTCATGCGTCAGGGACCATGACGCCCCCTCCTCCTGGCGCAGCCCTGTCAGGCGACCGCACCCGTCATAGGCGAACGACCAGGTGACGCCACGCATGGTGCGCGTGCGGGCGAGGAGGCCACCCGGCAGGTACTCATAGGTCTGCCGCATGCCATGCGGGTTGGTGATGGCGCTCACATGCCCCATCGCGTCATAGTCGAGGAGCGTCCGTGCCCCCAGCTCGTCCGTGAGGGCGACGAGCTGCCCCACCTCATCGAACTCCGCCGTACGCCTATGGCCGACGGGATCAACGACCTGCGCCACCTTGCCGAAGCGATTGTAGGTGAGGCGCGTCACCGCATCGGAGCAGTCCCTCACCCGTATCACGCGTCCCAGGCCATCGTAATCGAAGTGGGCCTGCGCCCCGTTCTGATAGGTCACCTGCGTGCAGCGGTCATCCGCGTCGTACTCGTAGCGCACGGATCCCCCGAGCGCGTCCATCACGCCCTCCAGCCGTCCAAACCGGTCGTACGCATAGGTAGTCGATGCTCCGAGCGGATCGGTGACCCTGGCAAGCCGCCAGAGCCTGTCGTACTCGAAGGTGCAGGTCCCACCCTGCTTGTCCGTGGCGGTGCGCAGCAGGCCGAACGCGTCGTAGGAGCGCTTCAGGGAGAGCCCGTCGTAGTCGCGCATCTCGACCATGTTGCCACAGGCGTCATAGCGGTAGTGACGGCTGTCGCCCACCGCGTTGGTCACACGGACGACCTTGCCGCGCGCGTCATACTCGTAGCGCGTGACGCCTCCGTCGGCGTTCGTCCGCGCCACCACCCTGCCCAGCTCGTCGTAGGCATAGTCGACCCTGATGCCAGGGTCTCCCTCGATGCGCGTGACGTTGCCCCGCGCGTCCCTCGTCAGCACCACGACGCTGCCGTCCGGCTGGGTCAGTCTGACGGGCCGTCCCGTCGCGTCGTACGAGAGCCTCACCGCCCTCCCCAGGGCGTCCTCGCGTACGGTAAGGTGACCCTGTCCGTCGAAGGTGTTCCGTACGAGCATCTTGCCGTCGAGCCTGACCTCCAGGGGACGGCCCATCTCGTTGCGTTCGAACGCAAGCGTCTGACCAGCAGCGTTGGTGATGGAGCGGACCCGACCGGCCCTGTCATACCGGAAGCGTGTCGTGTGCCCCAGCCTACTCGTGTGGGCGGTCTTGAGGTTGCGCCGGTCATACTCGAAGCGCTCCGTGCCGTCGGGACGGGTGTACGCGACCGTCCGGTACAGCCCATCGCTCTCGTAGCTGCTCTCGTGGCCCTCCTGGTCGACGAGCGTGAGCTCATGCCCCAACTCGTCGAAGCGATAGGTGATCTCGGCACCGTTGGCGAACGCCTGGCGCGCCACGCGTCCATGCTCGTCATACGCGTTCCTGAGGGTCACCTCGCCCCTTGGGTTCGTGAGGCTGGCCATCCTTCCCAGATGGTCATAGCCGTACCGCCTGGTGTGTCCCAGCTCGTCGGTAAGGGCCACGAGCAGGGCGCCCTCATGCTCCAGGCCAATGGATCTGCCCGTGGCGTCGCTGACGCGCACAAGGAGGCCTCCCTCATGGTGGAAGTCGAGCCGCTCGCCCGACACGCTCACGACGCGCTCGAGCAGACCGCTCTCGTCATAGGCAAGGTCGGCCCCGGATCCGTCCACGTCGACCATCCGCACGAGGGTGCCCTCGGCGTCAAAGAGGAACTCCGTTGCCAACGCATCGGTGTAGCTCCAACCGCCCTCCGCGCGAGGCGTGAGCGACCCCTCGACGGTGGCACCGACATACTGGCCGCCCTCGGGAAAGAAGAGAGCCTCGTGCCCATCCGCCATACGGACGCTCACCATGCCCGAGTCATGGCGCAGCACGTGCAGACCAAGGTTCTGGCTCCACCCCTTTCCTATCGTTGCGTCCCCCTCGTCCACCGAGTTGTAGAAGAGCGAGAACGAGAGCGGAAACAGGCCACCCATGCGCAGGAAGACGCGCTGGTGGATGAAGTTTCCCGTGGAGAGGTTGACGGGGTCACCCCCGAAGAGGGCGCTGTCGTTGGTTCCCTTGAGCTCGTTGAGGACGTACTTGCGAACGGAGGCCGGTGCGTCCTTGTTGTCGAGGATGAGGTTGATGACCGACCGCCAGTACTTGCTCTGCATGTCCTGGCTGTTCCATGAGCCATCGGACACGTTGCTGAGGTCGTACGTGTGCGACTGGGGGTCATAGGCCACCTGGCCCAGCGCCTCGCCCGCCTCCTTCAGGCGGGACGCCTCGCCTTGGGATGCCGAGTAGATGGAGCCGTTGCCCGTATAGTCGTACAGAACCTTGAGCTTCCTCTGCAGCTCGGCCCTGGCCCCCTCATAGACTTGGGCAAGGTGCTCGATCGACTCGATCGACCGCTGGCTCGCGTCGGTCGACTGACCCGCGGCGGACTGCTCCCGCTGCAGGCTCTGCTGCTCCTGTTGCTGCTTATACAATCTGTCGATGAGCCCATCGTACAGGGATATATTTGCCTTGAGCTCCTCGGAGTCGAGCGTCTCCCCACCGAACGCATCAAGCGCCGCGATGTCCGAGTCGAGGTCTCCGACGAGGGTGTCGAGAAAGACGAACTGGCATTGGAGGGCGGGAAGCTTCACGCGCAAGAGGTAGGCCCGGGCGCTGTCATACGCCGCCCCCTGGGTCCTGGAATCCGACTTGACGACGTCGTACACCGCATCGATCTGTGCCTGGCAGGCATAGGCCTGCTGTCGCGCCTTGGTCTTGTCGGAGTCCAGGATGGACTGGAGCTGGGACGGGTCAACCCTCATGGTGGTCTCCGCTCGAATCGATGGCCCGCACATGGTTCTGGATTGGTCAGCATTATAGCAGAAACAGATGGCGCCTCTTATGGGAATCGGATGGAAGCCTCCCGGGTGTCGGATGCCGGAACCCCATGACCACATGCCCTACAGCGCACGGTGCACGAGGCATTCCTCGCCGACGTTGCCGCCACCCTCCAGCGCCCTTCCCATCCTGGAGCCAAACGCCGCGGCAAGGAACTGCTGGAAGAGCGTGCCCGCCATCACGGGAAAGAGGGCGTCTGCGGGCAGGCTGCCCACTGCGATGACGGCACCGGCGGAGATGTTCTTCATCGCACTCGCAAATGTCATGCTCACGAAGCGGTCGCGCGGCTGGTGGGTACCTCGCGCGAGCAGCAGGCCCAACAGGTACCCCAGCGTACAGAGCACGCCCGAGAACGCCAGGACCCCCACGAGCAGGGGCGTCAGATGCAGCATGAGTGACGAGATGCCCGTGGTGTTGGTGGTCACGATGAGCACGAGCAGGATGCGTGCGAGCGGTGCCAATGCGGGCGCAAGCGTGCGGGCTCCCCAGCCATGCGTGGCGTCATTGAGCGTCGTGCCTGCCACCGCGGGCACGGCGACGAGCACCGCGAGCTCGCGCACCATGCCCGCCACGTCAATCTGCACGGAAGTCCCCACCAGCAGCTGCATGGCAAGGGGGATGGTGACGGGACTGACGAGCGCCGAGAGCAGCACCGCCGAGAGGCCCAGCGAGATGTCGCCCCCGTACAGGCTGATCCAGAGGATGCTGGAGGTTGCCACCGGTACCGCATACTCCAGCGTGAGACCCGAGACGACAGCCGGGCTCGCGCCAAAGAGCGCATGCCCCACCCCAAACGCGATGAGTGGCATGCCCACGTGGGAGAACAACAGGATGAGCACGAGCGGCAGCGGATGGGCAAACGTCTCGCGCACCCGTGCGACGCTGTTGCCCAGTGCCCCCTGAAACGCCATGACCATGAACAGGGGCCCCACGAGGGGACGCAACGGCACGAACCACTCGGGTCGAAGGATACCCAGCGCCAGGCAGCAGGGCATCACGATGATCATGTGGCGCGCAATGAGCGACCCCAGACGCCTCCATAGGTTCCCTGCCACCGCCATGTTCCTCCGTCCCTGAGCCACGCGGTACCAGATGTGCAATGCACCAGGTATCATAGGCATACATGCCCACCCGCCACCCGTCAGTCCAGAGGAGCTTCACATGTACCGCGTAATCGCCAGCGACATGGACGAGACCTTCCTGGACAGGGGCCACGCCATCCCCCCAGCCAACATCGATGCCATCGCACGCATGAGGGAGCAGGGGATGCTCTTTGTCCCGGCATCGGGCAGGCCGTACGACTCCATCCTCGCGTCCCTCGACGGCATGCCCCGCAACCTACTTGAAGGCTCCTATGTCATCTCCTTCAACGGCGGCTGCATCACGCGGGTGGGTGACGATGGTCCCATCGTCTCGGCCTCCCTGCCCTTTGCCAAGCTCAAGGCCCTCTTCGACTACGGCACCACGCTGGACGTGGGCATCCATGTCTACGAGCTCTCGGGCACGGTGCGCACCTGGAACATCGACGAGGAGGAGACGGCGTACCTGCGTGGCCACATGGACACCAGACCACTCGCAAAGCCCAGCGTCAGCCCCCTCGCAACCAGCCCCTGCGCCAAGATCCTCTACTGTCTCCCCGGCGGGATCGACCGGCTGCGCGACATCCTGGCCACGATGCCAGCGGGACTCCTCGAGGGCATAGCACCCACCTTCTCGTCCGAGCGCTACCTGGAGTTCAACCCGGCGGGAGTGGACAAGGGAACGGGCCTCGCGCGCCTGGCAGACCTTGTGGGAGTCCCCCTGTCCGAGACGATAGCCTGCGGTGACGCCGACAACGACATCGCCATGCTCAGGGCAGCCGGCGTGGGCGTGGCCGTCGCCAACGCAAACGATGCCACAAGGGCGCAGGCGGACTACCGCGCCACGGCCACCTGTGATGACGGTGTCATCGCCGAGGTATGGGAGCACTTCTGTGCCAGCGCATGAGCCTCCTGCCCGTCACGCTTGTGGCTTGAATGAAGCGCACGCAAGGGGGTAAACTCCCACAGCGTAAGTAGGAATTACCTCATATGCCGCTCTCCCGGGGGCGGCTCGCTGCCTTGTGGAAAGGGGCATCATGTCCGAAAAGCTGCTCGATGTGACGGGGCTCTCGGCAGGAACCGAGACCAAGCCCATCCTTCACGACATCAACCTCGGCGTTGGCGCGGGCGAGACCCACGTGCTCATGGGCCCCAACGGCGCCGGCAAGTCCACGCTCGGCCATGTGATCATGGGTGACCCCATCTACAAGGTCTCATCCGGCACCATCACCTTTGGTGGCGAGAACATCACGGACCTCTCTGCCGACAAGCGCTCGCTCGCGGGCGTCTTCCTCTCCTACCAGGCACCCGTGGAGGTGCCGGGCGTGCCGCTGTACAGCTTCCTGCGCACCATCACCCAAATGCGCCCCGAGCTCAAGACGGGTGCCCGCACGTTCCGCAAGCGCATCGCAGAGATCTCGGAGCAGCTGGACATTCCGGAGAGCTTCCTCACCCGCGAGCTCAACGTGGGCTTCTCCGGGGGCGAGAAGAAGAAGGTCGAGATGCTGCAGCTCCTGCTGCTCAAGCCTCGTCTCGCCATCCTCGACGAGACCGACTCCGGCCTGGACGTGGATGCGCTCTCCGTGGTGTCCCACGGCATCGAGGCCTATCGCCGCACGTGCGATGGCGCACTGCTCATGATCACGCACAACACGCGCATCCTCGAGAGGCTCGACGTCGATCGCACGCACGTGATGGTGAAGGGCCGCCTGGTGGCCGATGGCCCGGCCTCCCTCATCGGTGACATCGACGTCAACGGCTTCGCCCGCTTCGAGGGCGAAGAGGCCCAGGCCGAGGAGGCCGAGGCATAGCCATGAGCGACATCATCCAAAGGCCCGAGCTCGACGAGAAGGGCCGTACCAAGGTGACCGACGTCGACCGCTCGCTTTACGACTTCAGGATGTCCGAGGAAGGCTACGAGCGCTACGCCGACGGCCTCACCCCTGATATCGTGCGCTCCATCAGCCACAAGAAGGACGAGCCCCAGTGGATGCTCGACCTGCGCCTGAAGGCCCTCGAGGTGTATCACGACCGCGCCATGGCAACCAACTGGGGGCCCGACATCTCGGGCCTGGACATGGACCACATCTCCACCTACGTGAGCGCCGGCACGAAGCAGGCGCGCGACTGGGACGACGTTCCCAAGGACATCAAGGACACCTTCGAGCGGCTGGGCATCCCCGAGGCGGAGCGTGAGAGCCTCGCCGGCGTGGGCGCCCAGTATGACTCAGAGATCGTCTACCACAACATGCGCGAGGAGGTCGCCAAGTCGGGCGTCATCTACACCACGATCGAGGACGCCCTGCACGATCCTGAGTGGGAGCCCGTCGTGAGGGAGTACTTCGGCACGCTCATCCCCCTGTGCGACCACAAGTTCGCCGCGCTGCACTATGCCGTGTGGTCCGGTGGCTCCTTCGTGTACGTGCCCGCCGGCGTGCGCGTGGACTACCCGCTGCAGAGCTACTTCCGCCTCAATGCCTCCGGCGCGGGGCAGTTCGAGCACACGCTCATCGTCGTGGAGGAGGGCGCCGACCTCCACTTCATCGAGGGGTGCTCTGCGCCCAAGTACTATGAGGCGAACCTCCACGCCGGTGCGGTGGAACTCTTCGTGAGGGACGGCGCGCGCCTGCGCTACTCCACGATCGAGAACTGGTCCAAGAACATGTACAACCTCAACACCAAGCGTGCCAAGGTGGGCGCCGGGGCCAAGATGGAGTGGGTCTCCGGCTCGTTTGGCAGCCACGTGAGCTACCTCTACCCCACCACCATCCTCGAGGGAGCCAACTCCACCTGCGAGTTCACGGGCATCACGTTCGCCGGCGCCACGCAGGACCTGGACACCGGCTGCAAGGTCATCCTCAATGGTGCCAACACCACCGCCTCCGTGGACACCAAGTCCATCTCCAAGGACGGCGGTCTCAACACCTTCAGGAGTTCCGTCGTGGTGGGGCGCCATGCGGACAACGCGCGCGCAACGGTCAGCTGCCAGTCGCTCATGCTGGATGACATCAGCCGCTCCGACACCATACCTGCCATGGATGTGCGCAACAGCACGGCCTCGGTGGGTCATGAGGCCACCATCGGCCGCATCTCGGACGACACGATCCTCTACCTCATGAGCCGCGGCTGCTCCGAGGCCGAGGCGCGCTCCATGGTGGTCAACGGCTTTGCCAACCCCGTCTCGAAGGAGCTGCCGCTCGAGTACGCCGTCGAGATGAACAACCTGATCAAGCTCGAGATGGAAGGGGCGATCGGCTGATGGACACCGCCTATGCCACGCTCGAACGCGTCAACACCCCACCGGCACAGACCTGGAACTACCTCAAGATCGACGAGACCACGCTCAGGCTGCCCGTCCCCACGAGCACGGGAGAGGTGCCCGCGCGCCTGCCCCAGCTCTTTGGCACGGTGGAGGACGGCATTGGGCCCGAGGCCACACAGTGGGTGGAGCGCTCCGCCGGTGACTCCCACTACATCGAGGTCCCTCGCAACGCCGTGCGCGAGCGTCCCATCGTCCTGGAGGCCGAAGCCGCCAGGGGTGCCGTGCGCGACACGGGCGTCATGCTGCGCGAGGGCTCTGAGGCCACCGTCGTGCTCGTGAGCCGTGGCACGAACGACGCCGAGACCACCTCTGCCAACCTGGCGCGCATCGTGTGCGAGGGCAACGTCAGGCTCACGGTGGTGGAGATCGTCGCCCTCGGGGAGGGCGGCACGCACCTCGAGGGGCTCGGCATCGCAGCCGGCGCGCACACCACCGTCAAGCTTCGTCAGTATGCCCTCGGTGGCCGCAACGTCGCCCTGGGGCTCGGCGTGAGCCTCCTGGGGGACGGTGCCCGTCTCGAGCTGGAGACCCGCTACTTTGCCAGGGGGCAGGAGCGCCTCGACGTCAACCACGTCGTGCGCCAGCGTGGCCATGACACCCGCGCCGACCTGCATGCACGTGGCCTCTTGGACGACGGCGCCCACAAGACCATGCGCGAGACCATCGACCTCGCCCACGGCGCCAAGGGCTCCCGGGGCAACGAGACCGAGACCGTGCTCGTCCTTGGTGACGACGTGGTCAACAAGACCCTGCCCGTCATCCTCTGCGACGAGGACGACGTCCAGGGCAACCACGGCGCCTCCATCGGTTCGGTTGGCCCCGAGCAGCTGGGTTACCTTGCCAACCGCGGCCTTGCCGAGGACGAGGCGTATGCCCTGCATGCGCGCGCCATCTTCGACGATGCCGTCATTCACGCGCGCTGCGATACGGGACGCGACGCTGTGCTCACCCGTGCCCGAGCGGTGCTCGGCGACGAGATCGCCGGCGACCTCGCGGAGGCGTTGGAGCTCTAACGCCCGTCCCACATCACGTTTCCCTACGACAGGGCGCCGCCCGCAGCGCGCGGGTGGCGCCCTGCGCCCTCTGGGCGGCGTTCCTAGCGCAGCGCGCGGGTGGCGTTGAGGACGGCGAGCACCATCACGCCCACGTCGGCGAAGACGGCGAGCCACATGGGGGCAAGGCCGAACGTCGCCAGCGCCAGCACGACGATCTTGACGCCGATGGCAAACCAGGTGTTCTCATGGGCTATCCTCAACGTACGGTGGGCGCGCCGTATGGCCGTGGCAATCTTGGACGGCCTGTCATCCATGAGCACCACGTCTGCCGCATCGATGGCGGCATCGGATCCCATGGCGCCCATGGCGATGCCCACGTCGGAGCGGGCCAGCACGGGGGCGTCGTTGATGCCATCGCCCACGAAGGCGAGCGTGTGGCGGGCGTCCTCCTCCTTGAGCAGACGCTCCACCGCGGCCACCTTGCCCTCGGGCAGCAGCTCGGAGAGGCAGGTGGCGATGCCCAGCCGCCTGGCCACGTCGTCCGCGACCTCATGGCGGTCGCCCGTGAGCATGACCGTGCGCCTCACGCCCGCGGCCGAGAGGTCGCGGACGGCGGCAGCGGCATCGTCCTTGACCTCGTCCGCGATGAGGATGTGCCCCGCATAGGCGCCGTCGATGGACACGTGGATGACGGTGCCCACACGCTCGCACTGATGCCACCGCGCGCCCTCGGCCTCCATGAGCGCGCCGGTGCCCACGGCAACGCGCCTGCCGTTCACCGTGGCCACGATGCCCCTGCCCGCGCTCTCCTGCACGTCACTGACCGTACAGTCGTCATCCACGTCCGGGTAGGCGGCGCGCAGGGCGTCCGCGATGGGGTGCGTGGAGAAATGCTCCACATGGGCAGCCAGGTGAAGCAGGTGTAGGCGCTCGGCCTCGCTGCCCCCGGTCTCGAGCCCCGCCATGCATGTGGGGTGTACGGCACGCACGTCAAACACGCCACGTGTGAGGGTGCCGGTCTTGTCGAAGACGACGGTGTCCGTCCGTGCGAGGGCCTCCAGGTAGTTGGAGCCCTTGATCAGGATGCCGTGACGCGACGCGCCGCCAATGCCACCAAAGAACGTGAGCGGCACGCTGATGACGAGTGCGCAGGGGCACGAGACCACGAGGAACGTGAGGGCACGGTTGAGCCATGTGGGGAAGCTGGCCAGGTAGTCGCCCGTAAAGAGGGGTGGGACAAACGCAGCCACGAGGGCAAGCAGCACGACGACAGGCGTATAGACGTGCGCAAATCGCGTGATGAAGCCCTCGGACGTGCTCTTGTGCTCACTCGCGTTCTGCACGAGGTCGAGGATCCTGTTGGCCGTGGAGTCGCCAAAGGGCTTCTCCACACGCACGCGCAGCACACCGGAGACGTTCACGCATCCGCTCGCGACGCCCTCGCCTACCGTCACGTCACGCGGGACGGACTCGCCCGTGAGCGCGACGGTGTTGAGGCTGGACGTGCCTTCGACCACCTGCCCGTCCAGGGGCACGCGCTCGCCCGGGCGGACGACCACCACGTCACCAACCCGGACCTCCTCGGGCCTCACGACCACGACGGAACCGTCGCGCTCGAGGTTGGCGCTGTCCGGGCGAATCTCCATGAGGTGTGCGATGGAACGGGTGCTGGTACCCTCAGCCAGCTCCTCGATGAGCTCTCCCACCTGGAAGAACAGCATCACGAACACGGCCTCGGCGAACTCGGGCTCGGAGCCCGGAAAGAAGCCGATGCACAGTGCGCCCAGGGTGGCGAGCGACATGAGCAAGTCCTCGTCGAAGGGATCGCCCTCGCATATGCCCTCCCAGGCCTCCTGGAGCACGTCGTAGCCCACCACCAGGTACGGGATGGCGAACAGCAGCAGGCTGCCCCAGAGCGGCAGCGCGACCAGCCTCGTGAGTGCGACTGCGGCCACCAGCAGGACGGCCGCCACGATGATGCGTGCCAGGAGCACGCGGCTCTCCCTCTCGTCCATCGCTTCCCCTCTCTGGCGCAGGCCTCGCCGTGTCTTGGGTGCAGCCCGCCCACCTGCGTCGTGGGCGCGCCCGCTTTTTCTCTTTATATGAGTAAGTGCTCATATGCTCAATCATAAGGGAGCGAGATGAGCTGTCAAGTGGTCAGCGGCTGAGCGGATCTCCCATCCGATTGTCCTTGAGGGAACGAAATAGCCCCAAGTGCGTGCTCGAGCGTGTGCTTACGGTGCACCGACGGCGCCCACGGATGACAAAAGCCCAGGATTGAGATTCGTGAAGGCAGCAGATGGCTCTCGATTCCTCGATGAGTCCGCCCTGCGCCTCGATGTCGGCACGCACTTGGGGCCATTTCGTTCCTTTGCCGCCATCGCGTGGCCACAACGACGTCACGATATTGCGGTTGATTGCCAAAGCTAGTGAACTTTGGCGGGCTTAGCGCATCCGCCAGAGCAACTGCAGGTCGCGAGGGGTTCCCGAGGGCTTGCCACCTGCATGTTTGGCGGAGTAAGCGCAGGGAACCGACCAAATGGCACGCGGCCACTGCATGGCTCACGGTGATTGCGCCAGCCTGTGCCAGACTTAGCGCGGCCCTCCGCCTTGCCCCGTCCGTGCCCGCGACCGCCGTCCCGCGTGGCTTACTCTCTGGCTAGCCGTTGGTGCTGTCGTGCTCCTTCCTGAGTCGTTCGACGAGCTCCGGCCGCATCTCGACCTCGTCTGGCGGGACGGGGGCAAGGCCGAGGCCTTCGATGAGGGAGGCCGGCAACGCCACCTTTGCGAGGGCCATCGGCGAGGCGTCGCCGATGGCCCTCCTCAGGCTCGAGTCCACGTTGGGGCAGATGCCGGCAAGGGCTCACGCATCGAGCCCCAGGCCGTCGACCGAGGTGCCCTTCGGGATTACCTTCCTGAGCTCGACGTGGTTCTTCTCGCAGGCTCCCTTCTGGTCGGGGCGCTGGGGGTCGGCGTAGAAGGCGCGGCAGCGCCCGCCCCGCTCGATGCCGCCCACGTCGTCGAACTCGCTGCCGCGGTCGGTCAGGATGAGCCCGAAGGCCCCATGGAAGGCCGCGGGGCCGCCCAGGAGGCCCTCCAGCCAGCCCGGGGCCGCCACGACGTGCGCGGAGTCGTGCCGCTCGAGCAGGACGAACATCCGGAACCTGAGCTGGGCAAAGCGGGGCGTGAGCAGCGCCTCCAGGTCGCCGTCGGAGCCCTCCACGCAGTCCATCTCGACCACGCATGCGCGTCCCTCCTCGGGAGGGGTGGGGCAGTTGGCATAGGTGCGCCCCGCGTAGAAGGCCGCCTCATGCCGGTTCGCCTTCCTCTTGTTGCGCCTCTTGTACCTGACCTTCTTGCGAAGGCCCATCTTCGCGACGTCTATGTCCTCGTTCTCGACGTGTCGGCAGGAGGAGCGCTCCGAGCAGGGGAGGTCGTCCCTCAAGGCGAAGATGTGGTGCACCGACTGGCCCCTCGCCAGCCCGGCCTTCACCTCGCGGGCCAGGAACGCCATCTCGTGGCCCGTCATGTCCAGGCCGCGCCTCGGCTCGACGAGGCGCGCCTCGGCCTTGGCCTGGGCCACCTTGACCGAGTGGGAGAAGTGCCCCAGGGGGTGTGTTTAGTCAAGCCTGACTTTTGGTTTTGAGCGCGGATTTCTTTCGGGTCCGTGCATGAAACTTTTTCGGGTTTCGTCACGGGCGCGCCGCTGTCCCTACCTCCCAGACTTCCCCAGCATGAGGCTCTCCCCGGGCCTGTGGCTGGGCCCGCCGAACTCGACGAGCCTGCCGTGGCGCGCGACCCTGTCGACGATCGCCGCGGCCAGCTCGTCGCCCGCGAGGACCGTGCCCCACCTGGAGAACTCCACGTTGGTGGTGAACACGATGCTCCGGCACTCGTGGCTGTCGGATATGACCTGGCAGGGCGGCCGCGCGCCGTCCACGTCGAAGGGCACGTGGCCGAACTCGCCCAGGATCACCAGCCGGGCCTTCGCGACGTCCGCGAGCGGCCCGTCGGGCGTGCCCTCCCTCTTGGCCTTCCCCAGCCGGGGCACCGGCCGCGCGGTCTGCCAGAACCCCGCCGGGTAGCCCGCCGAGGTCGCCGCGATGCCGAGGGCCGTGGCCATGTGGGTCTTGCCGCGCCCCGTCTGGCCGCAGGAGACGAGGTCCTCGGCGTCGCGCACGAATGCCAGCGAGCACGTCCCGTCGCGCCCCCAGCCGTCGGGGAGGGCCACGCTCGGCCGGTCGAAGACGTCGGGCGCCTTGGGCACGGGGAACCTCGCCTGCCGGAGCAGCCTCGCCCCCTTCGTCCTGTCGCGGCGGGCGATCTCCGACTCGGGCATCGCCGTGCATGCCGCCGCCCGCCCCGGCGTCGCGGAGGCGAGGAGGGCATCCATCGTGTCGCCCGATACGGAGGGCGCCCTGGCCGCCCCACGGAAGGCGGCCTGCGAGGCCCCGCGCCCCGGGCTCGTCTGCGGCATGCCTGCCACCCCCCTCGAGCAGCCTCGGCGCCCCGTCGCAGGCGCCCAGGTCGACCTCCTCGCCGTACCCGGCGCGCTCGTCTCCGGCTGCCGCCCTGGCGGCGGAGGGGGAGACGGTCGCGCGGTCGAGGCCGCCTGTCGCCGCCAGCGAGCGCGCCATGCCCTCGACGGCCGCGCCCCAGCCCCTCTCGGCGCTCTCGTCGCGCAGCACCCCGGGGTCGGCCTTCAGGCTGTCTGCCGGCTCGCCGTCGAGGAAGGCGACGAGCTCTTCGGGGAGCGACGCCCTGACGCTCGAGTCCCTCCATCCGGCAGGCCTCATGCACGGCAGCCCCGGCCGCGGCGTCGGGTCGGAGCTGTCGGTCGGCGCCCCGCCCCACTGGCGCCCGTGGGTGGCGATCGCCTCGCCGGTGGAGACGTCGCAGACCGTGACGTCGAAGGCTCCCAGGGCGACGGCGACCTCGCAGCGTGCGTAGGCGGGTCCGGCGGAGTGGCGGTGCACGCCCCCGAGCGCGAGGGTGCCCTGCTTGCTGCACTTCCTCGTCTCCCACCTGACGCACGAGAACGCGGCCGGCGGCAGCGGCGAGAGCGCCTCCCTGTCCTCCCCGAACAGCCCGGGCTCGGGCGTGCCGGGCCCGTGGTGGCGCTTGCCCCCGCTCAGGTCGAGGCAGTCCTGGAGCAGCCTCTCATCGGACGAGGCGACGTCGTGGAAGGACGGGACGGGCACGGAGGGGTCCCTCCTGTGGCAGCCGACCTTGTTCTCCACGTTGCCCCTCTCGTTGCCCGAATAGGGGTTGGCGAGGGCGTGGTCGAGCCCGTAGTGCGCCGCGAAGCGGCGGAAGGGCCCCGAGACCCTGGCCGTCTCCCCGACGCGCCGGCCGACCTCGGTGGCGTTGTCGAAGACGGCCCTGCGGGGCACGCCGCCCATGGACTCGAGGACGCTGCGCAGCCCCTGGCAGACGCACTCGGCCGTCTCGCCCCAGAAGACCTGGGTCAGTCCCACGTTCGAATGCGGGAAGGTGATGGTCAGGTACTTGCCCCTCGTGGTCACCCCGCGGACCCCGAGATCGGCCTCGCCGAAGTCGACCTGGATCTCTCCGGGCAGCCAGCCCGGCCGCAGGAAGCCCTCGGCGTCCCTGCGGTCGCGCTCGCGGGCCATCTCCTCCCGGCGCCGCCTCGCGTGGCGCTGCACGGTGGAGTACGAGCCCTCGTAGCCCCGCTCGTCCCTGAGCCTCACATGCACCCTCACGGCCGTATGGCGCTGCTTGCGCCAGTTCCCGCGGTCGTCGTCGAGCCAGGAGTCGATCGCCTCCCTGTGCGGCGCGAGCAGCTCGCTCTCCGGCTCCTTCCTCTTCGGCGGCTCGGGCGACAGGTCCTCCGCCCTGGCGTACTTCCTGGCCGTCGGCTCCGAGACGCCGACTGCCCTCGCAATCGAGGCTATCGATTCCCCGACTCTCGCCCTTCTGCGCATGTCCTCTATCTTGTCCACGCCGATCATTCCCCTCTGGCCCTCCTAACGTCGCAGACCGAAGCAACGACATTGTCGGGCCGGCCGCGGGTGGTCGACGTGCCCATGCTCATACCCGAAGGTCTTTCGTGCCCGGACCCGAAACCTTTCGATGCTCAAACGGGGCCGGTACCGGAAATCCGTACCAAACGATGATGTTTGGAGGATGGCGTGTACTCCCTTGAGCAGAGGACAAGAGCGGTCGAGCTCTATATCAAGTATGGTTTTAAAGCCACGGCTACGATACGCGAGTTGGGATATCCAAGCCGGGCACAGCTTGTAGGATGGTATCGGGAATGGCAGGACAACGGAGGCGCGCTCAGGGGGCGCAACCTAGAACGCTACTCAGAAGGGCAAAGGCGGGCCGCCGTCAACCACTATCTGGAGCACGGCCGCTGCAACGCCTATACGAGACGCGAGCTGGGATACCCCGGAAGTACGCAAAAGCTCAGAGAGTGGATAGACGAGCTGGCACCTGGCGAGAGGCGGACAGCCGAGCCCAGGACGTTCACTCTCGAAGAGAAGCAGAAAGCCGTGACAGCGCTTGTCAGACGAGCCGGAAGCGCGCAACAGATCGCCGACGAGGTCGGCTCCACGCGTTGTACCCTCTACAAGTGGAAGCGAGAGCTATTGCCTGAGAAGGAGCCCCCGATGCCCGACACAAGCAACGCCGTCTCAAATGGCGCGTCCGACGCCGGAGCCGCCAGAGCGGCTCCCGTCACGCAGACAGAAATAGATGCCCTCGAGGCCAGGAAGGCCGAACTCGAGAAAGAGCTGCGCCAACTCGAGCTCAAGCGCGACATCCTGGAGGGCGCCCTCGAGATCCTGGGAAAAGGGACGGGCGCCGACCCGGCAAACGAGCTCACGAACAGGGAGAAGACTCTGCTGATTGAGTCGCTGCGCCCCAAATGGAGGCTGTGCGAGCTTCTCTCGGCGCTCGACATGGCCCGATCGAGCCACCAGTACCAACTCTCGGCCATCGCCGCCGGGGACAGGGACGCCGGGGCGCGGGAGCTGGTCTGCGCCGTCTTCAACGCCAACGACGGCGCCTACGGAAGGCGCCGCATCCACGACGAGCTCGAGGCACGAGGACATGTCATCGGCGAGCGCAGGATAGGGCGAATAATGGCTGAGGAGAAGCTCGAGGCGCACGGCAAGGCAAAGCCCGGGAAGGCCTACAGCTCCTACAAGGGCGAGGTCTCGGAACACCCCGGCAACAAGGTCTGCCAGGACTTCGAAGCCGGACTTCCCAACTTCCTATGGCTCACCGACGTCACGCAGCTCTCGATACCGGCCGGCAAGCTCTATCTGAGCCCGGTTTTGGACTGCTTCGACGGCGCCATCGTAAGCTGGACGACCTCGACCTCGCCCAACGCCGAGATGGCCAACTCCATGCTCAAGGCGGCTTTGGCCACTACGACAGACGAGGAGCGCCGCCATCTCGTGATCCATTCGGACTGCGGCTGCCACTACCGCTGGCCCGAGTGGATCTCCATCTGCGAGAAGGCCGGCATCATGCGCTCCATGTCGCGCAAGGGGTGCAGCCCTGACAACTCCCGCATGGAGGGCTTTTTCGGCACCATGAAGGTCGAGATGCTCTATGGCAGGGACTGGGCGGGCGTCACGTTGGATGAGCTCAAGGAGAGGATAGACGCCTATATAGAGCGTTACAACAAGACGAGGATCAAGCGCTCGCTGGGCTCGATGAGCCCCCTACAATACAGGCAGAGCTTGGGCCTCGCAGCCTAGCAGCAAGGTACGGAAAAGCGGTACCGGCCCCAACCCGCAACTCCGAGGCTATCAAACACAGGGGGCAGGTCGGGCGCCTCTCGCAGTCGTTGCAGACCTAGGGCGCCCGGTGCGTGCGCCGGCACCACTGGCGCTCGTAGCCCGCGCATCTCCCTTCGCGCAGGAGGGGCACCTCCTCCTACAGTCGGGGTCGCACATCCCTCGCCTTCCGCAGGTCTTGCGCCGGGCGCAATCCGTTCCCAGGTGCGGATCCCTCGACGTCAAGGCGACTTCACGAGGTCGTCCGCCAGTATCGAGAACCTATGACAGACCTACCGCAGGCTTTCCTGCACCAGCTTTGGCAATCAACGATTCAAGACAAAAGATGGAAGGCGATACTCTCATATAAAGAGGTAAAGGGTTTGCATCACTGAACAAAATATGTTATATATAGTTCACCTAAAGAGAGGTTCCGTAATGGGTGCCTTGCTCTAGATTGTTTACAGGGCAATACAACGTCTCCGGTGTTTTGTGTGACCGTGTGATTCTCCCAATTCATCCAGGAGGCTGACATGATTTCCAACCGCGTTCGCCACATAGGGCCCATCTTCCTTTCCCTGTGCTTTGTTACGCTTGCACTCATCCTGCTGCCCCATCCTGCACTTGCGGCAGAGTTGTCCCAGCATGAGATAGATATGCGATTCCAGCAAGTCGGTCAGACATACTCCCCTGGTGAGGAACTCTCCGAACAGGATGCAGCCTTTGTTAGACGGTATGCCACGCGCCCGGAAGCGACTCCCAATCCAGGCACCCGTGCAGGCAGTGGATCAAAGAATGTTAATGCAAGCCGAACCATGTACGGTGTTACCGCCAAGTTGAGTGGGAACGTTTGGCATAGTGGCGCGTTCACGTACCAATGGGGAGCAACCCTTACCGGCAGAATACTGTCAGGATCAACCCCAAGGAGCATGACTGCATCTGCCAAGGTCCAGGCTTATGGAGCAACCACCTCTGGTGGACTTAGCCTTGCATACACACATACACTCAGCAACACCTCATACAATTCCCGCACCGTCCAGATGAGTAAGAGCGACTCTTACGCTGGACTGGTTGTCGCATACTATGTCACCTCCCAACTTGACGTCACCACCTCATCCGGAAGTTCCTTTACCGTTCAAAGTAACTGGTAAATGCTGCGATTTCCCTCGCGGTATGCGTCATTTTCCGGAGGAGGCAGCATGCGCTGGCTCAAGGCTTCGCTCCCACTGGCTGTCGCCGTCATGATCCACTGCTGGGCCCTTGGGACAGATGAGTTTGGGGGCCATTCACTCATTCACGATCAACTGACTTTTGTTTCGTGGAATGGATCGGCGCTTGCCTTGCCCTTCTGCGAGTTCATGCAGCGCCTCATCTGTGCGTACCTCTTCTTCGTCGTTCTGGTTGTGTTAAAAGAGCTTCCCCTGCCGCGACGCCTGCTGGCAGCAGCTGCAACCACATGGCTCTTTATAATGGTGGGAATCATGTTCTCTGGCCTTCTTTCACTACCAGGAACGCCGGCCGTCGTATGGTTTATCGCCCTATTCATAGAGCTAGGCTTCCTCCTCGTTCTTGTCTTGACGTACCGGCGCGAGATTGCGAGTGCCAGCTAGGCCCAAGGCGATTATGTGTTGAAACCTAGCCACCTGCCCAGCGGGCGGCTAGGTTCGTTAGGTAAAGAACACATGATGTGGGGTAGAGGGAACTCGTGTTCAAAGGCCATCCGAGCGCCCATGGAAAAATGATTGACGGCGGGGCGAAGGGGTAAAATCCTACCCCGTAAGTAGAGATTATGTTCCACGGTGTTCCGTGGGTAAGGAGCATGCGCCCCATGCTGACCGAGACTCAGCTCTCCCTGATCGAGGACAACCCCCATAGGCAGGACTTCCCGCTGCTCGCGTCCAACGAGCGGCTCGTGTTCCTCGACAGCGCCGCCACCTCTCAGCGCCCCACCACGGTGCTGGACGCACAGCGCTGCTTCTATGAGACCATGAACGCAAATCCCCTGCGTGGCCTCTACAGGCTCTCCGTCAATGCCACCTCGGCAATCGACAAGGCCCGTGCGCATGTCGCACGCTTCATCGGCGCGCTCGACGAGCAGGGACGCCCTCAGGCCCACCAGATCGTGTTCACCCGCAACACGAGCGAATCCCTCAACCTGGTGGCAAGCTCGCTGGGCCGCACCGTACTGGGGCCCGGCGACGAGGTGGTCATCTCCATCATGGAGCACCACTCCAACCTCATCCCCTGGCAGCAGGTGTGCGCCGCCACGGGTGCCAGGCTCGTGTACCTGCGCCTGGATGATGACTATCGCATCACGCCCGAGGAGCTTGGGGCCAAGATTGGCCCGAGGACAAAGATCGTCTCCGTCACGCAGATATCCAACGTGCTCGGCATAGAGAACGACGTCGCCGCCATCGCGGCCCGTGCGCACGAGGTGGGTGCCTACCTGGTGGTCGACGGCGCACAGAGCGCCCCTCACATCGCCGTCGACGTGCGTAAGCTGGGATGCGACCTCTTTGCCTTCAGCGCGCACAAGATGATGGGCCCCATGGGCATTGGCGTGCTCTGGGGCACGGCAGAGGTACTGGACAGGATGCCGCCCTTCCTCACCGGCGGTGAGATGATCGATGCCGTCACCGAGACCGATGCCGTGTGGGCGCCGGTACCCCAGAAGTTCGAGGCGGGCACGCAGGACGCAGCGGGCATCTATGCCTTTGACGCCGCGCTCTCCTACCTCGAGAGTCTGGGCATGGAGCAGGTCGAGCGGCGCGAGCGCGCACTCGCCGCCTACCTCACCGAACAGCTGGCGGCGCTCGACTTCGTTCGGGTGATTGGCCCTGTGGACGGCAGCCGCCATGTGGGTGCCGTCGCATTCAACCTTAGCCACATCCACCCTCACGATGTCGCGTCCATCCTGGATGGCTTTGACATCTGCATCCGTGCCGGTCATCACTGTGCGCAGCCCCTGCTCTCCTACCTGAACGTTCAGATGGGCAGCACCTGCCGCGCCAGTGTGGCCCTCTATAATGACAAGCACGACATTGACCGCCTCGTTGGCGGGCTCGAGCAGGTTTGGACGGTGTTCAGCAATGGATAACAGGGAGCGCGCCGCGGGTGTGACCGGTCTCTACAATGCCGAGTTCATGGACCACGTGCAGCATCCAGACTACAAGTATCCCATGGAGGACGCCACCTGCAGCCATGAGGGCGTGAACCCCTCCTGTGGCGACGAGCTCACGTTCTACGTACGCATGGGGGATGATGGAACCATCGACGAGGCCTCCTACCAGGGCCATGGCTGTGCCATCAGCCAGGCGTCCGCAGACATGATGAGCGATCTCATGGTGGGCAAGACTCCCGAGGAGGCCATAGGGCTCTGCAGGCTCTTCGGGCGCATGGTACGAGGCGAGGAGACCGACGAGGACCTCTTGGACGACCGGCTCGAGGACGCTGCCATGCTGCGCGACATCTCCCATATGCCCGCACGCGTGAAATGCGCCGAGCTGGCATGGCACACCCTTGAGGAGATGCTCGAAGATGGCGGCACAAGCGAGAGGGTCATGGAGGCCTAGCCATGGCCGGCATGTTCTCCACAAAGGGACGCTATGCCCTGCGCATCATGAGCGACCTTGCGACGCACCCAGGCTGGGTATCGCTCGGGGACGTCTCGAAGCGGCAGGGCATCTCGCGCAAGTACCTCGAACAGGTGGTCTCGCTGCTGCATAGGGCAAAGCTCGTGGAAAGCGCACGCGGCAAGGGCGGCGGCTATCGTCTGACACGCAGGCCCGAGGAGTACACTCTGGGACAGATCTTGCGCGCCGCCGAGGGTTCGCTTGCTCCCGTGGCGTGCCTGGATTGCACCAATGACGAGATATGCCCACAGGTGACCACCTGTCTCACCGTGGGCATGTGGCGCGATCTGGGCGCGATGACCGCAGAGTTCTTGGACAGCCGAACACTTGCCGACATCACACGGCCGCAGAGCGAAGGCGACTGACGCGTGGTGGGTCAGTCGCCTTCGTAGAGCCTCCAAGCGTGCCATCCGATGGCAAGGCCCATACACTAGGAAAGAGAGTCACACGTTCGCGCCTCTGGGACAGCCTCTCGTATTCTGAGATGCAAGAGCCTCACGATACGAGATTCCGTTCCAGAAACCAACATCGAAACAGACGAGGCGGCATAGGGAGGGGCCATGGGATTCCGCATCATCGTCTCCCCCGCAAAGAGGATGCTCGTCAGTGGGGACGAGCCGTGCGCCACCCAGCGCCCGCGGCTGCTGGGCGAGGCGCTCGTGCTCGCAGGGGAGCTCCGCTCCCTGGGGCGCGCCGAGGCACAACGCATCTGGAGGTGCTCGGACAGGCTCGCCGACGAGGCATGGGCACGCACCCAGGCGCTGCCCGACGAGCTGCACCGAGATCCCGCCGCCCTCACGCCGGCAGCCTGCGCGTACCAGGGCATCCAATACACGCACCTTGCCGCAGGTGTCATGGACACCGTCCAGCTCGGCTGGCTCGAGCATCATCTGCGCATCCTCTCAGGGCTGTATGGCATCCTGCGGCCCCTCGATGGCGTCGCTCCCTATCGTCTGGAGATGCAGGCCAAGCTGCCCGTCGGAGGCGCGCGCGACCTCTATGAGTTCTGGGGCGGCCGCCTGTACGACGCCATCGCCTGCGAGCCACAGGTGACGACCATCGTCAATGTTGCGTCAGTCGAATATGCCAGGACCATCGTGCCGCATGTCCTGCCCGATGGGCCCCAGCTGCTCACCTGCTTCTTCGGCACCATCCGCCCGCGCGATGGCAGGCTGTTGCAAGGGTCCACCGAGGCAAAGGCCGCACGCGGCAGCCTGGTGCGGTGGGCGGCAGAGCGCCAGCTGGGGGATGTCCGCGAGCTCAGGAGCTTCTCCGAGCGTGGCTACGCCTTCAGTCCCCAGCGCTCGACCGATGATGTCTGGGTCTTCGTACGTGCATAGCGCGGCCCTACCTGTTCTCGATATGCGTCACGTTCTTGATGAGGATGGACACCATGCCCTCGGCATCGCTCGTGAACTCGATGAAGTTGGCATCGGCCGCATACTCGCTGGGGAAGCTGATCTCTATGCCCGTGTCGGTCTTGATGCGATGGCTCTTCGTGATGCGCCTCGCGGCCGAGCGTCGCACGGGTACCTCCTCGGGCAGGCGTTCCTCGCGCGTGGCCTGCTCGTAGCGCTCGCGCAGCTGTGGCTGGCCCTCGAAGACGGCGCGCCCCACCTCGGCCGGCGAGAAGGACTCCTCGCGCTCGGCACTCGAGGCAACCATGTGCTTGGCCTGTGCCACGGCTTCGACCGCATTGGTGCCATACGCCTGGGCAACCTCCTCCACGATACGCTCCACATGCTGCACGACCTCCCTGCTTGACGCCTGGGGGCTACACCGCAGGATGCACTCTGCGATGATGCTCAGCGCGCGGCCACCCTGCGCGCGCTCGCGGTCATGGAAGTCGATGGACCCATCAGCCAGGTTGACAAGCAGATAGGTATCGAACTTCTGCGTGGGATTGGGCAGTGTGGCATCTTGGCGCAGAATCTCGTTGTCCGCAATGCCCGAGCCATCAGACCCCAGGTCATGCACGAAGGCCAGCTTGCGTGGCAGCAGGATGGCCCCAACGTACCGCACGGAAAGATCCTCCACATCCGCAGGGGCTAAGGCGCAGGCCATGGCCTGCGCCACCTGGCCCTCCCCCATCTCCTTGGCATGCTCCCCTAGACCCTGGGTGTCCGTGAAGTCGGCGAGCAGGAGGTCGGCCTGCTCGAGCTCATCGCAGTGACGCAGCTCCTCCCAGAACACCTGTGCCAGCTGTCGGGAGACCTCGATGAAGCCGGACGAGCCGCCGGCATACGACTCCAATGCGTCAGCCAGGGGGTTCTCCCCCTCGAACACCCCATGGCGGCTCTCGGCGGACGAGACGATCCGGCGCATGCTGCGCTGCACGTATGACTTCACCTGGCGCTCGCCCAGATCGAGTTCCCGGTCACTCAGATAGGCAGAGCCCGTATCAACGTCAAATGCGTGCAGGATGGCATGATCTACGTGCATCATGGCGATTCATCATCCCCCTCGTGAGCAGCGGCGCCACAGGATACCGCATGCTCCGCAGACGGCGCGACGCACAAGCGGGGCGATGAACGACAGAGTCTTCAACCCTGTGCCGTACATTCTTTGCGCGATACCCAAGGCCACCCGCTATGCGGGTGGGCATGATTCTTGGCGGAGCGAAAAGGCCCCAAGTGCGTGCTCGATTGTGTGTGCACGACACGCCAGTGGCATCCATGGACGAAGAAAAGCCCAGGAATGAGATTTGCGAAGGCGTCAGATGACTCCCGATTTCCCAACGAACCCGCCTTGCGCCTCGATATCGGCACGCACTTGGGGCCTTTTCGCTCACCTGCCACCGTGCGGCATGCACGGGACCTATGTCCTCGCCCTGTACTCGTTCGCGAGCTTCTCCAAGTTGGCAATGATGCCATTGAGGGAGGCGTACATGGCCGCGCGCTCGTCCTCAGGAATGTTGTCGATCGCACGCTCCACCACGACGCGCACGATGCTGTTTATGCGCTCGGTTGCCGCCTCCCCCTTCTTGGTAAGCACGATGGGGCTGCGGTAGTTCTTCCCCTGGGGGCTGAGCACCGTCTTCACAAACCCACTGTTCTCCAAGCGCGTCACCATACGGGAGACCGCCGCACGATCAACGCCGATCTGGCGGGACAGCTCGGCGGATGTGGCACCCCCATTGTTCTTGCCAAGATAGTACAGGCACATGGAGTCAGTGCCCTTGAGACCAAACTGGCCCATCTCTTGACCCTTGATGCGGTTGATTGCCTTACTGGCCCGTGAAATGGTGCCCACGAAATTCTCGAACTTGTCGGTCATAATATGTTCCTCGCGCTCCTATTTTGACACTGACATCTCAACTATACACAAATCCACTACCCTTTCACCGCATAATTGCTAGAAATCTGTACTCCTACCAAAAAGCCTACACGTTAGGGGTGACCCCCGTAATCCAGGCGTCTGGCAGGTACAGGCCCTAGGCATGATAGAATGCCCCCCTCAACGGTTGCGGGGATCCCTTGAGCGAACGCCAGGCCATGATGGCGGCTGGCAGGTACAGGGCAATGTACACAAGGTACATGACGATGATGACGCCACCATCGCTGCCATCTGACACATAGCTGGTCTCCACCATGGGGCCCATGAGGGCATTAGGCACAAACATGATGAGGAAGTCGGTTAGCGCGTGCATGAGGCCAACGCCATAAATCCTGTTCTGCCTGGCCGAAAACGCAGCGAACACAAAGCCCAGCAACCCGGCCTGACAGATCTTGAGGATTGCCTGGGCAACCTGCAGGCCATCGCCAAAGTCGACATTGCCCGGCGAGATGTGTGCCATGCCAAAGAGCAGCGACGAGATGACCAGGGCGCCGATGACGCCTCGCTGGTTGGTGCCCATGCGCGCAAGAAGGCCATGGAGCAGGAGTCCCCTGAAGAGCGCCTCCTCGAAGAGTCCAACGGCTGTCGTGAAGACAAGCAGGTAGAGAATATTGAGGGGCCAGTTTGGATCAAGGGTGCTGCCCTCTGCCAGAGAGGAAATAAGCATCAGCTGAACGAAGAACAGAATGGGGATGAACATCCACCACAGCCTAGAGAAGCACTCCCTGAAGGTCGCCCTGTCCCACGTGAGCAGCTGCCTGCCGCCAAGCATCAGACAGCAGAGGGAGGCGACGACGGCACAGGACACCTCGATCGTAAGCAGGTAGTCGGCCCCTGTCGCCCACGAGATGAGGAGACCGACGAGAGCGCCGCCGAGATAGGCGACAAAGCCCAGGAGCAGGCCGCCGATGAGCCTACCCCAGCCTGACCTTGGCTTGCGTGGTGCAATGGGAATGGCTACGGGCACCTGCTGCTGATAGACCGGCTGATACGCCTGGTAGGGGCCAGGAGCCTGCTGGTAGGGCTGCGGGTAGGCGGCTTGCTGGCAGGACTGGGCCTGTGGAACGGGCTGCTGGTACGCTTGCTGTGGCTGCCAATAGGCCTGTTGGCAGGGAACCTGTTGGTTCTGCTGCAACGGGACGGGTGCCCGATACGCCATCGTCTGCTGCGGCATAGGCTGTTGCGGAGGAGAAACGGGCGCCTGGCAGCCGGGCTGTGGCTGGGCTTGAGATGGGCATCCCGGTTGGGGTTGGGGTTGGGGTTGGGGTTGGGGTTGTACCTGGCACGTCTGTGCAGCGAGCCATTCCCGGGGGGGCTGAGCCTGAGGCCCGACATACCACTGTGGGGGTTGCTGCAGGACGGGCGCGCCTTGCTGCATGCCCATGCCAACGGGCTGTCGTGCGTCTGGCTGTGGCTGAGGTTGAGACTGGGTATCCACACATGCTCCTTTCACCTGCGGCTAGGATACCCGTTGTTGACCAATCCGTCGACTAGGAAAAGCGAACGAAATGGAATGGGGCACGCCCGCGTCCCTTCCCGCGAGTCGAATGCGGGCGAAGCGGGCGTGCCCCACGGTGATGCGACCGCCGTCCGCGGCCGGACACGCCTACAGATCCATGGACAGGTAGCGCTCGCCCGTATCGGGCAGGATGGCCACGATGGTCTTGCCCGCGCACTCGGGACGACGTGCCAGCACCACCGCTGCGGCCACCGCAGCGCCGGAGCTGATGCCCACCAGCAGCCCCACTTCGCTCGCCAGGCGCTTCTTGACGTCAATCGCATCATCGGAGGAGATGGGGACGACCTCGTCGACCACGGACGCATCGTAGGTCTTGGGCACGAAGCCGGCACCGATTCCCTGGATGCGATGGGATCCAGAGGGCTTGCCGGCAAGCACCTGGCTCTCCGCCGGCTCGACGGCAACGACCCTCACCGAGGACCTCCGTTCCTTGAGGTACCTACCGGCACCGCTCACGGTACCGCCCGTGCCGACACCGGCCACGAAGGCATCGACCGTGCCATCGGTGTCGGTCCAGACCTCGGGGCCCGTGGTCTTGTAGTGGGCCTCGGGGTTCGCGGGGTTCACAAACTGGCCAGCGACGATGGCGCCGAGGGTCTCGTCCTTGAGCTCGTCGGCCCGCCTGACGGCACCGGTCATGCCTTCGGGACCCGGCGTGAGCACGATCTGCGCACCGTAGCTGGCAGCAAGCTTGCGCCGCTCGATGGACATGGTCTCGGGCATGACGAGCACCATCCTGTAGCCGCGCTCGGCCGCGATCATCGCCAGCCCGACACCGGTGTTGCCGCTCGTAGGCTCGATGATGGTGCCGCCGGGCCTGAGGCTGCCGTCCCCCTCGGCAGCGTCGACCATGGCCTTGGCGATACGATCCTTCACGGATCCACCGGGGTTCGTTGCCTCGTACTTGCCCAGGACGGTGGCCGCGCCATCTGCGAGGACCGAGAGATCGATGAGGGGCGTGGAACCAATGACGGACTCTACCTTGCTTGCATACTTCATGGTGCTTCCTCCAAATGACATGCGTTCCCAACTTGAACCTATGACCAGCCGAGCAGGACGCCCACAAAAAAGGGACGCTACGGCGTCCCGTTCAACCTGTGTCTGAGTGAGGGGCATGGCGCCCGACCGGATGCAGGCTAGCGTATGCTACGAACATCCGTGCGACACGGCGAAGGGAGCGCGGGCGTACAACAACATGGTGCGATGCACTGACGCACGGGCATGCTCCTCTCCCCTTGTCGATCGATGTCCTATGCTCCTGGAAGACAATCTATGACCCGACCCCTGCAATGTCAAGCAAAATGGTAGGAATTATTCGTCGCAGGGGTATAGTCATATGCGTACGCCTGTGATAGGAAACGTCGATGCGGCGCAACAAAGACGTAACGGCATATCCTGACGCATGGGGTACACTGAGCAGGAACGCCGGATGCATACGGGGGGAGACGGTCATGGGCATGCACCGCCGTATCTGTTGCACGTGTTGCCTGTCAGCCATCCACCACCGTCCGTACGTACCGTCCAAGAAGGATTCCTCTCATGTGCGAGCTGTTTGCCGTCAATGCGGCCTCACCCATAAACGCCAGCCCCTATCTCGCTGAGTTCTACACCCACAGCCGCCAGCATCCCCATGGATGGGGCCTCACCTATCGTGACGACGCCGTCCCCGCCTCACAGGACAACGTGCGGCTCTGGCGCGAGCCCGTTCCCGCATACGCATCGTCCCTGCTTCCCACACTGCTCAGAGAGCCCATCGTGGCGCGCCATATGCAGGCGCACATCCGCAATGCCACCTGCGGAGCCCTTTCCGAGCCCAACTGCCACCCCTTCCTGCAGACGGACATCATGGGGCGCGACTGGACGCTCATCCACAATGGCATCCTGTTCAATGAGGGCATGCTCTGGGGATATGAGGAGCGCACGGCCGGCCAGACGGATTCCGAGCGCATGTCGTTGTTCCTGATGGACATCATCAACGAGGCCGTGCTGCGCGCAGGTGGCAACCTGGGCTTTGACCAGACCTTCTCGGCTTTGGCAGGCTCCATCACACAGCTGGGAAACCTCAACAAGCTTAACCTCGTCTTGGACGATGGCAGCTATACCTACGTGCACACCAACACATCGAGCACGACGCTCTACTGCTTCCAGCCCAAGGATGACACGCTCCTCTTTGCCACCACACCCCTGGGCACCGACGATGAGAAGGCCCTGTGGAAGCCGGTTCCGCGCTACCGGCTCCTTGCCTATCGCAACGGTCGGCTCGTGCGCGCAAGCGTGCCGCATGGCAACGTGTTCTGCGAGGCGCTCCTCGAGGCACGGAAGGCGCTCACGGGCAGTCTCTGGAACCCACAGGAGGCCCCCCAAGCCCTGAGTGCCTAAGGGGCGTCCACTTGCCAAGCGCTTCCCTGTCGCACAGGCTACACTTGATGTGATTGGCGGGTCTTCGAACGACGGGGGATGCATATGAACCTGAGTCAGGCACTGGAGCATGCAAGCGCTTTCGTCTTTCCAGGATTCGTGGCGGATGACGCCACGCTCACGGCCGAGCGCGAGCGCAACGAGGAGGCCATGGAGCTTCTCTCGGCTGCCTGGTGGGAAGCGCCACTCGGACAGGAGCCCTTCTCGTATGACCTCGTGAGAGGCCTTGCCGATCGCAACCGCACCGCCTGTGACAGCTACGGCATCGATCGCCTGCGCAACGTCTCCCCTGCCATGCTCTCCAAACGCCTCTCGGACGAGGACCTCATTCGTGCCGTTGCACGGATGCAGCACCGCAGCGAGGACGAGGTGGCCAAGACGGCAGGCCCCAACTGTGTGGACTTGGGCATCGCCTATGTGGAGGCTCCCGTTTCGGGCATGGTGTGCGGCATCGACATCGAGACGACCGAGCGCGACCCCGGCCGCGGCTACGTGCTCAATGTCGGCCTGGAGTTCATGGAGCTCTCGGCACGGGCAAGGCCCGAGCACCCCTTCAGCGCCTACTGCGGCATTCCCGAGATGTACAGGAAGACGGGCATCCCCCTCTCGTTTGTGCACCACATCACCTGGGATGACATTGCCAACAAGAAGCCCCTGCGCTCCAATGGGAAGATGCAGCGGGCCCTCCTGACCACGCTTGAGACCTATCCGTTCATGGCACACAATGCCGCATTCGAGGACTCATGGTTCATACTCACCATCGACGGCTACGCCGAGGCACGCAAGGCCGGCAAGATCGTGCCCATAGACACACGCGACATCTGCCGGCGCATCGACCCTGAGTACCGCATGCTCCCCCGCGACTCGCGCCCTGCCGCCTTGGAGAGCTGGGCGCGCCGCCGCGGCACCCTGGATGCCAACCAGCAGGAGACCCATCTGGGCCTCGAGGACGTCGACCTCATGTTCCGCACGGTACAGGCAGAGTTCATGGAACGCAACATGTTTGCGTAGTGCTGGTCGCAGGGCACGGAGGGGGCGGAAGGAAAGCACCCCGTCCGCCCCCTCGTACGAGCATGTGCGTAGCCTAGGCCTCGAAGGCCTCGGCCTCCTTCTTGGCAAGAGGCTTGACGTCCTCCGTGGGATACGGAGAGTCGGCGCCACCGGCGCCAACGACGAAGTACAGGCCCTGCTTGGTCTTGTAGAGGGTCTCCTCATAACCTGCCGGATCGCCAAACTCGCCAAAGCTGCGGCTGGCAACCTCGGTAGAGGTGGCCGTGTCGTACGTGTGGCGCTTGCCCTGGAACGTCTTAACCTTGCGCATGATACCTTCCAATCCCTCAGTTGACTGCACTCACGCTTACGGACAAAACAAGCCTTCGCCGGAAAAATAAACCGTCTAGAGGATTATTTTCTCCTATGGTATCAGATTCCGCGGGTAATGCTGCCTTGCAACACAAATGCAAGAAACCACATTGAATGACGTGTCTCGGCATATCTAAAGCCCGCCGATGTCACCGCACCTCTCTCGACATCCCATCGCGCATGCCTCCCCATACAGGCAGGGACATGCAAGGTATCCACACATGTGACGGCCCGGGAGACGATCGAACATGGCCGACCATCCAGGGATGGGCGGCCATGTGACTCGGTGGAACATGTCGATGGCTTACATCAGCTCGGTGACGTTGCGGGCAAATGCGACCGGATCGTCGATGGGCAGCCCCTCGACAAGCAGCGCCTGATCGTAGAGGATGGAACCCAGCAGCTTGAGGCGGTCCTTGTCGCCGGCGTCCTGGGCGGCCTTGAGCTTCCCGAAGACGGGGTGGGCCGCGTTGAGCTGCAGCACGCGCTGCGCCTTGGGAGCGCTCTGCGCCTCGGGCCCCTGACTGATGACGCGCTCCATCTCGAGGGAGACGGGACCCTCGGCGGCGATCGCTGCCGGAGCATCGCCTAGACCCGCGGCCACGCGTACGGCGGACACCTTGTCGCCCAGGTCCTCCTTAAGCTGATCAAAGAGGCCCCTGTTGTCCTCGGTGGCCTTCTCGGCCTCCCTCTTCTCGTCCTCGGTCGCGAGGTCGAGGTCGGCGCTGGCGACGTTCGCAAGCTCGAGGTCACGTTCGTCGGTGCCCTTGTGCTCGGAGTCACCGGCAACGGCGGCCTGGTGATAGACATGCATCACCTGGAACATGAACTCGTCCACGTCCTGCGTACAGAGCAGCACGTCAAAGCCATGGTCGAGGGCAGAGCGCACGGCGGGCACCTGCTCCAGGCGCTCGCGGGAGTCGCCGGAGGCAAAGTAGACCTTGTTCTGCCCCTCGGGCATGGCGGCGGCGTATTCGGCGAAGGTCACCTGCCCGCCCTCCTTGGCCGACCAGAAGAGCAGCAGGTCGGCAAGGTCGGACGCCTTCGACCCATAGCTGTTGTAGATGCCAAACTTGAGGCCACGGCCAAAGTTCTCGAAGAACTTCTCGTAGGCCTTGCGGTCGTTGTCGCGCATGTCCTCGAGCTCGGAGCGAATCTTCTTCTCCACACGGCGGGCGATGGCACGCAGTTGCGAGTTCTGCTGCAGGGTCTCACGGGAGATGTTGAGCGAGACGTCTGGGCTGTCCACCACGCCGCGCACGAAGTTGTAGTAGTCGGGCAGAAGGTCGGCGCACTTCTCCTGGATAAGCACGTTGGAAGTGTAGAGCGCCAGACCCTTCTCGTAGTCCTTGCTGTAGAGGTCGAAGGGCTGCCGGCTGGGGATGAACAGCAGCGCATCATAGCTGAGGGCACCCTCGGCGTGGAAGCTGATGGTGCGTGCGGGATCGGCGAAGTCATGGAAGGTAGACTGATAGAACTCGTTGTAGTCCTCCTGCTTGACCTCGTTCTGACGCTTCTTCCAAATGGGAGTCATCGAGTTGATGGTCTCGAGCTCCTCGTAGCTCTCGTACTCGGGTTTGTAGTCGTCCCCGGCGTCGGCGGGCCTGGGCTTCTCGCGGCTCTTGGTGACCATCATCCGCACCGGGTGGCGCACATAGTTCGAGTAGCGCTTCACGAGGTCACGCAGGCCCCACTCGGAGAGGTAGCGATCCGTGTCCTCGTCCTCGGTGGAGTCACGCAGCCAGAGGGTCACGTCGGTGCCGTGGTCGTTCGCCCCTCCACGCTCGTCGGGCTTGGCCTCGGTAAGCGTGTAGCCCTTGATGCCATCGGACTCCCAGGCATAGGCGGCATCCGCCCCCAGCGCACGGCTCACGACGCGCACCTTGTCGGCAACCATGAAGCTCGAGTAGAAGCCCACGCCAAACTGGCCGATGATGTCGATGTCATCACCCTGATGCTCGGCGTTCTCCTCCTTGAAGGCCTTGGAGCCGGAGTGCGCGATGGTGCCCAGGTTCTTGTCCAGGTCGTCCTTGCCCATGCCGACGCCGTTGTCACTCACGGTGATGGTGCGGGCATCCTTGTCAAACGACAGGCGAATGGCCAGATCGGACTGGTCGATGCCCAAGTCGGGGTTCTTGATGGCCTCGAAGGCGAGCTTGTCGAGCGCATCAGACGCATTGGAGATCAACTCGCGCAGGAAGATCTCCTTGTTGGTATAGACCGAGTTGATCATGAGGTCGAGCAGCTTCTTGCTCTCTGTCTTGAACTGCTTCACGGTTGGCGAAATCCCTTCTCTCGAGGTGGATATGACACGGCACCCTGTGTTCCTACCCCTAAGTGCACACCATATACCGGTATGAGGCATAAAACCTCATGCGATGACACTTAAGTCTAGGACGCCCCAGGCGTGACCGTCGTCAAACGACACCGATGGAGCAAGGTCTGGAATAGAATCTCGTATCCCGAGTGCGGCGCCCGTCGGCGTCAACGCCCAAGGGCACCCACGGTAGCGCCCCCTGCAGCTCTCGGACACGTCAGGATGCGAACTCTCATCCCATACAGAGGATGGGGCCGCAAAAGGGTGACCGATGTCCCCGCTCAGCGCACGCCCTCGACGGCAATCCAGGTGGTACCGTCCCTAAGGTGCACCGTGACACTCGAGAGCCCCGCCCTAGTCAGCGACGCCTCGTACTCATCGGGTGCGAGCACCGTCAGGTTGCGCTTGCGAATGTTCTCCAGCGTCTCCGCGGGAAGACCATCCTTCTGGTACACGTCTGCCACCAACAGGAAGTGCGCTCCTGGCGCAAGCACACGTGCGACCTCGACAAGGTCCTCCTGGGGACGAGGCCAGAAGTAGAAGCTCTCCACCGTCACGGCAACGTCAAAGCTCCCGTCCGCAAAGGGGAGGCTCTCGACGTCCGCCTGCAGGACCTCAGCCCTTCCAGCGGCAATCGCCTCGGCATTGAGGGCACGCGACTCCTCGCACGAGATCTCGGAATGGTCGACGCCACACACGGTGCCATCCCGTCCACCCATGCGCGCAAGCAGGCGAGCCATGGTGGCTCCCCCACCGCAGCCGATATCGAGGGCATGGGCCACATTCGAGAAGTCGATGAAGTCAAGCGCCCAGTTGGTGACGTCCGCATGGCTGCGGTTCATGCGGTGCAGCATTCGTGCGCCGTAGACGCCCGTAGGCTTGGCAGGATTGCCCGCGTCGGTTATCTGCCGTTCCGTCAGTCGGTCTGACATGCCGCCACCTCCATGGAATCATGGTCCCAGGGGGGATTTTACTCGAGTGGCGCCGCCTGCACATGCGGGGGCGGCCCGCCGCAGTGGAATAGAGCGATCCCCGTGAAGGGCAGTCGGGACATGCCATGAAGCCACTGATAGGAGTCACGCCACACTACGAGAGCACCGAGGGAACGATTGGCGTTCGTCCCGCCTACTTTCCTGCGCTCCAACATGTGGGCGGGCTGTCGGTCATACACCCCATGACCGATGGCCCCTCTGACCTTGGCCAGCTGCTGAAGGGTATAGACAGGTTACTGCTCACGGGTGGCGCGGACGTCGACCCTGCGCTCTATGGCGAGAGGTGCCTTCCCGCGACGCACCCCGTCTTCAGGAACCTCGACGACTTCGAGCTCGCGCTCGTGTGCCTGGTGCTCGAGATGCCCAACAGGCGCTACCTCTGTGCCGTGCAATGGCACCCCGAGCTTCATGTGGGTAACCAACGGAAGGCAGCGCGCACTCATGCGCCAGTTCGTGGGGGCCTGCATGCGGCGAGCGACTCGCCGCGATTGCAGGACATGGGAAAGGAGGCCGCCCACCTGCTGGTGGACGGCCTCCCCCTGTCTGACGTGTGTTGCGCTCGGGCAGCTTGGTCTACGCGAACGTCGAGGTGTCCATGGTGTCACCCACAAGCTCGTCATCGATAAGATCACTCACGTTGCCTTTGATGTCGCTAAAGTTAGACTTGAGATTCTTTGCGTTTTGCTTGTCACCATCGGTGACCAGCTTTTTGAGCACGGCCGAGGTGCCTTCCATGCCCTTCGCCTTTTTCACCAGATCATCCCGCTGGGAATAATAGGTACCCAAGGCCGCATTGGTCCCATCGACATCCCCCTGGTTCATCTTGTCAATGGCCGCGCTGAGATCGTCGACAGTTGTGCTCAGAGCGTCGCACACGTCATCATAGCTTGAGAAATCCGCATCCGGCGCATCCTGCTCCAGCGCATCCAAATCCTTCTTTGCCTGCTCAAGCGCGCTTGAGCACTTGTCAAGGTAGGTGCTTATTGCGCTTGTATCCATACCGCCGCCATTGTTTGCTGAGGATATGGCCTGTCCACGGGCGTCATCGGCCAAGCCTAGGTAAACATATGCGGCAGCAAAATCATTCAAAAAGGTGCTGGCGTCATCAGAGACGGTCTTTGCCTGGTCAGTCGCATCCATGAGTTTGCCAACGGTATCCGTGGCGTCCCTGCGAGACTGGATGCCCGCCTCAAGCGCAGTGATGGTCGACTTGTCCGCGTCGCTCAACGCCCACTCGGACTGCTTGGCCTCGTTCAGACTTGCCTCGGCAGTGTCAAGAGCCGAGGTGGCATCGGAGACCTTGTTGCGGTCGCCATCGGTGTCAAGGTCGGTGTCAAAGCCGCTGTCAATCTTTGCGTAGGCATCAAGGCCATGCAGGCTGTCATCCGCCTCAACGATGGAGCTGGCGGTGTCCTTGATCTTTGCCTCCGCCTGCTGTGCGACGTTGTTCCGCACGAGCAGGAAGATGCCACCGCCCACGAGCACCACGACCACTGCAATGATGGCAGCGAGGAGCCCCTTGCTCATCGGCTTCTTGGGTGCGGGAGCACCGGGGGCAGCATATGCGTCCGGTACGGCCGGACCGTTGGGAACACCGGGAGCAGCAGCTTGTGCGTCAGCGGGAGCACCGGAACCACCTGGGGCGGGCGCACCAACACCAGACGCCACCTGCGTGGCATCCATGGGGGCAGCACCGGGCACCCCTGTGGGCTGGGGCTGTGCGGGTGCAGCGTCCGCCGGGGCAGCACCGGGCACCCCTGTGGGTTGGGGTTGCACCGTCGTGGCGTCCATGGCTTCCTGAGGGGCCGCCTCTTGGGGCTGGGCGGGCTGCTGGGGCGCATCCTGGGACTGATCCGTCTGCGTGGCGGGCTGCCCTCCAGGCTGCCCTGCCGGTGGCTGGGCGGGCTGAGGCACTGGCTGCTGGGGCGCATCCTGTGGCTGCTGGGGCGCATCGGGCGCTCCCATGGGGTTTGGCTGATCTGCCATGGCATACATCTCCTTGTATGAGGAACGGACTGGCCATCTCATTCTAGCGTAGCTGATGCGTAATCAACTTTATAAGATAACCTGAAAGAAAATATGCACGAAATGAACGGATATGCAGGCTTCGAACACCACGATTACCGCCATAGAGTCACCTTATGCCAAGATGGAATGCGCACCTCTCCTCAAAAGCGTCATACTAGAAGCGGTTTCCTGCATCCAGGCAACCGCTTCTGTCCTTTGGCCACGTGCCAGGTAATGAGGGAAGGCATACGCATGAAGATCACCGACCTACTCAGACCAGAGGGAATCAGGATTGGGGTGGAACCGTCTGACCAGATGGACGCGATCGACCAGTTGATCGCCCTGCAGGATGCATCGGGCAACATCAACGACACGATCGCGTACAAGGAGGCCATCCTCGCACGCGAGAAGGAGTTCTCCACGGCCGTGGGGGACGGCATTGCCATCCCGCATGCCAAGACGGCAGCCGTCAGGCAGCCCGGCCTTGCCGCCATAACCATGCCCAAGGGCGTGGACTGGAACGCCCCGGACGGGGCGCCGGCAACGTTGGCGTTCATGATCGCGGCACCCGAGGGCGAGGCCAACACGCACCTGCAGATTCTGGCAAAGCTCTCTCAGCTGCTCATGCACCCCGAGTTCGCCGACGCCCTGCGCACCGCCAAGACCCCCCAGGAGCTCCTTGCCACGATCGACTCGGCGGAGGCCAAGCGCGACGAGATGGATGCCGCAAGGACCCAGGCCGCCGCCCCCAGAGGCGAGTCCGACCTGCCGGAGATCCTGGCCATCACCGCCTGCCCCACCGGCATCGCCCACACCTACATGGCCGCCGAGGCCCTGGGGAAGAAGGGTGCCGAGCTGGGCGTCAAGGTGAAGGTGGAGACCCAGGGCTCCGCGGGGGCCAAGAACGTCCTCACGTCCGAGGAGATCGCGCACGCCAAGGGCATCATCATTGCCGCAGACAAGAACGTCGACCGCACGCGCTTCGCCGGCAAGCGGGTGTACTCCACCAACGTCTCCGCCGGCATCCAGGAGCCCGAGAGGCTCCTCAGGATCATCCTCGACAACGAGGCCCCCGTGCAGGAGGGCCAGGCCACGTCGGCGGGCTCCACGGATGCGGCGGGCGAGAAGGACTCCGCCTGGCACGTGATCTACAAGCACCTGATGAACGGCGTGAGCCACATGCTGCCCTTCGTCATCGGCGGCGGCATCCTCACGGCCATCTCCTTCCTCGTGGACATTGCCAACGCCGGCAACGTCGATGCTAGTGGCGTCTCGACCTATGGCCATACCATCGCTGCCGCCGCACTGTTCAACACTATCGGTTCGCAAGCGTTTGGACTGATGCTCCCCATCCTTGCGGCCTTCATCGCCGAGTCCATCGCCGACAGGCCCGGCCTCGCGCCCGGCTTCGTGGGCGGGCTCTTTGCCAAGGTGGGCTACGACCTCACCTACCTCTCCACGCTTAATGACAAAGCACTCGTCTCGGGCGGCTTCCTTGGTGCCCTGTTCGCCGGCTTCGTGGCGGGCTACCTCGTGCTGGGCATCGAACGCCTGTGCGACCACCTGCCTGCCTCGCTCGAAGGCATCAAGCCCATCCTGCTCTACCCGCTTTTGGGCGTGTTGGGCATCGGCGCCATCATGCTCATCCTCGATCCACTCTTTGGTGCGATCAACACCGGCCTCTCCAACTTCCTGAACGGCATGGGTACGGGCAACATCGTGCTCTTGGGCGCCATCGTCGGCGGCATGATGTCCATCGACATGGGCGGTCCGTTCAACAAGGCTGCCTACGTCTTTGGCACGGCGGCACTCGTCTCGCCCGGTGGGTCCACCGGCCAGATGATCATGGGCTCCGTCATGGCGGGCGGCATGGTTCCCCCGCTGGTCATCGCCCTATCCACCACGTTCTTCAAGAACAGGTGGACCCGTGCCGACCGCGACGCCGGCCTGGTGAACTACATCATGGGTCTGTCCTTCATCTCCGAGGGCGCCATCCCCTACGCGGCGGCCGATCCCGGCCACGTGCTGCCCTCCTGCATCGTGGGTTCCGCCGTCGCCGGCGCGCTCTCCGCGGCCTTCGGCTGCACGCTGCCCGCCCCGCACGGCGGCATCTGGGTCATCGCCGTCATCGGCCACCCGCTCATGTACTTTGTGGCACTGGTGGTTGGTTCCATCGTTGGCGCGCTGATCCTCTCCGTGTGGAAGAGGGGGCTGCCCGCCGAGGAGGCCGGCCTGGCGTAGGGGTCATTCGCAATCCTCGCATCTCTCCGGGGGAGTCGTTCGCAATTGCGGGCGACTCCCTTTTTGCAGCGCCGCAGGTACACGAGTTGCCTCTTCCTTGAATCCCAAGAAGTCCCCCGATAATTTGCGAACGACTCCCAAGTACGTGGGGCGAAATTGCATACAACTCCATGTGAAAAGGGCATGGAGCGGGCAGATGCCAAAAATGGGGCAGGGCTCGACGACGATGGCCACAAAGACACGATGAACTCGGACGCTCATGGTGCGCTCGCCGGGTCAGTGCAGAACGCTGCAGGTCTTGCGGGCATTTCTGCCAGATAGCCCCTGCACACTGTCGGGCAGGGGCATCGTAAGGATAGGGACGCCCATGCCAACCATCTGCCTGTCACACTCATCCGCACGCGAGCTCTGGGGTCTTTTGCGTAAGGGCTCCCTCTCCGCCATGCCCTCATGCGCCATCGACGAGGTACCGGACCCGTGTCGGTTGCAGCGGCACGTGCTCGATCACCTGTCCCAAGCAGAGGCCATCGTCGGTTCGCTCAGTCGTCCACTCCACGTCTGTTCACACAGCCGCGAGGCACTCATGCGCGGGAAGGACGTCCGTGGGCATCTGCTTTCCGATGAGACCACGGACGAGCAGATCCTGCGGCTGGGAGAGGGCCTGTACGTAACCTCTCCCGAGCTCACGCTTGCGCAGCTCTCGCTCACGCTCTCGCCGCTGCAGAGAGCTGCCTATGCGATGGAGCTCATGGGAGCCTACTCTCTGGATCCAGATGGGCATCTGTCTGCTGTGCAGCCCATAACGACGCAAGCTCAGTTACGGCACTTCTATTCCCAGCTCAGGTGGCCTCTCGTCAAAGGCCACATGCGCCGTGCGGTCGAGTTGGCGCGTGAGGGCTCGCGCTCCCCGGCAGAGACCGAGCTCTACCTCTTGCTCTGCGCCCCGCCCAGGCAAGGCGGCTATGGTCTGACGAAGCCGGAGCTCAACATACCGTTCTCGCTCCCCACCCAATGGGACGCGCTGCTCAACACCCCCTATATACTTCCAGACCTCTGCTGGCCCTGCAAGAAGCTCGCGATGGAGTATGACAGCAAGAGGTATCACAGCCTCGAGCAGGAACGTGACCGCGATGACGACCGCCGATGCGCGCTTGAGGAACTGGGCTTTACGGTCATATCCTTGCGTACCAAGCGCTTCATGGATCCCCATCGTTTCGACGATCTGGTACGCCATCGCGTCGCGCCCCGGCTGGGTGTCAAGCCCCCGCCTAGTGATCACGAGTTCTGGAACGCCATCTATGCCGCCCGTCGCGAGCTCCTATCCCCAGCGTCTTGAGTCGTGGTTCCGAGTCATAGTTTCGAGTCGTGATTCTGAGTCGTATGCGATTTCCAATGTCACCCTGCCGAGTCGTTCGCAAATTATCACTCCTCATTCGTACCGAGAAAGGAACAGCGCGCAATCTACCTGCAATTCCTTAAACGACCCATCTGACAAAATTGCGAACGACTCGCAGGCACATGAGTCGCGATTGCATACGACTCGACAGGGTGCCGCGGGCTGGCTAGCGGGCGACAAGGCCACCGCCGAGGCAGGTGAGGCCGTCGTACACCACCACGCTCTGGCCCGGGGCCACGCGACGCTGGGTCCGGGCGAAGCGGACGTGCGCATGTCCGTCCTCGGGACACTCAACCCATGCATCCATGAGCGCACCCGTGTGGCGGCAACGCACCCGATACGCCCCCGCCACAGGTGGCGTCCCCGCAATCCAGCGCGTGTCCTCCAGCTCCAGCTCGTCGGCAAGCAGGGCCGGGCTGTCGCGATCCGCCGTCACGTAGACGACGTTGCTCCCCACGTCCGTGGAGGCGACGTAGCGTCTGGGTCCCCCACCCAGGTCGAGCCCCTTGCGCTGGCCCACGGTGAACAGGAACGCCCCCTCGTGGCGCCCGAGCACGCGGCCCGTCTCCAGCTCCACGACGTCACCGGGACGGCGCTCCAGCGCATCGAGCAGGAACGTGCGGATGCCCACCTCGCCCACGAAGCAGATGCCGTCCGAGTCGGGCTTGTCCTCCACGCCCAGACCGCGCTCGGCGCACCTGCGGCGCACCTCCGCCTTGCTGGCGATGTCCCCCACGGGGAAGAGGATCCGCGCAAGCACCGAGGCGCCCACGCGCCACAGGAAGTACGTCTGGTCCTTGCGCTCGTCCACCGCACGCATCAGCCGCGTTCCACCCGCGTCCGTAACCACCTGGGCATAGTGTCCCATGGCCACAAGGTCTGCCCCCTCGGCGAAGGCCCGATCGGCAAACGTCCCAAACTTGACCGTCCGGTTGCACATGACGTCGGGGTTGGGCGTGTAGCCCCGCGCATAGGCATCCACAAGATAGTCCACCACCGTGGCCCTGTACTCTGCCTCGCAGTCCCACACGTCGAGCGGGATGCCCAGCGTGACGGCCACGCGCTCGGCGTCAGCCAGGTCGTCGGCCCAACGACACCTGAAGCCCGGCAGGTCCCGGCTCCAGTTGCGCATGTAGACGGCACGCACGTCGTACCCCCGCTCCTGCAGCAGGGCCGCTGCCAGCGCGGAGTCAACACCACCGCTCATGCCCAGGTAGACCTTCTGTCCTCCACTCACCGGTGCCCTCCTCCACATGGCAGCCCGCTCTCGGAGCGCCCCAGACGTCCCGCCTCATCCCGCACGACCTCAGTGATGCACTGGGCGGCATAGGCCACCTCGGCCTCGGTGGTGGGCCGACCGAGAGTGATGCGCAAGCTCCCTGCGGCGACCTCCTCAGGCACGCCCATGGCCGCGAGCACGTGGCTCACGCGCATCCTGCTGGCGGCGCAGGCAGAGCCCGTCCCCACGCTCACGCCCCGACGCTCGAGCAGGATGACCAGGCGGCGCGCATCCAGGCGGGGGAAGCTGATGTGCAGCAGCCCCGGCAGGCGGCCCTTGCCCCTGCGCGGGCCGGCCACCCACGCCCAGGGAAACGCCCGCATCAGCGTGCTCTCCAGCCCATCGCGCAGGCCCGCCAGACGACGGGACTCCACGCCTCGCATCTCCTCGGCAAGCTCGAGGGCTCGCGCAAAGGCCACGACGCCCGCCACGTTCTCCGTACCGGAGCGCACGCCACCCTCCTGGCCGCCGCCCAGCACAAGTGGGCGCAGGCGCACGTCGTCACTGCTCCACAGCAGGCCGACTTGCTTTGGTCCATAGGCCTTGGCTGCCGAGAGGGTCATGAGATCCGCACCGAGCGAGCCCACGTTCACCGAGAGATGGCCCGCTGCCTGGGACGCATCCACATGTAACCAGATGGGACGCCGCTCCCCCGCCGCAAGCCGACGCGCGCGCTCGCGGCCGACCATCTGGGAGAGCTCCCGTATGGGCTGCACCGTGCCCACTTCGCCATTGGCAAGCCCCACCGAGACAAGCCCCACCTCGGGCGTGATGGCGCGCTCGACGGCACCCATGTCCACACGGCAGCGCGCATCCACGCCCACAAGCGTATGGGGCCGTGCACCGGCGCACGCCAGCACGCTCTCATGCTCTGCCGCATCCGTGACCACGACCCCATCGGCTGCAGCCACGGCAAGGTTGTTGGCCTCGGTGGCGCCTGCGGTGAGGGTCAGCCCATCCGCACGCGCACCAATGGCCCGGGCAAGCGTCGTGCGCGCCTCCTCGAGCGCGCGCTTGGCCTCACGCGCATGGGCATACGGTGCCGAGGGGTTCCAGAATCGCTCCGTAAGCCACGGCAGCATGGCCTCGACAACGGCAGGATCCATGGGTGTCGCCGCGGCATAGTCCAGGTATGCCCCATGCACGGATGCGCCCACGGCACCGACATCCGCACCAGCCGCCTGACTAGTCACCGCTCATCACCATATTCTGGAAGCGGCTCGCCATCCACGAATCCGTGTAGTGGTCGCTCACCCACTCCTCAAGCTGGTTGCGTGGCTCCCTGCCCTCATAGCGTGCCGCACGCTGCTGAAAGGCCATGAGCGTCATGAAGATGTCCAGCGCAAGGTAGAGCGCAAGCAGGCTGACGAAGACGACTTGCCTGACGGTGGTGGGCTCGCCGATGCGAAACAGCATCTCGGGCATGATCAGCTTCGTCCAGATGAGTCCCAACGCCCCCCAGAAGAAGAGGAAGCGCCAGGCAACCCACTGTGTGATATGGTCGGGCTCGGCAAGGTACGTCCACGACTGCGCATGGAAGAAGTGGTCCATGCCCCAGCCCGTGACCTGCTCCAGCACACCACCAACCACCATGCACACGAGAAAGATCGTGGCCAGGTTGGCATGCCGACGACGCAGGCGGAAGGCGACGAGGGTCAGCAGTACCGTCCCCACCCCATACAGCGGCGAGAACGGCCCCCACACCAGCCCCACACGGCTCTGCGTGAGGCCGGCCGTCACATACATCCAGGCCTCCTCGAGCACAAGGCCGCTCACGGAACCGATCAGAAAGAGATACACCACCTGATACCATCCGAAGTACAGGGAGTCCAGATAGTACTCGCGCTCCGCGACGACCGCGCGCCACACTTCTTGGATTTGGCTGCGCGCCAGGCGCTCACCGTTCAGATGGGTGGCAACCGCCTCCTCGGAGAGACGCTTGTGGTCAACCGCATGGGCCAGGTCCTTGCCGCGTCCGAGCCATGCCCACAGCCAGTGGATGGCAAAGGCCACGAGACGCACGATGAGCATGAGGGCAAGAAGGGTCAGGATGCTGGTAAGCATGGGCCTCCGGAAATACTCGCAGGGATGTATGCATTTCTCTCGATTCCAGCATAGCCCATGCCCTGGGGCACCCTCCCGCTCCCATAGTAATTTCTCATACCATCCGGCCAGGTACAGTGGCATGTTCGACAGCATGGGACGAAATGTTTCCCAACTTTTTGCAATTCAGGCTTGCATCGCCATCGTGGCTCACGTATATTATTCCTCGCATTCGCGGGCTTGGCGCAGTTGGTAGCGCGCCACCTTGCCAAGGTGGAGGTCGCGGGTTCGAACCCCGTAGCCCGCTCCATGCGATGCACCGGCCGGATTCATTCGGCCTTTTTCATATGGTTACATGGCGAGATGGCCAAGTGGTAAGGCAGAGGCCTGCAAAGCCTTTATCCCCGGTTCGAATCCGGGTCTCGCCTCCAAGAACGTGTCGGGCGGCTGCGTGAGCAGTCGCCCTCTCTCATCTCCCGTCCCATCGTCGGCAGCCAGCCTCCCGTCAGTGTGCCGCATGCAAGGCATCCCTTACCGCAGGGACGTCTGCCCCAGCAGCTTGACCAGGCGCACGATGGTCCCCGTGCCACTGGGCCGCCGCGCGATGGTCACCGAATCGGTCAGCAGGCGCATGAGCCTGATGCCACGACCCCGCTCGACGTCGTCGTGGGGACGGGCGGCCACCTCCCGCGCGTCAAACCCACAGCCGCAGTCCGTGACGTCCACCACCACACGATCCGAGTAGCATGCCATGGAGATGGCGGAGCACTCGCAACAGGCATGGTCAACGGCATTGCCCATGGCCTCTCCCACCGCAAGCGTAAGGTCAAAGAGCTCATCGGGCGTAAGGCCAACATGGGAGAGGCGCCGTCTGACACCCGCACGCGTTGCGAGCATGTCCATGGGGTTGACGCGCAGGGAGCAGCGCCAGAGGGGCTCGGCAGAGGGATCAAGCTCCTCGATCGTGCGACGCTCCCCCACCCATGAGACGGGCATGAGGTCAACCAGACGACAGATGCGCAGCGTATGCATCACGCAGGGACTCGCATTGACGATGGAGAGCAGACCCCCCAGCGAGCGGATGGCGCGCATCTCCCCCAAAAGCAGCCCCACGCCCGCGGAGTCGATATAGCCCACGTCGGCCATGTTGAGCACGATGCGTCGACACCCCCCCGCTACCAGGGCATCCACCATGCGGCGCAGGCACGGGGCGGTCGTGACGTCAACGTCCCCCTCCACGGGAACGAGTGCGATGTTGGTGGAACGTTCCATACGGTGCTTGTTCCCCATCATGGAGAGCATCTATCAGAGAACGTGTGAGCCAGGCGGAATGCGTCTGGCGTCCGCCCCGTCACGACGGCTATCCCCCCACGTCATCAAAGCGCAGGGCGACCATGGCGACGTCGTCATCCAAGGTGCGCCCCGTGAAGTCGTCAAGCGTGGCAAGCAGGCGGTCGAGCAGGCCATCGAATCCCTTGGGCTCCTGGGTCATGACGGCATCGCGCAGGCCATCCTCCCCGAAGAACGCGCCGCTCGGGGCGCGCGCCTCTGTGGTGCCATCGGTATAGAGCAGCAGCGCATCACCCGGTCGCAGGCTCATCTGGCCGTCCCGATACACCATGTCGTGGAACGCCCCCACCACGCCTGACTGCACGTCCAGACCTTCCAGCTCACCCGAGTCGCCGCGCACGAGCAGCGCCGGGGGATGCCCCGCCGAGCAGTACGCGAGCGCCGCCCCCTTGAGGTCGATGATGCCCACAAAGAGCGTCGCAAACGTCTCGACGCGCGAGAAGCCCAGCAGAAACTCATTGAGCAGCCTCACCATATGCGCTGGCGAGAGGCCCTGCCAGGCGTAGGCGCCGAGCGCGGTCTTCACGGCGGCAGAGACCGAAGCCGCCTCCACACCCTTGCCAGACACGTCGCCCATGATCACGCAGGCACGCTGGTCGGGCAGGCGGATGAGGTCGTAGAAGTCCCCGCCAATGACGGCCGTCGCCGTCGCAGAGCTGTAGATGCCCTGCGCCGTGATGCCATCCACCTGTTGGAGCTCGTTGCGCATGCCCGTCTGCAGGGCCTGCGCGATGTGCCTGTTCTGACGCTGCGCCTCGCCGCCCAGCACCAGCTCGTGGATGTCGTGGGCGACCGTCCCAAGAAATGCCCGCTCCACCTCCATGAAGGGCTCGCTGCCCTGGGGCCTTGCAAGCAGGAACACCCTGCGTGCGCCCCAGAGCACACCAAGATCGATGAGGGCCGTTGGCATGTCGGCCACATTCACCTGCTCTCCAAGGGGGCTCTCGGGCTCCACGACCATGACGGCAGGAGCCGCCTCCCCCAGCAGCGCGCCATCGACGTGCACGACCCCCAGTTCGGAAAGGTCCGCGGAAAGCAGACCGTCCTCACCTTCCACAAGGGGCTGAAGGATGGTGCCCCCCAGCTCCTCGCACGCATGGGCGAGACAGGAGAGGACTTCCCGCTCCGACGTGCCCTCATCCTCCATGAGCATCTCGCGGATAGACGAGGCGACGCTGTCGAGATGCATCTCGCGACGCGTACGCATGGTCTGGAGCGCCCCCGCCAACTGCACGGAGAGATACTGTGCCACGGCATCGAGCAGCTCGGCATCCTCGCAACGCATAGGGTGCACACGCTCCCAACCGACCTCGAACAGGGCGATGACATGACCGCCGAACCAGATGGGAACCGCCATGAGGCTCGTGAATGGCGGCAGGGTCGCGGCACGCACGCGATGTGTCTCGCGCGTGGTCTCATCCACCACGTCCCGATAGGCAACGCTCCCCTGCCTGAGGTCGTCCCGATGAGGCGCGAGCACCCGTAGCATGAGGGCCGTGCCCACCCGTACGGACAGCGTTTCGATGGAACGGCCGAGCGGCACATAGGGAGACACCGGGACGCCCTCGAGCGACGAGCTACGGCCGCGCAGGTGATAGCCCTCCCTTCCCACCACGTAGAGGATGGTGCCCGTGGCCTCCATGGTCTGGGTGATCTCCTCGAGCACGTGTCCGAAGAGCGTGGGGATGTCCTGGGCCCCAAGGGTGTCCAAGACGATGCCGAGCGTGCCCGCAAGGCGTTGGTTTGCCCGGGAGAGCTCGCCCACCAAGCGGTCATGCTCTGCCTGGGCTGCCTGCAGGGCATCGGCCACGTGTGCCACGAGCAGGAAGGCGCCCGCGTTCAGGTGCTCACAGCGGATGTCAAAGTCGACCGAGGTGCCATCCCTCCCTAGGCACGTGAGGGCGTTGCGCTGTCCATCCACCGTGAAGGGCAGCTCGGAGAGGTGAAAGGGAGTCCGGGGAGCAACGCCCACCGCAGGGGGGAAGATGGCCCGCACATCGGTGCCAATCAGGCTTTCCGACCCGCCGCCATGCACGAAGAGATGCTCCGCGGCATCGTTGGTGAGGGCTATGCGTCCCGCGTCATCAAACAGCACCGCGGCATCGGACATGAGCGCAAGCAACCTGGCCAGCACGGATTCCGTGGCACGGCTGCCCATCACATGCGAGCGCCGCGCAACGCCCTCGATGCCCTCTTCCTGCATCACCGCACTCCCTTCCCCGTCTTCCCGCCAGCATACCCCGATGATGGCATCGCATGTGCACGGCGCGATCCGAGGTGCTGGGGGCGGCTTCCAAGGGGTCATGCGCTCCCGCCGCTGCCCAAGACACCCATGGCGGGCTCTCGGCCCTGGCACACCCGCCCGGCGAGGCGACTACGAGGTGGTGACGGGGAGCACGTGCACGTCGCTCGGGCCAAACGTGACGCAGGCCGCATCTCCCACCCCGTAGATGTGCTTGCTCTTGGTGTCGTACTCCGTCACCCTCACGAGGTGGTCGCCGCACGTGACCTGATAGTTCTGGTAGGCGCCCATGAAGCGCGAGAGCGTCACCGTGCCTGGCAGCACACCCTCGTCGGCCAAGTGTGCGGCCTCGGGGCGCAGCACCAGCGTCACGTCCTGACCCTCCTGGGCACCATTGAGGTCGGCCACCTCGATGGCCTGATCCTCCACGGCAACCACACCGCCTGTGCCCTCTGCCGCCGAAACCCTGCCCCGCAGGAAGTTGGACTCGCCGATGAAGTCGGCCACGAACTCGTTGGCGGGACGGTCATACACCGCGTGGGGATCGCCGACCTGCTCCACGACGCCGCCCCTCATGATGATGATGTCGTCGGAGATGGCCATGGCCTCCGACTGGTCGTGCGTGACATAGATGGCCGTGATGCCCGCCTCCTGCTGGATGCGGCGGACCTCGGTACGCATGCTCACGCGCAGCTTGGCGTCGAGGTTGGAGAGCGGCTCGTCGAACAGGAGCACGCCCGGCTCGATCACCAGCGCGCGGGCGAGGGCCACGCGCTGCTGCTGGCCCCCTGAGAGCTGGTTGGTCATGCGGTCCTCCATGCCGTCCAGTCCCACGAGGTGCAGGATGTCGGCAACCTTCTCGCGGATGACGTCCTTGGGCATCTTGCGCAGCTTGAGGCCATAGGCGACGTTGTCGAAGATGTTGTATTGAGGCAGCAGGGCATAGCTCTGGAACACCATGGCCGTGTCGCGCTTGTTGGGCGTCAGGCCGTTGATGGGCTCGCTGTCCATGTAGATCTCGCCCTCGTCCGGCGATTCGAAGCCGGCGATCATGCGCAGGATCGTGGTCTTGCCACAGCCCGAGGGACCCAGCAGGCACACGAACGAGCCCGGCTCGATGGTGATGGTGGCGTCGTGGACCGCATAGAAGTCCTTGCCGGTCTTGGGATCCTGGTAGATCTTGGACACGTGCTCCAGACGCACGCTCTTCTTCTCCTTGGCCATGGAACTATTCCTCCTTGGAGGTTGCGGTACTGGTGCCAAAGCGCCCGATGATGAGGTTCATGAGCAGGACGGCGGCATAGGTGATGACGATCAGGATGGTGGAGAAGGCGCAGGCGACACCGTAGTCCCCCTTGCCGGCGAACTCGTTGATCTGCACCGTGATGAGCAGGAACTGGGGCGTCACGAGCAGGATGATGGCCGAGATGGCCGTGATGGAGCGCACGAAGGCGGTCACGAGGCCGGAGAGGAACGAGTCCTTGATGAGCGGCAGGGTGACGGTCATGAACACCGTGAAGCTGTCGGCGCCCATGTCGTAGGCGGACTCCTCGATGGACTTGTCGATCTGGCGCAGGGCCGAGATGCCCGAGCGCGTGCCGGTGGGCAGCGAGCGCACGATGAAGACGATGACCAGGATGGCCGCCGAGCCATAGAGTCCCTTCATGACCCCCGTATGGAAGAGGCCTCCCGAGAAGCCGCGGATGTAGCCCACGCCCAGCACGGTGCCGGGTACGGCCATCGCGAGCATCGACACCGCCTCGATGAAGCCCTTGGAGCGGAAGCTTCGCTTGACCACCAGGTAGGAGATGATCATGGAGAGCAGGGCGGTGATGGGTGCCGACACGAACGAGAGCAGGAAGGAGTCACGGAACGCCTGCAGGCCATGGTAGCGCGAGAACACGAGGCCAAACCACTTGGTGGTGAGCGAGTAGTCGCGTCCCCAGGTCTTGAAGAGGGCCCCAAGCGGCACGCAGGCATACATGACCACCACGAACAGGGCCACGGCGCCACAGAGGATGGAGAGTGGCAGCCGCACGGAGGCGTCCGTGATGAGCATGCGGGCGCGCGAGGCCTTGCCGGAGAGCGTGGAGGTGCTCCTGGCCTCGAGCACGTACTTCTGGACGACGAACATGAGCAGGGTGATGCACAGGAGGACGACGGCCATGGCCGCAGCGCCCTCCTTGTCGTAGGCTCCCGTGATCTGCAGGTAGATGGTGGTCGCCAGCGTGTCGTAGGAGCCACCGATGATCATGGGGTTGGCGAAGTCGGCGATGGACTCGATGAAGGTCACCAGAAACGCGTTGCCCAGACCGGGCAGGATGAGCGGCAGGGTGACGGAGGTGAAGACCTTCCAGCGCGAGGCCCCCATGTCGCGGGCGGCCTCCTCGAGGGAGGGATCGATGTTCTTGAGCAGGCCCTTGAGCATCATGTAGCACACCGGGAAGAACGTGAGGCTCTGCACCACGAAGATGCCCCAGAAGCCATAGATGTTGTTGTCGGGGATGCCCAAAAGGCCACGGGTGATGAGGCCCGACTTGCCAAAGAGCAGGATCATGGAAAGCGAGAGCACGAAGGGAGGGGAGACCACCGGCAGGATGGAGACCACCCTGAAGAGCCCTGCCATGAACCTGCCCCCGAGTCGCACGTACACCTCAACGTAGGCAAAGAGCAGTCCCACCAGCGCCGAGACGACGCTCACGCAGAAGCCCACCGACAGCGTGTTGGTGATGGCCGTGTCGAACGATGGCAGGGCGAGCACCCGCGCGAACACGTCGAGGGTGATGCCCCTGTCGGTGACGAACGAGTCCACCAGCAGGATGGCCAGCGGATAGAGGATGAACAGCGTCAGGAAGGCGATGAGGACGACGATGGTGGTGACCATGATGGGGTCGGCCATCAGCTTCCTGCGATCGAGCCTGGCTCCTTGGTTTGTGGCCATGCGGCGATCCTTCCTGCGATCACGCCCTGCAACGAGCGAGCGGACGGGACGTGCCCGTCCGCCCTGACATGCTCCCGGGGTGCATATGCGAGCGGTGGCGTTACTCGGTCTTGAAGCGGTCGTCACCGCCGCCGAGGGCGGCCATGACGTCAGAGACGTACTGCTCGGTGTTGTCCTTGGCGTCATCGAAATCGTAGTCCATCACGTTGTCAGGGTCGAGACCGTACTCGTCGGCAAGCTTGGGCTGCGTGGCATTGTCAATGACCAGGAACTGGTAGGAGCCATTCTGCGCCGCCAGGTTGACGCATGCGGGCGAGAGCGCATACTCCACCCAGAGCTTGGCCGCGCTCTCATGCTGGGCACCCCTGAAGATGGCCGTGGCGCCCACCTCATAGGAGGCGCCAGAGGATGGGATGACGAGGCCGATGTTGTCATAGCCCTTGTCGGCGATCTGGTAGATGCCGTCATGCAGCATGCCGATGCCGATGGTGCACTCACCGATGCCGATGGACTTGGAGGGACCGGAGCCGCTCTTGGTGTACTGGGCGATGTTCTTGTCGAGGTCCACCAGGTACTGGATGCCCGCATCGTGGCCGTACTTCTGGATGATGGTGTTGATGAGCAGCTTGGCCGTACCAGACGTGTTGTAGTTGGATGACCAGATGAGACCCTTGTACGTGGCATCCGTGAGATCGGCGTAGTCGGCAGGGACGTCTATGCCCAGACGGTCGATCTCCTCCTTGTTGTACATGATGCCTAGGATGCCCTTGTAGATGCCGTACCAGTCGCCCTCGGTGGACCTGAAGGTGTCCGCGATGAGGTGCGAGGCGTTTGTGGGCTCGTACTTCTCGAGCAGGCCCTTGCCGGACGCAACGTTGTATGGGTCGGTGGTGCCCCCGAACCAGACGTCACCGGAGGGGTTGCCGTTCTCCTCCTCGACCTTGGCCTGGACCTCGCCCGTGGAAAGGCGCTGGTACTGCGTCTGGATGCCATAGAGCTCCTGGAAGTGCTCGCAGGCGGCGGCCAGGTACTCCTCCTCGCAGGAGCCATAGACCACGAGGCTGCCCTCGTTCTGCGCGGCAGACCTGAGACTCTCGTCCGCACCGACGGCGTCGGTGCCAGAACCACCCGAGCCAGAGTCGCCGGCATTGGAGCCGCCACAGGCAGCAAGGCCAAGTGTGGTGGCCGAGGCGGCGGCAGCGCCCAGGAAGTTCCTACGAGACAGATTCATGGCCATGTCATATCCCTTCATTGCCCAACGAGATGCGATGCACACGTCGTGCATGCCCAGACACAGTCTCGCAATAAAGTGGGAGCTTTTGGGCAGTATTCGACGAGCGCGGGGTTAGCCGTGGGTGAGCGTGACCACGGGCACGAAGGATCGTGAGGAGGAGCGGGGCCCAGAGAAGACGGGGCAGCGCACCGCGTGCGGGCCACGTTGGCATCTTGTGGCGACAGGAGCTCCCCTGTGGCGCCGTGTGGGTCCCGATCGATCCGTGTGGGTGCGATCCGCCGCGTGTGGGTGCCATCTGCCGCGTGTGGGTGCTAATCTCCCGGCTTGGCTTCCCTCGACCTGACGATATGTTCATCGGCTTAGAGGCTGGTGGGCTGTCTCCTCCAAAGCAAGACAGCCCCCTTGTCTCCTGAGTCGTGAGCCAGCATGAGACCATCAAACCTCAGCCAGGGTCACAAAGAGAAGAAAGGGGGCCTTCATGAGGGAGCATACCACGCAGGTAGGAATGGACGTTCACGCCAGGAGTATCGTGTGCAAGGCGCCTGTTGTCACTTCGGGAGAGGTAAAGGAGCACTGCCTTCGTGGCTCTACTATGGTCTTGGACCTTCTTGAGTGGCTGGGGAAGCTACCTCAGCCCGTGCGCCTTGCGTACGAGTCGGGCTGTACGGGCCATGAGCTTGCTCGCACACTGAAGGCTGCAGGCTTCAGCTGTGACATTGCTGCGGCAACAAGCATTCCTAAGTCCCCGAAGAACAACCGGCACAAAAACGATCGCAATGACGCATCGATACTCTTGAGAGAGATGCCCAGTCCCGCAAGTGACATTTCCTACGTCTGGATTCCTGATCGTGAGACCGAAGGGGCACGTGACCTCGTGAGAGCGTACACATCCCCGGCTACTCTTGTAAGCTCACGGAGGCGCAGGATAGCAGCCTTTCTTCTTAGACATGGCTGCGTTTGGAACGAGAGGACCTCCTCAGGAAGATTGAAGTCAACTCATACTGCGACCTACAGAGCCTGGGTCGCAAGCTGTGATCTGGGATGTGAGGGCGCAAGTCTCACACCGAAACTCATGCCTGGAGGGCTCTGCGCCTTAGAAGAGAGCCGTGCTGCCTTCAAAGAGAGTGTAGAGGGACTCCGTCAGTCTTTGCGCTGGGCACCTTATGTTGATGCGATTTCTTTGCCCTTGGGTATAGGCAGTGCCACTGCTCTTCCTGCGGCAGCCGAGTTTGGGAGCCTTTCTCGCTTTAGCTCAGGCAGGAAGGTCTCTCGGTGGATAGGATGTTCTGCAACCGATCGCTCAGGTGGCCCAAGATGCAGCCCCGGGCACATCCCCAGGGAAGGGCCGACCCTTCTGCGCCGCTTGCTTATTGAGGGTCCTGCATCCATCTGCAGAAGGAAGGACTATACCAAGAGGCATGTGCGTACGTGTGGGGTGTCGCCTGAGATTGGGCGACTTGCCCGTAAGGCCAACAGACGTCTCAAGTCCCGCTTTGACGAGCTTGTTGATTCAGGCAAACATCCCAACGTCGCAAGAGTGGCGGTGGTGCGCGAGCTTGCTTGTTGGATTTGGGTAATTGGGCTTAAGGTGGAGTCTGGGATAGGCTCCATGGCCTAGGCCTGCCACTGACAGAGCCACATCCTTTCGAGCATTCTTATCATCGATGCGTGAAGATGACCCGCGAAAACCGCACACGCAGCCAAAGGGGTCATGTGTGAGACCTGACAGATCACCTTATGCGGTGGTCATGCGGCTCCATCTATACCGAAAGCATCGTAGTGCGGCTCAGTGTATAACCGAAGACCCGCGAATATGTGAGTGGATCGCATGTGAAGCATCCGAAGCTGGATAGATCTTTTTATCCGCTATGAGGACACGCAGGAAGATGAGAGCCCAAAGGGTTTGGAAGCCAGCCCCTGGCTTAGCTATCTAGGGGCTGGCGAGCTCTGCTAAAAATGTCTCACTTGACAGGCCGACGAACATATGTGCGGTTTTGTGGGTGACTTTCGGGAGAAAGACACCCACATGAATCGATTGACACCCACATGCAACGATTGGTACCCACATGACAGGAAACCCCGGCGTGCTCGCACACGCGACAGCGAAGGAGACCCATGACCCGAGACAAGCTCGCGGACGCCATCAATGAGGAAGGCCGGGACAACGAAGCCCCGGCCTCTGCATCTTCTGGAGCCAGCTATCAGACTCGAACTGATGACCCCCGCTTTACGAGAGCGATGCTCTACCAACTGAGCTAAGCTGGCATCCCCAGCACACCCGCAGATGCGGCACAGATTCTATATGAACCATCGCTACGAATGCAAGCGCCGTCCTCGAATCTACCGAATGGGTCGGGTTGATGCACCGAGCACGGCGGCATCGGAGGGGTCGGTTATCCACTGATAGGTGTACTCGGAATCCCCCGTGGCGTGATACGATGTCTTGCCGCCGCTCGACGTACCGGTAAAGGACTCCATCTTGGTTGTCACCTTGGAGATGTTACCGTCGTCGTCATACTCGAACTCGAGGCGAGAGCGCAGCGGGTCGCCTTGCCCGTAGTCGTTCGAGATGTTCGCAGCCGTCACGACGCCGTCATCATCCGTCTCATACTCATACGTGGACGTGGAGGTGAAGCCGTCCCCCTCGTCATCCGTCTCGGTCACGAAACCATCCGTGTTGAACAGCATCGTGGATACGTATGTGGATGAGCCGTCCTTGGATGAGGACGTCGTTGTCTCCTTGGTGAGGTTGCCGTCGGCATCGTACTCGTACTCGACCGTGGATACTTCCGTACCATCATCGGGATTCGTCGCCACCCGCCTTGCCAGGGTCCCATCATCATTGAACTCGAGGTCATAGTGACCCTTGCCTGAGTGCTCGTCGGTATCGCCCGTGGTCTCCCAGTCGGTGGTCCAGCCATTCTCGTCCACAGCAAAGGTGGTTGTGAACGAGTATTCCTCTACTTCCTGAGTTGACTTGCCATTCTCATCGCGTTTGTGGTCGCTTCGTGTGCCGCTCGCGGAAATCATATTGCCATGATCATCCAGCTCGTACGTGACATCCGAATCCAGTCCCGAGGAGTCCGTGTGCTTGCGTGATGCCGTCACAAAGATGGGCTGATGCTTGGGTGCCAGAACCCCGAGCCCCCCATCGCCCGAGCTGTCAGGGGATGTGAATCCCAAGGGATTGCTGCAGGCGGAGAGTGCTGCCAGCGTGCCGCCTGCAGCCGATGACAGAAGCGCACGCCTGCTCAGGGAGTGGGCACCGAAGTGAGGGACGGGACTGCTGGTGGACATGCTCTGCTCCAATCGCTGACACACGAATGTGATGGCTACACGGTCACGAGCAAGGAGTCAAACACCGCTGCGGGTGAGGGGTCGTCGATGAGCGTGTATGTGTAGGTCGTGCTGGTGGTCCTTGTGACCGGCCGCCGCTTCGCCCCTGTGTCAACGGTTCCATAGACGTCCACGTCCATCTCGGCGGTTCTCTCGCACTGAACGAGGTTGCCGTTGTCGTCGTATGTGTACGCATCCTCGTAGGCGGAGGGGCTCGGCGTCGATGGGCTGCTTCCCGAAGCATCGGACGTTAGCTCCACGTGCGCCCCCGTTATCACACCATCGTCATCCATCTGGTACGTATAGGTGCTCAACGAGGTGCTTCCTGATCCCTTCCTCCGCGTAAAGGTGTATTTGCTCCGCGTGGGGAAACCCTGCTCGTTGTAGTCGGTGACAGATCTCGACTGTCCGCTCTCGTCGGACGAGGATCCTGACGTGTTTGTCACCTTCGTGATGACACCGTCGTCGTACTCATAGGTCGTCTCAGAGGACGTGCCATCCTGGTCGTTAGCGTTCCCGTATGTGGTGTGCGTCAGCCTGTACGGCTGGCCATCGCCGTTGAACTCGTACGTCACATCGCTACTCGAACTGTCAGTGGTGCTCCTCTGCGAATCCTTCCTCGAGGTCGACGAGCCGCTCGAGCCTCCTGCGGTGGTCAACGTATAGGTCGACTCCACGGAGGTCACCCATCCGTTCTCGTCACGCGTGTAGGTGGACAGCATGCGCTGTATGCCACCACTGTCATCCTCCGTCCCCTCTGGATCAGTGAAGTCGGTCGTACGTTGCATGACGTTCCCATGCTCATCTAGGGTAAGGTCGACGGTGACATCAGACGTCCCAACGGAGAAACCGCTCGATGTACTCTTGTAACCCGTCAACACGTAGAGGGGGGCCCTCTTGAGTCCGATGACACGCTCGATCTGGTCGAATGGGCTGCTGCAGCCTGCCAGGGCTGGTGCGAGAAGTCCCAGGCCCAGTGCAGCGCCCAGCAGGGAGCGACGGTCAAGAGGGCGAGCGCACAGAGAGCCGCCAGACATGATTGCTCCCCTGTCATCGAATGGTGGATGGTAACGCTCCTAGCCTAGCACCAATCGGTAATTGCACACTCAACGATACAAGATGGAAACGGCCAACGCGCTCTGGGAGGGATGGCGAGCGAGGTGTCATCCTTCTCACGCGGGCGCCCTAGAGCAGACGCAGCACGCCGCGCACCAGCCGCTCGAAGCTGTCCGCATGGTGCTGTGCCCCTGCGCGCACCGACTCGTGCGATGTCCCCGGCGCACCGGATGCGTTGGCTGCGAGCGTGAGCCCCAGCACGTGCATATCCAGGGCATGGGCCATGATGACCTCGTTGACCGTAGACATGCCCACATATGAGACGCCCAGCTGCCGCATCAGGGCCACCTCGGCCGGCGTCTCGAAGCACGGTCCCAGGACGCCCGCATAGACGCCCTCCTCCACCGCGATGCCCAGGTCGTCCGCCACGCCACGAGCCAGCGTGCGCAGATAGGGCGTATAGGCATCCTTCATGTCCACAAAGGGCGTCTTCACGTCGCGCTCCCCCTCCCATTCGGCAAGGGGATTGCGTCCCGTGAGGTTGACCTGGTCGGAGAGTATGCCCAGGCCCAGGCTGGCGTTGCCCGGGACGGCTCCCGTGGCACAGGCAAAGATGATGTCACGGCAGCCCAGGTGGTGCGCATGGCGCACGAGGGACGTGACCTCCGCGGCGCTATAGCCCTGATACAGGTGGATGCGCCCCGGATAGACCACCACCGGGACGTCGTCCACCGTGCCGACCGTGGCCTCGAAGCAATGACCGCTCACGGGCATGGCGTTTGTGGGGAAGCCCTCGATATCGTGATAGTCGATGCGACGCACAGGCTTGACCAGACTCTTGAGGTGCCCAAGGCCCGTCCCCAAGACGATGGCGACGGGATGCTCGACGGACGGCTTGCAGCTCTTGACGAGATCCTCGGTGACCACGCAGAATCCCTCCTCCCTCAGGAGACGTGCGAGCAGCCCGTCTCCCCGCGTCAGCGTGCCAGTGTAGGAACCATCGTAAATCACATCCACGCCGCAGGAGGGGCTCTTCGCCTTCAGAACGGCGAGAGGTGCCGCCGCGGCGCAGATGCCCTCTTGGCGTGCCCGCTCCAGAGAGAGATGCGCACCCCGCTCGAAGTCCTCCGTGACATCCCTGCCGTCTTCGAGCATGACGCGTCCGCCGCGCTGCTCGGCGGGAGGCCTGGGTATGGGAAGCCCCGAGGCAAGCTCGGGACAGATTCCCACGGCGTCGACTTTCCCACAGAGCTCCTTCACCTCGGGCACGGGCTTCGCCCCACCATCGTAACGGCAGGCGCTGCCCAAGAGGCATCTGCTCACCAACGCGCGCATGCGCGGCACCGTGGCAGGGCGACTAGATCACCAAGGTGCCCAGCTGGAGGTTGGCCTGCGCCAGCTGGCTGTTGACGTAGTTCGTCCAGCCCTGGGAGGCCTGCTGAGCGGCTGCCTGGTACTTCTGCGAGGCAACCACATAGGCAGCCCACGCAGCGTTATAGCTGGCGGAGTCGGGCGTGACGGTGTAGTTGGCCAGGGCCGAGGCGTAGGGACCATCCGTAGCGGCCCAGGTACCTGCATTCGCATCCCACTCGCTACCCGCAAGGTTGATGATGTAGTCCGCATACTCCTTGCTCGTGGCATCCTTGTTGCCATCGGAGGGCTCGGTGGGGGCCGTGGGCGCATCGGGCACGGTGGTAGTAACCACGGAGTCGCGCAGCTTGTCTATCTTGGCGGTATCAGCAACCTCCTGTTTTACCTTATCGGCCGAGATGCCGAAGTTGGAGGCGATCTGGTCGAAGTCGGAGGTGCCGGCATGTTGCTGGGCAAACTGGCTCAGCTCGTCATCGGAGACAGTGATGCCCTGATCGTCTGCCGCCTTCGTGAGAATCTGCGTACGCGCGACGGCGAGGACGCCATCGGCGGAGGGCAGGTTGTAGGTGCCATCGGCATTGGCCTGGTTCTGGCTGGAAGTGGTATCGAGCACGTCCTGCGCCGTGATGTTGTAGGTCTGGCCCTTGTACGTGTAGGTGCCCATGACCGTATTGAGCTGATCGGCGGTGACCGTGGTCTTGCCAGAGAGGGAGCCGTCAATCACGCCGCCGGTAATGCGCGTGAGCACGAAGCGGCCGAACAGCATGCCCACAAGTGCGCAGGCAATGGCAATCCAGACCCACGAGGTGGTCGTGAGACCCTGGCGACGGCCAATCGTACGGGGCGACCTGGATGACCTGGTGCCTGCGGAACCCCTATGGGAGGTCTGGGAAGACCCCTTGCCCTTGCTGCGAGGAGCGTTCTTACGTCCCTTGTCCTTGGACCCTTCGTCCTGAGAGTCTTCCTCGGACTTCCCGGACTTTTTGGATCGCTTGCTCCGCTTTGGCGCATTGTCCTCATGGTCGTCCGTGGACTCCTTGTGCCTCTTGGACGTGCGACCTCTCTTGGGCTTTTCGCTGGAGGTCGTGGACTCCTCGTCCTCGAGCGTGTCCTCGTCATCCTGGATGTCAGGCAGAGCCCCGTCAGTCGCCACCTTCGAGGCCCGCGCATTCCTCTTTTCCTTCTTACCCTTGTTCTTGTTGCCGCGTTTGTTGTGCTTACGTGACATGCTCATCCTCCTACGCACCTAGGGGCACTGATTGCAGGGCCATGATGGCCGCCTATCGTCAACCAATCCTCGAAATTGTAGGCGAGGCACTACCTCTTGTTGAGGGCCTCCACAATCTCACACGAAAATGCCTTTATATAGCCCCTACCGTTCTGGGCGTCGAAGTCGATGCGCGCATGCAGTGCGTCTGCCACATCAGGAGCGATGGAACCGCCCGCAAACTCCAGAAGACAACCGAGCATGTCACGGTATTCCGGATCCCCGTGATAGCACTGTACCGCCTCATCGAGGATGGGCCACACCTGAGCGGAACGGGCCGGCTCGGTGGCACCAAAGCTCGTGAGAAAGCGGAATGCCGCAAGGCGCACGGCAGAGGACTCCTCGTCGAACAGGGACGCCTCGGCACCTTCGAAGGCCTCCTCCACGCAGCCGGGGTCCTCCTTGGCCATCTCGGACAGGACATCCAAGAGCTCCCAGCGCGTCTGCGCCTCGGGACGGTCGAGGCCGTCGATGACGTCGCCGGCGTACTCAAAGAGATCGCTGACACCCTCCCTGGCACGACGGGCCAACTCACGTGCAGACTCCTGCCTATGGCGACGGTTGGAGCCATCCAGCTCCGCCACGAGCGTCTCTAGATCCTTCTCGGTTTCCTTGTCTGCCATGTCTCCCCTATTCGCTAAACCCATCCACCATGATCGTGCCGCTGCGCGGATCCTGATGGAGTTCGATGAACCCCAGCTTCGACGCCTCACGCAGCAGGTTGCTGAAGGAGCGGTAGCCGTAGCTGCGCTCCGAGAACTGCGGACGCTTGCGCTTCATGGTGTCCTTGAGGCGCGAGGCAAGTATGGCACTGTCGCTCTCGCCCTGCAGCGCGTCGATGGTCTCGAACAGCAGCTCGTAGCAGGCATGGCGCTCCTTGGGCACCGTGGCGGTGAAGTCGGGCGTGCCTCCCTTGCTCACGATGTCCTCATAGAAGAGGAACTCGTCGCACACCTCGGCGAGCAGGCTGCTCGTGGACTCCTTCATGCCCACGCCGATGACGGTCTTGCCGAACTCCTTGAGCTTTGCCACGAGCGGCGAGAAGTCGGAGTCGCCGGAGAGGATGGCAAAGGTGTCGATGTGCTCCTTGGTGAGGCACATCTCCATCGCGTCCACGGCAAGGCGGATGTCAGCCGAGTTCTTGCCGGTATAGGCACGGTCTGGGATCTCGATGAGCTCGATGCCCAGCTCGTGCAGGGGCGTGATGGCGTCATCGAAGCGCTGCCAGTCGCAGTAGGCGCGCTTGGCGGTGATGCGCCCCTTGTCGACGAGACGCTCGAGGATGCGCTTGACGTCGGGACGCGGCCCTGGCTCCTGATGGCCGTTGCGCTTGCGCCTGCCCGTCCCTAGGGCGAGGTTCTCGTAGTCGATGAGGACGGCGAGCGAGCTCTGTGCTGCTTCGTTCATGTGGTCGATGGTTCCCTTCGGGACGCCCTAGTGCTGGCGCCCATCACGATGATGATGCCCGTGGTCGTGCTCGGCAGGCTGCTCAAGCAGCGACCAATCGAGCCCGACAGAGGCTCCCGTCTCCTGATCCTGGTAGAGCAGGGTGATGGCCTGTGTCCCCAGGCGCGAGCCGCCGACCTTGCACAGGGCGTCATACAGGTCGAAGGCGTTCTGGGCGCCTGGCAGGGCCATGCCGGCATCATCCGCCTGCATGAGAGCCAGGCCAAGGTCCTTGCGCAGATGTTCCACCAGAAAACCAGGCCTGTAGTCCCCCACCACGGACCTCGGGGCAAGCTTGCTCAGGGCGACCGAGCCGCCCATGCCGTGCGAGACGATGTCGACCATCTGGGCCCCATCGATGCCCGCTGTCTCGGCAAGGGCAAGGGCATCAGCATAGCCAACCATGGCCGAGGCCAAGGCGACCTGGTTGCAGAGCTTGACCGTCTGGCCGCGTCCAGCAGCGCCCAGATAGTAGACCGTGTCCGAGAAGCACTCGAGCAGGGGCAGAATGGGGGCGGCATCCGTCTCCGCGGCACCCACCATGAGCGTGAGCGTGCCGTCGATGGCACCTTGCTCGCCGCCCGTCACCGGGCAGTCGAGCGCATGTTTGTCCATGACCTCCGCGGCATCGTGGATGTCGCGGGCAAGCTGGGAGGAGCTGGTGGTGAGGTCCACGAGCCAGGCGCCCTTCCTCGAGGCTGCGATGATGCCGCCCTTGTCGAGGTACACCTCCTCGACATCGGTGGGGTAGCCCAACATGGTGAAGACGACGTCCGCCTGCGAGGCGGCCTCGCCGGGCGAGGGCGCCCACATGGCACCCCGGGCGACGAGCGCGTCCGCCTTGGCCTTGGTGCGGTTGTGGACCGTAAGGCCATAGCCGGCATCCAGAAGGTGGCCCGCAATGGGGGCGCCCATGATGCCGGTGCCAATGAAGGCAACGCTGTGGATGGTCGATGACATAGGCCTCCTCTTCGTATCGGATGATGGGCAGACAGCGCCAGAGGGGCGCCCGTCAGGAGGGTTGCCTCCCCTTGCGGACCTTGCGTGCGATGCGATCGGTCAGCGAGAGCTTCTCGCGGCGATCGGTGCCCCAGAAGCAGAGCGCCACCATGCCGGGGCCGACATGGCTGCCCAGGATGGGTGACACCTGGCTGCGGATGATGGTCACGTCCTCGCAGCCCTCCTCCTTGCGCACCTCACGCTCGAGCCAGTCGGCGTCCTTCTCGGCGTCCGTGGAGACGATAGCCAGGGGAAGCGACGCATCATGGGCATAGTTGTCACGAAAGTCCTGGATGATGGCCTTGAGCGCCTTCTTGCGACCACGGCACATGCCGCGCAGCGTGAGGGCGCCGGTGAGGTCATAGGACAGCTCGGGCTTGATGTCCAGCTTGCTGCCCACATTGGCCGCTGCCGGAGGAATGCGGCCACCAGCGGCCAGGCTGTCAAAGCTATCCAGCGTGAAGTACCCATGGACGAAGTAGCGGGCGTCGCACGCCCAGGCATAGAGCCCCTCGGCCGAGAGGCCCAGGCTCGCCTGGTGCACCATCTCGATGGCAAGGAGCTCGCCCGCCGCAGAGTCGCAGGTGGTGTCGAGCACATAGAGCTCGAATCCGGGATACCTCTCCTTGATCATCTCCTGCGCCTGACGTGCGGAGTCGATCGAGGAGGAGAGTCCGCCGGAGAGGCCGATGTACACCGTGGGCATGCCGTCCAGTGCCGCGCGCTCGAAGGCCTCATAGTAGCGCCCTGGCGTGACGGCAGAGGTGGTGTAGTGCACCGTGGGGTTCTTGCGCATGGCCTCGTAGAACTCGTGGGGGTCGCTCGTGGCCCAGAGGTCGTCCACCTGCTCCCCCTCGGGGGTCATGTAGGTGAACGGTATGACCTCCACCCCCAGGGCATCCGTGACGCCAGGGGCATAGTCCGACGTAGAGTCAACGATGAATCGTACGTTGCGCCGTTGGTGATAGGCTCGGCCGACGCGCTTGACGTCGGTCGGATCCTGAGCATCCGCGCTGGTAAGGGGAGAGTCCGTGGGCATGTGCTTCCTTACGCCTCGTCGTTCGTCTCGACCTTGGGCTTGATGATGCCGTAGCCGCCGTTGTTACGATGGTAGATGACGTTGATGAGGCCCGTGTTGGCATTCTCGAACACATAGAAGTCATGCCCGAGCAGATCGGTCTGGATCAGGGCCTGCTCCTCGCTCATGGGTTTGAGGTCGATGTACTTCTCGCGCACCAGGAGGTTGTCCTCCTCCTTGGGGGGCTCGATGAGGCTCGAAAGGTCACCGATCCCCTCGGGTGCCACATCGCCCCGTGCGCCGGCAGAGCGGCGGGTATGGTCGATGACGCGCGTCTTGTACTTGCGCAGCTGGCGGGTGACCTTCTCGGCCGCCTCGTCGATGGCGACGTACATGTCTTCCTGGCTGGCCTCCACGCGCACCACCGCATCGCGCACGAAGACGGTGATCTCACAGGTCTTGCGATCCGGGTTGGAGCGATTGCGTCCCACGCGCAGCACGACATCACAGCTCATGGGGCTGATGTCGAACACCTTGAGGGCCCCGCCGACCTTGTCCGTCACATGCTCGCGCATGCCGTCGGTGATGGAGACCTTCCGACCCGTAATCTTGATGTCAACCATGTGTTCCTCCTTCTTAGAGATCATCCTCTGGAAGAGGTGACTAGCCTAGTTGTACCCCTTGGGGACTTTGCGGGGAAGGCAGATCCCCTGGCGACCGGACGCACATCCGCGCGCCGCACAGGCTAGCTAACGGCATTGGCGCCTGCCGTGGACCCATCGCCCGCATTGCCCGCAGACGACGCTCCCTCGTTGGCGCCCATGGTGCCCGTGGAGGCGCTGGCAGACTGTCCACCCGCGAGCGAACCTGCCGCATTGGCTGCCGCCTCGGGCGTCCCCTTGGTCGGGACCCCCTTGACCTGGTCTGCCGCACCGAGATTGGGGAGGCTCCCCACCCAGTGCGCGCGCACCAGATCGTATGCGCCTGATTCCCGCAGCGCAGAGAAGGCGTCCGAGACGCCCTGCCTGAGGTCGGCGTTGGTGCCGAGCACCGCGATGCCCTTGGGGGTGGGCTCGCCCAGGATGCCGCCCATGGCGACATCGGCATGCGACTGTGCGAGGTACGCGCCGGGATAGGCCTCGCAGAGCACATAGTCCACATCACCGCCCTCGAGTGCCGAGAAGGCGTCATTGAGGTTGTTGTAGCCCGTGGACTGCAGGGAAAGGCTGGTCCGCTCGAGCGCCGAGGCGGACTTGGAGCCTGCCTGCACGCCGACCCTCTTGCCCGTGAGATCGGAGCCGCTGAGGGTGCCACTGAGCTTCTTGCCAAAGAGCGCGGGGGCCGTCTCGGCATAGGAGCAGGCCGTCGTGACATCCGTGCCGGCAGGTGCCACCGTACCCGCCGCGTCCGTTCCGGAGTAGTTCATGACCACGTCGCAGGTGACACCCAGCGCAGCGGCGGGGTCGCTCACACTCACGAAGGAGACCTTGAGCCCCATCTGCTCGGCAAGGGCGGAGGCAAGGTCCACGTCCAAGCCCGATATGGCACCGTCCGCGTTGGCAAAGTAGAGAGGGACGGTCTCCACCTTGGTATTGATGCCCACCGTAAGCGTGCCCGCAGTCACGAGGGCGCCATCAGGCACGCTCTGCGCGTGCTCCGAGGCCAGCGTGGCAAGCGCCTGGTCGACCGAGGGCGTGGACCGCATGGCGCCCGACAGCCCCTGCGCGCCGCATCCTCCCACCACGAGGGCACCAACAAGGGCAAGAGCCCCAACGCATGTGCGACCCCGCATGCCGATGCTCGTGACTGTGATGCCCATCGCTCCCCCGTTTTCGGCAGGCCGCCCGCCAAGGGCGTCCGTCCCCTCCCTGTTCCCTCCAGCTGACCTGGTATTTGACCCCACACTCGCGTACGGGAGCCTTCGCTTCGGGGCTACGGCCCCCCACTATCGGCCCTCTCGCCCGTGGGGCCAGATGCCCCCAGCCGCGGACGGTACGACTTGCTTCTAGGACGAGCCATGCTCGCCGGCACGCTCACGCCCGGCTTACGTGGATCCTTTTGACCTCGTCTGCCATGGACTAGGGAGACCTGCCAAAGCGCGCCACCCGCAACCACAGACCTGAACGGAACGCAGAAAGTATACCAGCCCGTGGGCGTTTCGATCCCTCTCGTATGATCCACAGGCCGTATCTGCGCATCGGTACAGAGACGACCCCTACCATACGCGGGCAAGCGCACAGGCGCTCACCTCCCGCGCACCGTGGTCGCGCAGGGCCTGCGCGCAAGCTCGTATCGACGCGCCGGTCGTGATGACATCGTCCACGAGGAGCAGGCTCAGCCCCGCCACGTCCGACACGACCTCCACGCTGTCACGAAGGTTCGCAGCGCGTTCGCTCCTGCCGAGTGAGCGCTGGTCCCGTGCCGGCCCCCGCGCGAGCACGTCCGCCATCGGGATGCCCTCGAGCGCCGAGAGGGCGCGAGCAACGCCCTCCATGTGATCGAAGCCCCTGCGCACAAAGGCGCGCTCGGTAGCTGGGACAAAGCAGAGCGCATCCGTTGCCGCAGGATCGAAGCGGGGACGGCTGTCGGGAGCGGGCCATGCGCGTGCCTCGTCCAGGGCGCAGGCGATGGCGACGGCGAGGACGGGGGCCAGGCGGCGCTCGTGCCCGTCCTTGTAGGCGGTGACCAGACGCGTGCCCACGCCGGCGAAGGGCAGCGCGCAGGCGACCGTGCGCGTCTCCCACGGCTCGTCGCATTCGGAGCAGGCAAGCCATCCTGCCGGGGCGCCGCAGTTGAGGCACGCCCAGCGCTGGTCTATCCAGGGAAGTGCCGCCCGGCAATGGGGGCACAGCAGCGTACCGGGACGATCACAGCCCACGCACCGCGTGGGCCAGAGCGCCTCCGCGGCACCATCGACGAGATGGGAGAGGATGAGCTGGGAAGAGACGGATGCGGGCACCATGGCACACCTCACTGATGGGGCGCGCGGGCAGGCATCCGATGTACGCCTACGATAGCAGGCACGACGATCGGACGCAATGGGACGAGGCGGTCATGCCTCCTCCATGCATCCTGTGGGTGCCTTTTGCTGCGTGTGGGTGCGAATCGCATCCTGCCGCTCTCGCTGAACTGGGGTTTTGTCGACTGTGATAGGGAGATTGGCACCCACACGAATCAAATCGCACCCACATGAACCGATGGGATACGACGCAGGCATGCACGACTAGCGCATGCGACAGCCATATCGCATCAACCGGCACAGAGACAACCTCATCCGCTATACCGAAACCAACGCGGTTCCTGGCGTCGGAAGCCAGGTCGCACTTGTGTACTTGGGCGCGATCTGCCATGAGCCGTCAGGCCTTCCGATACCCCAGGGGCCGGCCTGGTGCGATGCCGCAGTCACCATGCCCGCACGCACCTCGCTTACATCAGCCCAAAGCGGCTCAAGGACCCACACGCCGCCCGGCTCGGCAATGCCCGTGAGTCCCTCGGCCGCAACGGCAAGTGAGGCGCCATCTGACGAGATGGCAAACATGCTGTAGGGATTCTGGTACCGTGGCGTCACGATCCATGTGCCCGCATCATCCACTATCCCTGCAAGGCCATGCCAATCCCACGGCATGCGAGCTGGAGCGACCTCACCCTTCTCAGTACCCTCAGACGTCTCTCCAGAGCAGCTGGGAAGCGTGATGGCACTGGCAATTGCCACGCTAAGGAGCGACCTTCTCGTGAGATTGCGTCTGCGTCCCACAGCCTTCCCCTTTCTTTCGGCCAGGGGGCACGCGGATGACCTGATGCGTGAGATACCAACCTAGCGTACGCGCTCTCTGTGTCTCTCGCAACATTTGTACGAGTGATGCCGTCCGAGCTGTATCCGACATCCGTTACCCCTGCAGACCAAAGAGCGTGCAGGCGTTGCGCCAGAGTGCCCGATAGGTCGCCGTGCGGGAGACACCCAGCTCGCGCTCACGCACATCGGCGAGCAATGACGAGGTCAGGGCCACCATGGCAGGCTCGCACTCCCGTCCGCGCAGCGGCACGGGTGCCATGTAGGGGCAGTCGGTCTCAGAAAGCATCCGCTCGGCGGGGCAGGCGGCAGCCGCGGCGCGGATGGCGTCCGAGCGCTTGAACGTGGCGGCTCCCCCGAAGGCGATGTGGCAGCCAAGCTCCGCGAACGGCCGCAGGACCTCGGGACCCTGCGTGAAGCAGTGAAGGTCACAGCCCGCCTGGGGCACACCTTCCTCCGCGAGTACGTGCGCTGCGAGGTCATGCGCCGCCGTATCGTGCTCGCCATCGCGCAGGTGCAGCTCGACGGGCAGATGCCGCTCGCGTGCCACCGTGAGCTGCCAGCGGAGCGCCTGCTCCTGCCGCTCGAGCGCAAGCTCCGCGTAGGGGCCCGCGTCCAGCCCGATCTCTCCCACGCCCACGCAGCGGGGGTTGGCGAGCAGGGCCTCGAGGCGCTCCCGCACCGCGGGTTCACGCACGCGCAGCGCACCGTACGGGTGGACGCCCGCCACGATGCGCACGTTGTCAAGCAGCTGCGGCACGTCACCGCCGTATGTGGGTTGCCTCAGGCCTGCGCGCACGCTCGTGGCGAGCAGCGCTCGCGCGCATTCCACCTGTCCGTCCAGCCACGCGAGCAGCCCGGCCACGTCATGCCAGCGCGTCTCGTCGGACCCGAAGTCACCAACCGGGTCGATGGGCACCACCAGCAGGCGCACTCCCACGAGCGCTGCCCGGCAGAGCGCCTCGGCAACGTCCACCGTACGGAAGCAGGTGAGGTGCCCGTGGGTGTCCGCGAGCGGGACCTGGGGCTCAGGCACCTGGACGGGACGCCCCGTGCGGTCGTGCAGGGGCATGCCATCCTCGAGCATGAGCCGGAACGCCTCACTCATGGCGCAGGGCCCCGGCAAGGCGGACGAGATCGTCGGGTGTGAGGGACTCCGCGCGCACCGTGGGCATGATACCCGTGCGGGCCAGGGCCGCATCGAGCACATCCCGCTCGAAGCCATTGGTCGCAAGGGAGTTGCGGATGGTCTTGCGCCGCTGGGCGAAGGCGGCATCGATGACCTGCGCGACCCAGGGGATCTCGGCGGCATCCAGCAGCGGCGCGCGATCGATGCGCACCACGGCGGAGTCCACATGCGGTGGCGGCATGAAGCTGCCCGGCCCCACCTCGAAGCGGCCCGTCACCCTTCCCCACAGCCGCAGCTTAGCCGTGTAGGCACCGTACGCCTTGCTCCCGGGCGCAGCTGCGATGCGGTCGGCCACCTCGGCCTGGACCATCACCACCAGCCGCCGCACACTGGGTAGCTCCTCAAGCACCTTGAGGACGAGCGTGGCCGCCACCTGGTAGGGCAGGTTGGCCACGAGCATGGTGGGGCGCGGCTCCTGCGCCACGCCCTGGGGGAGCACCTTGAGCGCATCTCCCCACGTCAGCGTCAGGCGCTCGCCGTCCCGCGCGCAGGTCTCTGCCAGCACCGGGGCAAGCGAACGGTCCGCCTCGATGGCACGCACCTCGCCGGCGCGCGCCAGGAGCGCAACCGTGAGCGTGCCGATGCCCGGCCCCACCTCGATCACCACGTCATCGCACGTGAGCTCGGCAAGCGCCAGGATGTGCGCGATGACGCCATCGCTCACCAGGAAGTTCTGTCCCAGCCGATGCTTGGCACAGAGCCCATGCCGCTCGAGCGTGGAGCGGGTCTCGCGCCGGTCGGCAAGGTATGAGCAGGGTGCCGTCATCGCACGTCCCTATCTCTTGCCACCCAGGCGCGGGAAGAGCGCAGCGCCCTTGGTGACCTCGACGCCACCTTTGATCTGCCCCCACGCGCACGCGGCAGCGAGGTCGTCGGAGTCCACCTCCGCGGCAAGGTCCATGCGGCGCAGCACCTCGGCAGATGTCTCGGGCATGAAGGGCGCCAGCAGGTGCGCGCTGATGCGGATGGCCTCAAGCAGGTTGCAGATGATGTCGGAGAGCTCACCAACGCGGGTGGGGTCCTTGGCCACGGCCCAGGGGGTGGAGTCCTCCACGTAGTGGTTGGCCGCATGCACGAGCTCCATGACCACGTCGCGGGCGCCCACGTACTCCATCTTATCCATGTGGGCCGCGTAGCGTCCCGCGATGCCCTCCGCAATGGCGCGCAGGGGGTTCTCGCGGACGGCCCAGCCCCCGTCGAAGGCCGGCGTCCTGCCGCCGAAGTACTTGGCGCTCATGTTGAGGGCACGGCTCACGAGGTTGCCCCAGCTGTTGGCGAGGTCGGCGTTGTAGACCTGCTCCATGCGGGAGAAGCTGATGGCACCGTCCTCGCCGGGCACCACGTCGGTCATGAAGTAGTAGCGGTAGCCCTCCACGCCCAGAAGGTCGATGACGTCCTGGGGCGCGATGGCGTTGCCACGGCTCTTGGACATCTTCTCGCCCTGGCCGGTCTCCTCGTTCTTGACCATGAGGAAGCCATGGGCGAACACGTGCCCGGGCAGGGCCTCGCCCACGGCCATGAGCATGGCGGGCCAGATGACGCAGTGGAAGCGGATGATGTCCTTGCCCACCACGTGGTACTGGGCGGGCCAGCGGAAGGCCAACTCGGCGGCAGCCTCGTCGCCCCCCTGGCCATAGCCCACGGCCGTCATGTAGTTGAGCAGGGCGTCAAACCACACGTAGGTCACGTGTCGCTCGTCGAAGGGCAGCTTGATGCCCCAGTCGAAGCTTGTGCGGCTCACGGAGAGGTCCGTGAGGCCCCCCTCGACGAAGCTGCGCACCTCCCTCATGCGGAAGTCGGGCATCACGAAGTCCGGATGCTCGTCATAGAGTGCCAGCAACCTGTCCTGGAAGGCGGAGAGCCTGAAGAACCAGGACTCCTCCTGCACGCGTTCCAGGGGGCGACCGCAGTCGGGACAGAGGTGTCGACCCTCGGTGTGGTTCTCCTCGTCGGACTTGCACACCTGACTCTCGGTGAAGTAGGTCTCCTCGGGCACGCAGTACCAGCCATCATAGGAGCCCTTGTAGAGGTAGCCAGACTCCCGCATGCGCTCCCAGAGGTACTGGACGGCACGCACCTGGCGCGGCTCGGTCGTGCGGATGAAGTCATCGTTGGAGATCTCGAGCGTCCGCCAGAGCTCCTCGAAGAAGGGAACTTGATTGTCGCACCATTCCTGCGGCGTCATGCCATGCTCGCGGGCGGCCTCCTCGACCTTCTCACCGTGCTCGTCCATGCCCGTGAGGAACTTGACGTCAAAGCCCCTGGCGCGACGGTAGCGTGCCTGCACGTCGCAGAGGATCGTGGAGTAGGCCGTTCCCAGGTGGGGCTTGGCGTTGACGTAGTAGATGGGGGTGGTGATGAAGAAGGACGGCTTGTCGGTCGTGGGCATGTGCTGCTCTCCTGATGACGGAAGTGGTGGCCAGTGGTGCCAGTGTGGCACACGGTGCCCGATTGTACATCAGCCAGGGACGGCCAAGCCATCCAGGCCGCCCACCCTACCACCCGAGCGTGCCCAGGGGGCCGCGGGCAAGCTGGCACGTGACCTCACGGCCACCCGCCTGCCACGCCTACCGCCACGCGCTCTCGTAGATGCCGGCGATCTCCTCGTTGGTGGTCTCAGCCGGGTCCGCCAGGTAGAGGACGCCCATGGTCTCGCGCGAGTTGATGGCGAGCGTCATGGCCTCCTCGCGCGCGATGCCATAGTCACTCATCCTGAGCCCGTCCACCCCGCAGGCGCGCTGCAGGTCGGTGAGGGCACCGATGAAGTCCTGCGCCTCGGTCGCATCGGCCCTGCCGAGCGCCTGGGCCATGCGCACGAAGCGGTCGTCGCAGACGTGCCTGTCGACCCAGAACTGGAAGTACGCGCGGCTGATCATGATGAGGCCGGCACCGTGCGGAAGCGCGGGATGGTAGGCGCTCATCGCATGCTCCATCGAGTGCTCGGAGGTGCAGGAACTCGCCACCATGGAGTAGCCGCTCATCGTGTTGGCAAAGGCCACGTGCGTGCGGGCCTCGAGGTTGGATCCGTCCTTGACGGCCACGGGCAGCCACGTCCCGATGTTCTCGATGGCAGCAAGCTGGACCATCTCGGAGAAGGGGTTGGCGGGCTTGGAGATGTAGCCCTCGAGGCTGTGGAAGAGGGCATCGAAGCCCTGGTAGGCGGTGAACGTGGGGGGCACCGTGAGCATGAGCTCGGGGTCGACGATGGCGTAGCGCGCGAAGTCCGTGGGCGTGCCCACGCCGATCTTCTCGTGCGTGGCCTCGTTGGAGATGACGCCAGCCGAGTCGACCTCGGAGCCGGTGCCGGCCGTCGTGGTGATGGCGATCCAAGGCAGCTCGGGGTTCACGAGGGGAAGGCCCTTGCCGGTCTTGCCCCCGGCATAGTCCCACAGGTCGTTGCTAGGCTGCGGGACGAAGAGCGCCATGACCTTGGCGGAGTCCATGACCGAGCCGCCGCCGAGCGCCACGACGAAGTCGCAGCCATGCTCGCGGGCAAAGAAGGCGCCCTCCTCGGTGGCCTCCTTGGTGGGGTTGGCTCCGACCCTGTCGAAGACGAGTGTCTCGACGCCGGCCTGCCTGAGCTGGTCGAGCGTGCGGTCAAGGGAGCCGTTGGCGCTGGTGGACTTCCCGTTGGAGATGACGACCATCGCCTTCTTGCCCGGCATGGGCAGCGTATGCAGGTTGTCGAGCTGGCCCGCGCCAAAGAGCACCTGCGTGGGACCCCAGAAACGGTAGCTGAGCTGTGCCATGAAACTCCCCCTTCTGTAACTGGGCGAACATGCCCATCGGTACCATAGGCAACACCAGATTCATGGTACTCCTGCCACACGGTATCTACACGCCGCACCCCCCTGGCCGCACTTCTCCTTGACCGTGCGCGGTTCCCCTACGGTCGTGTGAGGTCTCACCTCCGTCGTGCGAGGTTTTTCGGCCGATTTCGTCTCGCGTGCTGACTCTAGTCCGCACGCGAGGCGTTTCCATCGAAAAAACCTCGCATGACCGTAGGAGAACCTCGCACGACCGCATACGAGCATGGGATGAGAGGGATGGCAGGGAGGAAATCCCGTCTCCCTACCCCAGAAGGTGCCTGCCCAGGGCACCGCACACGACACTGCGGCAGCCCAGATACGTCACCACCAAGTACATGCCATAGATGCCGAGAGTGGCCAGGGCGGCCATCAGGATCGTGGGGCCCGCGTCGATGCCAAAGGCCGAGAACAGCGTCCTCTGGGAGACGGCGATGGCGCAGGTCGCATGGCACGCCGCCACCGCCAGCGGGGCAAGGAAGTACACGAGCACCTGACGGCGCAGGCTGCCGAGGATCATGCGACGGTCACAGCCGATCTTTGCCAGCGTGCGATAGCGCGAGGTGGAGTCACTCGTCTCGGAGAGCTGCTGCACCGCAAGGATGGCCGCCGTGGCAACGAGCAGCACGAAGCCGATGTACACGGCAAGGTAGGTGGCCGTCATCTTGGTGCCCATGGACTGGGCCCGCACCGTGTTGGCCGTGAGGTCCGTGCTCACCGGCCAGGCATACGCAAGGCTTTCCTCCCCGCCCGCACCGTACCGAGAGTCGGGCAGGGCCTCGCCCAGTGCCGTCTCGAGCATCCGGTCGGCTGTGGCAGGGTCGAGCCCCTCCCGATAGTCGATGTCGAGAAAGCTCATGAAGGGCTTGCCACCCTGCGCCTTGAGCATGTCGATGACCGCATCGGGCAGAACGAGGAGGCAGGTCTCGCTGGCTATCTGTGCCACCTGGACGCCCTGCGCGACGACCTCGCCCGCGGGGTGCAGCTGGGTGCCGCTCACGGTGAGGGCAAGGTCCGAACGCACGACCGACGAGGCAAGCCCCGCCGTGATGGTCGAGGTGTTGTCCACCAGGTACTGATCGGGGGCAAGCGTGAGGGGCGCGCGCCCCGCAAGCGCACGGGCGGCGTTGAGGTGACTCAGGCTCATCGCCTGCACGGGCATCGAGCGGAACGTGTCGCTGGCCTCGAGCGCGGTACCCCGGGCGTCGAAGCCGCTGTCGCTCGCCAGCTGGCCGTACGTGAGGTCGGGCAGGGCCCACAGGTCCACCTGGGCCGTCCGCCCCACCACCTGGTTCCACGTCGACGAGTGGCTGGAGAGGTAGGCCGCGATGTCGCCGTTCGTCGAGGCGTATTCCTCCGCGCCCTTCGAGTTGGCGTAGAGCCCTATGTTGGCCGTGAGCCCAGCATCGAAGAGCGTGCTCTCGCTAAGGTCGCCCGAGAAGATGCTCGCCAGACCCATGCCCTCGGAGAACACCGTGATGGCGAAGAAGAGCGGCACGCAGATGACCCAAAGCGAGACGAACGCCGTGTTGACCTTGCTCGCGAACTGACGGATGTCGAACATCGCGAGGCCGTGGCAGTACACGCGGCGCAGGTGCTGCGCGACGGCGATAACGAAGCCCGAGAGCGACCAGAACAGCAGGAGCGTGCCGGCGAGCATGAGCACCGTGGCGCGCTTGAAGTCATCGTCGCCCATCTCGACGAGCCCGTTCCTAATGAGCGCCTGGTAGGCACAGACCAGCAGCACGATGCTCACGACGAAGGCCGCAAGCGACACCAGGGGATTGCGCATCACGATGCGTTGGTTGTCCGGACGCGCCGAGAGCAGCGTGGCCAGCCTGCAGCGCCGCACCTCGATGACGTTGAATGCCGCGGCGACCGCGAAGATGAGGGCGAAGCAGAGGACGGTGCGCACGATTGCCTCGCCCGAGAGCACGAGGCGGTACTGCGCCATGTCCACCTGGAAGAGTGCGGCCGTGGCAAACGAGAGCACCTGCGAGAGGGCGATGCCCGCACCCAGGCCAACGACCAGCGAGAGCAGGCCGACCGAGACGGTCTCCATGAGCACCACGCGCGCGACCTGCCCCGAGGTCATGCCAAGCAGCAGGTACATCCCAAACTCGTACCTGCGCCTCCTGATGAGGAAGCGGTTGGAGTACACCACGAGAAACCCCAGCACGCAGGCGACCACGACCGAGAAGATCCCCATGAACTCGTTGACCGTGGAGAACACGCCGAAGTCCGCAGCCTTGAGGTCGAAGAGCACGCGCTGGCTGGGAATGGAGTTGAAGGCATAGAACACGGACACGCCCAGGAGGATGGTCACGAAGTAGATGCCGTAGTCGCGGGCGCTGCGGCGGACGTTGCGCAGGGCGAGCCTAGCCAGCATGACGGGCACCTCCCCCCCAGGAAGGTGACGACCTCGATGATGCGGTCGAAGAACTCCTCGCGGGGCAGGTCGCCGCGGACGATCTCGTTGAAGAGGGCGCCGTCCTTGATGAAGAGCACACGCCTCGTGAACGAGGCGGCATAGGCGTCGTGCGTGACCATCATGATGGTGGTCCTGTCCATGCGGTTGGTGCTCTCGAGCGTCTCGAGCATGACGTTGGCATTGCGTGAGTCGAGCGCGCCGGTGGGTTCGTCGGCCAACACGAGCTTGGGGTTGCCCACAAAGGCACGCGCCGCCGCCGTGCGCTGGCGCTGACCGCCCGACATCTGGTTGGGGTACTTGTCGAGCACGTCGCTCACCCCCAGGCGCTTGGCCATGCCGCGCACGAGCGGGTCGACGAGCGCCGGGCGCTCGCCCTTGATGGTAAGCGAGAGGGCGATGTTCTCGAAGCCCGTGAGCGTCTCCACGAGGTTGGCATCCTGGAACACGAAGCCCAGCTGCTCGCGCCGGAAGCGGGCGAGGGCGCGCCCGCGCAGCCTGGTGACGTCCTGGCCGTCGAGCAGGATGCTGCCCGACGTGGGAACGTCGATGGTGGAGATGCAGTTGAGGAGGGTGGTCTTGCCCGAGCCAGAGGGGCCCATGATGCCCACGAACTCGCCGGCGTCCACCGTGAAGCTCAGGTCGGAGAGGGCCGTGGTCGTCACGCCGCGGCTACCGCGGGCGCCGAAGACCTTGCCGATGTGGCGAACGTCCAGCAGGCTCGTCCGCGTGGCCGCATGGGCCGGCGTGGCATGCGTCTCTGCCATGCGATGCTCCTTTCAAGAGGGTGGCATCATCGTACGGGGCGCACCCACGGGCTTCCATCGAATGAGCTTACCGGGGGCTTACGATTCTGTAAGGTGGGACAGCGCTGGGACAGCGCGACCTCAGCGCGTCCGCTCCGCCAGGGTGAGCCGGCGGCGGTCATGGGGAAAGTTCACGAGCACGCGCGTGCCCCTGCCCTCCTCGGAGGCGATCTCCAGCCCCAGGCCCAGCTTCTCGCAGATGCGCGCCGCAAGGTAGAGACCCATGCCCGTCGAGCGCGCCTGCGCATGGCCGTGCTCGCCCGTGAAGCCCCGCTCGAACACGCGCGGGACGTCAGCGGCGGGGATGCCCCAGCCATCGTCGGCCAGCTCGAGCACGGTACGCTCATCGACGGAGCCCGCACCCTCGACGCAGGCAGACGCGCGCACGTGGCAGGCACCGTACTTTGCCGCGTTGACCATGGCCTGGGAGACGACGAAGGCCGCCCACTTGGCATCCGTGAACACGCGCTCCGTCTCGGCAATCGCCACCTCGACCGAGACGCCCGACTCGATGAGCAGGCGCGCGTTGTCCTTGCAGGCACCCTTGACGATGCGGACAAGCGGCACCTCGCGAATCGTGTAGTCAAGCTCGGCGGATTCGGAGCGCGCGTACCAGAGCGCCTGCTCGACCTGGGCGTTGATGCGGTCGAGCTCGCGCAGGACGGCGGGGCGCTCGGCCGCGTCCAGACGCGACGCCACGAGGCCCGCGGCGGCAATGGGCACCTTGACCTCGTGGATCCATGCCTCGATGTAGGAGCGGTAGGCGGAGAGCCGCCGCTGCGCCTCATGCACGTCGTCAGCCGCCGAGCGCCCCTGGGCCGAGAGCGCCTCGAAGACCAGGCGCCCCGCACGCGAGTCGGGCTCCTCAATCACGAGGGGGAGCTGCCAGGCGTGCTCGAGCGTGGCGGCGTTGTCCGCAAGGTCGCGCAGGAAGCGACGGTCGCGCACGTACCCCAGAACCAGCGCGGTGGCACCACCCAGCGCAAGGATGGCCGCGAGCACGGCGCGGACGTCCATCGTGAGACCGACCGCCTGCGCGAGCAGGTCGGCGAGCAGGAGCGTCACCAGCCAGCAGGCCAGCTGCGGCGCATGGTCGGCCAGATAGTCACGCGGCCTCACAGCGAGTACCCCTGGCCGCGATGGGTCCTGAGGAAGCCCCTGGGGACGCCGATGGACGCGAGGCTCTTGCGCAGGCGGTTGACGTTGACCGTGAGGGTGTTGTCATCCACGAACTCGTCGGACTGCCAGAGCTCGAAGATGAGGTCGCTCCGGCTGACGATGGCGCCCCGTGCCCGCACGAGCGCGGCGAGGATCCTGAGCTCGTTGCGTGAGAGCTCGCAGGTGGAGCCGTCGTACGACGCCTGCGAGCGCGTGGGGTCGAGCGTGAGGCCCTGCCACTCGGACAGGACGTCCACGTCGGGGTGCGCGCGGCGGATGGCCGCCGCCACGCGCGCCAGCAGCACGGGCGGGGCGTAGGGCTTCGTCACATAGTCATCCGCACCGAGGTTGATGCCCATGACCTCATCGAACTCGCTGTCGGACGACGTGAGGATCACGATGGGGACGTCCGAGCGTCCGCGCAGCTCGCGGCAGACGGCCAGGCCATCGGCGCCGGGCAGCTTGAGGTCAAGGAGCACGCAGTCGGGAACGGCGGCGAGCGCCTCGTCCGCCGCGTGGGAGAAGTCCGTGCAGGCGGACGTCGCATAGCCCGAGAGCCCCAGCAGGCGCGCGCACTCCTCGCGCAGCGAGGGGTCATCCTCGATGATGAAGACGCGCTGCGCCATGGGCCACCCCCCCGTCCCCTGCCTCATGGCCATGGCACCCGCCTACGGCCACTGTTCAGCGCATCAGGACCAGCAATCCCCACGCTGCCGGAAGGCCCCTGTCTCGCCCGTGAGCCGTGCCCCATCCAGTGCCATCCGAACGCAGGCAGGGAGCGGGCCCGCCACGCCGAGCGTCCCAAGCCACGCCCCAAACGTCGCGCATCCGTGTCGTACCCCCTACCGCACGGCCCTGGTCGCCTGCCGCGCGGCGTCGGCGCGCGCCCTGCCCACGCGCAGCACGAGGTAGGCAATCGCAAGTGCGACGTAGATCCAGAACTGGCCGGAGCCCTGTATGACGCGCGTCGGGAAGGTGGACAGGTCGCCAACCACGATCTTCGAGCCGCCGGCCCCAAACTGGGCGAGCCCCTGAGCCGTGTACATGAAGCCCACGAGCGCACCGCAGACCAGCGTGAGGCCATAGAACGGGTAGGCGCAGATCCGCTGCACGCGCTTCCAGGTCCTTCCCCGCATCCTGCGGCGTACCACCCTGAACGAGGTGACCCAGCCCACGATGAGCGCGACGAACACGATCACGAAGAGGACGCCATAGATGACGAGATTCATGACCGTGAACCACTCGGGCAGCCCCTCGGTGCCATGACTGGAGCCACCGCCCCAGTACCGCAGCACCGTGCTGACGCGCGAGAGGCCGTGTCCGAAGGCGGGGATGCCTCCCAGGATGGCCATCTCGGAACGTACGGCATAGAGGCATCGCACCCGCTCGGTCTTGGGCAGGGCCCCGATGAACATGACCATGGTGAACAGCGCCACGCCCGCCTCCGCGGAGAACAGTGCCGTGCGCAGGAGATAGCCGACGGGGTTGGTGGTGGCGATGAGCCCCTGCACCGCCTGCTGATAGCTCACGGCCCACGCCGGGACGTCCTTGCCCATGAGGAGCTGCAGCACGGAGACCCAGTACTCGGCAACGGTCAACACGCCGGCGACGGCGTAGAACGTGCGCGCATGACGCTTGAGCACCCCGTCGCAGCAGAGCGCAAGGGGGAGGACCACCGCAAGGGCGATGGCGATTCGGGGGATGGAGTCGAGCACGAGAGCTACCATGGCCTGTCAATCTCTTGTATCGCCGGCGCAGTACGTCCGAGCTAGTTAGACGTAGGCTACTTATTACGCATGCCAAGCGTAGCATGAGTGGCAGATAAGTTATATTAAGGTGACTTATAGACGAGGATGGACGCCCGTGCGGCGAGGCGCCCCTCCCTACTCGTCCCAGGGGAAGCGCACGCCTGCCTGCCGACGGGCCTCGTCCATGATGGCGAGCGACTCCACCGTCACGCGCTCGAAGTGCCGCACGCGAGCGGGCGCGTCGCCCACGCCCAGGATGGCATCGCGGAAGGTGGTGACCTCGCAGACCATGTCGTTCTCGGGGTCGGACGAGGCGAGGGGCTCCTCGACGCCGCCCACGGTCCCATAGGCCATGCCCACGTCCTCGTGGAGCACCAACGTGAGGTCGCGCGGGCAGTTGATCGCGGGAATGAGCAGCGTGCCCCTCTGGCCAATGACCTGCGAGGGCGCAAGGTCGTCTCCCACCTTGGAGAACGAGAGGTCGACCACCTTGTCCGCATAGCGCAGGGCGATGCTGCCGGCAACGTCCATGGTGGTGAGGGGCTCTGTGGTCCGCCAGGGAACATGACGCGTCACGAGCGAGGCGGAGACGGAGTCTGGCGTGCCAAACAGCGCGACGGCCGGCTCCACGCAGTAGACGCCGATGTCCGTGAGGGCGCCCTCCCCCATCATGGGGTCGAGTTGCCCCACGTACTCCCCTGCCTCGAGCCGCGCGATGCGCGACGTCACCTTGCCAAAGCGCAGCGACGCCTGCGTGACGGCACCCAGACGGGACAGGGTTCGCTCGATGGTGGCGAACCCCTGCGTATGGAGGTTGCGCGCGGCCTCGAGCGCAACCACGTCACCTCCATGCGCCGCGTCGAAGACCCTGCGAGCCTCGCGCTCCGTCGGCGCGAACGACTTCTCCACCAGCACGTGCTTGCCGGCATGGGCCAACAGCGACGCCTGGTCGGCATGCACGCCATTGGGCGAGGCGATGTAGACGGCGTCCACCACGTCGCTGGCGGCAAGCTCGTCCAGGCCATCAAAGAAGAGCGACGCACCATGCGGCTCGCCGAATGCGCGCGCACGCCCGAGCGCGCGGGAATAGGCGGCAACGTACTCGACGCCCTCCACCTGCCCCACGGCATCCACGAAGCGCTCGGCAATGGCACTCGACCCGATGGTGGCAATGCGCACGACGCCCATGGCCTACACCCCCGCCCTCTCGATGGCATGAACGGCCTCGCGCAGCTGGTCGGGCGGAAGCACGAGCGCCATGCGCACGTAGCCCTCGCCCGAGGGGCCGAAGCTCGCCCCCGGCGTGACGATGACGCCCGACCGCTCCATGAGCTCGAGGACGAAGTCCTGCGAGCTCGTACGCCCTCCCGGAATCCGTGCCCACACGAACATGGAGCCGTGCGCGTTGGGCCGCTCCCAGCCGATGGCCTCGAGACCGTCACAGAGGGCGTCACGCCGTGCCTGGTATGCCAGGCGCTGGCGCTCCACCTGCTCGCGCGGGCCCGTGAGGGCAGCGACGGCCGCCGCCTGCTCGGGGTAGAACATGCCGAAGTCAACCTGGCTCCGCAGCTTGCGCACGGCGGCGACGATGTCCGTGCGCCCCACCACGAACGACAGGCGGGCTCCCGTGACGTCAAATGACTTGGAGAGCGAGAAGAACTCCACGCCCACGTCGAGCGCCCCGGGATAGCCGAGGAACGACCCGCCCGCGGGACCGTCGAAGACGATGTCGGAGTACGCGTTGTCGTGGATGACGACGATGTCGTGCTCCTTGGCAAAGGCGATGATGCGCCCGTAGACCTCGGGCGTCCCCACCGAGCCCACGGGGTTGGCCGGCAGGGAGACCACCAGGTAGCGGGCGGCGCGGGCCACATCGGCGGGGATCTCGTCCACATCGGGCAGGAAGCCATTCTCTGCCGTGAGACGATAGTAGTGAGGCGTGGCGCCGGCAAGGAGCGTGCCCGCCTGGAACACGGGATAGCAGGGGTCGGGGATGAGCGCCACGTCGCCGGGGTCGGCCAGCGCCTCGCAGGCGTACCGCATGCCCTCCTGCGTGCCGCGGCAGCTCATGACCATGTCGGGCGTGATGCCCACAACACCAAAGCGATCCTGGTAGTAGGTGCATACGGCCTCGAGCAGCTCGTCGGTGTCATGCAGGGAGTACTTCCAGTTGACGGGGTCCTGGGCGGACGCGACGAGCGCATCGATGACGTGTTGGGGAGGTCGGAAGTCCGGCGTGCCCACGGAGAGATCAAACACCGTGCGCCCCTGTGCCTCGAGCGCGCGCCTCCTGGCATTGAGCGCCGCAAACACCTCGTCACCAAACAGGTCGAGCCGCCTGGAAAACTGCATGGGATCCCCCCGGTCTCGGATTGTCCCCGCCTATTCTAGCGTGGCGCCACGGCGCACCGCATCAGCGACCGGCAAGCTTTTCAAAATGATGGCGAGACGGAAAAGGCGTGATACAAAGGGGTGCAGGGTGGTGGGCTCGGCATGCTCCTCCCCTATCTCTTATAATTGGCACTTTCTGACCGACGTGTTCGCAGAAAAGAGGCGCGCATCATGGCCAACATGATCGAGATCAGCCATCTCAACAAGTACTTTGGCGACCTGCACGTGCTCAGGGACATAGACCTCTCCGTCGCGGAGGGCGAGAAGGTCGTGCTCATCGGGCCGTCCGGCTCGGGCAAGTCCACGCTCATCCGCTCCATCAACTGGCTCGAGGAGCCCTCGAGTGGCGAGGTGCGCGTGGGTGGGGAGCTCATGACCAAGAAGAACCACCTGGCCATCACGCGCACGTACACCTCCATGGTGTTCCAGCAGTTCAACCTCTACCCCAACATGACCGTCATGGGCAACCTCACGCTCGCCCCCATCAAGCTGCAGGGCAAGACCAGGAAGGAGGCCGAGGAGACGGCCATGGCCAGCCTGGAGCGCGTGGGGCTTGCCCACAAGGCAGGCGAGTATCCCCAGAACCTCTCCGGTGGCCAGCAGCAGCGCATCGCCATCGCACGGGCGCTCTGCACCAAGCAGCCCATCATGCTGCTCGACGAGCCCACGAGCGCCCTGGACCCGGAGATGGTGAGCGAGGTTCTGAACGTCATGGTGGAGCTGGCCCAGGAGAACATCACCATGATCTGCGTGACGCACGAGATGGGCTTTGCCCGCCAGGTGGCCGATCGCGTGGTGTTCATGGACGATGGCCAGATCCTGGAGACGGGCACGCCGGAACACTTCTTCACGCATCCGGACAACCCCCGCTGTCAGGCCTTCCTCGACAAGATCCTTAAGTAGGTGGTGCGCATGCGGAATGGAAACGCCAGGGCAGACGCCCGCCCCGCCCTTACGCGCAGGGGCTTCCTTGCCGTCTGTGGTACGGCGACGGCCGCGCTTGCGGGCCTCTCGCTGGCAGGCTGCGCACGCTCGGGCGGCGCGACGGCCATGGACGGGCTCTCCGCCATCCAGGGCCGCGGCACGCTCAAGTGCGGCGTCAAGACGGACGTCCCCGGCTATGGTTACCAGGACACCGCCACGGGCAGGTATCAGGGCATGGAGATAGACATCTGCCATGAGATCGCGGCCAGCGTCTTCTCCACGACGGCGGACGATGCCCGCGCCGACAACCTCGTGGAGTTCACGGGCGTCACGGCCAAGACGCGCGGACCCCTCGTGGACTCCGGCGAGGTGGACCTCGTCTGCGCCACCTACACCATCACGGAGGCGCGCAAGAAGTCGTGGAACTTCACCGATCCGTACTACACCGACTCGGTGGGCATGCTCGTGCTCAAGTCCGCGGGCCTGAGGAGCGTGACGGACCTCGACGGGCGGGTCATCGGTGTGGGCGAGGGCGCCAACACGCGCAAGGAGCTGCAGAAGATGCTCGAGGACCAGGGCCTCGTCGACCGGGTGCACCTGTCCTTCGCCGAGTACATGGACTACCCCACCCTGGCGGCCGCCCTCGCGTCCGGCAACATCGACGTCTTTGCGATCGACCGCTCCATCCTGGGCGGCTACATGAACGACAGCAACGAGCTCCTCGAGCCCGACCTGGTCTTTGGCCAGCAGGACTATGGCGTGTGCACCAACCTGCGCTCGACGGAGCTCTCCGCCGTGTGCGAGGACGTCGTCACCCAGCTGGTGTCGTCCGGCCGCATCAATGAGCTGGCCGCATACTACCATCTGCTCTAGGAAGGGGGCTGACCAACGATGAACGAGCTCTTCAACGCGGAGCGCTGGGCCACGACACTCGCAAGCTCCGACCTCCTGTGGCAGGGCTTCCTCTTCACGATCGAGGTCTCCCTGGCGGGACTCGCCGTCTCGCTCGTCATAGGCACGCTGATCGGCATATGCTCCACCACACGCTCACGCGTGCTGCGCGCCATCGCCCGCGTGTACGTGGAGTTCTTCCAGAACACGCCCATCGTGGTGCAGGTGTTCTTCGTCTATACCGCCGGTCCCATGATCCTGCAGGCCATGACGGGGGCAGAGCACGTGGTGCGCATCGCGCCGTTCGTGCTCGTGGTCCTCTGTGTGGGCCTGTACCACGGCGCCTATGTGGCCGAGGTCATCCGCACGGGCATCGAGGCCATACCACGCGGGCAGATGGAGGGCGCACAGTCGCAGGGCTTCTCGCGCGTGCAGGCGTACCGCTACATCATCCTGCCCCAGACGTTCCGCATCATCCTTCCGCCGCTCGCGAACCAGGCGCTCAACCTCATCAAGAACACCTCGGTGCTCGCGCTCATCGCCGGCGGCGACCTCATGTACCAGGCGGACATCATCGTGTCCGACACGGGCTACCTGCAGGGCTACATCGTCTGCTGCGTCATGTACTTCCTCATCTGCTTCCCTCTGGCCATGCTCATCACGTGGCTGGAAAGGCGCAGCAAGGCCCCCCGCAAGGCCAAGCCGACCGACACCGTCGAGGCGGCCGGCGCCACTGCCCCCCCGACCGCAGAGGAGGCGTAGCGCATGGCAGCGATCTTCTCCGCAAGCAACGTGGCCTTCATGTTGCAGGGCCTGCTCAACACCATCATCATCTCGCTCGCCTCCATCCTTTTGTCCATCATCGTGGGCACGGTCCTCGCCCTCGCGAAGTCGTACTGCACGGGCCGCCTGCGCTGGGTCAGCTGGCTCGTGAGCGCCTACATCGAGCTCTTCCGCTGCACGCCCAACCTGCTGTGGATACTCATCTTCCGCTTCACGGTGCAGGGTGACAACGTCGTGATCTCCATCCTCGCGTTCACGGTGTTCACCTCCGCCGTCATGGCCGAGATCGTGCGCGGCGGTCTCAACGCCATGCCCACAGGACAGTTCGAGGCGGCACAGTCGCAGGGCTTCGGCTTCTTTGCCACCATGCGCTTCGTCGTGCTGCCGCAGACGTTCAAGATGATCGTGCCCGCGCTCTTCAGCCAGTGCACGACCGTCATCAAGGACACCTCGTACCTGCGCGGCATCGACGTCCATGAGTTCATGCGCAACTCCGCCGTGGTGATGGGCCAGGCCTCCACGCTGGGGGAGATCCTCGTGCTCTACGGCTTCGTGCTGCTCACGTACTTCGTGCTCAACTTTGCCATCTCGCTTGCCGTACGTGCCTACCAGCGTCGTATTTCCGCAGCGTAGGACTATGATGACGACAGACACCAACCTCCAGGGAGACATGTATGAGCGCATCCTTTGACGACGCACGGCACGAGCTGTTCCTCCGGGGCGGGGATGACGTCCTGAACGCAGCCGCGGCCTCATCCCACGAGCCCGTGGTCATCTCCATCGCACGCGACTATGGCGCCGAGGGTCATGAGGTGGGCAAGCTCCTCTCGGAGCGTCTGGGGATCCCCCTGTACGACAACGAGCTGCTCGTGCGCTCCGCCATACGCTCGGGCATCGACGTGGATCAGATCGCCAGCTACGACGAGCGCGCCGCACACGGACCGCTCGCCTTCCTGCCCGACGCCATGGACCAGAGCACGAGGGGCGACCGCGTCTTCAAGGCCATCAGGCAGGTGATCATCGACCTGGCCAGCTCCCAGGACTGCATCGTGGAGGGACGCCTCTCCGACTACATCCTGCGCGGCAGCCCCAACCTCATCACCGTGCTGGTGACGGCCCCGCTCGAGTGCCGCGTGAAGATCGTGGGCGACAAGCGCGGGCTCAAGAGCCACGAGGCGCTGGCCCTGGTGAGACGCATGCAGCACCAGCGTGAGCGCTTCTACACGCGCTACTCCGCCGGCAAGTGGGACCTGTACATGGACAAGGATCTGATCGTGGACCGATCGGTGTTTGGCGTGGAGGGCTGCTGCGACATCATTGCCGCAGCGTACCAACGCAAGGTGCGGACGGTGCGCTGACGGCACGGAGGGTCGCGGCCAAGAGCCAGCGGGCGCGGATCGGGAAGACGCAGGGACGGGCACAGGGAAACCGTGTCTCCTTTGTTTCCAAACGGAAACGCTTGGCGCCCCTGCGTGACCCGCATGGCACCATACCCATAAGGTATCGGAGCGGTCGATACGAACGGTCGAGGGACTGAGCCATGTCACAGGTAGAGCTTGCATACGCACGGATTGCCGAGCGCGTCGGACGCGCCGCGAGCGATTGCCGTGCGCGAATTCTACCTGGCGTCCCCGACCGACTACTAGCCTAGCCGCTCGCATTCGTCGCCCTGTCGCGTCGCACCCCGCACGCAGACAAAAACGGCTCCCCGGCACCGAGCACCTCCTCACGTCACGACAAGACAAACGGCATACCGCGGTCCGCAGCGCCCTTGGCACCATGCCCCCGGTTCGGCAGGCGACCAGCGTCAGACTCATCTATCGGGAGGACCTACCATGACACGCAAGATCGACATCTTCGACACCACCCTGAGGGACGGCGAGCAGTCGCCCGGCGCGTCCATGAACACCGAGGAGAAGCTCGTCATCGCACAGGAGCTGCTCCGCATGCACGTGGACGTCATCGAGGCGGGCTTCCCCATCTCGAGTCCCGGTGACTTTCGCTCCGTGCAGGAGATCGGCAAGCTGGCCGGGGACGATGCCGTCGTCGTCGGCCTCACGCGCGCCGTGGACAAGGACATCGATCGTGCGGCCGAGGCCCTCGCGTGCGCCAAGCGTCCCCGCATCCACACGGGCCTGGGCGTCTCCCCTCAGCACATGCGTGACAAGCTGCACCTGACGGAGGATCAGGTCATCGAGGGGGCCATCCACTGCGTCACGTACGCCAAGCGCTACGTGGAGGACGTCGAGTTCTATGCCGAGGACGCCGGCCGTTCCGACCAGGGGTTCCTCGAACGCGTCATCCAGGCCGCCGTTGACGCCGGCGCCACCGTCGTCAACATCCCCGACACCACCGGCTACCAGCTGCCCGACGACTTTGGCGCCCGCATCAAGGGCCTCGCCGACAACGTCCGTGGCATCGAGAACGTCACCATCTCGGTTCACACCCACAACGACCTGGGCATGGCCACCGCACTCGCCCTTGCCGGCGTGAAGAGCGGTGCCCGCCAGATCGAGTGCACCATCAACGGCCTGGGCGAGCGGGCCGGCAACACTGCGCTCGAAGAGGTCGTCATGGCCCTCAGGATGCATGGGCAGGAGCTGGATGGCCACACCGACGTCGTGACCGGCGAGCTCACGCGCGCCTCCCACCTGGTGAGCCGCATCACCGGCATGCAGGTGCAGGCCAACAAGGCCATCGTGGGTGCCAACGCCTTCGCCCACTCCTCCGGCATCCACCAGGACGGCGTCCTCAAGGCGCGCGACACCTACGAGATCATTGACCCCGCCGATGTGGGCGCCGCCGGCTCCGAGATCATCCTCTCGGCACGCTCCGGCCACGCCGCCCTCAGGCACCGTCTGGGCGAGCTGGGCTACCGCTTCGACGACGCCGAGTTTGACGAGGTCTACGACCGCTTCCTCGAGATCGCGGACCAGAAGAAGGAGGTCTACGACGAGGACCTCGAGTCCATGGTGCAGGAGCGCCAGCGCGACATCGAGGCCATCTACACGCTGAACGCGCTGCAGGTGTCCTGTGGCGACCCCCTGGTGCCCACCGCGACGGCCACCATCACCGACGAGGAGGGTGACAGGCACGTGGTCTGCGCCACGGGCGCCGGTCCCGTCGACGCCGCCTACAAGGCCATCGACCAGGTCGTGAGCGTCCATGGCGACCTGCAGGAGTTTGCCGTCAAGGCCGTCACGCGCGGCATCGACGCCATCGGCGAGGTCACCGTGCGCGTGGAGGCGGCAGGTGGCAGGGTCTACACCGGCCGGGGCGCCGACAACGACATCATCGTCTCCTCGGCAAAGGCCTACGTCAACGCCATCAACCGCATGATCTCGACCACCCGCTCCAAGCAGCAGGAAGCCTAGGGGCCCGACCATGGAGAGGCTGACGGGAGCACAGGTCCTCGCCCGCTGTCTGGTGGAACAGGGGGTCGACACGGTCTTCGGCTATCCCGGGGGCACGGTGCTCGACATCTTTGACGTGCTGTACGACCACGCGGACCGCATCCGCGTGGTCGAGCCCACGCACGAGCAGCATGGCACGCATGCGGCGGACGGCTACGCCCGCGCCACGGGCAGATGTGGCGTCATGATCGCCACCTCGGGGCCCGGCGCCACCAACCTCGTCACGGGCATCGCCACCGCCTACCTCGACTCCGTGCCCATGGTTGCCATCACGGGCAACGTGAGCAACGCCATGATCGGCACGGACGCCTTCCAGGAGCTGGACATCACGGGCGTGACGCTGCCCATCACGAAGCACAACTACTTCGTGCGCAACGCGAACGACCTCCAGCGCATGCTGCGCGAGGCCTTCAAGCTCGCCTGCTCGGGTCGCAGGGGCCCCGTCCTCGTGGACATCCCCGCCGACGTGCAGCGCGCGCTCATCGGCTACCATGAGCTTGGCCCCGTGGAGGCGGACGATCCGCTCGAGCCCAGCGAGGGGTCGCTCGAGCGGGCGGCACGGCTCATCGACAAGGCCCAGCGCCCCTTCGTCTACTTTGGCGGCGGCGTCGTCTCGGCGGATGCGGGGGAGGAGGTCGTCCAGCTTGCCCGCATCATAGGGGCACCGATGGGCTGTTCGCTCATGGGCATCTCGGGCATCCCCACCGCCACGCGGAACTTCCTGGGCATGGAGGGCATGCACGGCCACTTTGCCAGCACGCGAGCCATGAACGAGTGCGACTGCCTCATCGCCCTGGGCGCCCGCTTCAACGACCGCTCCACGGGCGACCGCAGGACGTTTGCACCCAGCGGCAAGGTGGTGCATGTCGACGTGGACTCCTCGGAGTTCTCCAAGACCCTGGACGACATGGCCGACGTGCATGGGGACGTCAAGAGTGCGCTCCAGAGGCTCGTGGGGCTGGTCTCCCCCAACACCCACGAGGAGTGGCTCCGTCACGTCCACGAGCTCTCCGCCCAGGAGCGGGGCTATGCGGACTACCGCGAGGGCATCACGCCCAAGAACGTGATGGACGCCATCAATCGCGTGCGCCCCGAGGACGTTCCCGTCGTGACCGATGTGGGCCAGCACCAGATGTGGGCCGCCCAGTACCTCAGCTTCACGAGGCCACGCAGCTTCATCACGTCGGGGGGGCTGGGCACCATGGGGTTCGGCCTGGGGGCGGCCATCGGCGCCTCCCTCGCCACACGGGGACGATCCCTGCTCGTCACGGGCGACGGCTCCTTTGCCATGAACATGGCCGAGCTCGTCACGGCAGCCGACTATGGCGTGCCCGTGACCATCGTGCTGCTCAACAACGGGACCCTGGGCATGGTGCGCCAGATGCAGTCCCTGTTCAGGAAGGGGCGCCATGCCAACACCACGCTCGACCGCAGGGTCGACTACGTGGCGCTCGCCCAGGCGACGGGCACGGAAGGCACGCGCGTGGACACGATCGAGGACTTCGAGCGGGCCCTCGCCGACTCGCTCTCGGCGGACGGCCCCACGCTCATCGAATGCCCCATCGGCATCGACGAGTTCGTGACGCCCGTGCTGCAGATCGGTGCCTCGATGGACGACCTCATCGTCAACATGGACGACGTGCGCGCCAGGATGGGGAGGTAGGCATGAGCAGCTATAGCATCGCCATCATGGTGCGCAACGAGTACGGTGTCCTCAACCGCGTGACGAGCATGTTCCGCCGCCGGCAGTTCAACATCACGGGACTCACCGTCTCGGAGACCGAGACGGAGGACCTCTCGCGCATCACCGTGCAGTTCGAGGGCGAGCGGCGCGCCAAGAACCAGCTCGTGGCCCAGCTTGCCAAGCTCCCCGACGTCATCTCGTACAAGGAGTTCGATCCCGAGGACTCCATCAGCTGCGAGCTGCTGCTCATCAAGATGGCCAACGAGGAGAGTACGCGCTCCCAGGTGCTCGATGCGGCGGAGGCCTTCCACGCCAAGACCGTGGACTACACGCGCGACTCCATCGTCTTCCGCATCGCAGGAGGCACGAGACGCATCGACAACTTCATCGACCTCATGCGCGACTTCAAGATCCTCGAGGTCTGTCGCACCGGGGTCGTCTCGCTCGAGCGCGGCCCATCCGTCATGCGCGACGTGGCCACGCTCTAGGGGTAACTCCGCCGTACACCAGCGGCGTCGTTATGGATTGGTACTGTAGGAACGGCGAAAGGAAGCGTTTCATGGCATTCAAGATGTACCACGAGCAGGACGTCGACATGTCCAAGCTGGACGACAAGAAGGTCGCCGTCATCGGCTATGGCTCCCAGGGCCATGCCCATGCGCTGAACCTCAAGGACTCCGGCGTGGACGTCAAGGTTGGCCTGCGTGAGGGCTCCGCATCCAAGGGGCGCGCCGAGGAGCAGGGCCTCACGGTGGTCTCCAACGCCGAGGCGGCAGAGTGGGCCGACATCATCATGATCCTCATCAACGACGAGTACCAGGCCAGGATGTACCGGGAGGACATCGAGCCCAACCTCTCGGAGGGCAAGACCATCGCCTTCGCCCACGGCTTCAACATCCACTACGGCTGCATCGAGGTGCGCCCCGACTGCAACGTCATCATGGTCGCCCCCAAGGCCCCCGGCCACACCGTGCGCTCCACCTACGTCGAGGACAAGGGCGTCCCCATGCTCGTCTGTGCCCATCAGGACGCCACCGGCGATGCCTTCGACCTGGCACTGGCCTATGGCGCCGCCATCGGCGGGGCACGGGCGGCCCTGCTCGAGACCGACTTCAGGACCGAGACCGAGACCGACCTCTTCGGCGAGCAGGACGTACTCTGCGGCGGCGTGACCGACCTCATGGAGGCTGGCTTCAACACGCTCGTCGAGGCCGGCTACGACCCCCGCAACGCCTACTTCGAGTGCATCCACGAGATGAAGCTCATCGTCGACCTCATCTACGAGAGCGGCTTTGCCGGCATGCGCTCCTCCATCTCCAACACCGCCGAGTACGGCGACTACACCGCCGGCCCCCAGGTGGTGACAGAGGCCGCCAAGGAGGGCATGAGGTACAACCTCAAGCGCATCCAGAACGGCGAGTTCGCCAAGGAGTTCCTGCTCGACATGTCCGACGAGAGCCATCAGGTGCACTTCAAGGCCCTACGCCGCCAGCAGGCCGAGAGCCTCATGGAGCAGACGGGCAAGGAGATCCGTGCCCTGTACGCCTGGAACGACGAGGACAAGCTCCTCAACAACTAGCATGGTGGCGCCTGGGCATCCGGGGGATGACCAGGCGCCTGTGCGCGCGGACGTGTCAGACAAGGCGGTTCCTCGGGCACAAGGCGCCTCGCCGGCGCAGGAGAGACACGCGGGAAGGGGCGCGCATGGAGCTGACAGGTGCGCAGATACTCATCGAATGCCTCAAGGAGCAGGGAGTCGACAGCGTCTTTGGCTACCCGGGCGGCACGATCCTGGACGTCTATGACGCCCTCTTTGAGACGCCCGAGATCCACCACTACCTCACGAGCCACGAGCAGGGTGCCGCCCACGCGGCCGATGGGTACGCCCGCTCCACGGGTAGGGTGGGCGTATGCCTCTCCACGTCGGGCCCGGGCTGCACGAACCTCGTGACCGGCATCGCCACCGCCTACATGGACTCCTCCCCCATCGTTGCCATCACCTGCAACGTCTCCCGGAAGCTGCTGGGCAGGGACTCCTTCCAGGAGGTGGACATCACCAGCATTACGAGGCCCATCACCAAGTGGAACCGCGTGGTGGACGACGTGCATGACCTCGCCGACGTGGTCCGCCAGGCCTTCCTCGTGGCCAGAAGCGGACGTCCCGGTCCCGTGCTGCTGGACATCACCAAGGACGTCACCGCCGCCACCTGCGCGTACGAGGCCGTCCCTACCGAGGAGCATCGCGTCTTCGAGCTCCCCAACCGGCTCTCCAAGCGCCTCATGGGCAGCCTCAACACGCAGGAGCCCAACCCACAGGACGTGGACACGCTCGTCGCCATGATCGAGGAGGCCGAGCGTCCGCTCATCGTGTGCGGCGGCGGCGTCGTGCGCAGCCGTGCGAGCCGGGAGCTCAACGCGTTCGCCAACCTCGTGGATGCGCCTGTCGCCATCACGGTCATGGGTGCGGGCGGCTTCCGTGGGAGGGACCCGCTCTCCACGGGCATGATCGGCATGCACGGCTCGCAGGCGTCCAACATGGCCGTGGACAACTGCGACCTGCTCGTCGCCGTGGGCTGTCGCTTCTCCGACCGCGTGGCGCTGCAGCCCCCCACGTTCGCGCACCAGGCCAAGATCGTGCAGGTGGACATCGACAGCACCGAGATCGGCAAGAACGTGCGCTGCGACCATTCCGTGCTGGGCGACGCCAAGACCGTGCTCGCCATGGCCAACGAGCGCCTGGGACAGCTGCACCACAGGCACTGGAGGCAGTTCGTGCTTTCCTTCCCCACCGAGACGCAGTACGAGGAGGGCGGCGACCACCTCACCCCCAAGCAGGTCAACGAGATGGTCGCGCGGCTGTGTCCCGAGGACACCATCGTCGCCACCGACGTGGGCCAGCACCAGATGTGGGCCATCCAGCACTTCCACTATGACTACCCCGGGCAGCTGCTCACCTCCGGGGGCTTCGGCGCCATGGGCTTCGGCCTGGGCGCCGCCATCGGCGCACAGGTGGGCAACCCCGGCACCTGCGTGATCCATGTGACGGGCGACGGCTCCTTCCGCATGAACTGCAACGAGTTGGCCACCGTCGAACACTACCGGCTGCCCATCATCACCATCGTGTACGACAACGCGGTGCTGGGCATGGTCCATCAGTGGCAGACGCTCATCTACGACGAGCGCTACTCCCAGACCACGCTCGACCGTCCGCCCGACTGGGTCAGGCTCGCCGACGCCTATGGCCTCACGGGCAGGCGCGTGAGCACGATGGAGGAGCTGGAGGTCGCCCTCACGGAGGCCCTCGCCTGTGGGCACGGCTACGTGATCGATGCCATCATCGACCCGGACGAGATGGTGCGTCCCATGGTTCCGGCGGGCCAGCACATTACCAACTTCCTGGCCATCTAGTGGTGCCGTCGCATCCGGCCAGGAAGGGCGATGCATCCGAGCGCCTCGCGCGCCGCAAGCGACCAGCCAAGGAGGACACGCCCCATGCTGTCACTCGACAAGATCTACCATGCCGCCTACGTCCTCAAGGGGGTCGCTCGCAGGACCGACCTCATCCCAGCCTCCAACATCATCCCCGAGGTGCCCGACCTCTTCCTCAAGACCGAGAACCTCCAGGTGACGGGCTCGTTCAAGCTGCGAGGCGCCTACTTCAAGATCAACCAGCTCCCCAAGGAGGAGCTCGCCCTGGGCGTCATCGCCTGCAGTGCCGGCAACCATGCCCAGGGCGTGGCGCTGGCCGCCACCCGCCTGGGCGTGAGGTCCGTGGTCTGCATGCCCGACGGTGCCCCCATCATGAAGGTGGAGAACACCCGGCGCCTGGGAGCGGAGGTGCGCCTCGTCCCCGGCGTCTACGATGACGCACACGACGAGGCCGTGCGCCTGCAGGAGGAGACGGGCGCCACCTTCGTGCATCCCTATGACGACGAGGACGTCATCGCGGGACAGGGCACCATCGGCCTGGAGGTCATGGACCAGCTCGAGCATGCCGAGGCCGTGGTCGTCCCCGTGGGCGGTGGCGGGCTCATCTCGGGTGTCGCCTGTGCGGTCAAGAGCCTGAACCCCGCATGCAAGGTCTACGGCGTGCAGGCCGAGGGCGCGGCGGCCATGGCCGCCGCCTTCCACGCCGGGGCCTGGTCCGCGTCCGACGAGGCCACCACCTTTGCCGATGGCATCCAGGTGAAGGTCCCCGGCGAGACCACCTTCCAGATGGTGCAGACGTACGTGGACGACATCGTGACCGTGAGCGATGACGAGATCGCCGCCGCCATCCTCGCCCTCATGGAGAAGCAGAAGCTCGTGAGCGAGGGAGCCGGGGCCACGCCGGTCGCAGCCTGCATGTTTGGCAAGCTGCCCGTGGAGGGCAGGCGCACCGTCTGCATCGTGAGCGGTGGCAACATCGACGTCAACATCCTCTCGCGCGTCATCAACCGCGGCCTGGCCATGAGTGGCCGCAAGGTGACGATGGGCATCAAGCTCACGGACAAGCCGGGCCAGCTCACCGAGGTCAGCGGCATCATCGCAGGCCTTGGCGCAAATGTGGTCTCGGTTGACTACGACCTCTCCGATCCCGACCTTCCCATCTCCTCGTGTACGCTACGCGTGGGCATGGAGACCAGGGACCAAGAGCAGATCGATCAGATTCGCACCAAGCTCCAGGAGTCGGGCTTCAGGCTCGTCGACTAGGGGGAGCGCCCCTGCGGGGCAAGAGGACGCGGTGGCACGGGAGTGCCGCCCACGCAAAGGAGAGCATGCACATGAAGAGTGACGCGATAAAGCTTGGACCGGAGGCGGCGGCCCACCGCTCCCTCTACAACGCGCTCGGTTGGACCGAGGAGGAGGTCGCACGCCCGCTCGTGGGCATCGTGAGCTCCTTCAACGAGATCGTCCCCGGCCACATGAACATCGACAAGGTCTGCGAGGCCGTGCGCATGGGCGTCGCCGAGGCCGGTGGCATGCCGGTGGTCTTTCCCGCCATCGCCGTGTGCGACGGCATCGCCATGGGCCACACGGGCATGAAGTACTCCCTCGTCACGCGCGACCTCATCGCCGACTCCTGCGAGTGCATGGCGCTGGCGCATGGCTTTGACGCCCTCGTCATGATCCCCAACTGCGACAAGAACGTGCCTGGCCTGCTCATGGCCGCCGCCCGTCTCAACCTGCCCACGACGTTCGTCTCGGGCGGCCCCATGCTCGCCGGCCATATCGATGGCCACAAGACGAGCCTCTCCTCCATGTTCGAGGCCATGGGGTCCTACACCGCCGGCAGGATCGACGAGGCCAAGCTCCACGAGTTCGAGCGCAAGGCCTGCCCCAGCTGCGGTTCCTGCTCGGGCATGTACACCGCCAACTCCATGAACTGCCTCACCGAGGTCATCGGCATGGGCCTGCCGGGCAACGGCACCATCCCCGCCGTGTACTCGCGCCGCCTGCAGCTGGCCAAGCACGCGGGCATGGCCGTCATGCGAATGCTCGAGCAGGGCGTCACCGCGCGCGACATCATGACCCGCGAGGCCTTCCAGAATGCCCTCACCGTGGACATGGCCCTGGGCTGCTCCACCAATACCATGCTGCACCTGCCCGCCATCGCCCACGAGTGCGGCCTTGAGATCGACCTCGCCGCCGCCAACGAGATGAGCGAGAGGACGCCCAACCTCTGCCACCTGGCCCCCGCAGGCCCCACCTACATGGAGGACCTCGACGAGGCGGGCGGCGTCCCCGCCGTCATGGCCGAGCTCGACCGCGCGGGCCTCATCAACCGCGACTGCCTGACGGTCACGGGTCACACCGTGGGCGAGAACATCGCCCACGCGCACACCAACGACCCCGAGGTCATCCGCACCATCGACAACCCCTACTCCCCCACGGGCGGCATCGCCGTCCTGCGCGGCAACCTCGCGCCCGACGGCTCTGTGGTCAAGCGTTCCGCCGTGGCGCCCTCCATGCTCACGCACGAGGGCCCCGCCCGCGTGTTCGAGAGCGAGGAGGATGCCCAGGCCGCCATCAACGCCGGCAGGATCAACCCCGGCGACGTGGTGGTCATCCGCTACGAGGGCCCCAAGGGCGGTCCCGGCATGCGCGAGATGCTCAACCCAACCTCGGCCATCATGGGCAGGGGCCTGGGCGAGAGCGTCGCACTCGTCACTGATGGGCGCTTCTCGGGTGCCACGCGCGGCGCCTGCATCGGCCACGTCTCGCCTGAGGCGGCGTCCGGCGGTCCCATCGGCATCGTCGAGGAGGGTGACACCATCGCCATCGACATCCCCGCCTGCACGATCGAGCTCAGGATCGGCCAGGAGGAGTACGATCGGCGCATGGCCGCCTTTACGCCCAGGAAGAAGGAGCTCTCCGGCTATCTGCGCCGCTACGCTCAGCTCGTCTCCTCAGGCGCCACGGGGGCCGTGCTCGACTAGCGCCTTCGACGTGCACGCCTGCGTCACGTACGGAAATTCCCACCTGGGCACACGCAACATGAGACGACGAAACCGTACACTTTGCATCGAGCGCCCATATATCAGAGGGGACGAGGGATGACAGAGGACGAACGCAAGGAGCTCTGCATGCGCATGAGGACCCTCGTGGTCTTCCGCGCCGTGCTGGATGACCCCGTGATTGCGGCCCTGGTCGACACGCTCGGCATCGCTGCGGGCCTCGGCCACGATGACGCGCCCCTCGCCGAGGCCTACGCGGGCTTCGTCTCCGAGCTCTTCGCCACGGGCACCTGCTCGCTCGGTGCCCACGTGCAGGAGGTGGTCCTGGATGACGAGAACGTCTATCTCAGCCGCAGGGGCGCGCGGGCAGAGGTCCCGCGCGTGCTGGCGGATGCCGCCGACGCCGAGTTGCAGACGCTCGCGCGCCTTGCGGCGCTCACGCCGGACGACCTTCTGACACACGTGCCGACGGAACTGCGCGGCACGCTGGCGCGCTATGAGGTGGAGCGTACGGACCTGGTGGGCATCTACCGCGAGCGCCTGGCGGACATCCATCGCCATGGCTTTGGCGTCTATGCTCGCCACCACGTCTTTCGCATGGACGATGCCGGCCAGGTCGTACCCGTGCACCATCCCGACCCCATCCGCCTCGCCGACCTTGCGGACTACGAGCGCGAGAAGGGCATCATCCTCGACAACACGCGGGCGCTCCTCGCGGGCAGGCCGGCAGCCAACATCCTGCTCACCGGCGACGCCGGCACGGGCAAGAGCTCCACGGTCAAGGCCGTCGCCAACGAGCTGGCGTCCGAGGGCCTGCGCATCCTCGAGGTGCACAAGGAGCAGCTCCACCGGATTCCGGGGCTGCTCGACGAGCTCACGAAGAACCCGCTCTGCTTCGTCATCTTCATCGACGACCTCTCGTTCGCGCGCGACGACGACAACTTCGCCGCACTCAAGGCCATCCTCGAGGGGTCCGTCTCGGCGAAGTCGGCCAACGTTGCCATCTATGCCACGAGCAACCGCCGCCACCTGGTGCGGGAGACCTTCTCGGATCGCGAGGGCGATGACGTCCACCTCAACGACACGCTGCAGGAGATCGTCTCGCTCTCGGATCGCTTTGGCATCCACGTCTCGTTCCACAGGCCCGACAAGGCTACATACCTCGACATCGTGCATCAGCTTGCCGAAGCGGACCACGTCACCATGGACGAGGGGGAGCTCGACCTGCTCGCCGAGCGCTTTGCCACGAGGCGGGGCGGACGCTCCGCCCGCGGCGCACGTCAGTTCGTCGACTCGCTCGTCACACGCCAATAGGGCCACGTCACCGCGGCCCACCGCATGCGCACCACACAGGAAAGGGAGAAGATAGGAGACATATGTCACGCCCCATGACCATGGCAGAGAAGATCCTCGCCGACCACGCCGGCCTCGAGGAGGTCGTCCCCGGACAGCTCATCGAGTGCGACCTCGATGGCGTGCTCGCCAACGACATCACGGCCCCCATCGCCATCAAGACGGTGCGAGAGATCGGTGCGGGCATCTGGGACAGGGACAAGATCTTCCTCGTGCCTGACCACTATTCCCCCAACAAGGACATCAAGAGCGCCGAGCAGACCAAGGTCACACGTGACTTCGCCCATGAGATGGGCATCACGCACTACTTCGAGCAGGGCTGCATGGGCATCGAGCATGCCCTCCTGCCCGAGCAGGGCATCGTGGTCCCCGGCGACCTCGTGATTGGTGCCGACTCCCACACCTGCACCTACGGCGGCATCGGCGCCTTCTCCACGGGTGTGGGCTCCACGGATGCCGGTGTGGGCATGGCCACCGGCCGCGCCTGGTTCAAGGTGCCCGAGACCATCCGCTTCGAGATCGAGGGCGAGCTGCCCGAGGGGGCCTCGGCCAAGGACATCATCCTCCACGTGATCGGCCGGATCGGCGTGGATGGCGCCCTCTACTGCGCCATGGAGTTCGCCGGATCCACCATCGAGCATCTCTCCATCGAGGGGCGCCTGACCATCGCCAACATGGCCATCGAGGCTGGCGGCAAGGCGGGCCTCTTCGAGGTGGATGACAGGTGTCGCGCGTACGTCGAGCGGCGCGCCGAGCATGCCCTGCGCGCGTACCACCCCGACGAGGACGCCTCCTACCGGCAGGTCATCCACATCGACGCGGCGGACGTCATCCCCACCGTCTCCTGGCCCCACCTCCCCTCCAACACCCACCCCGTCTTTGAGAGCCGCCACATCGCCATCGACCAGGCGGTCATCGGCTCCTGCACGAACGGTCGCATCGAAGACATGCGGGCCGCGGCAGACGTCCTGCGCGGACGCACCGTCGACCCCTCCGTTCGCTGCATCGTGATCCCCGCCACCCAGGGCGTGTGGCTCCAGTGCGTGCACGAGGGCCTCATGGACGTCTTCATCGACGCCCACTGTGTGGTCTCCACCCCCACCTGCGGACCCTGTCTGGGCGGCTACATGGGCATCCTGGCAGCCGGCGAGCGCTGCGTGAGCTCCACCAACCGCAACTTCGTCGGACGCATGGGTGACCCCACCTCCGAGGTCTATCTGGCCTCGCCGGCCGTCGCCGCCGCCTCGGCCGTCGCGGGACACATCGCCCTGCCGCAGGACCTGAGCTAGGGCCGCGGGAGGGGACCCGAGCGCGCCACAGCCCCCACCCGTAGCCTGCACCGGAACGATGACGCGGCGCGATGGCCGAGAGGGAGCAGCCCGGGGCTGCACGGGTCTGACACGTCTTGACATGAGCGAGGGGGACGTACGCTCCGTACGAGTTCGCGAGGCACCGTCTGAGTAGTACGGAGGGCACGCCTCCCCCCAAGACCAGAAGGGACACAGCATGAAGTTCAAGGGCACCGCATTTTGCTACGGGCGCGACATCGACACCGACGTGATCATCCCGGCGCGCTACCTCAACACGAGCGATCCCGCCGAGCTGGCCCGCCACTGCCTCGAGGACCTGGATGCCACGTTCACCAGCCGTGTGCGGCCCGGTGACATCATCGTGGCCGACGAGAACTTCGGCTGTGGCTCCTCGCGCGAGCATGCACCGGTGGCCATCAAGGCCGCGGGCGTCTCGGTGGTCATCGCCAAGAGCTTCGCGCGCATCTTCTACCGCAACGCCATCAACATCGGCCTGCCCATCCTGGAGTGCCCCGAGGCCGTGGATGCCATCCAGGACGGCGACGTGGTAAGCGTGGACGCCGACACGGGCACGGTGCGCGACGAGACCTACGGCCAGAGCTTCGACGCCCAGCCCTTCCCACCGTTCATCCAGGAGATCATCAACGAGGGCGGCTTGGTCGCCCGCACCAGGAAGCTGCTCGCCCACAAGGAGGCATAGCATGGCCCACACCACCTACAAGATCGTCACCCTGCCCGGCGATGGCATTGGCCCGGAGATCCTTGCCGAGGCCAAGCGCGTGCTCGCCGTCATCGGCACGGCCACGGACGTGGACTTCGTCTGCGAGGACCAGCTCATCGGCGGCGCTGCCATCGATGCCACGCGTACCGCGGGCGAGGAGGTCACGGCACTCCCCCCCGCGACGCTCGAGGCGGCCAAGGCGGCGGACGCCGTGCTCCTTGCCGCCGTCGGCGGTCCCGCGTGGGATGACCCCTCCGCGAGCGTGCGCCCCGAACAGGGCCTGCTTGCCATCCGCAAGAGCCTCGGCCTCTACCTCAACCTGCGGCCCGTGCGCATCTACACGGCACTGCGTGACGCCTCCCCCCTGCGCCCGGAGCGGTTGGATGGCGTGGACCTGCTCATCGTGCGCGAGCTCACGGGCGGCCTCTACTTTGGCACACACGAACGCGTGCACGACGTCGACGGTGCCGGTGTGGACGGCACGAGCGGCGAGGTCGCCACCGACTCCATGGAGTATGCCGAGTACGAGATCGAGCGCGTGGTGCGTTGGGCCTACGAGGCGGCCGCACGCCGCAGCCAGGTCGTGACCTCGGTGGACAAGGCCAACGTGCTCGAGACCTCCCGTCTGTGGCGCGAGGTCAACCACCGCCTCAACGAGGAGTTCGAGGACGTCGAGGGCGAGGACATGCTCGTGGACAACTGTGCCATGCAGCTCGTGGCCAACCCGGCGCAGTTCGACGTGCTCGTGACCGAGAACACCTTCGGTGACATCCTCTCCGACGAGGCCTCCATGCTCACCGGATCGCTCGGCATGCTCGCCAGCGCCTCGCTGGGCGATGGCACGGCCCTCTACGAGCCCAGCCATGGCTCCGCGCCCGACCTCGCGGGCAAGGGCATCGCCAACCCGCTTGCGCAGATACTCTCCGTGGAGCTCATGCTGCGCTACAGCTTCCAGATGGACGAGGCGGCGGATGCCCTGGCCGGTGCCGTGGACGACGTGCTCGACGCCGGCTGGCGCACCGCGGACATCGCCGATGGGGCCTCGCCTGCCGATCGCGTGCTGGGTACCACTGCCATGGGCGACAGGATCATCGGGGCCCTCGAGGCGCGCCTGGCGTAACGCGTGAGGCGGGCCTGCACGTCACAGTGCCTGGTCCGCCATCATGGCAGGCCAGGCACCACCGATTCCGTCGTGAGCTGGCCTATCGGTCCCTGTCCTGCGCATCGTCCTTCACGAGGACGTCCTTGTCCTCATGCTGGCCATGCTGCTGGTCGTTTTCCTGCGCGGGGCCAGCATACCTCGCACCAAATGCCAGGAAGCGAAAGATCCCCTGCGTAAAGGCTCCCTGCGCCGCGCAGATCAGAATGAGGTCAAGGATATATGAATCATCGGGCGACATGACATCAAGCAGGGCAAACGATGGGTATCCCTTGCCAGACGCGAGCATACGCACAACGACCACAAGTGCGAAGACGACAGAGTCCACCACATAGAGCGCCATGAAGATGCTCTGGAACCTCTTGGGTCTTCGTGGCATGCGCACAGGCCGCCTTCCACCAAGGCGGCCCTTGATGGAAGAGCCGAGCGTGACCACCTCGGTCGCCCCTCCGAGGGGAGCGCCGTCAGACCCGTCGCGCTCACGCGCATCAGACCCGCCCTCCACTGACCGAATGACAGCGGCCATCACCGCGAGGAGCGCCAGTGTGAAGAGGGTGCCCAGTATGCCAGGAAAAGACGTGATCAGATACAAGGTGGCGGCAAGCACGACGAACACCCAATAGAACTGAGCGGTCTTCTCAAACGGCTTGGAGGTACGGGCGGTCATGAGCGTCCCTTCGAATCAGGTGGCACGTACCGGATGGAAGGATGGAGTCGAGGCACCCTCACCATGCCCAGCTCCACCAGATGATCTTCAAACGTACGACGCGCTGCGTGTCCTCAGTGCAGGGTCCACCTTACCCTCATTGCAGAGCATGACAGGAAGAGAGCCTTATTTTGATACATAAACATCATGACATCCCGCACTCGCATAAGCGCACCGTCATCTTCCCTTGAGCGCAGGGCGGACGTGGCCTCACACCGAGACGTTGCCGAACTCGGAGAGCCTGAGCTTGGGGTTGCGCTCGATGGCCCAGTCGACGTTCCACTCGTTGGTGAAGAGCAGCAGGCGCGCGCCGCGCATGTCCTCCACGCGCGCCGTGTCGCGCGAGAGGTCGAGCGCGCGCACGTCCAGCTCGTCGGGTCCGTTCTGCACCCAGCGGATCTGCGTGTACGGCAGCGGGCTGCGGCTCACGGCCACGTGATACTCGCTCCTGAGGCGCCGCTCCAGCACGTCCAGCTGCAGCACGCCCACCACACCCACGATGACGCTCTCCATGCCTGAGCCCAGCTCGCGGAAGATCTGGATGGCACCCTCCTGCGCGAGCTCCTCCACGCCCTTGACGAACTGCTTGCGCTTGAGCGTGTCCACCTGCGTGACGCGAGCGAAGTGCTCCGGCGCGAACGTGGGGATGCCGGGGTAGCGCACGTGCTGCCTACCCGTGCACACGGTGTCGCCGATGGAAAAGACGCCCGGGTCGAAGAGGCCCACGACGTCGCCCGCAAAGGCCTCGTCCACGATGGCGCGGTCATCGGCCATCATCGAGGTGCCCGTGGCCAGCTTGAGGCGGCGGTCACCCTGCACGTGATAGGCGTCCATGCCGCGCTCGAACCTTCCCGAGCAGATGCGCACGAAGGCGATGCGGTCGCGGTGGTTCTTGTCCATGTTGGCCTGGATCTTGAACACGAAGCCCGAGAAGTCGTCGCACGTGGGAGCAACCTGCTCGCCCGTGAGCTCGTCCGTGTAGGGCAGGGGCGCTGGGGCCAGGCGCAGGAAGTCCTTGAGGAAGGGTTCCACGCCAAAGTTGGTGAGGGCCGAGCCAAAGAACACCGGGGTGAGCCGGCCCGTGCGGACGGCGTCGAGGTCGAACTCGTGGTCCGCACCGTCAAGAAGCTCGATGTCGTCGGTCAGCTCCTGGTGGTTCTCCTGCCCGATGAGCCCGTCGAGCGTGGAATCGCCCAGCTCCGCCTCGACCTCGGCGACCCTCTTGGTGACGTTGGCGTGGCCATCCCCCTCGAAGGCGAGCACGCGCCGCGAGGAGCGGTCGAACACGCCCCTGAAGCTGCGACCACTGCCGATGGGCCAGTTCATGGGGTAGGTGCCGATGCCCAGGACCGTCTCTATCTCCTCCATGAGATCGAAGGGGTCACGCGCATCGTGATCGAGCTTGTTCACGAAGGTGAAGATGGGGATATGACGCAGCGTGCACACACGGAAGAGCTTCTTGGTCTGCGCCTCCACGCCCTTGGCGCCGTCGATGACCATGACGGCGGCGTCGGCAGCCATGAGCGTGCGGTAGGTGTCCTCGGAGAAGTCCTGGTGACCGGGGGTGTCGAGGATGTTGATGCAGTAGTCGCCATAGGTGAACTGCAGGACGGAGGACGTCACGGAGATGCCGCGCTCCCTCTCGATGTCCATCCAGTCCGAGACGGCATGCCGGGCACTCGCCTTGCCCTTGACCGAGCCTGCCGTCTGGATGCTGCCGGTGTAGAGCAGCAGCTTCTCGGTGAGGGTCGTCTTGCCCGCATCGGGGTGACTGATGATGGCGAAGGTGCGACGTGATGCAATCTGGTCCTGCAGGCTTGGCATGAAGGTCCCCTCGGAAACGAGCTCAGTGCTCTGTGCGATCAACCTTTTGCATTGTAGTGAGTGGTGCCGCGCGTCACCACGCGGTATCCCGGCCACCTCGAAGACTCCAGGCTGGGGCGTGCCATGGCCCGCGACCATCCGTCATGGGCGCCCGCCCGTGGGCACCCATGGACAAAAGGCGCATGGCGTACGGTCCCTATGATGCCGTTTACCAGCATAAAGTACAGGAACGTGCATAGTTGCAGTTCAGATGGGCCGTCTGCGGTAGACCGACGGACACCCGTGCCAAGACCCTGGCCCGAGGGCGACGCAGGCCACATCCCACGGCGAAAGGTGGCCTACGGCAGGCAGCTGTATAGACGCCCTGGTTCTTGAAGAGCGCGCACACGGAATCGCGGGCCAGCTCGTCGCTGCCCATGCCGAACACCCGTGAGGTGCGCTGGAGGTGGTGGCAAAGGTTTCCAGGTACATGATGAAGAGGGGCTCGAGGGCGACGACCATCCCCATGGGCACGCCCGGGCCGCTGGCACACGGATGGCCCGGGCCGTCAGCCCATCCCCGCCGCCCCCACCTACTTGAGGGAACGATAGTAGCCGTAGGTCATTGGTTCTCCCTGCGCGAGAACCTGGGACCCCGTGACCTCGCCCAGGATGAGCAGGTGGTCGCCCTCATCCAGGATCGCCTTGACATCGCAGGATATCTGGGAGAGCGCGCCGTCCGCAACCCATGGGACGCCCTGCTCGTCGTGCCTGACCTCAAGGCCCGCAAACTTGTCGTTGTCCTTGCTCGAGCGCAGGCCAAACCCCTTGATGAGATCCATCGGTGCGTCCTTGGCAAGCACGGTGAGGCTGAAGTGGCCAAACGGCTTGACCACATGGGAGCTGTGGCCTCCCTTGTGCAGCGAGACGGTGATGATGGCAGGTTTGGCGTTCGCCTGCGAGACCGCATCGATCGTGCGGCCGATGGGCCGCTTGCCATCCGCATCCGTGCAGGTAAAGAGATAGACACCAGCACTGATGTTCCAAAGTGCCCTCTCATCGATCATGATCGTCTCCCATCTGGGCCATGGGATTGACCCCTTGTGGTGTCGCGTCATCCTTCTTCTACCCAAGGGGACCGTGGCCTAGCATCCACGACCGTGCGGGGCACCTTCCGAGTCGTATGCAATCACGCAGGTGCCTTCCGTTCCATCAGCGCAGGTATAGGGATGAGGCATCCAGATGCTGCCGCCCGAGAGGACCGAGATTTTGCATACGACTCGTCATCGCCATGCCGTCTAGGCACGATGGGGCAACCTAGGCCAGCTCGTCGCGGCCACGGTTGCGACCCACCAGCAGCGCCACGGTGAGCACGGCGCAACCAAAGAGCGCCACGATGCCTATCTGGCCCACGAGCGGCAGCACTGTCTGCTGACTCACGTCAACCATGCTCACGGCAGATGTCACCACCTCACAGCACCAGTACGCAGGTGTGAAGTGCGCAAGGGTGACCAACGCGTCCGGCAGGAGGCTCAGTCCCACCCAGGCACCACCGAGGAAGGACATCGCCATGCCCGCAATGTTGGCGAAGGCGTTCGCCGCGTTCGCCGAGAGACGCAGCTGTCCAAGCAGAAAGCCACTTGCGACGGAGAAGAACGCGTAGGCAGCGAGGGAGCCACCCACAAGCGCCACCTGAGCCGGGGAGGTGGCAAGTTCCCCGCGGACGAAGAGGAGGACGTCGAGGCCAAATATCCATGCCCACACACCGACGCCGAGCAGGATGCAGACCGCAAGCAGGCCGCCGTTGCGCCGACGTGCTGTCGTGGGCGCCACCAACCTCCGGTCGAGCACGGCCTCGGCGTTGAGGCTCTCCATGAGGATGGCAATGCAGACGGAGATGCCGGCGAGCATCGGATAGGTGGAGAACTTGCATGCCAACTCGAAGGCATCGGAAAGGGGCGTCGCGTCCTGTCGGGCGATGCTCGTTGCCGTGCGCTCCTCCATGGCGCCGTCCGTGAGGGACGCCACCTCCTCCTGGTCGCCACCCATCGTGGCCGCGCTGCCATAGAGCCCCTGCGCATAGCCCACGGTCTCGACGTCCACGAGCGAGCCCTCGGCCGACTGGTATGAGACATAGGTCTCGAGGTCGGGTGCGCTCGTGCCCGCCGCCGCGGCATCCATGAGACCCTGGCCCCACCCCGCGGGAATCACGAGAATATACGAGACGCTCCCCTTGGCGATGGCATCCTGGATGGCAAGCGGGTCGTCCGCGATCGTCTCCGTGTTGCTGCCCCGTTCCACATGGGCCCTGAGCGCCTGCGAGAGGGCGGACCCATCGCGGTCTATCACGGCGACGTTGGGCACGGCCCGCTCGTAGGAGGTCGTGTCGTCATGCCCGGACCCCAGTCCCATCAGAAGCCCCAGCAGGGAGAGCAGCACGATGTAGACGAGGAGCACCACCTTGTGACCCCACAGGATCCTGAGGCAGGTCTTGAAGCTAGACATGGGACGCCCTCCTCATGTTGAGTGCCGCCAGGCAGAAGAACGCGAGCGCCATTGTCACCAGCATGAGGCAGCTCCACCAGAACGGCGCCAGGGTGTCGTAGTACAGCAACGAGAAGAAGCAGTGCGTCATCTGCCAGAGTGGGTTCGCGTGGGCAAGCAGGGGCATGCCCGCCTCAAGGCCATCGCTCACCTGTTGGGAGGCGGCGCCATAGAGCCCTGTGAAGAACGAGAGGCCACAGCTGACAGCAGACACCAGAGGCGTCCCGCCTCCCGTGAGACCCGCGAAGGTGCCGATGAGGCTGCCCAGCGCACAGGCCGTAAGGGTCGACATGAGCACCGCGAGCGTCACGAGCGGGGCGTTGCTCCCAAAGTCCACGCCACAGACGAGGCGCATGAAGGCGACCACCGCAAGCATGACCGCGAACTCGCAGAGCCATGAGCCCAGGATCGTGGCCGCTAGGATGCGCCAGCGAGGCGTGCCAGCCACCGCCACGCGAGCCCCGACCTCGCTGCACCGCGGAAGCACGCGGCGCAGCGCCTGGGAGGAAAGCATCATGCCCATGCCCGCGACCATGCCCAGAAGGGCGAAGTAGTAGCGCACCTTGCCATCGGGAGCCGCCTTCGTGGCCTGAAGGCGCACCGTCCGCACGGCATCCGAGCGGAAGGCCGCAACGGTGGAGGCATCCTCGAGTGCCTGTGGGTCCCGCTCGAGGAGTGTCGCAATCCCGTTCCTCGTGTGCAGGTAGCTGTCGAGCACGGCCTCGAGCACGGCAGGCTGCAGCTCGCCATTCAGGCGAGCCGCCACATGGAGCTGGGGCATGCCATCCCCATCCACCATGAGGTAGGCGTCAACGTCACCGGCGTTGGTGGCCGCCAGGGCAGCGTCCTCGGTGTCATAGGCCGTGACGTCGGCGACCTTGGGACTGGCATCGGGCGAGCTGATGGCTTCGATGGTCTCCGGCAGCCCGTAGGCTCCCTGGTAGTTGGCATCCTCCACCACGGCAAGCCTGGTGGTGGCTTCGGCATAGCCGGCATCGAGGTGGGAGAACATCCCCATGAAGAGCAGGCACATCACGACGGGAAACAGGAAGGCCCACCACAGGAGCGTCTTCTCGCGCACGAGGGCGATGACGCAGGTCTTGAGGCTGCAGCGCATGGAAGCCCCCTATGCCTCGTCGCGCAGGGCGCGACCCGTGATATCGAGGAACACGTCATTTAGGGTCGGTGGCTCGGAGAGCACGCGCCCGTACGCAACGCCGGCATCCGTGAGCACGCCGAGGACGTCGGCCAGGTTGTGGCCGCCCGCCGTGCACCCGATGCGCAGTAGCATGCCGTCGACGGTGACGCAGCGCACGTGAGGGAGGCGACGCACCTGATCAACCACCTGCTCGGAAACGTCCGCAAGCTCCACCGTGACGCGCTCCCCCACCGAGACCATGGCCTTGAGCTCGTCCACCGTGCCGGCGGCCACCGAGCGGCCGTGGTCCATGATCATGATGCGACTGCAAAGCTCCTCGACCTCCTCCATGTAGTGCGAAGTGTAGATGACGGTGGAACCCGCCTCGTTGAGGCGACGGATGCCGTCGAGGATGGCGTTCCTGCTCTGAGGGTCCACTGCCACCGTGGGCTCGTCGAGGATGATGAGCTCGGGCCTGTGCGCGATGCCACAGGCAATGTTGAGGCGGCGCAACAGGCCCCCCGAGAGCCTCTTGGGTCGGAAGCCCTGGAACTTCTCGAGCCCCACGAAGGCGACGGCCTCGTTCACGAGCTGGCGACGGCGGGCATGGTCGCTCACGTAGAGCGCACAGAAGCTGTCGATGTTCTCACGCACCGTGAGCTCGTCGTAGACCGCAACCGCCTGCGGGACGATGCCGATGCGCCGCTTGAGATCGTAGGCCGTAGGCGCCATGGGTGTGCCAAAGAGCTCGATGGTACCGTGGTCGTAGCGCAGCAGCTGCAGGATGCAGTTGATGGTCGTGGTCTTGCCCGAGCCGTTGGGACCGAGCAGGCCGAAGATCTCACCCTGCGCGATGTCCAGGCTCAGGTGGTTGACGGCACAGAGGCCCCCATAGCGTTTGACGAGGTTATCCACGTGCACGACAGTCTGTGTTGGCATGTCCCGCTCCCTCGGCACTTCTCGATGCTCCCGTCGATGGGGGCGGCGCGACACGTGGCGATGCCACGTGTGGGCACCTGGCTTTTGCACCCATCGCGTACACCTGTCATTCTCGTGGGAAGGCCACGAGATGGGAAGTGCGGAACGTCATAAGGCCACCCCATCCGACCCATGACACCTGTCATGGTGGAAGGTCGATGGCAGGACACGCCATCACTCCCGTACAATGACACCATGGAACGTGCTGTGGACAAGACCTTCGTGCTCGTGCTCTGTGCCTGCCTCTCCGTGCTCGGTGGACGCACCGATGCCGTGGGCGTGGCGTGGCTCGTCGCCGCCATCACCCTCACGTCACTCGCAAGCCTCATGCGAACGCGAGGCGGGGAGGTGGCGCGAGCGGTGGCGATCGTCACCGCATGCGTCATGGCCCTTGCACCAGGCGCCACGGCAGCGCTTCCCCTCGCAACCTTCGAGCTCGCGCTCCACGTGCCCTGGCGGCTGCACGTCGCATGGCTGTGCGCCTTCGCCGCCGGACATGCCGCAGGCGACCCCACCATAGCTGCGGTCACGTTGGCTGCGGCTACGGTCTGTGCGCTGCTTGCCACAAGGGAGGTGCGCCTTGCCGAGGCACGCGGGCGTCTGTACGAGACCGAGGATGAGCTCTCGGACCGCCTGCTTGCGCTGCGCGCGCAAAACCGCGAGCTTGAGGACGCACGTGGTGAGGCGTCGCAGGCTGCCACCCTTGCCGAGCGTACGCGCATGGCCCGTGAGGTGCACGACGGCGTGGGTCATAGCCTGACGCGCCTCATCTACCAGGTCGCCGCGCTCAGGCTCGTCCATCACGACGACGTATGTGTCACGGGTGAGCTGGACGAGCTCCGGTCCGGACTCGACGAGACGATGGATGCCATGCGTGCGAGCGTGCATGCCCTGGATGACCATGCGATGGACCTCCGCGTCGAGCTGGATAGGCTTGCGGTGCGCAGTCCCCATGCACGGGTGAGCGTGGAGTACGGCCTGAGGGACACGCCCAGCGCCGCGACGACGCGCTGCCTTGTCGCCGTCGCACGCGAGGCGCTCACCAATGCCGAGCGCCATGCGCACGCACGTGCGGCCACCATCCATGCGCGCGAGTTCCCCGGCCTGTGGCAGCTGACCATAGAGAACGATGGCGACATGCCCACGGGCAGCATGGAAGCGGGCGAGCTCTCGGAACGGGGACTGGGGCTGCGTGCCATGCGTGAGCGCGTGGAATCCCTGGGGGGCACGTTTCACACAGACTTCGATGCGCAACGCTTCCAGGTCTTCGCATCGATTCCCAGAAAGGTGGGCACATGAGGGTCATCGTGGTGGATGACGACGCCATCGTCGCGAAATCGCTCCGCCTCATCCTGTCTGCCGAGAAGGACATCGATGTCGTCGGTCTAGGCACCAGCGGCCCCGATGCGGTGCGCCTCTTTGAGGACGAGCTTCCCGAGGTGCTCCTCATGGACATCCAGATGCCCGACGGCGACGGCCTCACGGCCTCACGCGAGATCCTTGGCGCGCACCCCACCGCACGCATCGTCTTCCTCACGACCTTCTCGGATGACGAGTACATCACGGGTGCGCTGCGCCTTGGTGCCCGTGGTTACCTCATCAAGCAGGACATAGACACCATCGCCCCGGCGCTGCGCGCCGTCATGGCCGGGCAGTCCGTGCTGGGGGACGAGGTGCTGGAACGAGCCACGGCCTTGGGCGCCGCCTCGGCGCCAGTGCAGCCGGACGAGTCCGCCTTGTCGCCCCTCACCACACGCGAGCGCGATGTGGTGCGTGCCGTGGCCGATGGCCTCGACAACAAGGAGATCGCCGGTGCGCTCTGCCTCAGCGAGGGCACCGTACGCAATCACATCTCGGCGGTGCTGACGAAGCTGGGGCTCAGGAACCGCACGCAGCTGGCGGTGTTCTACTACCAGAACTGCCGCTAAGAGCCATTAGCCTTCAGCCCCTCCCCCATTGTGCGAGGTTTTTCGACCGATTTTGTCTCGCGTGCGGACTCAAGTCCACACGCGAGACGTCTTCAGCGGAAAAGCCAAGCACAACCCGTGGGGAAGTCAGCACGATCGAGGGGGAGTCGGCGGTCAACGTGCGCGGGACGCCTTCACCACCCGGTCGTACACCTGCGGCTTGGGAAGGCCATACTCCCTGGCAAGGCGCTTGGCAAGCGCGCTGGGGGGCTCGTCGGCCGCAAGGCCGGCAGCGATGGCATCCTCGAGTGGCCGCACGGGCACAGACGTGGCCTCGTCCTCCTCCGGTGCGCCGATGATCACGACGCACTCGCCCCGAACCTCCCCGCATGCCGCAAGCTCTGCCGCCACATGGGGGGCCACCCCCCGCACGACCTCCTCATGCAGCTTGGTGAGCTCGCGCACGAGGGCAACCTGTCTCATGGGAAACGCCTCGGCGATGGTGGCCAGCGTCGCGGCCACGCGATGAGGGCTCTCGTACACCACAAGGGCACCCGGCACGGACGCCAGCGCGCGCAGGCGCTCCAGCTGGGCCTTGTGCCTGCGCGGGAGGAACCCCTCGAAGAAGAAGTGCTCCATGGGAAGCCCCGAGGCCACGAGCGCACAGGTGACGGCACTCGGACCGGGGATGACCTCCACGCGCAGGCCCGCATCGAGCGTGGCATCCACCAGGCGCTGTCCCGGATCGGAGACGCCCGGCATGCCCGCGTCGGACACGAAGGCCACGCGCTCCCCGGCCGCGATGCGCCCGAGCGTGGGCGCGATGCGGGAGGCCAGGGTGTTCTCGTCCGCACGCTGCAGCGACACGCGAACGCCAAAGTGGGACAGCAGCCTTGAGGTCACGCGCGTGTCCTCGCAGAGTAACACGTCCGCCTGGCGCAGCGTGTCCAGCACGCGCGGGGACGCATCGCCCAGGTTGCCGATGGGCGTGCCCACCATCGAGAGCACGCCGCCGTGCGGGACGCCAGACGTGCTCACGCGAGCATCGCCCGCTCGAACGTGGCGAGCGCCACCCGTGCGTCCCAACCAGACAGGCGACCTTCGGTCTTCCACGTCTGGAAGAACCACGCGGGGCACTTCCTGAACACGGCAAGCTGTTCGGAGACGAACACGCGCTCCAGGGCGATGCGGCCCTCGGGTGTGGTAGAGGAGTCCGCGAAGGGTAGCGAGGCGGACCACTTTCCCGCCATCACCGGCAGGCCGCACCTGCGTGCCGTCTCAAGCATCCTATGCGAACGCTGCGAGAGCTCGCGGATGCCCGTGGGGCCAGGCCCATCGACACGGTCGAGATAGTGGTAGAGGTGGCTGTCAAGCCATACGTTCTGGTAGCGTCGCGGTGCCATGAAGTGGCCCCAGGCACCCGGCTGGCCCGCATCGGGCAGGATGACCGTGGCGTCCGGCGCGTTCTTGCGGACGGTGTCGTATGCCGCACGGTAGTAGTTTCGCAACTGATGGAGGGGCACGCCATCCGTGAGTGTGAAGCCATGGCGCACCTGCGGCACCACCTCGTCTGCAACCTCGATGCCTGCGAGCGCGGCACGTGAGCAGTAGCGCTTGGCGAGGGTTCCCAGAACCACCAGCATATCGTTGCGGTACCGGGAGAACTCATCATGATTGCGCACGAGGATGGCGCTAGAGCTACGCTCGCCGGGCGTGATGGCGAGGGCCAGCACGATCTTGAGGTCGATGTCCTCTGCCCAGACGAAGGCCTGGTCGACGTGGTCTATGCATCCCACATAGGGACCGGTCTCTGGGCCGGCGTCCCCAAACACGTACCATGGCACCTCCAGGCGCACGGCGTTGAAGCCACGCGCGGCAATGCCCCTGAAGTCCACCTGCGAGAGAAAGCCCCTGCGATGCTTCTCGACCATCTGCCGATAGGGCTCCTGCCCCATCGCAATCACCAGGGAGTCCTCGTCCAAGGCGCCAGAATCGGCAAAGAGGGACGGCGTGACCCATGGCTCCAGCGTCAGCCAGCCGGTAAGGTTGACTCCATGCAAGGCCCGTCCTGCCATGACACTTCCCTCCGTTCCCGTGCCTCCCTCCCAACGAGTATAACCGCTCCGGTCGACACCAGAATCCGCTTCCACAGGAACCAGCGATTGACGAGATCGTCCCCTTCAACGGGACTCACGAGCTGAGCAAGGCGCGAACGTCATGCATGTCTCGCCGGCCAATCTCTTCCCCTTGGACATCGCCCCGCCCGACGCCCAGGTCAAACGCAATGCAGCCGAGCTTGGGATGAACGTTGCCATGCCCACCGACTACTGCACCCGACCCTCGGCCTCCTCGATCCACCAGGCGGTCGTCAACTACACGGGAATAGACGCCGCCTACATGCCCCGTGCCGCGGCAACTCTGGCACAGGCCTTTCAGCTGAATCGACGATTGGAGCTACCTTTCCCCTGCCGATATCGATATGTTCTTCCATAGGCCACCCACGAATGGTCATGGGGTATCCCATTTTCCGCAGCTAGATAGCAAAGACAGTACTGGTTAGCTGCGGTTCTGTTGATGGGTGGCTGACTATCCTCTGTGTTGGAGCGTTAGCCTATTTGCCTTAGCTAAGACCTGTTTGGCCTGCTTGGTTGTGAGGAACTTGAGCTTGAGCTCCTCGAGGCCACAGGAGGCGGCCAGGGCGTCAGACTCGTCCGTCCTGTGGTCGAACACCCACCAGTTGGAATCGAAGTTCGTGGCTGACATGGCCTTGATCTCACGTCTTATGTGGGCCGCGGGGACACCCGTCTGGCACTGCAGGATCCGAAGGATCGTGAGGGCCACGAAGCACGTGAGGAAGTGGGCCTCTATATGGGCGTCCGTCCAGACGTAGACGGGCCTGGTCCTGAGCTCTGACTTGGTGAGTTTGAAGGACTCCTCTATCCGCCAGAGCTCCCGGTAGGCATCGAGTATCTTCTCGTCCTGCCAGTCTGTCTCGCTTGTGACGACGAGGTAGTAGCCGTCCAAGTCCTCTGCCTCCCTGATGGCATCCTCATCCAGGGAGAGCTTGCGGGCATCGGCAATAGTGCCCGTGTCCCTGTCGAAGGTGAGGCCCCTCACGTACTTTGCCGCCCCATGGGCCTCATGGGCGCTGAAGGCGGCGGGGCTTTTAATGAGCGTGCGTGCCCTCTCGATCACCTTGGCCCTGTCGTGGCGGGCACGCTCCTGGTACTTCCTTGACCAGAAGCCGACGTACTTCACGGGAATCCTTATGTCCTTGGGCTTTCCGCCCTTCGTATCCCCTGCCTTGATGTGGCAGGCCTTGAAGCCCTGCTTGCTCTTGATCTTGAAGTCGTCTCCCATGTGGCGGTAGCCCTGGTCGTCCGTGAGCCACCTCTTCAGGGCGGCGTCCGACTTGGTGCCGCGTGCCGACTGGGAGAAGACGAAGCCGTCCCCCCTGGCCACGGCCGCCGCTATGTTGTCCGACGAGTTGAGGCCCTTGTCGGCGACGGCTATGAGCCTGTCCATCCCGTAGTCGCGCTTGAGGTCGGAGAGCACGGGGATCATGGTCTGGGCGTCTGGGGTGTTGCCCGAAAACTTCCTGTAGCAGATGGGGATGCCCCTCTCGTCCTGCAGGAGCCCCATCTGCACGATCGGGCTCCTCCTGTTCTCCTTGGAGACCCCGCGCTTCCTCAGCTCGTCCTGGGCGTCGCTTTCGAAGTAGTAGTTGGTGACGTCGTAGTAGACGCAGGACATGTCCCTCATGCCCGCGGCCGCTATCCGCCTGTTCATGGAGGAGACGACCTTGTCCTTGGCCCTCGCGAGCTCGTCTAAGGCCCTGTAGAGATCATCGTCCGTGAAGTCGCTCTTGAAGAAGTACCTCTCCCTGTTCTGCCAGGCTGCGCGCTTGGACCCTGGCCCTAGGATCCGCTCTGTCACGAGCAGCCTCGTTACGCTGTTGAGGTCGTATGCCACGCTCCTGCCGCGCAGGTAGTTGCGCAGCACTTGCTCGATCCCCAGGGCGCTGTAGACGGCAAGCGCGATCGCGCACCCCAGGTTCTTCCTGTTGGTCCCCCTCCTGTCGATCTTCTCCAGGGGGTGGATCTCGAGGGGAAGAGCCTGCTCGCCCTCTTTCTTCTCGCGAGTCATCTCAAGGGCCTGGGCCCGTCCCCACTCGATGGGGTCTTGATGCTCCTCCTCGAGCTCGTCGATATAGCCCAAAGACCTCACTTGGCGCTGCTTGGTCTTCTTGCCGACCCGGTAGCTCTCACATACAGAGAGCTTCACCCGTCCGTTCCTCTGTGGGGTCCTCTTCAGAAACATCTTCCGCCCCTCCGCTCTCGAAGGCCACCCCATATATTAGCACATACAACACAATACAACGCGCATAACATTCTATAAACTTGACAAAAAAGTAAAGCCCATCCGGGCTGCTTGGAGTAGGTGTCCTGCGCTCTATTCAGGATTTGTTGCTGCGGAAGAGTGGAGGCGCGAACGTCATGCATGTCTCGCCGGCCAATCTCTTCCCCTTGGACATCGCCCCGCCCGACGCCCAGGTCAAACGCAATGCAGCCGAGCTTGGGATGAACGTTGCCATGCCCACCGACTACTGCACCCGACCCTCGGCCTCCTCGATCCACCAGGCGGTCGTCAACTACACGGGAATAGACGCCGCCTACATGCCCCGTGCCGCGGCAACTCTGGCACAGGCCTTTCAGCTGAATCGACGATTGGAGCTACCTTTCCCCTGCCGATATCGATATGTTCTTCCATAGGCCACCCACGAATGGTCATGGGGTATGATTACGGGATACCGACAGTCGGCAGGCAACCGGGACGACGGTTCCCCCAGAGAGGAGAGAGACCCATGAACGTAAAGCTGGACAAGACCTACGGGCTCTATATCGATGGAAGGTTCGTACCTGCCTCCGATGGTGCGACCTTCCCCACAACCAACCCCGCCACCGGCGAGAAGCTGGCCGAATGCGCCGAGGCCACCAGAGAGGACCTCGATGCGGCAGTCGACGCAGCCTGGAGGGCCTTCCCCTCCTGGAAGGAGGTCGAGCCCGCCAAGCGCGCCGCCGTCCTCCTCAGGATAGCCGACATCATCGATGCCAACGCCAACCTGCTCGCCGAGGTCGAGACCCTCGACAACGGCAAGCCCATCCGCGAGACCAAGGCCGTCGACATCCCCTTGGCCGCCGACCACTTCCGCTACTTCGCCGGAGCCATCCGCACCGAGGAGGGCTCCGCCAGCGTGCTCGACGGCGGCTTCCTGAGCCTCATCCTGCGCGAGCCCATCGGTGTCGTCGGTCAGATCGTCCCCTGGAACTTCCCGTTCCTCATGGGCGCCTGGAAGCTCGCCCCGGTGCTGGCCGCCGGAGACTGCACCGTCATCAAATCGTCCTCGTCGACGCCCCTGTCGCTGCTCGTCCTCATGCAGCTCATCGGCGACGTCGTCCCCGCCGGCGTCATCAACGTGATCACCGGCAGGGGCTCGAGGTCAGGCCAGTGGATGCTCGAGCATCCCGGCTTCCGCAAGCTCGCCTTCACCGGTTCCACCGAAGTGGGCCTCTCGGTTGCGAAGGCTGCCGCGGAGAGGCTCATCCCCGCCACGCTCGAACTGGGCGGCAAGAGCGCCAACATCTTCTTCGACGACTGCAGCTTCGAGCAGGCCATCGATGGCCTGCAGCTGGGCATCCTCTTCAACCAGGGCCAGGTGTGCTGCGCCGGCAGCCGCGTCTTCGTCCAGGAGGGCATCTACGACAAGTTCGTGGCGGCGGCCGTCGAGCAGTTCAACAAGGTGAGAATCGGCGATCCGCTCGACCCCGAGACCCAGCTGGGGGCCCAGGTCAACGAGGCACAGGCCAAGAAGGTCATGCGCTACATCGACATCGCCCGCAAGGAGGGCGCCACTATCGCCTGCGGCGGTGAGCCCTGCACCGAGGGCGCCTGTGCCAACGGCACCTTCTTCAAGCCCACGCTCATCACCGACATAGACAACAAGGCCACCTGCTCCCGCGAGGAGATCTTCGGCCCCGTTGCCGTGGTCATCAAGTTCAAGACCGAGGACGAGGTCGTCGCAATGGCCAACGAGTCGGACTACGGCCTGGGCGGTGCCGTGTGGACGCAGAACCTCAACCGCGCCCTACGCGTGGCCCGCAGCATCGAGACCGGCCGCATGTGGGTCAACACCTACAACCAGATTCCAGCCGGCGCACCGTTCGGTGGCTACAAGAGCTCCGGCATCGGCCGCGAGACGCACAAGGTCATCCTCGATCACTACACGCAGGCAAAGAACATCATGATCAACCTCAGCGAGGCGCCGTCCGGATTCTATCCGCACAAGTAGCACCGCAACATGCCGGAGGGCACCCATCCGCCCCTGTGCCCTCCGGCATCACACCCGTTCCACCCTGTGCGCAAGGCGTCTGCCCCGTCCCACGCCATCATCCAGGAGAGCCTCATGCTGTAAGGGGCTTGGAGACTCAGCTAGACGACGTAGCTCGCGCGGTTGTTGGGCGTCTCGTTGCAGTCGACCCTGCTGATGGGCAGTCCGCGGTCGCGGAGACGCTCGGCCAGGTAGCGCGCCAGGTTCTCCGCCGTCGTGCGGAAGGGTAGCATCGTGAGCGTAAATCCCTCGTCCTCGAGGGCCGCGATGGTCTGCGACTTGAGGGAGCCCTCCTCCACGAGAAGGGTATGGTCGAGCTTGTCGCATTCCTCGCGCACGATGCGCTTGAGGACCCCAAAGTCAACCACCATGCCCCGCTGCGTGCCGGCCTCCCCGAGGGACTCGGCGGTGACGTAGGCCGTCACGCGCCACTGATGGCCGTGCAGGTTCTCGCACGCACCATGATAGCCCGTCAGGAAGTGGGCGCTGTCAAACCAGTACTCGGTCGAGAGCTCGTACATGATGACCTACTCACCCGAGGGGGTCGTGCCGACAGAGGGGCCACCCACCGCGCCACCACGACCGCGACCGCCGCGATGGCGCCGCCGGCGCGGCTTGCGCTCTCCCGCCGTCCGGGCGGAGGCACCATCGCCCTCCTGCGGGCGATGGTGCTGCTTGGCCTGCTGTCCACCACGGTCACCGGGCCGGCGGCGCTCCGAACGTCCTCGGCCCTGGGCCTTGCCCCCTGCCCGCTTGGCTTGCATATCGCCCTGCGCCTCCGTGCCCTCATGATGACGGCGGCGATGGCGCGTGGCATGCTGTGCGCCGCCCTGTTCGTGGTGCGCCGCCTGCGGGGCGACGTCGTTTGCATGCACCTTCTTGCGGCGGTGGCGCTGTCGCCTGGATCCCTCCGAGGCCCCCCCACCCTCGCCGCGCGCCTCGGGCGCGCCCTGTCCCTTCCCCCCATGACGGCGACGGCGGGATCGGCTCTCCACAAAGATGTCGGACTCGTTGAACGTCTCCTGGGGGATCACGCCGTTTGCACGGTCAAGCTCGGCAAGGGCCATCTGCACCTCGGGTGACTGCAGGCGCTCCAACGCCTCGCGCGACACCGTGTCGGGACGGCAGGGGCACGAGAGCTCCTCGCTCTTCCTGACGGCCGCCTCCGACGTGTCCATGTCGACCAGGGGGACACGGATCTGCTTGCCGCTCTCGAGACGCAGCGCAAGCTGCTCCTTGGGCGTGTCATACTCCACGATCTTGGCCTTGCCCAGCGGCGTCTCGATGACGGCATTGCGCTTGGGGGCACGACGCTTGAAGTCGCGGTAGGCGTCGAACTCGTAGCGCAGGCAGCACATGAGACGGCCGCAGGCGCCCGAGATCTTTGACGTGTTGAGGGGCAGGTCCTGCTCCTTGGCCATGCGGATGGAGACGGGCTCGAACTCGCGGCCCAGGCGGGCGCAGCAGAGCTCCTGGCCGCAGTGGGCATAGCCACCGGCAAGCGCCGCCTCCTCACGCACGCCGATCTGGCGCATGTCCACGCGCTCGTGCAGCTCGCGTGAGAGCTCGCGCACGAGCTGGCGGAAGTCCACGCGCTCCTCCGCAGAGAAGTAGCACACCACGCGGCCACCCCCAAAGAGGTATTCCACCCCCACGGGCTTCATGTCCAGGTCAAGGCCATGCACCAGGCGACGGAAGGTGGGCAGGGCGTCCTCGCCACGCTCCGCAAGCCGCTCGGCATGCTCGAGGTCATCGGGCGAGGCGATGCGCACCACCGCACGCAGGGGGGCATCGCCCACGGTGTCCCTGAGGGTGTCCGCATCGACCTCCCGGGCATCCATGGTCACCAAGCCAATCTCCTGGCCACGCTCCGTGGAGCATATGACGTGGTCACCCTCCTGGGCGCCCGTCTCCTTGGGATCGAACCACAGGTCGTGCGTTACATAGTGAAACCTTACCGGTACGACGGTGGGCATGCGAGTGCCTCCTTGACAGAGAGGAGCATGGTCTCGATGACCAGCTGAGGTGTTACGTTGTGGGCGAGGTCGTCCCGTGCCTGCGCAAGCGCCTCGAGCGCGCGGAGACAGCCCTCCGAGGATGCGGAGCGCGCGATGCGGTCGATGGGGTCGTTCACGTCCTCGTTCACCACCGGCTCGCCGATTTCCTCGATACGCACGAGCACGTCGCGCAGGAGTGAGTCGGCGGCAGCCAACGCCTCCATCATACCCGAACGCTCGCGGGCACTTATCTCGCGCTTGTTGGCGGCCTCCACGCGCTTGAGTGCTGCGGGGCTCAGATAGTCGGCACTCTCGTCACGTGACGCCTCCTGGCGGGACCTCACCTGGTCGAGCGTCGCGTGCACTGCATCGACGATGTCGCGCGCAGCGCACAGCACGTCCCACGCATCATCGCGAGCCAGCTCCCCCAAGGTACGCACCACCTTGCGGCGCACCTCGCGACGACTGGTCGAGGCGAGAAACTCGGCCGCACGTCCGGGCGCTCCCGTGATGGAGAGCGCCACGCGCGCCTCGTATCCCGTGATGCCGCTCGCCCGCTCCACGGCGCGCGCCGCGGCATCCGGTGCCACGATGCGGAAGGGGACCTGCTGGCAGCGCGAGACGAGCGTGGGCAGCACCGACGCCGCAGAGCGGGCGATGAGCACGAAGTACGTGCCCTCGGGCGGCTCCTCAATGGTCTTGAGCAGGGCATTGGCAGCCGCACCGCGGAGCAGCCCCGCCTCGTCTAGGATATAGACCTTGGCCTGGGCGCGCACGGGTGCCAAAGGGACGTCGTCAATGAGCTCGCGCACCTGGCCCACGAGGTACCCCGTGGCGCTCTCGGGCTTGAGGTAGCGCACGTCGGGATGGGTGCGGTGGGCCACACGTATGCACTCGTCGCAGCTCGCGTCGCCGCCGCGGGGACAGATGATGCACGTCGCCAGGGCAAAGGCACCCTCCACCATGCCCGCGCCGGGGGCGCCCAGGAAGAGATAGGCCTGGCTCAACCGGTCCTCCGCAAGGGCGCGCGTGAGGAAGTCGCGCACGCGGGGCTGCTGGTCGAGGACGGAGAGGGCCTGGGGATATGGCAATGCCTGCGCATCCATGTCAGTTGCCCCCTGCCAGGTCGCTCGCATCAGGCCGCGAGGTGACAGCAAATGACCTTTGCGGGGCAACCTGACCTTGCAAACCGAGCATAGAAGTCCTTATCAGAGAAAAGCACGTTTTTGGCATGACAGTCTCTTGAATTGTAATGAGAGCACATCAAAGTGCCAAGTCAGACTGCAAGTACTCCGAGGATCGTAGGCTGACACCCACAGGTACGTCAACAGGCCGTCAACGTCACACACCCATCCCAAAAGGGGCAGATTGCAACGCTCACCGAGATACTTTAGCTCAGATAGCCCATTGACAAGGGGACAGTACATCACACTCACCACCTGCTCTAGACTGCGCCTCTACCTAGACTTAGAGGAGCGAGGCATTGGAGCGCGGCAAAGACGCTGGACACTTTTATAGTTGTACCGACAATGAGCCCACCTCGCCCCTTCTAATGACACGACCAGAACTCTACGCAGGTTGAGAGAGCAGCTGCGTATGAGCGAGGTTGCGATAGAGTGGCGATGTCTGCAATAGCTGTGTGTGCGTCCCCTCGTCGACCACCCTCCCACCATCAAGTACCAGTATGTCGTCCGCATCCACAACTGTCGAAAGACGGTGCGCCACAATACTGCGAGCGCTGTGTGGTGCGTAGCAATCGATCAGGTTTTGGGCAAGCTCCTCGTTTGCCCCATCAAGATTGGATGTTGACTCATCGAGCAGGAGCAGTTCGGGTTCCCTCAGTAGGGCCCTCAGCAACGCAAGCCTCTGGCGCTCCCCACCAGAAAGCAGCACTCCATGCTCACCAACGTCGGCATCCAATCCATCGTGTGATCCATTGCACACGTCAATGAGGTTACATGCCTGAAGCATGCACATGAGCTTGGCATCATTCACCTGTGAGATTCCAAGGGTCAAATTGTCTCTGATGGTTCCTGACAGAATGGGGGCATCCTGCTCCACATAAGCGATATGGTTGCGCACGATGCGACGATCGAGGCTAGCGACGTCAGCCCCTTTGAAAAAGATCGTTCCGCCCACAGGATCATAGAGTCGCGAGATAAGATCGAGCACGGTACTCTTCCCGGCACCCGAGGATCCCACTATTGCAAGCGCCTCTAAGAGAGAGGTGACACCAATGCAACGTTTTTTGCCACCTTGAACCCCGTTTGCCAGACGTTATCACACTGCTCCTCGATTTAATAGGCCAAGTATGACAATTGCTACTAGCAGCTTTGTTTGTTTGAGCACCCCATAGAACAGCTCTCCCAGGGCGGCTCTCCTGTCAAACCCATTGGGTGCATTCACGTCTGCACCCCCCTCCTCTGAAAGAGAAAGCCGGCCAACGCCATGAAAGCCACGACCCATATCGTGAGGACAAGGAGTGCGACACCAGGCCCAAGGCCGGCAGAGGGGGTCTCTGCCACAATAGAAGAGGGGTCATACAACTGCACTCCCGCAGAAAAGGGCAAGTACTGCGCTCCAGGCATGAGATGCACCAAGACCAGCGTGAACTGTGATGTAACGATCAGGATCAGGAGAGGCGTCAGAGCCTGACGACAGATTATCGTAAGCGCAAAGCTTAGCAGCGCTATGGCGGCCCAGCTGACTATCGCCCCACCCAAGCTCAACAGGTAGGAAACAGTAATTCCACCATGCAGGATGCCAACCTCCCCAAGCTGCAGTTGGCTTATGAACGCAACAAGGGGAACGACGACCATTCCCAAGAGCAGCGAAACAACGCCAACGGCAAGCGCCTTGGCCCCAAGGAGACGCAGACGATTCGGAACCGCAAGTAACGACACCTTGAGCTGGTCAAATTGATACTCACTACTGACAGATATGCTTCCCAGAAGTATGAGAAAAACCTGGCCCAGCTCTATGCCGTCAAACCCAACGGACTCCGGTGTTATGCCCGGAGCAAGTGTGGGGTCACCGGTACTGATCGCGTCTCTCACGGAGGGCGTTGTCAGCAGCGCATAGAGTGGCAGAAGCACGGTTGTTGCCGCAACTACATACCGAATAAAACGCAGAGTGAGCAACTTCTTGAATTCTGATGAGATCGCACGTGCAAAAGCCCTCATCCCACCATTCTTACCAAGGCAAGAAGGGCCATGTAAGCCAGTCAAGACAAGGCGAGACACTTTCACTCCCTCCCAACCCATTGGAAATAGGCCTCTTCCAAGTTTGGTTGCCCCTCAAGCAAGTCTGTTAAGACACCCTGTTTGACAATTTTTCCATGAGCAATCACCACCACGTCATCGGCAACCAATTGAACCTCGCTCATGAGATGAGAGGACACCAAAACCGTCCTTTCGTGAGCCGCCAGATCTCTCAACAGTCCCCTGAGCCACAAAATCCCACTCGCATCCAGGCCATTCGTTGGTTCGTCAAAGATAAGACATGCGGGATCGCCCAAAAGGGCAGTGGCAATGCCCAATCGTTGTTTCATGCCAAGGGAGAAGGTCCCGACGCGCTTACGAGCGGCATCGGTCAGTCCTACCATGTCAAGCACGTCATCAATGCGGCGGCGCGATATTCCATTGGAGAGCGAGACCCATAGAAGGTGATCGCGTGCCGTTCTGCCCTCATGGGCGCCAGAACCATCAAACTGGGCACCAACTCTGGTAAGAGGCCGTGTCAGCGATTGATATGGCATCCCCTCCACGAGTGAATATCCTTTGGTGGGTCTATCCAATCCCAACATCAGACGGATGGTCGTTGACTTCCCGGCGCCATTTGGTCCTAGGAATCCTGTCACTCGTCCAGGCAGCGCCTCGAATGTTACATCCGAGAGAACCGTCTGTCCCCCATACCTTTTCGTAAGTTGGTGTACGCTAATCAAGGAATCCTCCCTACCGACAGATACATATGAAGATGTACCACTAGCCGCGCACCGATGCGACACGCTGGGAAATGCAGCCAGCAATGTTGAGCAACATGACCCAGGCAAGCATCACGACAAATCCACACGTCGGACCAAGGTCAGCGCCAGTTGGCAAGGTTGACATATATATCTGGGCACCAGCCTGGTCGGCAAGGAAGCGTGCAAGCTGCGTCTTAGAGAGCAGTAACGGGGACGCGATGAGTATCGCGCACAGCATCGTACAAAGACCACCAATGCCATTGCGCAAAAGCGAAGAGAGTCCATACGTAACGAGCGAGATGAGAACCCCGTATAGAACATAACCCCAGAGAACACGCGCGTTAGGTATGGAGGCATCGCCTATCAACACCTCCCCAACAAATGCGGTACGCACGGCATATGACCCAAAGACACTGAGGAGGCCCGTAAGCGTGGTCACAAGAGCCACGACTATGGCTTTTGCCACATACACCCGTTGGCGCTGTGGCATGGCAAGATATGTGGTACGGAGATTCCCATGCCCTTGTTCCTCAATGACCAGCCAACTACCTATAAACAGCGATCCAACCTGCTCATAATACAGAATTGCCAAAAAGGCCGAAGCCGGCTCCAGGCCAGCCATCTGCTCAGGATGACCCTGTTCAAATGCGTGCTTTGTCGTAAAGGTCAAAAATCCAGAAAGGGTAATCGTAAGAGTCACGGTAAGGATTACAGCTGCAATAGGTGCTGAAAGGCTAAGGACTTTTTTCAACTCGCTTCTCACGGCCCGTACCATGCCCGTTCGCCTATGGCCCTGATGCCTCCTATAAGGGCGCTGATCAAGAGTTACGACATAGTCTGCCTTTGCCATTATTCCTCCTCCCTCCATGCACTCAGAAGAACCCAGCTGGTTCTCAAACAACTAAACAGTTAAGGCTAGGGATATGTAGAGTGGCACCCCTGACCTCTACCCCCCACGAGAGAACATCTCTCGCATCGGAGCTAGATAAGGTGTACTTCTTGAGGCTTGAGGTGTCAGTCTGCAATTGCAGACAATATCGCGCATGCCCCTGATTTCAGTGAGAGACGTCACCTGGAGAAATGAGTCCATTTTCGTATGCGGCCACGACGAGCTGGGCCCTATGGGAAACGCAAAGCTTGCTCATAATACGACTCACGTACGTTCGAATCGTCGTCGGCGTCACAAAAAGAAGCCGAGCAATCTCATCATTTGACAGGCCCCGCCCAATATATACCAGTGTCTCGAGCTCCCTTGCCGTCAAGTGCTCAATGAGGGCATCCTTGCGGATCGGCGCAAGATGCGAGATGAGCCTATTGGTGACCTCGGATGACAGTAGAGAGGTGCCATCCAAGCTCGATCGTATGGCATCCACTATCGATCGCGGAGCAGAGTTCTTGAGCAGAAAACCCGTAGCACCATTTCTCAGGGCTTCATAAACGTACTCGTCCAAATCAAACATGGTAAGCATGATGATGCGAGAGGGGTTGGACTGCCGCAAAAGCATCTTCAAGACCTCAAGACCCGAAAGCCGGGGCATTTGCACATCAAGGAGCATCACGTCTGGTTGCATGCCAAGCGCGAGCTCCACCGCTTCGTCACCATCATGGGCAACCCCTACGGTACGCATGTCATCCTCATGATCGATGAGCTGTCGCAGGGCGCTGCATAGATGATGATCGTCATCTGCAACCAAGACATTGATCACGTTGTTCACCGCTTTCTATATGCCATGTGCATCACATGGAATGGTCAGACTCGCTTGGAGTCCGCCATCAGGGGCATCCGAAAGAACTAAATGCCCGTCCAAAAGGGCCACACGCTCTCGAATGGCAGTAATGCCATGCCCAGGCTTTAAGGACGCCACGGACCCTTCTCCATTGTCAGCAACCACCATGCGCACATTCGTGGGCTCAACTACCACTGACATATGCATCTCGTGAGCGTGAGCATGAGTCAGGACGTTCACTGTAAGCTCTTTGGCCGCACGGAGCAAAGTCGTACGTATTGCGTCTGGAAGCAGATCTACCCTGCTATCAATATGTATGCGGACAAGTAATCCCGACTTTTCACAGAGGGTCTTCACGCTATGGAGCTCGTCCTCAAGCGACCATTTCTTCTTTACCGCCCCCTTGGTCTCACGCGTGGCTCCCCCTGCATCCTTCTCTTGGTCAAGTAACTCCCTAAGCTGTTGGACGCCCGATTGCGAAACATGCTCTATCTCGTGCAAAGTTGCGCAAAGCTTCTGCGGATCGTCAACATCAACACGCGCTGCCACGCCAGCCCGAACCCCTATGGTTCCCAGCGAATACGAGAGCAGGTCGTGTATTTCTTGCGCGAGACGCAGCCTTTCGTCCACCTGAGCTCGAATGACCGACTCTTCACGTCGCTGCCTTGTGCGAATCCCAAGTATCCAAGCTCCTGACAAGGCGGTACAGCTTAGAATAATCCAGCGAATCCGTGCCTCGGCAACCGGACTCGTACATACCAGAAGCGCCAGAACAAGCAGCGTGAGAGCGCACAGCATGAAACGTTTGTGCATCCCCACTCCGTGGCCTTCGGCAAAGGAAAAAACCGTGATGCTGGCCAAGAGCAGAGGATCGTACGTTAGTCCCATTACCCAAGCGGCAAAGGTAAACGTTATCGTGAGCGCAATGCTCGCACGGGGAAAACGCCTATGAGCAAGAAACCCCATCACCGTCAGGAGGGCAAGCAAGGACTGGCATGCCTTTGCATCGCCTGCTTGCTGTGGCACCGTAGCCCAGAAGGCGACAAACACCAGTCCACCAACAAACAGCGGGCGCCCAATGTGGTGGTCTTCCATGCGACCTCTGACAGATTGCAGAAACGCTGTCATCCTTTTCTTCATGAACATCCTCTTAGGTCTCAACAGACACTGAGATCATGTGAGAACAGATGTACGTCCTATCTTGATCGCGCGATATGAGACACATGCCAGCCAACGCTGCAGCATCTTTCATCTTTGATTCCCAAACAAGCAAAGGGCCCTGAGATACAGGGATACCCACGCACCTATGTCAGTCTCCTCCTGCCAACATGTCACAACGGGTGGAAGTCAAGCTGCGGAAACGTATGACGGACAAGGGACGCGACATGCAGGGAGACCTCATCCTCCGAGGCGTCGGCATCCACCACCATCACGCGACCAGGCTCCATCCCCGCAAGCTCAAGATATGCATCGCGGACCCGCTCCTGAAACTGGGCCCCTTCGGCCTCAAGCCTGTCTACGCCGCCCTTGGTAGCACGACGCAACGCGAGCTGGGGGTCAAGGTCAAGAAGGAACGTGAGGTCCGGCACAAGGCCACAGCTCCCCAAGAGATTGCAGGACAGCGTGACGTCCCTGTCCACCCCTCGTCCGCCATACTGGTAGGCAAACGTGGAATCAAAGAAGCGGTCGCTCACGACGATGGCCCCCCGCTCCAGCGAGGGCTGGATTACCTGTCGCACGAGCTGGGCCCTGGACGCGTTCATGAGCAGGAGCTCGCACTCGTCTGCCATCTCGTCGCTACGGGGGTCGAGCAGGATGGCCCGTATCCGCTCGCCAATGGGCGTACCACCAGGCTCGCGCAAGAGGATGACCTCCATGCCGGCAGCCTCAAGCACATGCGCCAGACGATGCGCCTGAGTAGTCTTACCAGAGCCATCGACACCCTCGAACGTTAGGAAGATGCCACGCTCACCGCTCATGATGCGCTACCTTTTCTTGAACCCGCGCGTGACGTGCCCCCTTTGGCAGAGGTCCCCCGCTTGCTTCCACGACCGCGGGCCGGCCTCTTCTCCTTGCCCGGACAGTCCATGTTCACGCAGATGCGCCAGGGGCCCCGCGCCGTCGTGACCTCCACGATGGGGGCGCCGCAGTGGGGACAGGTCTCCCCCGTGGCGTGCAGCTCACCCCGCTGGGGCAGCGGATAGCTCACTCCGCACTCGTCGTAGTTGGTGCAGCGGATGAAGCGCTTGCCCGTCTTCTCGCTCTTGTGGGCCACGAGGTCCCCGTGGCGCCCCGCCTCCTTGCAGGCGACACACTCCCCCACCACCACATCGGGCTCGCGGTTGGTCTCGCAGGCGGGGTTGACGCACATCTCGAAGGCCTTGGAGCGGAACGGCTTGCACTTGATGCGCGGCGCGCCGCACACGGGGCACACGCCCGCCTCGCCCTCGAGGGGCTCCACCCTCACGTTGGAGGGCACGGGATAGGTGACGTCGCAGTCGGGCCAACCCATGCAGCCGATGAAGCTGCCGCGCGTCTTGGCGGAGCGCTTCATCACGAGGTCCCTGCCGCACTTGGGACATACGCCCACCTTGGCGTCGGCCGTCACGGCATCCGCGATGGCCTCGCCGAGATCCTCCTTGTGCTCGATGAGCGCGTCCACCATGCCCGCAAGCAGCGCGCGCGAGTGCGTGACGACCTGCTCCTGGGTGTCGGCTCCCTCGGCGACCTTGGTCATGTCGGCCTCGAGCTCCGCCGTCATGTCGGGCGTGGTGATGTGCGGGGCATAGGCATGCAGCGCCTCGATGACGGCCATGCCCAGCTGGCTGGGTTCCACCGGATCGTTCTTGATGTACTTCACGTCCAGGAGGCGCTGGATGATGTTGGCGCGCGTGGACTTGGTGCCCAGGCCGCGGCGCTCCATCTCCTGGATGAGACGACCCTGGCTGTAGCGCGCGGGCGGCTCCGTCTGCTTGGCCTCAAGGCCCAGGGAGACCACGTCCACCACGTCACCTTGGGCGAGCGCCGGCAGCACCTCGTCCTTGCGCTGGCCGAAGGGGTAGATGCCGCGGAAGCCCTCCTTCACGATGACGGTGCCCGAGGAGGTGAAGGGCTCATTGGCGATGTCAAGCGAGAGCTTGGTGGACTCGCTGACCGACGGCTCGGAGAGCGTGGCCAGGAAGCGGCGGGCGATGAGGTTGTAGAGGCGCCAGGCCGCACCGTCGAGACGGTCGGGGTCCGCCGCGCCCGTGGGGTAGATGGGCGGGTGGTCGGTGGTCTCCTGCTTGCCGCGGGTGGCCGTGAGCCTGCCCTTCCCGAGCAGCTCCGTGCAGCAGGGCCGGTACTGCGGGACGGCCGAGAGCGTGCGCACGCAGCCCTTGAGGTCGAGCGAGCGGGGATACACGGTGTTGTCCACGCGCGGGTAGCTGATGAGGCCGTCCATATAGAGTGACTCGGCCAGCCGCATCGTGCGTGCGGGCGAGATGCCGATGGAGGCGGCCGCGGCCTGCAGCGAGGTGGTGTTGAAGGGCGCGGGCGGCCGCGTGGTGCGGCGCTTCCTCTCCACGCCCGTCACCGTGGCAGTCGTCGCGCCCCTGACATGCGCATAGGCGACGTCCGCGGCGGCCTTGTCCTTGAAGCGCGCCGTGGTGTGCGTGGCCTTGAACACCACGTCCTCGCCGCGCTGGCCCTGGGGTGCCAGCAGGCCCGAGAGCACCCAGTAGTCCTCCGGCACGAAGGCCTCGCGCTCGCGCTCCTTCTCCACCACGAGGGCCAGCGTGGGCGTCTGCACGCGGCCGGCCGAGCGCACGTTGCCAAAGCCGCCGAAGCGCGCCATGGTGAGGTAGCGCGTGAGCACGGCGCCCCAGATGAGGTCGATGCACTGGCGGCTCTCGCCCGCATCGGCGAGGTCCTGGTCGAGCTCCACCAGGTGGGAGAAGGCATGGTCGATCTCGGCCTTGGTGAAGGCGGAGTAGCGGGCGCGCGAGACGGGGGTGCCGGGCGCCACCTCGCACATCTGGCGCAGGGCGTCCGAGCCGATGAGCTCGCCCTCGCGGTCGAAGTCCGTGCCGATGACGATGGAGTCCGCCTTCCTGGCAAGGTTCTTGAGGGCGCGGATGATGCCCTTCTCGGCGGGGAGCTTCTCCACGGGAGCCCATACCAGATAGGGCAGGCTCGGCACCTTCCAGCCCTTGATGTCGATGCCGTCCTTGAGGAAGGGCTTGCGCTTGGTATCGTACGGTGGCCGGGCCAACGTCTCCGGCACGGCGGCTGGCATCACCTCGCCCTCCGCCGTGACGGCAAACCACCCCTCCTTCTTTGAGTAGTGCAGCTCATGGGGGAAGTCGGGAGCCATGATGTGGCCCCTCAGGCCGATGGTGACCCACTCCTCCCCCTCATGCGTGAAGCGGTAGACTGGCGTGTCGTACACCTTGTCGGCCGTGGGCTTGCCAGAGGTCGAGAGCAGCCGTGCGATCTGCTGTGCGGCATCGTTCTTCTCGGTGACAACGAGCTTCAAGATCAGCTCCTTCGTGCGTGTGTTGCAGGGACGTGACTATAGCAGAGATGACAGCGCAGCCGTGGGGCGCGCCGGCACGGCAGGACCCAGACACCAAAGATGTCCCACGGCACACCGAGGTTACTCCGTCCCCTCCTCGTACCTGTGCTCCTGGTACTCCTCGCGACTCCACTTGAGAGACTCCTTGCCGTCACGCGCGACGAGCACGTAGCGAGCCACGAACAGGGCAAGCTCGTAGAGGGCGACGAGGGCCGCGAACATGAGGATCATGGTGACGGGCGAGGCGTCGGGCGTGACGATGCTGGAGATGACGAGCAGCGCCACGTAGATGTAGCGCCACTGCCCGCGGAACGTCTTGTAGGGCACGATGTGCAGGATGGACAGGTAGAAGATGATGAGCGGCAGCTGGAACGCAAAGCCAAAGCCAATCTCCAGCAGCATCATGATGTTGAGGAAGTCCTCGGCATTGGGCATGATGGCCGCAAACTCCAACGATTGCTGCACCATCCATCCGATGGCCGCGCGCTGGATGACGAAGTAGCAGAACAGCATGCCAAAGAAGAACAGGAAGACCATGGCGGCCACCGTCGGCACCACCCACTTGCGCTCGTTGGTCTTGAGCGCAGGCAGGAAGAACCCCATGACCTCCCAGATGATGATGGGCGTACAGATGATCATGCCGAAGAACAGCGCCACCTTGAAGCGGATGGTGAAGCCGCCCAGGACGCTGAACACGGTGAGGTTGGCCCCCGCAAGCTCGTCGCGCACGGGATCCATGAGCATGTCGATGAGCGTGGGCGTGGCGGCATAGACCACCACGGCCGTGATGGCGAGCGACACCACGATGATGGTGAGACGGCGCCTCAGCTCCCCCAGGTGATCCATGAGGGGCATGCGGGCTGGTCCGATGGGCATGGGCTACTCCTCCCCCTCGGTCGCCCCGGCAGGGCTGCCGTCGTCTAAGCCCATGCCGTCCGACGCGACGGGTTCGGCTCTCTCGGGCTTGAGCGCATAGAGGGCGGCGGCGCTCGTATCGGGCATGGCCTCGTGCGGCGACGCCTCCGCGGGCGCCTCATGTGGGGTGGCCGACGCAGGGGTGTCCTCAGGGGCCTGTGCGACGGCGGGCGGCTCGGGCGCGGTAGGAGCGGCACCAGCCGTCCCCTCAGCCTCCTCCTTGGCCGTGCGCTCGGCCTCGAGACGTGCCTTGCGTTCGGCGAACGTCTCGTTCGCACGCCTTGTGGGCACCGACTCGTTCTCGAGGTCCGCGTCCTCCTCCAGGGCCGCCGCACGGCGCCTGCCCTTCTCCTGGGCCTTGGGATCGGCCATGGCATCGTTCAGGGGGTCCATGACCTGGTTCTGGACGACCTCGGAGAAGCCCTCCTGAGCGTCTCGGAACTGTCTGAGCGCGCGCCCAATGGTCCTGCCCATGCCGGGCAGCTTGTCGGGCCCAAAGATCAGGAACGCAAAGAGCACGATGATCGCGAACTCGGTCTCGCCTATTCCAAACAAGTGGTACCTCCTGGCAATGAGAACCCGTCGCTACTCGATGACGCCAAGTTCCTTGGAGACCCCCAAGAGCCCCAAGACGCGGGACACGTTGGGCTGGGGATGCAGCACGTTGAACGTGCGCGAGAGCTCGCCCGCACGATGGGCGGCACCCACGAGCACGCCAATGCCCGTGGAGTCGATGTAGCTGACCTGCGAGAGTTCGACCTCGATGGATGCGGAGGGACCCTCAAGCACCCTGTTCAGCTCGTCGCGAAGATCAGATGCATTGGAGACGTCAACCTCACCCGAAACGGCAACGAGGATGCCATCGTCCTTGGGCGTACTGGATATCGATATGCTCATGACTGCTCCATTCAGTCGCATGCTACGTCTAGAACCCCACGTTGGTACCCGAGCCAGACGTCAAGGTGCCCATGAGCCCCTTGCCCGAGCCACCCGTGACGGACGGGGAGCCACCGGTGCCACCGTTGGTGTTCTGCGCGTTGATGGCCTTCAGACGCTGTTCCGCAAAGCTCTTGGCGCCATACTCGTCATCGGGGTCCGCCGCCTTCGCCTTGTTGTAGGCATCGGTGGCCTTGGTGGCATCACCTTCCCGCTCGTACACGAGGCCGAGGTTCGCCCAGGCAAGCCCGAAGTCGGGGTTGCTCTGGGTGAGCGCCTCGAGGTCGGCCTGGGCACCCGAGGCGTCACCACCATAGAGCTTGCAGAGGGCGATGTGCACGCGCACCACATCGGAATCATTGAGGGCGAGGTACTGGTTGTAGTAGTCCTGTGCCGTGGTCAGCAGGTCCTGGCTGTGCTGCTTGTCCTGGTCAGTGGTTGCGACGGTGCTTGCCTCATAGCCCCACTGCATGTAGTCGTTGCCCAGCCCCAGCAGGGTCGCCAGATTAGTGGGGTCATCACGCAGCTTGGACTCGAGGTCGCTCACGAGAGGCTGGTATCTGTCGTCCACGGCGGCGATGCCCGAAGCGGTGCCCGTGTCCGTGCCGGCGGCAGCGGACTGCTGGTCCTGGTCCTGCTGATCCTGCTGCTGGGCGTTGCGATTGCCAAAGATGCCTGCCAGGGACGGCGTCATCATCGAGACGCCCATGAGGACGGCGAAGAGGATGATGACGATCTCACGCATCCGCTTCTTCCCACCCATGCGATCGGTGAGCGTGGGCCTGAAGACCTTCTGGCCCCGTTTGTTGGTACCTTTGGCATGCGTGGCACCCTTCCTCGAAGCACTGCCTCGTGTGCGGGGCGCGGCGTTCCCTGCCTTGGGGCGCTTCCTCTTTCCCATCCTCACCACCCTTTCTCACGCTCTCGGCGCGCCATATCCACCCCTCGCGCCACCAGGAGGAGGTATGCAAAAGCCTAGGCATGCCAAGGCCCTCTGCGCAGTAACCCATCTATTCTACAGAAAGAACGCGGGTGTGCCAGTCGCCATCAGCGTGCGTTCAGAATGAGGAGAATCGACTCATCCAGCTAGAGGCGTGCCTCCCATATGAGTTGGGCCGCCACCAGCTTGACGGCAACGACGAAGACATCGAGCGCGGCCCCAAGATCCTCGAGAGAGGGGTAGGTTGGCGCAATACGGATGTTGGAGTCTGTGGGATCGTTGCCAGAGGGCCAGGTGGCGCCGGCCGGCGTGAGCTTGACACCCAGCTCGCCCATGAGGGAGACGATGCGCCTGGCCGATCCCGCCGGTCCTTCGAACGACACGAAGTAGCCGCCATGCGGATGCGTCCAGCTCGCAACGCCCAGCTCCCCCAGGCCCTCGGAGAGCCTCTGCTCGACGAGGGCGAAGCGTGGCCCCACAATGGCGGCATGCTTGGCCATGTGCGCCCTCACGCCAGCAAGGTCCTTGAGAAAGCGCACGTGTGCCAACTGGGAGAACTTCTCGGAACTCACGCGCTCGACGGCAAAGGCCGCACGGATGTCCCGGATGTCCTCGTCGTCCGCGGCAACGAAGGCGATGCCCGAGCTGGGAAAGGTCACCTTGGCCGTCGAGCCAAACTCATAGACGAGGCGGTGCGTGCCGGCATCCCTGAGCGCATCGAAGACGTTGAGCAGCCGATCGTCCTGGTCGCCAAAGCAGTGCACTACATAGGCATTGTCCCAGTAGACGCGGAAGTCGGGCGCGGCTGGGCGCAGGGCGGCAAAGCGCCGCACGACCTCGTCGGAGTAGGTGATGCCCGTGGGATTGGCGTACTTGGGCACGCACCAGATGCCCTTGACGGTGGGATCGCCCTCGACAAGCTCCTGCACCACGTCCATGTCGGGACCATCCTCACGCATGGGCACGCTCACGTTCGTGATGCCCAGGTCCTCCGTCACCCGGAAGTGCCGGTCGTAACCCGGGGCCGGACACAGCCACGTGACCTCGCCCTGCTGCCAGAAGGGTCGCCCCCCCGCCACGCCGTTGGTGAAGGCGTGTGCCACGAGGTCATGCATGAGGTTGAGGCTCGACGAGCCGGAGACCACCACGTTCTTGGCGTCCACGCCCAGCATCTCTCCCGCCAGGGCACGAGCGGAGGGCAGCCCCTCCGGCGTGCCATAGTTGTCCACGATGGCATCGCCATCGTGGAGTGGAGAGGAGGAGCTCAGGACGTCGAGCATGGGTCGGGAGAGGGCCGTCTGCTCGGGGCTGGGCTTGCCCCGCGCCATGTCGAGCGCCAGACCCTGCGCCTTGATGGCGTCCGCCCGCGCCTGAAGGTCGGCGATGCTTTGCGCAAGCTCGTCATCGGACAGTGCCTCATACGCGTTCCGCTCGGTGATGCCCATGTGCTTCCCCTCGCTTGACCCCTGCCGTCGCATCGTGCGGCGGCCCGCCACCTTCTCGTGTAGGAAGTATACTGCCCGCTCGCAGGCAGTCCATACGGAGACGGCCTTTGTCACGAAAGGGCAAGACAAGACCCCCTGGCCTCAGATCAGCCTCCCGTCCAGCAGCTGGCGACCATCCTTCTCGGAGAGGATCCTGTCAAGGACCCACGCGTCGTCCTTGCGCGTGAAGCGCCACCATTCGACGAGCTTGGCCGGTCTGGTGATGCCCCTCACGAAGTCACCCGTCTCGGTGTCCTCGATGTAGTCGACCATGTGGGACTTCATGTAGAACCAGACGCAGTCCCTGTCCTGGCCCACCTCGTCACGCATCTCGACGGGCACGACGGAGTCAAGGCGAATCTGCTTGAGGACGTCGTGCTCATGGCGCACCCTCATCCACTCCAGACGCGTCTGCCACTCCTCGAGCAGGCGATCGGAGAGATAGCGCTCCAAACCGCTCAGGTCGCCTTTGGTCCAGCCGTCCTGGAGGGCATAGAACGTCTCCTCCACGCGCCCCTTGAGCTCCTTGTAGCTCCACGAGGCATCCGCCTTGCCCGCCTGGCGTATGTCCTGCAGCGTCTCCCGCCTCCTCGCATGGAGCTTGGCCGTGAAGACGATGACCCCTCCCGCAAGCACGAAGGGAAGCGCCAGCGTGGAGAGGAGGTCGGCGACGGGATGGCCCGACGAGCCACCGTAGGACGAGGTGCCTGTGCCACTCAAGCCGCTCGAGCTTCCGCCGCCACCTCCTCCACCACCGGAGGCACCGCCGCCACCGGCAGAGGCAAGCGCCATCGTGGGCGACGGCATCATCGTATGCGTCGACCCTGTACCCACGGGAGCAAGGGCCAGCAGCGTGCCGAGGACGATGACCGACGTGACAAGGGCGCACAGGGCATGGATACGCTTCATGGGAGTCCTATCAACGGAGATGCGGAACCATCCTACCATCAGCCCGTGCGCAGTGACGCATCGGCACATCATGGCTCCCGTGGATGACCCGCCCCTTTCCACCGAAAGGTTCGACGACGAGGAAGGCGAGCCGAAGGGTCTGGGGTACCATCGACCACATGAGACACGAAGACGATCACACGCGCAGGCCATCGATGGGCGCCTCACCCTCCCCCTACGTGCCGGCCCCCGAGCATGGTGACCTCCAGCGCCTTATCGAGGAGGTGTTCGAGGCCGCCGAGGGACCCAGGGGGGCCAGGACCGTGTCCAAGCTCGACCTGCTCATGCGCGCGGACATCGATGACCTCTCGGATGACCTCCGCGAGGTCATCGACCTCATGCCAGGCGGACGCTTCGAGCGCCGTCGCCTCTGCGACCAGATGAACTCCATCATCACCGCACATGGCTGGGCCTACGCGTACGGCACGGTGGAATAGCGCCGGCCCCAGACTCGGCCACCTGTTCGCCCGCACCCTGCTGCGTGACACGCACCCTCCGTTCCAGCGGTCTCCTGACGCCTGACCTGCGCGGCGCCAGTCGCACGGCACACGCATACGGCCCGATCACATTTGCGACCAACTGTGCCATGATGGGTCAGACAGGCGTGGACGTCCCTGGAGGAACCATGAACGAGCAGCGCATTGCGATCATCACCGACTCCGGCACGGACACGGGAGCCACGTTCTGCCGCAAGCATGATGTGCGCGTGCTGCCCCTGCGCATCAACTACTCCAATGGTGACACCTACAGAAGTGGCGTCGACATCGATAGCCATGAGGTCATCAGGCGCTTTGGCGAGGAGGTTCCCACCACATCCCTCCCCTCGCCGGACGAGATCCTGGAGACGTTGCGACAGGCCAAGCGTGACGGCTACGAGCGCGCCGTCATCATCACCATCGCCAGCGCCCTCTCCGCAACCAATCAGACGGCGCAGCTGATGGCGGAGCAGATGGATGACTTCCCCTGCCTGGTGTTCGACACCAGGAACATCGGCATGGTGGCCGGCATGGTGGTCATGCGCGCCGTGGAATACGTGGAGGGGGGCGTCCCCTTCGAGGGGCTCGAGGACCGCCTGCGGGAGGATGCCCGGCGGACCAGCATCTTCTTCGCCGTGAAGTCCCTCGACTATCTGTACAAGGGCGGACGCATCAGCGCCGCCATCTATCGCGTGGGAAGCGTGCTCAACATCAAGCCCGTGCTCACCTGCGACGAGAACGGCGCCTACGTGATCGCCAAGAAGGCGCACGGTTGGGACCGCGCGCTGGGCACGCTCGTGAGGTCCGTCGCGCTCAAGGCCAATCGCTTCACCCACGTACGTCTCGCCATCTGTTGCACCGAGGTCACGCGCCATATGCGCGAGGAGCTCGAGAGGCACATCCGCAAGGCGGTCAACGCCCACATCGACTGCCTCCTCTATCACGACCTCAAGCCCGACCTCATCGTGCACACGGGACCGGACCTGGTGGGCATGGGCGTTCAGGGCCTCTAGGGGCGTCCTAGGCCTTGAGCAGCGAGACCATGCATCCCACGATCTGGGCGCAGTGGCGGGCCGCCACCCTCTCGAAGGCAGCATAGTCCATGGTGGAGGTGCCGTCCGCCCTGTCGCTGATGGCACGAATCACCACGAAGGGCAGTCCGTTCACGTAGGCGGCATGCGCGATGGCGGCACCCTCCATCTCGGCACAGCGCGCCCGGAAGACTGCGGTGATGCGCTCGCGTTGGTCTCCCCCCGCGATGAACTGGTCCCCCGAGGCCACGCGCCCCTCGAACGCGCGCACGTCGGGCGCCGCCTGCGCGACCGCCCGTATGGCCGTCTCGCGCAGCGTGCCATCCGCAGGAAAGGCCAGCACGTCAAAGCCAGGAACCTGACCTGGGGCGTATCCCAGGGGCGAGACGTCGTAGTCATGCTCGACGGCGTCGGTGGAGACCACGATGTCTCCGATGCCGATGGCAGAGTCCAGCGAACCAGCCACGCCCGTGTTGATGACGCAGGTGATCCCAAAGAGGTCGGTGAGCACCTGCACGCAGAGGGCTGCGTTCACCTTGCCCACACCGCACTTGACCACCACGGCAGGGACTCCCTCAAGCCTGCCCTCGCAGAACTCCATGCCACCATGCGTGGTGACGGAGGTGTCCGTGAGCTGCCGCTTGAGATAGGAAACCTCGACGTCCATTGCGCCAATGATGCCAATCTTCATGTATGTCCTCCTCGACGGCGCGCCGTCAGCGCGTGGGATAGGTCATGTGCGCCTCGTCAATGCCCTGCAGGGTATGGTACAGATAGCGACGCGCCCACCATTGGGCCTGCATGAGGTCACTGTCGTGCCAGTTGCCACACTCCCGTGGACGGGCGCCCGGCACCTCGCCCTCGAAGGACGCAACGAACTCAAAGAGGCGCGTGACGAGCGACGTCACGTCCTGGGGCGCCACATCACCAAAGAGAAGCAGATAGAAGCCCGTGCGACAGCCCATGGGGCCAAAGTAGACCACGCGCTCGGACCATTCGGCATCGTTGCGCAGGAAGGTGGCGCCCAGATGCTCGATGGCATGGACGGCGGCCGTGTCCATGACCGGCTCGCGGTTGGGTGCCGTCAGGCGCAGGTCGAAGGTCGTCACATCCACTCCTTGCCACGAGTCGACGCGGCTCACGTACACACCGGGTTCCAGGCGCAGGTGGTCAATGGTAAAGCTGGCGATCTTCTCCATGTTCTAGCCTCCCTTGCTTTGCAGGTCCGCAGCGGGCTGGAAGGCCTCGAGGACCATCCAGCTGCGGTTGGCGAGCTCGCGCACCATCAGGTCGCGTGCAATGGCAACGATCTGCTCGTTCTTCAGGTGGAAGTGCGCGGTGGCCACCAGACAGTCCGGACGGATCTGATCAAAGATCACGCTTGTGGCAAGGGCGGGGTCGAGCGTGTCGGCAAGCACGCGCTTGCCCGCCTCGATGACATCCGCCTCGACGGCGTCCAGCTGGGCGTCACGGCGGACGTAGAGGGTCAGCGCGCAGTCCCCGGCATCCCAGGCGGTACGGCGCGTCAGGGCCGACGTATTGAGCACGGAGTTGGGAATGACCTGCTCGGTCCCATTGCGCATGCTCACGATGGTATGACGCCAGGTGACGTCCGTCACGGTGCCCGTGAACGTGCCAATGGTGACCTCGTCGCCCGGCTGCACGACCTTGCCCAGCATGAGTCCCAGACCAGACACGATGTTGGAGACCGTCGCCTGCAGGCCGAACGAGATGACCACGGAGCCAACGCCCAGGGCGGCGACAAAGCCGGTGGGACTCACACCAAAGACTGGCTGCATGACCACGAGCAGCGCAATGGCCCAGAGGATCCCACGCATGATGTTGATGAAGATGGTGGCCGATGGCAGATTGGAACGGTCGAACGCCCTGTGCATGCCCCGCACAAGCGCCTTCTGCACAACCAAGGCGATGATGACCACGACACCCAGATAGATGATGCGGCTGAGCAGGTCGGTGGCCGTCATGCCCAAGATGGTCATATGAGTCAGCCCATCCATGCGCGTCCCTAGCCCTCGCGCCGAGCGGAGACGAGCAATGCGGGCGCGAGCCCTGCGATGGAGGCGAGCTGCAGTGCCATGTCCTTCCACAGGGGCAGGCGATCGGGGATGTCCTCCATGTATACGAGTCGGTTGATCAGCATCGTCCGGATCTCCGGGTCAGTCGTGCCCAAGGCGGCGTTGGCGCCCTGCACGAGTACGAAGGCAAGGATGCCCGCAAGGACGCTCACGCCCACGGCGCGTGGCCATGCGAAGCTCCGGGCATCGACCTCGCCATCGCCCAGAGCCTCCGTCACCATCCAGAGCACGAGCATGGTCAGGAAGGGCGTGAGGAACCAGCCCACCGCCTGCAGCGCCAATCCGGGAATGACCATGGAGACGTCCACGCCCATAAGCCGAGGGCCGAGGCGCGAGAGCTCCGTGCCCGGCTCGAGGCCCAGCACCACGCCAAGGACGACCAGCAGGACGATGCCCCTCGCACCCCGCGGCAGAAGCCTCGTGCGCGAGGAGGCGGCAAAGGACAGGACACAGAGGGCACAGATCCAGAACGCGCCTGCCGCCACCTTGAGCAGGAGGGCGTTCTGGGTGCCCACGACGGCCATGATGGGGTCGCCCTTGCCCAGTGTGCCCATGACCACGGACCACACGATGGAGAGAGCCACCACTACCAGCGGCCTGCTCACACCGCTCCCTTGCCGTGCCTTGGTGGAAGATGCCATCTCGCTCCTCAGGTTGCCTCATAGGTCACGCGCACCAGTGTAGGACTGGCACACCCCCGTTGGGTACCGCCCACACTCTCCCCATGACATCCTCGCGAAGGGACAGCCGACGATATGGGCCAGAAGCGCTGCCAATCCCCTCATCCCCTTGCACACAAACCAATCTGATATCATAATGGCCTCACATACGAGACGGCGCGGACCCGCCGCACCAGGGGGGCGGCGCGCCTCCAAGGACAGGTGGCCCCACGAGGAAAGGACACGCCATGAGCACCATCGAGAGCACCCCCACCGAGACGGACAACGTCGAGCGCAAGCTCAAGGCTCCCTCCGGGTGGGCCATGCTGCTGGTAGCCCTCGTCACCCTCGCGCTGGCGATCGCCACCCTGGTCGGCTTCATCATGACGGTGGCGAGCCTCCCCTACGAGGACGCCCCCCTGCCGTCCGTGGGCGTGGCACAGCTCCTGGGCTTTCTTGTGCTGACCGCCCTCCTGCTCGTCATGTGCAACGGATTCTTCACCATACAGCCCGGACAGGCGCGGGTCTGCGTGCTCTTTGGCAGGTACGTGGGAACCGTCCGTGACGAGGGCCTGCACTGGGCCAACCCGTTCTTCTCGCGCAGCCTGGGGCGCACGAGCGACAACGACGCACCCTCCCCATTCGTCAAGGGCATCCCCGCCGCGAAGGGCCACATGCACGGCTCCAAGGTGTCGCTGCGCGCCCGCACGCACGAGGGCGAGCGCATCAAGGTCAACGACAGGATGGGCAATCCCATCGAGATAGCGACCGTCGTGGTATGGCACGTGGCCGACACCGCCAAGGCCATCTTCAACGTGGACGACTATGAGAGCTACGTCTCTATGCAGGTGGAGACGGCCCTACGCCATGTGGCGAGCATCTACGCCTACGACCACATGGAGGACGACGATAGGGCCACGACCATCACCCTGCGCTCCAACATCGAGGAGGTGTCGGACTCCCTGAGGCGCGAGCTCTCCCGCAAGCTCGGCATCGCCGGCATCGCCGTGGACGACGCACACCTCACCCACCTGGCCTATGCACCCGAGATCGCCCAGGCGATGCTCCGCCGCCAGCAGGCCGATGCCATCATCGCCGCGCGCAAGAAGATCGTCGAGGGCGCCGTGAGCATGGTGGACATGGCCCTCTCGCAGCTCTCGGACGAGGGCATCGTGGACTTCGACGACGACCGCAAGGCCGTCATGGCATCCAACCTCATGGTGGTCCTCTGTGGCGAGTCCGAGGCCCAGCCCGTTGTCAACACCGGCTCGCTCTACCAGTAGGCGCAGGGTGCCATGCCGGCACGCAAGCAATACCCGCTGCGCATAGACCCTGCGGTCTGGGATGCCATAGAGCTCTGGGCCAAGGATGACATGCGCAGCGCGAACGCCCAGGTGGAGTGGATCCTGCGCGATGCGCTCAGGCGTGCGGGGCGGATAGGGGACAAGGACGCGACAAGAGAGCGCGGAAATGCCTCAGGCGACACGCCCTAGGCGGCTACCCCTCATCCTCGTACCCACCGGCAGCGTCTCATTCCTCGTCCCCATGCGACCACGAACCCTGCAACCGCAACGCGCCTGATACACTCCCTATGCTACCTGCCGTTTAGAAGGCCTCATCCACCGCATCTAGAGTCCCGGCCTCTCCCTCATTGCTCGCAACCACACCCATAAAGGGCAGCTCCCCCCTCGCGAGACTCGATGTCCTTTCATGGTAACTAGCCCAAGACCATACGTTTCGCCTGTTTCGGCAGACGCATCCTCAGACACGAGGTCACATCACCGATGGGAGGGTCCAAGACCAGAGCCTCTACCCCTCGATCCTGACGATGGGGGCAAAGCCCCTCATGAGCTTCTTGGTCTTGCCCGTGCGCGAGAAGTAGACCTCGATGGTGTCACCCGAGGCCGCCCTCACCACACCGGGGCCGAAGGTCTTGTGCGAGACCTTGTCACCGGGAGCGAAGCTCTCGGCCGCCTTGGCAGCGTCCTTGCGGATGGGGACGGAACGCTGTACGGTGGGCCCACCACCCGTGGAGCGCGTGCGCGAGCCAAAGACGTTGCCGCCATAGACCTCCGAGCCCCTGCCCGAGCCATAGGTTCCGTGGCGGTCGCCCCGCTTGGCCCAACCCACGCCCGTGAGGCCCGAGGAACCCACGCCGATGGCCGTGACGTCCGCCTCGGGGATCTCGTTGAGAAAGCGGCTGCGCGGGTTGGTCTGCACGGAGCCAAACACGTGGCGCGTGGAGGCATAGGTGAGGTAGAGGCGCTCCTCCGCACGCGTGATGGCCACATAGGCCAACCGGCGCTCCTCCTCGACGCTAGCGGGGTCATCCTCCTTGCCGCGGTGTGGGAAGATACCCTCCTCCATGCCCGCGACGAAGACCACGGGAAACTCCAGGCCCTTGGCGGAGTGCACCGTCATCATCGTGATGGCGCTCGACTCACCCGAGAGGGAGTCGAGGTCGGAGCGAAGGGCCAGCCACTCCATGAAGGCGGGAAGCTTCTCGGCGGCCACGGGCGGGACCTCTGGCTCCACCGCCACGGATGCGGCAGGCGCTGTCCCAGCCCCATCGAGGGCGCCCGCCTCGCGCAGCTGCTGCAGCGACTCGAGCGTTGCGGCAGCGTCATCATGAGACTCGTCGAACTCTTGTGCCACCGAGAAGAACTCGCGGATGTTCTCGATGCGGCCGTCGGCCTCCACGCTCTGCTCGGCCTCCAAGGCGCGGACGAGGCCGGCCTTGTCCACGATCAGCTCCACCACACGGGCGAGCTCGCCCGCATAGTGACGTGCCGCCTCGATGGTGCCCGTGAACTCGGCCAGGCCAGTCTGCACCTTGGCACCCACGATGCCCGGCTCCGCGATGCACGCCTCCGCCGCCTCGAAGAGGGAGAGGCCCATCTCGGCAGCATAGGCCTGCACCTTGCGGATGGACGTGGTGCCGATGCCGCGGCGCGGCGTGTTGACCACACGCAGGGCGCTGACGTCGTCGTTGGGATTGACGACCAGCTTGAGGTAGGCCATCACGTCGCGTATCTCCGCGCGGTCGAAGAAGCGCGTGCCGCCCACGATCTTGTAGGGCACCCCTGCGCGCAGGAACATGTCCTCGAGGATGCGCGACTGCGCGTTGGTGCGATAGAACACGGCCACATCATCGTAGCTGGTGCCTGCGTCGTGGAGCCTCTCGATCTCCGCACCGATCCAGCGCCCCTCGTCCCGCTCGTCGGCCGCCTGGAACACCTGGACCCTCTCGCCGTCACCGCGGTCGGTGAACAGGCGCTTCTCCTCGCGGCATGCGTTGTGGCGCACCACGGCGTTGGCGGCATTGAGGATATGACCGAAGGAGCGGTAGTTCTGCTCGAGCTTGACCACCACGGCCTCGGGATAGTCGCGCTTGAAGTTGAGGATGTTGGTGATGTCCGCACCACGCCAGCTGTAGATGGACTGGTCGTCATCGCCCACCACCATGAGGTTCCGGTACTTGCCGGCCAAGAGGTTGGTGATCGCATACTGCACGGCATTGGTGTCCTGATACTCGTCCACACTGACCTGGCGAAAGCGCTCCTGGTAGCGCTCGAGCACCTCGGAATGCCTGGAGAGCAGCTCGAACGCCTTGATGAGCAGGTCGTCGAAGTCCATGGCGTTGGCCTTCTCCAGGCGGCGCTGCAGCACATGGTAGACGCGGGCGGCGGCGCGCGTGGGGGGCGTGTTGGCCTGGGCGTCGAGGTCGTCCGGCAGCACCAGGGCGTTCTTGGCCTGGCTGATCAGGGAGCGGATGGCGGGCAGCGGGAACTGTCGGGGATCTATGTCAAGATCGCTCATGATGGACTTGACCAGGCGCTTCGAGTCATCGTCATCGTAGATGGTGAAGGTTGGCGTGTAGCCGAGCAGCCCTGCGTCCTCGCGCAACATGCGCACGCACATGGCATGGAAGGTGCACACCCACATGCCACGCGTGCCGGCGGGGAGCAACGCGTTCAGGCGCTCGCGCATCTCGGCGGCCGCCTTGTTGGTAAACGTGATGGCCAGCACCTGCCAGGGTCGCACGCCCTCGTCGGCAATCATGTGCGCGATGCGGTAGGTGAGCACTCGCGTCTTGCCCGAGCCAGCCCCCGCGAGCACCAACAGCGGGCCATGCGTGGTCTCGGCCGCCTGGCGCTGGGCGGGGTTGAGGCCCGCAAGGTCAACGGCAGGGGATGCCGTCGCCTGGTGCGCCGTGGGGCGCGAGGCCACGGGTCGCGGCACGACCGGACTAGGGACAGGCGTCGATGCTGGTGCCGAGGCTGCCCGCCCGGTCGCGAACAGGCTCTGCTGGAATTCGTCGAAGCTGGGCATACGTCCCCCTGGAATCTGGTTGTACCCGAGCAGTGTAGTCGCTTCATGCGACAGCACATGCCCCAACGGCGACGGCTCCAGACGATGCACAGGCTATGCCGGGGCCTCACCCAACTCCGGGGCAAGATAGCGGCCCGTGATGGACGCCGCGCAGGCGGCAAGGCCCTCGGGCGTGTCCGCGCACACGATGCGACCGCCCTCCTCGCCACCGCCAGGACCCATGTCGATCACCCAGTCCGCATTGGCGATCATGTCGAGGTCGTGCTCGATGACGACGACCGTGGCCCCCGCGTCGACCAGGCGCTGCAGCACGCGCACGAGCATCTCCACATCGAGCGGGTGCAGGCCGATCGTGGGCTCGTCGAACACGAAGAGCGCGTCATCCTGCCTGCGGCCCATCTCGCTCGCGAGCTTGAGGCGCTGCGCCTCGCCACCCGAGAGGGCCGGCGTCGCCTCGCCAAGCGTGAGGTAGCCCAGACCCAGGTCCGCGAGCGTCCGAAGCTTCCTTTTTGCCTTCCTGAGGCTCCCCACCCTTCCCAGGGCCCGGTCGACCGTCATCTCCATGAGCTCGGGCAGCGAGACATACCCGTCCTTCTCCCCGGCGGCGTTGCGCGTGGTGTGGCGGCGCACGTCCCATGCCTCCGGCGCATAGCGGCTGCCGTGGCAGTCGGGACAGGGTATGTCGACATCGGGCAGAAACTGCACGTCGAGCGAGATCTGACCCGTCCCGTCGCAGGTGGGACAGCGCAGGCTTCCCGTGTTGTAGGAGAACGCCCCCATCCTGAGACCGCGTCTCTTGGCGTCGGTGGTGCCGGCAAAGGCGCGGCGCAGGTCGTCCAGCACACCCGAGTACGTGGCCACCGTGGAGCGCACGTTTGCCCCGATGGGCGTGGCGTCGATGAGCGTCACGCGCCTGATGCCACCCGCATCCACCAGCCGCACGTGCCCAGGCAGCCGCTCGCCCACCAGGGATGCCCGCAGCGCCGGCACGAGGCTCTCGAGCACCAGGGTGGTCTTGCCGGAGCCCGAGACGCCCGTGACGCAGGCGAGACGCCCTCGCGGCACGTCCACCACCAGCGGCCTGACCGTGTGGATGGCACCGGTCTCGAGGTGGATGGAGCCCGCGGCGAACACGTCCTCGACATGTGCGCGCCCGCGGGCGCGCACCCTGCGCTCCCCCGTGAGGAAGCCCGCGATGCGCGAGCCGTGCGTGCGCTCCACCTCCTCGATTGTGCCCTGCGCGATGACCCGACCCCCATCGTCGCCGGAGGACGGCCCGACCTCGATGAGGTGGTCCACCTCGCGCAGCACGCGGACGTCGTGGTCCACGACCACGACGGAGTTGCCGTCCGCCACGAGGTCGTCCATGACGCCCAGCAGGCCGTCCACGTTGGCCGGGTGCAGGCCGATGGACGGCTCGTCCAGCACGTAGAGCACGCCCGTCGTGCGGTTGCGCACGGCACGGGTGAGCTGCACGCGCTGGCGCTCGCCCGTGGAGAGCGTGGAGCTCGCACGGTCCAGCGAGAGGTAGCCCAGTCCCAGCTCCTGCAGGCGGAGGATGGGCTCGCCCATCTCGCCGATGATGGCCTCGGCCATGGGGCGCACGTCGTCCGGCAGCGTGGGCGCCACGCCCGGCAGCCAGGCCGCGAGCTCGTCCAGGGTCCTCTCGGTCGCCTGGCCCAGGTTCTCGCCGCAGATGCGGATGGAGAGCGCCTCTGGGCACAGGCGCGTGCCGCCGCATTCCGGACAGGCCTCCTCCTTGAGGAACCTGGCGACGCGCTTGAGGCCCTTCTCGTCCTTGACCTTGGAGAGCGCGTTCTCCACCGAGTACACGGCGTTGTAGTAGGTGAAGTCCATCTCGCCGGCCGTGTTGGTCTTCTCGTTATGGTAGAGGAGGTGGTGCTTCTCGGCTGGGCCATGGAAGACGACGTCGCGCTCCTGGGGCGTGAGCTCGCTGAAGGGCACATCGGTACGCACGCCCATGTCACGCGCGATGTCCACCATGAGGCTCCACATGAGGCTGCCCCAGGGCCTGACCGCCCCCTCCTCGATGGTCTTCGTCTCGTCGGGCACGAGCGTGGCCTCGTCCACCACACGCAGCACGCCCATCCCCTGGCAGGTGGGGCACGCCCCGCCGGAGTTGAAGGCCATCTCCTCGGCACCACGGCCGCTGAAGCGATGGCCGCAGGCGGGGCACACGAGGTCGCGCTCGAGCGAGACGTTCATGGAGGGGCCGACGTCCGACCCGCAGCTGGGACAACGATAGGTGCCGACGCGTGAGAACAGCAGCCTCAGGTGGTTGAGGAGTTCCGTCTGCGTGCCAAAGGTGGAGCGCACATCGGGAATGCCCGGCCGCTGCCGCAGGGCGAGCGCGGCCGGCACATGAAGCACCGCGTCCACGTCCGCGCGCGCGGACTGCGTGAGGCGCCGGCGCGTGTACGTCGAGAGCGCCTCCATGTAGCGCCGTGACCCCTCGGCATAGAGCACGCCCAGGGCCAGGCTCGACTTGCCCGAGCCCGAGACGCCCGCAACACCCACGAGCCTGCCGAGCGGCACGTCCACATCGACGTCCTTGAGGTTGTGGACGCGCGCGCCACGCACTTGGATGACCGACGGTGCGGGATGGGTGTGACGGGTCGCATGCATGCACTGCTCCTCTCGCGTGCGTCAAGTATAGAACATATGTACGAAAAGTGGATCTGGTCGCCTCGGAAGGATGGCCTATACGCCGGTGACCCCCTCCAAAGTGCACACGCAACGCGTTTTTGACAATCTCCAACTGGGCAGACGTCATGGAAAATGCGTTGCGTGTGCACTTTGGTCGGCATCCCTCACGTATCGAGGGGGCACGGGCGCCTTCGATATACTCGGGAGGATACAACGTACCAGGGAGGCACGCATGGCGACGCGGCACAGGATACTGCTCTACACCTCGGACGGCTCGACGAGCTATGCCCAAGGCTACCTGCGCGATGCCGGCCTCGAGGAAGAGTTCGAGCTCACGGGCATCGCCCACGCCCCCATGACCGTCCCGGCGGCCGAGCAGGTCGCTGGCCACGAGGCCATCCTGGGTGAACTCATGCCCGTACGCGACGAGGCGGTGGACATGATGGCCCATGCGGGCATACGCTTGATCGCCAGCCTCTCCATCGGCCTCAACCACATGGACGTGGCGGGCCTCGCACGGCAGGGAGTGCTCACGAGCAACTGTCCCGGCTACTGCGCGGAGGATGTCGCCCTGCACACCATTGCGCTCATGCTCGACCTCGAGCGCCAGGTCACCTTCTCCAACCGCACGGTAGTGGGCGGCGCATGGGACCCGCACCAGGGCTACGAGATGCATCGCACGCAGGAACAGACGCTGGGACTCGTCTTCTTTGGCAACATCGCCCGCGCCGTGGTGCCCATCGCCCGGGCGATGGGCATGCGCGTGCTGGTATGGGCGCCCACCAAGAGCGCCGGGGAGCTTGCCGAGGCCGGTTGTGCACAGGCCGCGACCCTCGACGAGCTGCTTGCCGCCTCGGATGTGGTGAGCCTGCACTGCCCGCTCATCCCCCAGACGGAACGGCTCATAGGCCCCCACGAGCTTGCGGTCATGAAGTCCACCGCCTTCCTCGTCAATACGTCGCGCGGTCCCGTCATCGACGAGGACGCCCTGGCAGACGCCCTCGATGCCGGTCAGATCCAGGCGGCGGCACTCGACGTGCTCGCCGACGAGGGAGCCCATCGCAACCAGCAGCTCATCAACCACCCCCGCTGCGTGGTCACGCCCCACGCCGCTTACGTCTCGCGCGAGGCAAGCGACGCACTCATCCGCATGGGGCTCGATGCCGTCATCGAGCTGCTGGTGGAGGGCTGCGAGCCCACCAACGTCGTCTGCGCCTAGCCACGCGCGTCCTGCCCGCCACGCATCCGAGAGGAGGTGCCCATGGGGCACCCATCCCAACCCAGGCGATCCGACGACCTCGCCACGCGCATCGTCGCCCACATGGTCCCCGACCCCACCGACCTGGACGACCCCGCCACGCGCGCCGCCTACGGACGCCTTTCGAGCGTCACCTGCGTCCTGCTCAACGTGCTGCTCAGCATCGGCAAGGGCGCCGCGGGCGTGCTCGCGGGCTCCGTCTCCGTTGTGGCGGACGCCATCAACAACCTCTCGGACGCCTCGAGCAACGTGGTGGCCCTCATCGGCTTCAGACTTGCCAGCCGTCCCGCCGACGAGGGTCACCCCTTTGGGCATGGCCGCTTCGAGTACCTTGCCGGCCTCGCCGTCGCCATGCTGATCGTGGTCATGGGCGCACAGCTGGGACGCAGCTCCATCGAGCACATCCTCTGGCCCACGCCCACCGACTTCAACGTCCCCACCGTGCTCGCGCTCGGGGCCTCCATACTCGTCAAGCTCGGTATGATGCGTCTCAACCACAGCATGGGGCGGCGCACCGGCTCAAAGGTGCTCGAGGCCACCGCCATCGACTCGCGCAACGACGTCATCACCACCTCGGTCGTCCTGGCGGCAGGCATCGTCTCGCAGCTCACCGACGTTCAGCTCGATGGATGGGCGAGCCTGGGCGTGGCCGTCCTCATCGTGGCGAGCGGCATCGGCCTCATGCGCGACACCGTCAACCCCCTCCTGGGACAGACCCCCTCCACCGCACTCGTCCGTCGCGTCTACGACAGAATCATGGGCTATCCCAGCGTGTTGGGCACCCACGACCTGCTCATCCATGACTACGGCCCCGGGCGCCAGTTCGCAAGCGCCCATGTGGAGATGGCGGCGGACACCACCGTGCGCCATAGCCACGAGGTGCTCGACCTCATCGAGCGCGACCTCCTCCGGGAGGAGGGGCTGCGCATCGTGCTCCACTGCGACCCCATCGAGACCACAAACGGCCTGGCAGACCTGCGCAACTGGCTCGCCGCGCGCCTCGCGGGCATAGATCCCTCGCTTTCGGTGCACGATGTGGAGGTGACCCATCCCGTCGCAGGGGGACCGGCGCATGTGAGCCTGGACTGCTATCGTCCCGAGCGGCTCCCCATCGACGACGATGAGCTGCGCAGGCGCATCACCGACGCCGTGCTCCTGCGCTACCCCGACGCCAGCTGCGACATCGTGATCGACACGGGATTCGTCTCGCCGCTCTCCCCCTAGCGCGACCTCGGATGCCGGGCCCGTCCACAGGTCCTGCAAAACCCTCAACTTCCACCCTAGAGTTTTGCAGGATGCGTGTGCATGGGCAGCACGAGGTAAGATGTTGATGATAAATGATGTCATCGGCATTCGACCGGGAGGCGCATCTTGACAACGAGGCACAGCTGGACCACACGGACGACGACGCTCATCGCGACGGGTGCGCTTGTCCTGAGCATGGGCATCGCATCCCCCAAGCCCATCTCGGCCGAGACGCTCGACGACCTCCAGCAGAAGGTGGAGGACAGCAACACCGCCTATAACGACGCCACCGACAAGGTCAGTCAGATCCAGCAGAAGATCGATGACAACCAGCAGAAGATCGACGACCTCGAGCGGCAGCTGCCCGATGCGCAGAGCGCGGCCGCGCAGAGCGTGCGCGCCCAGTACAAGCTGCAGGAAGGTTCCGCGGGCATCTTCGAGCTCCTGCTCTCGTCCGAGAGCCTGGGCGACCTCATCGAGAACATCGAGTACATGAACGCCATCTCGGACTATAACTCCGAGCAGATCAAGGGCCTCGTCAGCATGGCCAAGGACCTCCAGGACACCAAGAGCGATCTCGACGGCCAGAAGGCCGAGGCCGAGCAGAGGCAACAGGAGGCAAAGGCCGCCCTGGATGACGCCGTCAACGCCCGCGAGAACATGCAGAGGCAGATGGAGGAGCAGCAGCGGCAGGAGGAGGCCGACGAAGCCGCAGCCCTCGCAGACGCCGCGTCCAACAGCGACAGCAGCTTCTCCACCGAGAGCGGCAACACCGCCACGGTGGACACCCCCTCGAATGACTCCTCCAACACCACCACCGACACCACCACTCCGAGTGACTCGCCCTCCACCAAAGGCAACCCCGGCAACGCCGACCAGGTCAGCTGGAGCAGCGACAAGACCACCTTCGTGGCGCAGTGGTCCGGGCGCATCGACAGGTACCTCGCAGGCTCCCCCCTCGCCGGCCACGGCGCCACGTTCGCCAGCGCCGCCTGGGACTCCGGGGTCGACCCACGCCTCTCCCCGGCCATCTCGGCCGTGGAGAGCAGCAAGGGTGCCGTGTGCTTCAAGCCGCACAATGCCTGGGGCTGGGGAAGCTCCAGCTGGGGCGACTGGGACACCGCCATCACGGCGCATGTGAGTGGCCTTGCCAAGGGCTATGGCAGCGCCCTCACGATGTCGATGGCCAAGAAGTACTGCCCGCCCAACGCCAACTTCTGGTACTCGTCCGTCGCAGCCAACATGCAGCAGATCTGATAAACGGTTCCAGTCCAGGACATCGTTCGAGGATGGGGCCGCCATTCTGTGATCATCCCGTGCGGCCGAGAACCTCAAGCGTGTCTGGGCCGACGCACGTTGCAACCATGATATTCATGGGTCGGGATCGCACTTCAACGCTTCGGCTGGGGGTTTCCGCCTGTCTGGACGCTCGCCCGCGAGTGGGCCTATGCCAGGCCCTACGGGTCGAACACTGAGGGGTGGAGACCCTTCCCAGCGTTCCTGGAGTGATAGAGCCTGCAGGAGCCTCCCCCATGTCGTACGCGAACAACGTCCTGACCGTCAACAGCTAGCTTCTGCTTTCGTAGGAGGGTGTTATGGGTGCTCCGGCTGAGACCGGGCACCCTCTTATGTTCCCAGGGGAACGAAGTGGCCCCAAGTGCGTGCTGAGATTGGGGCGCAAGGCGAATCCATTGGGAAATTGGGAGCCATCTGACGCCTGCGCGAATCTCAAAAAGTCTCGATCCTGGGCTTTTGCCATCCGTGGGTGCCGCCTGCGCGTCATGAGCATACGACCGAGCACGCACTTGGGGCCACTTCGCTTCCACGCCACCATTACGTGACTACGGCATCGTCACGGGCGCTCGAATCCGAGCTCCCCTCGGAGACATGCCTGGCGCACGAGAGACTCCGCCGTGTCCCGCTTGGGTTTTCTTCCCAACTATGGGCGACGGCACACCCCTGTCACCCGTCACCCCCACTAGTGGGACATGCAGACCCGTGACCTAGTGTCCCTTGATGGAGTCGAGGAAGTCGCGGGCACGCTGCGCCACCGGATGCTCGAAGAACCGGTCCGGGGCAGCCTGCTCCAGGATCTGTCCATCGGCCATGAAGACCACACGGTGGGCCACGCGCCGAGCGAAGTTCATCTCGTGCGTGACGACCATCATGGTCATGCCCTCGTGCGCGAGCTCGACCATCACCTCGAGCACCTCGTTGATCATCTCGGGATCGAGGGCGCTCGTAGGCTCGTCGAAGAGCATGGCCATGGGATGCATGGCCAGCGAGCGGGCGATGGCCACGCGCTGCTGTTGGCCGCCGGAGAGCTGAGCTGGGACCTTGTGCGCCTGCTCCGCCACGCCCACGCGCCTGAGCAGCTCCAGTGCCTCGTCCTCCGCCTGCTTGCGCGGGGTGCCCAGCACCTCGACGGGACCCATGGTCACGTTGTCCAGGATCGACTTGTGGGCAAACAGGTTGAAACTCTGGAACACCATGCCGATCCTCGCCCGCATGGCGGCGAGCTGCCGCCCCTCCTGGGGGAGGGGCGTACCCTCGATGAGGATGTCCCCCGCATCGATGGTCTCCAGGCGGTTGATGGTGCGGATGAGCGTTGACTTGCCCGAACCAGAGGGTCCGATGACCACGAGCACCTCTCCCTTGCCCACCTTGAGGCTCACGTCCCTCAGCACGTGGAGGTCGCCAAAGTGCTTCTCCACGTGGCGCAGCTCGATAACGGGCTGCGCGTCCCTGTCCAGGCTGTCGTTCCTGTCCTGTGCCATGGTGCCTTCCGATCTAGATTGGACGCGCGCTCGAGCGTGTCATGATGGTCACGCCCGTGCGGCTGGCAACCAGCGCGGCCGCCTTGTTGATGAGGTAGTTGAGCAGGATGTAGATGACCGCCGCCACGAGGTAGGTGGAGACGAGCGCGTTGTAGTTGTTCACCAGCACGCGCGCGTTCTGCATCATGTCGGGATAGCTCACCACGTAGGCCAGCGTCGTGTCCTTGACCACCACCACGAGCTGCGAGATGAGCGTGGGGATCACGAAGCGCACCGCCTGCGGCAGCACGATCTTGAAGGTGATAGCACGCTGGCTCATACCCAGGGAGAGGGCCGCCTCCACCTGCCCCGTGGGGACCGCATTCACGCCGGCCCGGAACACCTCTGCCAGCACGCCCGATGCCGCGAGGCCCGCCGGGAGCACGATCATCCAGAAGGGCTGCATGCTGATGCCATACTGCGGAAGCACCAGGAAGAAGAAGTAGATGAGCAGCAGGCTGGGGACACCACGGAAGAAGTCGGTGACCACGCGGCAGACGCCACGCACCACCATCGGCCCGTTGATACGCCCCAGCATGAGCACGAGACCCAGCATCAGGGCGAGGGCGCCCGCCGCCAACGAGGCCCACAGCGTACCCAGAAAGCCGGTGCCCAGAAACGCCCAGGTGGTGGGTTGCAGGAAGAACGCCCAGTAGCGGGGCGCGAACTGTCCCTTCAGCGCGAACTGCCTCAGCACCAAGACGACGAGGGCCAGCAGCAGGACGCTGCCCACCGCCGTCCAGACACGGATGCGGCGACGCGCCCGAGGACCTGGGGCCTCGTACAGCATGTCGCGCATGGAGGGGGTGTGAGAGCTCATCGCAGGACCCTCGCCCTCTTGTCGACATGGTTGCCCGCCCAGCCAATTGCCACCGCGGTGAGGACATAGCCTAGGGCCGACAGCACGAACGCGACGATACCTCCCGTCGTATGCGTGTTGACATACGAGACCACACCTGTGAGCTCATTGGGATCAAGCGGCACCTGCGAGCCGAGGGACGTGGTGAGCATGACGGCGATGAGCAGGTTGGTCATGGGCAGGATGGTGGCCCGCAGGGCCTGGGGAACCACCACCTGGCGCATGATCTGCCCAAAGGTGAGGCCGAGGGAGCGCGCCGCCTCGATCTGGCCCACGGGAATGGTGTTGATGCCGCTCATGAAGTTCTCGCTGCCAAACGATGACGCCACCAGCGAGACGACCACGATCACGCTGGGGAGGTAGTCGAGCACGATACCCAAACGAGGCAGCGAGTACACGACAATCACCAGCAGCGAGATGCCGGGGATGTTGCGGAACACCTGCACATAGAGGTCACCGAAGCGGCGGAGCGGCGCAATGGGACAGGTGCGCATGATGGTGACGGCCAGGGCCAGCACCATCACGAACACGAATGACACGGCGGTCATGCCCCAGGTCGTGAGCAGCGCCGCAAGATACCTGTCGCCGTACTGGGCGACAAGCTCGCTAAGCCCCATGCCCGCCTCCTCTCAAAGGGAGGACCCCAGTATGGGGGTCTCCCGCACGTCGGTCCCCTGTGCTGGGCCCAAGCCTATGCCTTGCCCACCTGCGGCGGCTCGGGAGCCGTGGACTGGTTGGTGCGGTCACCGATGGCGATCTGCCACAGCTTCGCCCAGGTGCCATCGTCCTCCACCTTCTGGAGGAAGTCGTTCACGAAGGAGACGCCATCGGAGCCGAGGGGCAGGCCGATGCCGTAGGGGTCGACGGTCCCAAAGGGCTCGCCCACGATCTTGAAGCTCTCGGGCTGCTGGGCAACCACGCTCTCCAGCAGCGTGAGATCAAAGGCATAGGCATCGACCCGGCCCTGCGAGAGTGCCTCCTCCGCCTCCGAGGAGGTCTGGAACAGCTGCTGCTTGGCGTCGGGGGCGGCCTCGCTCAGCAGGTCGGGACCGGTGGAGCCCGACTGCACGGCGACGTTCTTGCCGGCAAGGTCCTCGATGCCGTTGATGTCGGTGTTGTCCTGCGCGACCAGGATGCCCTGGCGCGACTCGTAGTAGGGGCCGGCGAAGGAGATGACCCTCTTGCGGTCATCCGTGATGGAATAGGTTGCGAACACGCAGTCCACCTGCCCATTCTGCAGGACGGACTCGCGCGTGTCGGAGGTCACCTGGGTGAGCGTGTACCTGTCCGCATCCCCTAGGACGTAGCGCGTGAGGAGCTGCGCCAGACCGGCATCGAAGCCGTAGTCCTTGCCGTCGGTGTCATCCAACTGGGAGAACAGCGTGGATGTCTCCACCCCGCCCAGCAGGAGCGTACCGCGATCCTTGATGGCCTGCGCCCAGGAGCTGGCGGCGATGGTCGTATCGTCCGCGACGATCCCGGAGGCGACCAGGCCGTTGAAGGCGTCCGTATCGATCTTGGTTGCCGAGGAGGTCGAGACGTCACCCGACGACGCCGTGGGAGATGGCGCACCATCACCCGAGCAGGCGGTCAGAACCAGGGCCGCAGAGGCGGCGAGGCCCGTGCCAACGAACGTGCGACGTGAGATGTCAGTGGCATGATTCAGCATATGTGTCCCTTCGCGGCCAAAGGTTGGGAAAGCCCCCTGGACCATTTACCTGGAGTCGAGCAGCCACGTGCCCAAACTCGCCCTTCAAACGAATTCATGTTTACCCCGCATTGGCCCAGTCTAGTCCATCGGTGTGGGACGCAGGGCCCTGAATTGCCTATAGCCAGTGGGAGACAGGGACGAATGCCCCGACCACGGCCCTCTCGAACCACCGGGTCTTCCATGCCTACGTCAGCTGCATGGCAGCGATCACGGCGACGCCCAGGATGATGCGGTACACGCCAAAGGGCCTGAAGTCGTGCCTCTTGACAAAGCCCATGAGGAAGCGGATGGCCAGAAGCGACACGAGGAACGCCACGATGCATCCCGCGGTGAGGATGGACCCCTCATAGGACGAGAAGCCATTGCCACCAGCACAGAATTTGACCAGCTTGAGGGCGCTGGCACCAAACATGGTGGGGATGGCCAGGAAGAACGTGAACTCTGCGGCAACGGGGCGAGAGCAGCCCAGGATCAGGCCACCGATGATGGTCGATCCGGAGCGCGAGGTGCCCGGCACCAGGGAGAGCACCTGGAAGATGCCAATGCCGATGGCCGTCGGAAAGCCCAGCTCGGTCATGTCCCGCACGCGGGCACGGTCGTCGTCGGCGACCGTCTGGACGGCATGCGCCCCCACCGCATGCCGGGGCCGGGACCGCACCGTCTCGATCACGATGAACGCAGCGCCATAGACGATGAGCGCGGCGGCAATGACGGGAGAGGACTGCAGGTGCTCATCGATCCAATCGTTCAAGGGCAGGCCGATGATGGCGGCGGGGATGGTGGCGACCACGATCTTGGCCCAGAGCGCCCAGGTCCCACGGCGCCCTGCCGCATCCTTATGGCGGGAGAAGGGATTGAGCCGCCCAAAGAAGAGCACGCACACGGCCAGGATGGCGCCGAGCTGAATGACCACGAGGAACATGTCCCAGAAGTCCGCCGTCACGGCAAGCGGCATGACCCGCTGCAGCAGCAGCATGTGGCCCGTAGACGAGATGGGCAGCCATTCCGTGATGCCCTCGACGATGCCGTACAGTATGGCCTTCAACAGCTCGATGAGGTTCAAGCACATTCCCTTCCCCAGCTTCAGATGCCCATCCATGATGACGCAACGGCACCACCGCCCCTCCCTTCCCACAAGACAACCATGTGCCCACCACGGGCCGCTCACGGAATGCGGGTCACGCAGGCCCACGGGCTGCGAAGGAACGACGGGGAGACGGGTAGACTCACCCACAGGGACCATGACCCTATCACGGCAGGAGGCGCTCACCATGACTGACTATCAAAGCCTGGGGTACGACAAGATCTTCGTGACGCTGGATGGCACCGAGATGCAGCAGAAGGTGTTGGGCCGAGCCACCATCGTGGCGGCAAACAACAATGCCGAGCTCTACATCGGCCATGTGATCGACTCCACGGCACTCGAGGCGGCAGGCACCTATCCAGGCGAGCTCATCGCCGCCCTAGAGAAGAGCTTCCGTGAGTCCATCGCAGTGGACGTGGCAAAGGCACGGTCGGAGGATGCCATCAAGAAGGTGGAGGTCATCGTCAAGGCCGGTCGCATCCGCGAGACCCTCAAGGAGGAGATGATCGACGTCATCCACCCGGATCTCATCATCTGTGGCGCGCGTGGCCTCTCGTCCATCAAATATGCGCTCCTGGGTTCCATCTCCACCTACCTCACCCGTAACGCCAAATGCGACACGCTGGTCATCAAGTAGGGGAGTCCACGCCAGACATACGCGGGGCCAGGCCGTCGTGGCATGCGGATGCGCGGCGGCCTGGTTCCTGTCGCGGCCTCAGGGCCGCAAAGGCCCGCGGCATGCCGCAGTACGCCTCACGCGCGGCCGTATGTGTATGGCACAATCACACGAACGTCCCACGCACCCGCTACAATCGGGCGACCCAACGAGAGGATCCGTATGAACCAGGACTTCACCCATATCGCCACGGAACCCCTGAGCGAGCTCTCGGGCACGGCGCACATCTATCGTCATCGTTCCGGCGCCCGCGTGATGTGGCTCGATGTGGATGATGACAACCGGAGCTTTGCCATCGCCTTCAAGACGCCGCCCGCCAACAGCACCGGCGTCTTCCACATCCTGGAGCACTCCGTGCTCTGCGGGAGCGAGCGGTTCCCCGTCAAGGAGCCCTTCGTCAACCTCATCAAGACGTCCATGCAGACCTTTCTGAACGCCATGACCTTTCCCGACAAGACCATCTACCCCGTGGCCTCCACCAACGTCCGGGACCTCGAGAACCTCATGGACGTCTACCTGGACGCGGTGTTGCACCCCGCCATCTATCGCCGCCTGCGCATCTTCGAGCAGGAGGGCTGGCATCTCGAGGCCACGGACGAGGGAGTGCTCTCCTACAACGGCGTGGTCTACAACGAGATGCAGGGCGCCCTCTCCAATCCGGACGAGGTGCTCATGCAGGCCCTGAACGAGCAGCTCTTCCCCCAGACGGCCTATGGCTTCGAGTCCGGTGGCGACCCCAAGGTCATCCCGAGCCTGAGCTATGAGGAGTTCCTGGACACCCACGCGCGCCACTACACCCTCGAGAACAGCTACACCATCCTCTATGGCAACCTGGACATCGAGCGGGAGCTGGCCTTCATCGGCGCGCGCTTTGACGGTGCGCGCACCCAGGCGGCAGGAGCACCCAACCCGCTGGCACTGCAGGCACCCGTCACACCGGCGCTGCGACGCGTGGAGATGGTCACCTCGCCCGACAACGCCACGATTGGCCTGGCCTATGTGCTCGGCACGGCCGCCGAGCGCGAGCGCGTGCTCGCGGTGGACGTGCTGCTGGACGCCCTCACGGGATCCAACGAGGCTCCGCTCAAGCGCGCCGTGCTGGACAGCGGCCTGGGTGACGACCTCAGCGCCTATCTCATGGACGCCACCCTGCAACCGGTCGTGATCTTTGACCTCAAGGGGGCGAGGCCGCAGGTCGCGCAGGAGTTCCGCACCCTGGTGGAGGACACCTGCCGCAGGCTCTGCACGGACGGCATCGAGCGCCAGCGCCTGGTCGCATCGCTCGCGCAGGCGGAATTCAACCTACGAGAGGGCGACTTCGGTGGCGTCGCCGACGGCGTCGCGCTCTCGATGGCGGCGCTCTCGAGCTGGCTCTACGACGATGACCGACCCGTGGACTACCTGCGGTACCAGGACGCCATCGACCACATGCGCGACCAGCTGGACCAGGGCTACTTCGAGACGCTCCTGCGCGAGCTGGTGCCCGAGAGCGCCCACAATGCCGAGGTGGAGCTGGATCCCGTCGAGCAGGCGAAGCAGGACGGCACGGCGGGTCCCGCGAGCATGGGCGCAGAGGGGCTCGAGCGCGTGCGTGCCGAGGTGGCGGCACTGCGCGACGAGCAGGAGGCGCCAGACGCGCCGGAGGACCTGGCCAAGCTCCCCCGCCTGAGCGTGACGGACATCGGGGATGCCCCTGCCGAACAGGCGCTGTGCGAGCTGCAGGCGCCACTCCCCTGCCTCTATCACGAGTTGAGGACACACCGCATCACCTATGCCTATCACTACTTCGACCTGAGACACCTCTCCTTGGATGACCTCCCCTACGTGGGCGTGCTGGCCACCTTGCTCGGCAACCTGGACACGGCGGCGCACACGGCCGCCGAGCTGGACATGCTCGTCGAGGAGCAGCTGGGCGACCTCTCGTTCTTCACCAACGTCTACGCGACGGACGAGGCCGATGAGACGCGGCCCTTCATGGTGGCGAGCGCGAGCGCGCTCTCCGAACATCTGGACGCGCTGGCCACGCTGCCCACCGAGGTGTGGGGCACCACGTCGTTCGCCGATGGCGACCGCATCTTCGAGCAGCTCATGCAGCAGCGTGTGGGTCTCGACCAGTACTTCACGGGGGCGGGCCATTCCGCAGGCATGGCGCGGCTCTCCACGCACTACTCCCGCGGCGCCGCGCTCTCGGATCGCATGAGTGGCATCGACTACTACCTGTTCGTGAAGGACCTGCTCGCCCACTGGGACGAGCGCGCGGATGACCTGGCCGAGCGGCTGGGCGACCTCTGCCGCCGCATCTTCGTGGCCGATGGCGTGACCGTGAGCCTCACCGGCTCCATGGCCGACTGCACGCGCTTCTGGGAGCTGGGGGGCACCCTGGGCCTGAGCGCGGCCGCACCCTGTGACACTCGGCTCGAGATGCCGCAGCCCACCCCCACCAACGAGGCCTTCGTCATTCCCTCCACCGTAAGCTACGTCTGCGAGGGCGATGCCCGGGCCACAGGCGACCAGTTGGGTCTGGGCACCTGGCAGGTGATCTCGCGCGTGCTCTCCTATGACTACCTATGGAATGCCGTCCGCGTGAGGGGCGGCGCCTATGGGGTGGGCTTCAGGCGAACGCCCCTGGGGCTCAGGCAGTTCTGGTCGTATCGCGACCCCAGCGTCGATGACACGCTCGCCCGTTACGAGGGCACGGCATCCTGGCTTGCCGCCTGGGATGGCGGCCCGGAGGAGCTCGAGGGCTACATCGTGTCGACCGTCGCCGGTCACGACGCGCCACTCAAGGCGCGCGCCCTCGCGCGCAGGCAGGACGGCGACTACTTCGCCGGCAGACCCGCCACGTGGCGCGACCGCATGCGCGCACAGATGCTGGCGGTGACGGCGGATGACATCCGTGCGGCGGCCAAGGCGCTCGAGGGGCTTCCCCACCACCATGCCGTATGCGTGTTTGGGCCGCGGGAGGCCATCGAGGCCAGCAGGCAGACCTTCGAGATCACCGAACTCGTAAGCTAGGGCCGCATCGTACGCAGCGACATGTGGGGAGGGTCATGGCACAGCGGAGCGTGGGCGACCGCATCATAGGGTGGTACGGCGATGTGGCCGCACGCAACCTGGAGTCACGGCCCGACAGGGTACGTCAGTGGCTCATGATGGGCTTCAAGCTCATGGCGCGAAAGTCCCGCCTGTTGCCCGACGGGAGATTCCTGCGCTCGGGCAGGGAGGGCTATGCGCTCTTCATGAACTCCGTGGTGGATGCCATGGCCGACGCGGAGAACTCCGTGATCACCAGCATCTTCATGCCCAACGAGCTCTTTCGTGCCCTGCACCTCATGCCCGTGACGGCCGAGGCCGTGGCATCGTTCGTGAGCGGTGCCCAGGCGGAGAGCGCCTTCATCGGACAGGCCGAGGGGGCGGGCTTTCCCGAGACGTACTGTTCGTACCACCGCGTGCTCATGGGGCTGGCCACCTCCGGCATCCTGCGGCCGCGCAGGTACCTGGCGGCGACCTCCGTCGCCTGCGATGCCAACAACCTCACGTTTCGCGAGCTCGCCCGAAGGTGGGACGTTCCCTTTGCCTATGTGGATGTGCCCTATGAGACCACGCGCGACTCCATCGGGTATGTGGCCGACCAGCTGCGCGCGGTCGCCCGCGACGTCGGGGAGGCCTATGGGCGTACGCTGGACGAGGAGCTGCTCCACGAGATGGTGACGCGCTCCCTCGCGACACAGGACACCCTCGCAGAGAGCCTGCCCCTGAGGCGCGGGAGGTACCTGGCCAACACCATGACGCTCGACATGATGGAGATGCTGGATCTCATGCTCTCGTTGGGCACGCCCGAGGCGGCGCGGCTTGCCAGCCACATGTGCGAGGACTACCGGGAGGCACCCGCCTACCGGGGCATCAACCTGGTGTGGGCGCACGTCTCCCCCTACTTCCTGGGGTCCATCGCAGAGCACATAGACCATTCGCAGGAGGCGCAGATCGTCGCCTCCGACATGATGTTCAATCACGTGCCCGCCCCCGGCGAGGAGCGCCTCTTCGGTGCCGACCACCCCTTTGAGGCCATGGCGGAACGCGTGAGCAGGAGCTGCTTCAACGGACCCGCGGAGCGTCGCGTCAGGTGCCTGAGCAGGCTGGCCCGAAAGACCGGGGCCGACGGGGTGGTGGTGTTCTGCCACTGGGGCTGCAAGCAGACGGCGGGCGCCGCCCAGCTCATGCGTACGAGGCTCGAGGCCGAGGGCCTGCCCGTGCTGGTGCTTGACGGGGATGCCTGCGAGCGCGCCAACTGCATGGAGGGCCAGATGTCCACGCGCCTCTCGGCCTTCCTGGAACTGCTGCGCACGCGGAGGGAGGGGACATGACGGCGACATGCGCCGATACCGTGACGCATACGGTCTACTATGCCTGCAAGTACACGCCCACGGAGCTGCTGGCGGGCCTTGGTGCCCAGGCGCGCCTGGCCGAGGCGGACGTGCCTTCCTTTGACGAGGCGGATCGCCTCGCCCATCCCAACCTCTGTGGCTACGGCAAGGGACTCATAGAGCGGCTGTTGGCGTCAGACGTGCACGAGGTGGTGCTCGTCACCTGCTGTGATGTGATCCGCCGTGCCTACGACGTGGTGTGTGAGCGCGGGAACCTCGACTTTGCCTATCTGCTCGACCTGCCCCATCACCGTGACGCGGCGGCACGCAGGCTCTTTCGCGCGCGCCTGGCCGACCTTGCCGAGCGCTATGCCGCCTACAGCGGACGCGGCTTTGACGCCGGGGCGGCCCTCGCGGCGTTCGTGCCGCCGCTGCCCCGCGAGCACGCGCCCATCTCCCTGCTGGGGGCGCACGCCACGTCCTCCCTGCTCGACGCCATCTCCTCCGCCATCGATCGACCCGTGGAGAACCGCACCTGCACCGAGCGACATGTGCTCGCGTCTCCCCCGGCACGCCTGGCCCGCGCCCAGTCCCCGGCATCATGCGCCGCCTGCGAGGCGCGCGAGGCGGACGGGGGACCCTTGGACGACTTCCTGGACTGGTACGCCGATGCGCTCCTCGACCAGATGCCCTGCATGCGCATGACGGACGCCAGCGCACGCACGCGGCTCGTGGGGGCGGAGGGCCAGCGTGGCATCATCTATCACACCATGAAGTTCTGCGACTACTACGGCTTCGAGTACGCCGCACTCACCACGAGGGAGGACGTTCCCATGGTCAAGGTCGAGACGGACGGCAGCTCGCAGAGCGCCGGCCAGCTGCGCACGCGGCTCGAGGCGTTTGGCGAGGCGCTGCGCGGCACCGACGCGGATGCCACCACGACACGCACGGCACCAGGAGGGCAGACCTATGTGCTCGGCGTGGACTCCGGCTCCACCTCCACCGATGCGGCCATCGTGGATGGGGCGGGCGAGGTGGTGGCGAGCGTCATCGTGCCCACGGGTGCAAAGGCAACCGAGAGCGCCCGGCGTGCAAAGGCCGAGGTGCTCGGAAGGGCGGGCCTTTCCGAGGATGACATGGCCCTCAAGGTTGCCACCGGCTACGGGCGTGACAGCATCCCCGACATGGACAGCTCCATCACCGAGATCACCTGCCACGCCCGCGGCGCGCACCTTCTGGCGCCCGAGGCGCGCACGATCATCGACATCGGCGGGCAGGACTCCAAGGTCATCCATCTGGATGAGAACGGCAACGTCCTCAACTTCGTCATGAACGACAAGTGCGCCGCCGGCACCGGTCGCTTCATGGAGATGATGGCCCGCGCGCTGGAGATGCCGCTCGACGAGTTCTGCGCCACAGGGCTCACATGGAAGAGGGACGTCAGGATCTCCAGCATGTGCACCGTGTTCGCGGAGAGCGAGGTCGTCTCGCTGGTGGCCCAGGACACGCCTGTGCCCGACATCATCCACGGCCTCTGCGAGAGCGTGGCGCGCAAGACCGCCACCCTGGCCAAGCGCGTGAGGGGGGAGGCGCCCTACCTCATGACCGGCGGCGTCGCCAACAATGCCGGTGTGGTGAGGGCCCTGGAGGACGTGCTGGGGGCACCCGTGCGCACCCATGAGGAGTCACAGCTCTGCGGGGCCATCGGGGCGGCGCTGCTCGGACTGGACAGCATGAGCTAGACACTGCGGACAGGCGGCGGTGCCCCACCCTAGAGCCCCGCCGCCAGCACCATCTAGCCATACAATGGGGGTGATGCATAGGCACTGGTCCGCACGCGTCGCACGTTCCATCGCGAGAGAGGCGTCCCTTAGCATGTGGCTCTCACTGTACATGGCGCTTGCCGTCGCCGCAGCCGTCCTGTTCGCCCCTGGCCTTATGTTGGGGCGCACCATGGGTCTCACAAGCAAGGGGGCGCTCCTGGTTGGCGCCCCCCTCTCGGCAACGCTCTACTGCATGCTGGGGCTGGCCTACCACCTGCTGGGTGTCCCCGCCACGCCCCTGACCATGCTGCTGGTCCCGACGCTCCTCCTCGTCGCAGGCTGCGTCGTGCGCACCTGGCATGAGCGGAAGGCGCACGGGACAGGCGGACAGGCGACCGGCTACCTCGCCGAGGGCGTCCCCTGGCGGCTCGTCCTCCTCTATGCGGCCGTTGGCCTCGCGGCCGGCCTCGTGCTCTTTGCCGCCGCCCTCCCGCAGATCGACATCCCCATGCAGGCCTGGGACGTCGTGAGCCATCTCAACACCACGCGCGCCATGATGGATGCCCAGGTCATGGATCCGCGCGGGGTCTCGGTCTACGCCGTTGACGAGGCACTCAACGTCATGCCCGGGCCCCATGGCTTCTATCCCTCCGCCTGGAACATCGTGGTGGCACTCGTGGCAGGCGTCTCGGACATCGATATGGCCCTCTGCTTTCTGGCGGTCAACCTCTGCTTTGCCTTCGTGGCGTTTCCCCTCTCGACGCTCCTTGCCCTGACAACGCTCTTCCCCCAGCGCCGGGGCATCAGGGCGTTTGGCGCACTGGCCGCCATCGGTGTGACGGCGTTTCCCTGGCAGCTGCTCGCCTACGGTCCGCTCTATCCCAACCTCGCCGGGCTGTGCATGCTCCCTGCCGCCTTCGCGCTCTTCACGCGTGTGGCGCATCGTACGGCCACGGGCGGCCGTTGGGCCCGCTGTGCCACCGTCCTGGCCCTCATGGTTCCGGGCATGACCTTCCTGCACCCCAACACCTTCTTCACGCTCGGACTGCTGCTGGTGCCTTGGATCATTCACAACATCCGCTCCCTCGGCACCGTGCGCGTGGGCAGGCTGCACCTGCCCAATCCCCTCATCGTGCTCACCTTCGTGGCGCTTGCCGCCTTCGTCTGGAACGGACTCGCCACCTCGTCCGCACTCAGGCCCATCACCGAGTTCCAGTGGGCGCCGTTTGCGACGATGCCGCAGTCCCTCATCAGTGTGCTGACGCTCTCGTACCTCAATCCCTTCCACCCGATGGCTCCCGAGCTCGCCGCGGGGGCACTCGTGCTCATAGGCTTCGTCCGCCTGCTGCGCGAGCGAGCGGATCGCTGGCTCTGCGGCTCATATGGCCTGGCCGTGGTGCTCGTCCTGGCGGCGCAGCACCTGGACGGCGCCGCGCGCGAGGTGCTCACGGGCTTCTGGTACAACGACCCCGCCCGCATATCTGCCATGGCGGCCATTCCCGCCGTGGCGCTGCTCGCCATCGGGCTCGACCGCACCCGCGTGTGGATCGCTGGCTTGGCCGAGCGTTGGGGCGGCAGGCGCGGTGCACGCGAGCCGCACGCCGCCACGCCCATCGCCTGCGGCGCCGCACTTTCGGTCGCCTTCGTGGCCCTCACCTTCTGGCCGGGCGTCGGCCTGCCCTACGACAGGTCCCTCAACACACCCGTGAACGCCGACCACCCCTCCGATGCGCGGGCCACCATCCCCCGCGACGGGACCATCGAGACCCCCATGGGCACCTATCACGATGTGCTCGCGCACGAATACCGCACGGACGGCACCATCAACCCCGAGGAGATCGACTTCCTCAGGCAGGTGCGCGCCATCGTGGGAACCGACGTGGTCATCAACGACCCCACCGACGGCAGCGCACAGGTCTATGGCCAGTTTGGCATCAGGTGCCTCTATCGCTACTTTGACGGCTTCTACAAGTACGAGCAGTCGCACGAGAGCCTGGTCATCCGCTATCGGCTCGATCATCTGGCCGACGACCGCTCCGTGCGGGAGGCGGTTGCCACGACGGACGCACGTTACGTCCTCATCCTCGACCATGATGCCGCCCAGGGTTCCTACCTCGCTGGATTCAATGACCACGACATGTGGCGGGGCATCGAGGACATCACGGACGACACGCCCGGCTTCACGGTGGCTCTCTCCGAAGGGAACATGCGCCTGTACCGCATCGACCGACAGGGATAGGGCCGGCGGCGATCGGGCGTCACCCATGACGGCTCAAGGAAAACGGGAGCCAACGCGGTTTTGCTGGCGCCCTTCCCTATAATGAGAGGTGTCTGTATGTTCTCGAGGAGGTCGCAATGGGCATTCGCACCCGAAGGGCACGCAAGCGCTCACGCACGCATATCGTTGGCTTCAGCCTGGTGGGAATCCTCGGCTTCATGGCGCTCCTCATGATCGCCATGGGTGCATCCCTGGGCGCTCTCGTCTCAAGCTGGCTGCAGGACCTGCCCGACTACTCCTCCGCAGACGCCTACCTGGTGGCGGAGCCCACGACGGTCTACGCATCCGACGGCTCGGTCATAGCGGAGTACTACCTGCAGAACCGCAGGAGCGTGGAGCTCGACGCCATCTCGCCCTACGTGCGCCAGGCCACCGTGGACATCGAGGACAGGCGCTTCTACCAGCACAACGGCGTCGACCCGCAGGGCATCGTGCGTGCCGTCTTCGTGCAGCTCGCCGGTGGCTCCGAGGGCGCCTCAACCATCACCCAGCAGCTCGTGAGGAACACCGTCCTCTCCGACGAGCAGTTCGAGCAGAGCCTCAAGCGCAAGGTGCGCGAGGCCTACATCGCCATCCAGATGGAGAAGATGTACACCAAGGACCAGATCCTCAACATGTACCTCAACACCATCTACTACGGTCACGGCGCCTATGGCATCGAGGCCGCCTCGATGACCTACTTCAACAAGCATGCGAGCGACCTCACGCTGGCCGAGGCTGCGACGCTCTCGGGCCTGCCGCAGTCCCCCTCCGCCTACGACCCGTTCTCCAACCCCGGCGCTGCCGCCACCCGCCGCAACCTCGTCCTGGACTGGATGCTCTCCGAGGGCGACATCACCCAGGAGGAACATGACGAGGCCGTGGGCGAGCCACTCGTCACCAACGAGGGCTCCTTCTCCGACACCAACACCACCTATCCCTACTTCACCGACTACGTGAAGCAGCTCCTGCTGGAGGACTTCGACCAGGACACCGTCATGAAGGGCGGGCTGCAGGTGTACACCACGCTCGACCCCACGGCCCAGAAGGCAGCGGAGAATGCCGTCTCCAGCAGGCTCAAGGCCATCGGCAACTCCAAGCTCCAGGCGGCGCTCGTCGCCGTCGACCCCACGACGGGCTACGTAAAGGCCATGGTGGGTGGCAGGAGCTACTCGGAGAGCCAGTTCAACATGGCGACGCAGGCAAAGCGCCAGGCGGGCTCGAGCTTCAAGACCTTCACGCTGGTCGATGCCATATCCCAGGGCATGAACCCCAACATCACCATCAACTGCTCGTCGCCCATGCAGATATCGCCCACGTGGAAGGTGCAGAACTTCGGCAACACCAGCTACGGCTCGATATCCCTCATGCAGGCGTTCGCCGTCTCGTCCAACACGGGCTTCGTCCAGGTTGCCCAGGCGGTCGGCGCCGAGAGCATCGTGAGCACCGCGAAGTCCATGGGCATCGACGAGGACATGCCCGCCTACGACTCCATCACGCTGGGCACCGTGGGCATCCCGCCCCTCCAGATGGCCGAGGCCTATGCGACCGTCGCCACCAATGGCGTGCATCGAGACGCCGTGGCGATCACCAAGATCGAGGATCGCAATGGCAACACCGTCTACGAGCACCAAGACGAGCCCACCCAGGTCATAGACGCCCCTGTCGCCCAGGCGGCACGCGAGGTCATGGAGGGCGTCTGCAAGGGCAACGGCACGGCGAACGCCATCGCGAGCACGCTCAAGGCCAACACCCCCGTCGCCGGCAAGACCGGCACGTCCGAAAACTACCGCGACCTGTGGTTCTGTGGTATCACCCCCCAGTACTCCGTCGCCGTGTGGTGCGGCTACGCAGAGGAGGGCAGCGTGCGCGTGGGTGGCAGTGCCGGCCACCCCTACAACACCTCGGTCCCCATCTTCGTCTCCTTCATCAACTCCGCCCTGGCAGGACAGGCACGTCAGGAGTTCCCCACCACAACGGAGAAACCCCAGTACAAGTCCAATGGATCATGGAAGTTCAAGGGCACGACGGTCAAGAGCACTCCCAAGACCAATGGCAGACGCACGACGAACACACCCGACACCAACTCCACCTCGACACCTAACACGCCAAACGGCACCAATGGCAATGGCGGTGGTGGTACCACCACAAACACCAATTCCACGGGCACAGGAACCTCCGGCGGCGGTTCGGGTGGCAGCAATGGCGGCAACTCAGGTTCCGGCAGCTCCGGCAGCTCCGGCAGCTCTGGCGGAGGGACAGGCGGAACGGGCCACTAGCACCTCACAGCTCTGTCTCAGGACAGGGCACACAAGAACAAAGGGGGTTGGTCATTTGGCCAACCCCCTCCTGCTCGGATTCGCCCACCAGAGCCGTGAAGCACCTTCCTGAGACTGCCTACTTCCTCGAGGCATGCAGCTTGTCGATGAGGTCGACAACGACCATGGCGGCATCGATGTCCCGACACACCACCAGCACCGTGTCATTCCCCGCAACCGAACCCAGGACCTCAGACAGGGATGCCGCATCCACGGCAGCCGCAACGCCCGGAGCGGTGCCTGGCTGCGTGCGCACGACGACAAGGTTCTCCGCGCGATCGATGGAGGTGACGAACTCGGAGACCATACGCTGCAGATGGAGATCCTCCGCGAGGACATAGATGCCCTCGCTCAGCTTGCGCAGACCCATGTCTGCGATGTCACGTGAGACCGTCGCCTGGGTGCAGTTGTAACCCAGCTGCTGAAGCTCGTCCACGAGCGCATGCTGGGTACGCACGGACTTGCCTCTCACAATCTCCTTGATGGCCTCTTGTCTGCCGTTTCTGCGCTTCACCATAGGCGATGCCCTCCAAAAGAACTGCCACGGGACAATCATACATGCGTCAAACTGACTATATCTTTGAACTTATGCAAAAGGGGAAAGGATGTCAAGCGTTGTTGCCCTCTCATGTTTAAATGCACAGGTTCGTTACAATACCCTAAGGTTTAGGACGCTCACCCGGTGCACACCCCCATGCGCAAAATGCGGGCCCATGCTTGGCATATCATGGTCGATGCACAGGCGAGATGCTGCAGGAGATGAGCATGGCATACTACGAGAGGGAACACCGGCCGCATGGCACCGGCAACGGCTATGTTCCCAGCACACGCGTGGGAATCGATGACCCACGCCGCACAAAGCTGGGATCCCAATCGCGTGGTGCCAACAGCAGGCGAGGCGGACGACCCGTCCAGGGCCAACGTGGGAACACCCGATATCGGAGCGACCACAACTACCGCACCCTCACGGGCAAGGATACCGGCTATTCCATCCACAACGCGCGCAACCACCCCCGCTACATCAACTTCGAGGGTCGCGGCGGCCGTTTCCGTCCTGGGCTCACCACCAACAGGATCACCCTGGGGGTGGTGATGGCCATACTCATCCTCATCGCGGCGTTCGCCTATGCCTGCACGCGGGGCTCCTCCCAGCAGGGGACGCAGAGCGATCAGGAGCAGCAGGGCACGGGCAACCAGTGGGACGCGCGCGTGTCGGCCAGCGCGTCGCAGGACCTCACCCAGAGGTTCTCCACCCAGCTCGACCGCAACGAGAAGCTGGCAACCATCGCCCAGAACCTTGACAAGTATCCTGACCAGCGCATCCCCGAGCTTGCCCTGAGCGAGCCGGACGCCATGGACTTCGTTGCCGGCTATCCCACGGCCGAGAGCAAGGCATCGGACTTTGGTCAGGACAACGCCAAGGGCAGCTATCCCATGCTCTTTGACTGGGACACGCGCTGGGCCTACGTGGAGTATGCCGGGAGCGTCCTGGGCGTGACCGGCTCGGGCCCCACCGCCCTCTCCATGGCCTACATGGGCCTCACCGGAAAGACCGACAAGACCGCCGCGGCCTTTGCCGCCGATGCCACCGACAAGGGATACACCTCCACGGGCGACGAGGGCACCACGGCCGACCTCTTCACCTACGAGGCAAGGCAGCTTGGATTCAAGATCAAGCAGTATGACCCCAGCGCGGACAGCATCACCTCGCTGCTCGCCACCAAGGGAACCGTGGCGATCGTCAGGCTCAAGGAGGGCTTCGACACCTCTTCCGCACACTGGGCGCTCATCGTGAAGCGGAACGACGATGGCTCCGTGACGCTGTATGACCCCGCCTGCAGCGCCGCGTCCAGCCATCCCTGGGACGTCGGCAGCATCGCCGCCGGCGCAAGCGACCTGTACGCGCTGAGCAACTGAGCCTGCAGGCCGGCCGTCAACAGGAATGTTGATTACAAAGGGGCCGTATCAAAGGCCCCATGAGACAAGAACCCATTGGTGTAGAGGCATCCAGCCCAAGCCAGTGGGTCCTTTCTTGGAAAAGGAGGGGAGTGCCCTCCTACGCAGTGAGGGCCAGGGCGAGCTTCCTGAGGTTACGGCCCGCAGCCACGAGCCTGAGCTCGTGGTCTCCCTCCCTCAGGCTTCTCAGGCAGAACCTCGCGAGGCGCCAGCTGCGCCTGATGCCACCGAAGACGGCCTCGACATCGACGGGGCGCCGCTTCCTGAGAGCAGACCCGCGCTCGACGCGCGCCGTCTCGAAGGCCCTCGAGTGTTCCCGTTTTAGCAGACGCCGGCATGTCCATTGGTAGATGCCTATGTTTGACTTGCCTCAGCAACCTGGCCCATTCAGCGCCTAATCAAAGAGAGGTGGAGCCATCCCTGACTCCACCTCATGCAGGACGGCACCTTCTGATGCGGCTCCGACATCATTCTACAGGTGAGACGTGCCTATGACTACGACAGGATCCGCTCCGATGCGGCTTGGAGCCTGTCGCGCACGGCCTCGCTCTCGGCACGCGTGGCACCCTTGGAGAAGAGGTAGGCCTTCACCTTGGGCTCGGTGCCGGACGGGCGGAAGATGACCTTGTTGTCGTCCTCGAGGCGGAACTCGATGACGTTTGCCGGCGGCAGCACCTGTGCGGCCTCCTTCTGCAGACCGGAGACGCGTGGCATCTCGGGGCCCGTGGCGTAGTCGGTGCTGCCCAGCACCTTGTAGCCGGCAATCTCGGTGGGCGGGTTCGTGCGCAGTCCGTCCATGATCTGCGTCATGCGCTCGGCACCCGCGGCACCGGGGAACTGGGAGCTGACGGTGCCGTTGAGGTAATAGCCGTACCGCTGGTACAGGTCCTCCATGGCCTCGTAGAGGTCCTTGCCCTGGACGGCATAGTGGGCGGCCATCTCCACGCACATCTCCACGGCGACGATGGCGTCCTTGTCGCGCGCATGGGTGCCGATGAGGTAGCCATAGGACTCCTCGAAGCCCATGAGGTAGCGATCCTCCTCGCCTTCATCCTTGAGCTGGTCGATCTGGTCGCCGATGTACTTGAAGCCCGTGAGCACGCGCCTGAGCTCGAAGCCCTTGTCGCGGGCCAGCACGTCAGGCATGGTGGAGGACACGATGGTGGTGACAGCCACCTTGCGGCGCACGTCCTCACCGTTCTGGGCGGCCATCTCGGCGAGCCAGTTCATGAGCAGCACGCCCATCTCGTTGCCGGAGAGCAGCTTGTACTCCCCCTCGTGCGGGATGGCGGTGCCCATGCGGTCGGCGTCGGGATCGGTGGCCACCACGAGGCTCGGCTTGACCTTCTCGGCAAGGTCGAGCGCAAGCTGCAGCGCCTCACGGAACTCGGGGTTGGGATACGTGCAGGTGGGGAAGTTTCCATCGGGCTCGGCCTGCTCCTTGACCACGGAGACGTTCTCAACGCCGATCTCCTTGAGGATGCGGCTCACGCACTCCATGCCCGTGCCATTGAGCGGTGTGTAGACCACGGAGTAGGAGGGGTCGGCCTTGAAGCCGGGGATGGAGACCTTCTTGACGTTGTCGATGAAGGAGTCAAGCACCTCCTCGGGCGTCCACTCGATGAGGCCCTGGGAGAGGCCCTCGTCGAAGTCCATGCGCTTGACGTCCTTGAACGGGTCGACCCTTTCGATGTTGGCACTGATCTCCGCCGCCGCCTCGTCCGTGATCTGGCCACCGTTGTCGTTGTAGACCTTGTAGCCATTGTACTGGGCGGGGTTATGGGAGGCCGTGAGCACGATGCCTGCGGAGGTGTGCAGGTAGCGCACCGCGAAGGACAGCGTGGGGACGGGCTCGATGCGGGGATACACGAACACGTGGATGCCATTGGCGGCAAGCACGCCAGCGGCCACCTTCTGGAAGTCCTCGCCTTTGAGGCGGCTGTCGCGCGCCAGGGCCAGCGTAGGCTTGTCATAGTGCGCATTGAGGTAGTCCGCCAGGCCCTGCGTTGCCTGGGCCACCACATGGACGTTCATGCGATTGGTGCCAACGCCCAGCACGCCACGCAGACCCGCCGTGCCAAAGGCGAGCTCACGATAGAAGGCATCGTTGAGCTTCTCCTCCTCACCGGCCAGGAGGCTCTCGAGTTCCTCCTTGAGGTCCTGCTCGGTGACGTTGTCCTTCCAGTGCTGAACCCTCGCCTGCGTCTGCTGATCCATGTGTGACTCCTCTCGCATGGAAATGGCGCGCGTCCCTGCGATGCGTGCCGGGATGACAAATCTGCCTATCATGATAGTCATTGCTGTCAGCCCAATGGTCTGCGCATGGATGGACGGTGGAGATTGGCAAGGGCCGGTAGGCGAAGACGCAGGCCTTCGGCCATCCGACGTACCAGCAGGACCCCGGATGGGACGAGGAGACGGCTGTGCAGGGCGGCCAGGGGCTTTGCGATCTGACGCGGAACGATTCTGTCACCTGGGAGATGGAAGGCCGGCAAGGATGACCGATACCTCCCGAACGGCCGAGGCGTCCGGCCCTACGGGCCGTAGGTGTCACGTACACCCCGGCCCGTGCCGAACCTCCCTATGCAAGAATGGAGAGGCTGACCAACCACGGGCGAGAGGTGTCCCGATGAACGCGCACGACGCATCCAACGACGCCCTTGAGCTCTTCGCGACCTGTCCCAAGAGCTTCGAGCCGCTGCTGGCAAACGAGCTTGGGGCCCTGAGTACCCCGGGCGTGAGGCCGCTGCGCGGGCAGGTGGCCTTCACGGGTCAGCTGGCGGACGCCTACCGCGTCTGCCTGTGGTCGCGCCTCGCCTCGCGCGTGGTGCTCGTGCTCTCCCACGTGGATGCCCATGACGCCGATGCGCTCTACGAGGGCCTCTCCGCCATCGCTTGGGAGGAGCACCTGGGCCAGGGTGCCACCCTGGCCGTGGATGCGCACGGCACGAACGCCGAGCTCAGGAGCACGCAGTTCGTGGCACTTCGCAGCAAGGATGCCATCGTCGACCGACTGCTCGCCAAACGGGGGAGCCGCCCCAACGTCAACGCCGCCCGGCCGGACGTGCGCGTGGCCGTGCGCGTCTCCCATGGGCGGGCGACCGTGGGCATCGACCTCTCGGGCGCACCGCTCTTCCGTCGCGGGTACGAGAGCCCAAGCGGCTCTCGCCGCGTGCCCATGGCCCCGCTGCGGGCCGACTACGCCGCCGCGCTCCTAGCGGAGGGTGGCTGGTATCGGCAGGTGCGCCAGAGGCATGCCGCGCTCGTGAGCGCGTTTGCGGGTGCCGGGAGCGTCGTAGTGGAGGCAGCGGCACAGCTGCTGGACCGAGCCCCGGGGCTGCTCCACGCACCGTGGGGCTTCGCCGGTTGGCTGGGACATGACGAGGCGACCTGGAACGGGCTGATGGACGAGGCGCAGGCACGGGCCGAGGCAGCCCGGATGGAGCTCGAAGAGGGTCGGCGCAGCCTCTCCCTCGTGGCGATGGACACGCGTCCTGGCGCCGAGAGTGCCGCCCGCCAGCTCCTGCGTGCGGCGGGCATGGACGTCCCCGTGAGCTTCGTGCGGCAGGGCGTCGTGCCACACCCCGCCGACACCCGGAAGGCGCTCCTCGTCTGCGACCTCTCATGGCTGCGTGCGGACGAGGTCGCCCAGCAGGCAAGGGCACTCGCCACCTGCTCAGGCCTGACAAGTGCAGGCTACGACTGCGCCGTCGCGCTGACGGCGAATGCCACGCTCGACGTGGCGCTGGGCGCCAGCCCTGCGGAGACGCTCCCGGTGTTCATGGGTCGGGCGCCTGCCACCATCCGCAGCTATGATGGCGCGGCGCTCTCTGGCGAGAGGCCGGTGGTGGAGCTCCCCTCGCGCACGGGCGGGGCTCCCGTGCGCGTACCCGTGCTCCTGCCCGCGTCCGAGCAGTTCGCCCGGCGCCTCGCCAAGATTGCCAAGGCGCGTGCCAGGTGGGCCCGACACGAGGACGTGAGCTGCTACCGCGTCTATGATGCCGATCTGCCGGACTACGCCGTCACCATCGACCTCTTCGAGGGATCCGAGCTCATGCCGACTCGCCATGGCCGAGGCCGTTGGCTCTCGGTCTACGAATATGCCGCGCCGCATGACGTGGACGCCACCCTGGCCCGCGAGCGCCTGCTCGACGCACTGGCCATAGCTCCCGTCGCCCTGGGCGTGGAGCCCCAGGACGTGTTCGTGCGCGTGCGTACCAAGGGCCGCGGCGGCACCCAGTATGCCAACGAGGGCACGGGCGTGCGCGAGAGGCCCAAGCGGCCAGGTCCCGCACGACGGCCAGGGAACGTCCCTCTCCCCGTGGGAGCCCACCTCATCGACGAGGGCGGACTCACCTTCGAGGTCAACTTCGCCTCGCGCCTGGACTGCGGCATCTTCCTGGACCACCGCGAGACACGCGCCCTGCTGCGCGAGATGGCCAAAGGGACCAAGGGATCCAGGCGCTTCCTCAACCTGTTCGCCTACACGGGCACCGCCACCTGCTATGCGGCGGACGGTGGCTGCAGGCACACCACCACCGTGGACATGAGCGCCCCCTCGCTCTCGTGGGCCCGGCGCAACATGGAGCGCAACGGCTTTACGGGTCCCGAGCATGAGTACGTGCGGACCGACGTCATCCGTTGGATCGGCGAGCAGCGCCACACCAAGAACCGCTGGGACCTCGTGTTCTGCGACGTGCCCACGTTCTCCAACTCCAAGGGCATGCGCGGCAGCTGGGACGTGCAGCGCGACCATGTGGAGCTGCTCATCGGCCTCTCACGCCTGCTCACGCGCGATGGCGTCGCCGTGTTCTCCTGCAACCTGCGCAGCTTCAGGCCCGACGTCGACGCGCTCGCGAAGGCGGGGGTCGCCATCGAGGACATCACGCAAGAGACCATCCCCGAGGACTTCGCGCGCAATCCCAAGGTGCACCATTGCTACCTCGTCCGACGGGCCTAGGCCTGGGCCTTCTCGCCGACGAGGACGCGGTCCAGGAGCACCAGCGCGTAGGCCACGAGCGTCGCAGCGAGGAGCGTCCCGACGAGGACGAGGACGGGGGCGGCAAGCGCGCAGGCGTCGCCACGCCGCCTCATCCGTTGACGTGGACGTGCGGGCGGTCGGCATAGCCGTGGTAGTCGCCCATGTAGACGAAGTAGTCCGCCAGCTCGTCGGCGAGCGACTGGTCGTGCGTCGCGATGACGAGCGTCTTGCCCGCGCGCTTGAGCTCGCGCAGCAGGTCGAGCAGCCATGAGCGCGACCTCGCGTCGAGGCCCGCCATCGGCTCGTCGAGGCAGAGCACATCCGGGTTCATCGTGAGGGTGCAGGCGATGGCGACCTTGCGCTTCTCGCCACCCGAGAGGTTGTAGGGCGCACGGGCGAGAAGTCCGCCTGTGCCCAGGAGGTCGCAGACGTCCGACACGCGGCCGTCCACCTCCCCCTCCGAAAGCCCCATCTGCCGCGGCCCAAAGGCGAGCTCGTCCGCCACGGTGGCACAGAAGAGCTGGGCGTCCGAGTCCTGGAACACGAGCCCCACCCGCTGGTGGAGGCGCTTTGCGAAGGCGGCGTCCGCCATAGAGGCGGCATCGACCGCCTCGCCGTCGAAGCGGTAGCTGCCCTGCTGCGGGAGGGCCAGCCCGGCCATGGCCCTGAGCAGCGTCGACTTTCCCGACCCGTTGTCGCCCATGAGGACGACGGAGTCGCCCGCACGGATCGCGAGATCGACGTGAGAGAGCACCGCCACGTCGTCGTAGGCGAAGCAGTAGTCCTCGAAGCGCATGAGGGCGGAGCCGAAGCCACCTCCGTGCGGATGGTGGAGCGCCTCGGGGTGGACGTCCTGGTGCACGTCAGACCACCGCCTGAAGGTAGGAGAACAGGGCGAGGAGAAGGGCGGCGCCCGCGACCCAGGGCGCGTCCGCGCCACGAGGCCGCCCGCGGCGCCCGCCCGCATCGTAGCTGCCGTCGAAGCCACGGCAACGCATGGCGTCGTACGTGTCGCGCGAGGCCTCGCTGGCCTTCAGGAGAAGCACCCCGCCGACGCCGCCGACCGAGCCGCCCTTGTCGCGGTTGCGTCCCACGCTCCTGAGCCTGAGCGCCGTGAGGACCTCGAGGGCCACGCGGCCGAGATCGACGATGCTACGCAGGGCGAGGTCGAGCGTCAGGATCGTGACGCCGGGCACACGGAGCGCACGGAGCGCGGACGAGATGCCGCCGGGGGCCATGGTCTGCACCATGCACGTGACCAGGCCGCACGACACGAGCGTGCGCAGCGCCATCGAGACGGCCGCGCGCGTCTGCCCCAGCAGCGTCGCGGGGAGCATCACGACGAGGGCGAGGCTCGCCGCCGCGACCGACGTCGTGACGACGCGCCGGAGCGCCTTGCGGGGCAGGACGCAGGCCCGCACGAGCACGAGGGCGAGCATCACGGCAACGAAGGCCAAGTTGCTTGCCAGGGAGACCAGCACCACCGCAAGGAGCGTCACCACGAGCCTGACCGACGGCGACGGGGAGAGGCGCGAGGGACTCCCCGCATCGAGGCGCAGGGCGCGGAGGGCCGAGACGAGCTGCAGCATGCTCCGCGTGATGAAGCCGTCACGGTCGCGTGGGGGCTCGTATCCCTCCGGCCGGCACATCCAAGCCGGGATGTCGCGCTCAGGCGCGACCATCGAAGTCCACCCCCGGCCGCGCGAGGCCCACGGCCAGCCGGAACACGACCACGAGCAGCGCCACCCCGATGACGGCGGAGAGCATGTACCCCACCCACCCCGGAAGGCCTCCCAAAGAGTAGTCGGGCAGGAGTGCAGCCCACTGCCAGCCACCCATGCCGCCCGGCATGTAGCCGACGCGGGCGGCGAGGTCGCCCGCGGACCATTCGCCCCACGCGTCGCCCGTGGCGAGGAGCCCAAGCGGCGTCGCCACGGCGAGCGCGGCGAGCAGCGCCGCGACGCCAGCCGTGCCGCGACGGCCGTCCGGGACGGTGACGCCGGCGCCGAACGACGGCGCCACCCGCCGCACGTATGCGAGGATACCGACCGTGAACACGACCTCGGCCGCGCCCCACACCGTCAGGTGGCCGACGAGCATCGCCGGCACCGAGACCCAGAGGGGGTACGGGCAGAAGAGCGCCTGGCCAGCTGCGTCCACGAAGAGGAGCGGCTGGACGCCGAGCTCGGTGGCCGCGCAGAGGGCTGCCGCGTTGATGCCGAGATAGGAGCCCACTCCCGCCGCGACGAGCTCGCCATGGGCGCCGCGGGCGTGCAGCCGCACGAGGCGGTAGGCGCCAAAGCCCACCATCGGCAGCACGAAGGCCAGGTTGAAGCAATTGGCGCCGAGCGCGAGCACGCCACCGTCACCGAAGAGGAACGCCTGCATCGCCAGGGCCATCGAGATGGCGAGCAGCGCCGGCCAGGGCCCGAAGAGGATGGCCACGAGCGTGCCGCAGACGGCGTGCCCCGTGGTTCCGCCGGGGATCGGGACGTTGAACATCATCGCGAGGAAGCTGAACGCTGCCGCCACGCCGAGGAGCGAGACCTTCTCGGCGGGGAGGTCGTCGCGCACACGTCGTGCGGCATGCGCCCACACGGGTGCCATCGCCGCGACCATGACACCACAGGTCGAGGGGCTCAGGTAATTTTCTGGTATATGCATGGCACGCTCCTCTGTGAGAGAGGGGGCTTAGCGCTTCTCATAGAATGCGCGCAGGTCCCCCGCCATCGCCTCAAGCGTCGGTTCGTCCGCATAGGCCATGTGCCCACAGTTGTAGAGGTGCCACTCCACGCGCTCCTTGAGCTCGTCGGAGAGGAACTGCCTGCTCATGTCGTGGCGCACGTTCCAGAACGTGGTGGCGGCGTCATAGCGCCCGCCCAGGATGGCAAGCTTCATGCGGGGGTTGCGCCGCAGGGCCACGGCGATGTCATAGGCGACGTTGGGGCAGGAGTTCTCCCAGTCCTTGCCTGGCTCCTTGTGCCTCCACTTCCAGTTGACGCCCACGTGCTCGTAGTTGTTGGAGAGGTAGCGCGCCGGCGGACGATAGCCCAGCTCGTCGTGGAGAAAGGCGCGAAAGGCGCAGGTCCAGCTGGCCTCCACGGCATCGTCGGCGGCGTCCTCGGCCTCGAACCAAGTGCTGCTCGTTTGCAGGGAGAGGGGTGCGTCGGAGGAGAAGCGCATGTCGAGCCTGCCGCAGACCCTGCCCTCGTCCGCCAGGATGGTGCGCCGGAAGTCGTCGAGCGTCACGCGCAGGTGCTGGCGCCGAAGCTTCCGTGCTGGCAGGCCGATGAAGCCGGAGAGTCCCTCGACAACCCTTGCCTCCCACTCCACAGGCAGGCGGTCGCCCATGAGCAGCGCCGGCGCCAGGGACTCCTCATCCCACGCCATCGCGCTATCGAACCACTCCTCCACCGGGACGCCCTCACCCGCCTTGCCAAAGAAGTGAGCTGCGGCGGCCATGGTGGGCATCATGCCCAGGTGATAGAGGTCCTCGCCCTCGATGGTCTGCACCCAGTCGAAGATGGCCGAGAGCATCGTGACGCCCGCCACGCGCACGTCACGCTCGGCCAGAAGGCGCATGAGCACGGCGTTGCGCACGGTGCCGTACGACTCGCCAAAGAGGTAGACCGGGCTCGTCCAGCGGCCATTCTCCTCGAGCCAGGTGGAGATGGCGCGGCAGAAGGCGTCCGCGTCACCATCGACGCCAAAGACCTTGGTGGTGTCGGCTCCCTCCGCCAAACTCGAGAAGCCCGTGCCCAAGGCGTCCAGAAACACCACGTCGCTCTGGCGCAGGAGGGTGGCAGGATTGTCCTCCACCTCGATGGGATGGCCCAGGTGCCTCACGCCGTCAGTCCTCACGCGACGCGGGCCGATGCCACCAAAGTTGATGGGCACGCTCGCACAGCCAGGGCCGCCGTTGTAGGCAAAGGTCACGGGACGGGTGGGGTCGGGCCTGCCCTCGCCATCAAGCGCCACGTAGGTGAGCGAGAACATCCTGCCCACAAGCGCACCCGTGTCGCTGCGCACGTCCAGATGGGCAGCCGTGCAGCCGTAGTCGATGTGCTCGCCCGCCGAGAGACCCGAGCCGTCCCACGCGAGGCGTGCGGTTGCCACCTCGGGCGTGGCGATGCGCGCGTCGGCGGGAACCGTCACGAACGCGTCCGTGGGTGCCATGCCCGATGCCGACGCTGGAGCGGATGTGGCCTGCTGGGCCACCGGAGCGGTACCTTCTTCTGTCAAGAGAACCTCCTACGGAATCGAGGGTCGCACGCATGACCCATGGAACGGTAACGTGAGTGGGACCCCTGCCACGCACGGGTGGTGGGGGCAGGTCCCAGCTCTCCCTATGGTAGGCAAAGCATGGCATCCTCGTGGGCAGATGGCTACACTATGTGAATGCCTTGGCATCTCCACGGAGGTGCCACACACGGGTAGATTGGACCACAGACATGACGAGTTCCACTTCCACCCCGACCGCTCGCCCACGCAGGGGCAAGGTGGCTCGGCACGTGGGCATTTCCCTTTCGGCAGCTATGATGCTCGTGACCCTGGGCGTCGTGTACGGCGACATCGGCACGAGCCCCATGTACACCCTCAAGGCCATCATCGGTGGCAACGGCGGCCTGGCCACCATGGGCCAAGACACCGTGCTGGGGGCCCTCTCGCTCATCATCTGGACGCTCACCCTCATCACCACCGTCAAGTACGTGCTGGTGGCCATGAAGGCCGACAACCACAACGAGGGCGGCATCTTTGCCCTGTACAGCCTCGTGAAGCGCTGCGCCAAATGGCTGATCATCCCCGCCATGATAGGTGGTGCGGCCCTGCTCGCCGATGGCATCCTCACCCCCGCCGTCACGGTGACCACGGCCATCGAGGGCCTGCGCACCATCGACGTCATCTACGCTGCCATCGGGGACGATCAGCAGATCGTCATCCTCATCACGGTGATCATCCTGTGCATCCTCTTCGCCATCCAGCGGGCCGGCACGTCCACCATTGGCAAGCTCTTTGGCCCCATCATGACGATCTGGTTCCTGTATCTGGGCATCTCCGGTCTTGCCAACATCGGCTTCAACCCAGGCGTGTTCCGGGCGCTCAACCCCGTGCGCGGCATCACGTTCCTGTTCGACCACAACATCAATGCCGCCGGCCTCATGGTGTTGGGCAACGTCTTCCTGTGCACCACGGGCGCCGAGGCACTCTACTCCGACATGGGCCACGTAGGCAAGCCGAACATCTATGCCACCTGGCCGTTCGTAAAGACATGCCTCATCCTCAACTACCTGGGGCAGGGGGCATGGATCCTCCACAACCAGGCTAACCCCGCCATGGTCGACATTCCGGACATCAACCCATTCTTCCAGATGATCCCCGAGAACCTGCGGGCCCTCGCCGTCATCCTCTCCACCGCGGCGGCCATCATCGCCTCGCAGGCGCTCATCACCGGTTCGTACTCCATCGTCTCCGAGGCCATCCGCCTCGACCTGCTCCCCCACGTCAAGATCAACTACCCCTCCGAGGCACGCGGCCAGATCTACATCCAGCTCGTCAACTCCATCATGTGGGTCGCCTGCATCTTTGTGGTGCTACTCTTCCAGCGCTCCAGCGCCATGGAGGCAGCGTACGGCCTTGCCATCACCGTCACCATGCTCATGACCACGGTGCTGCTCTGTACCTACCTCTCGAAGATCCGTCGCAGGACGTCCGCGGCCGTTGTCTTCGTGTTGATGTTTGGCGCCATCGAGCTCATGTTCTTCTTCTCGAGTCTCACGAAGTTCTTCCACGGTGGCTGGTTTACCGTGCTCATGGCGGCGACCATCTTTGCCGTCATGTACATCTGGAGGCGCGGCACCGCCATCGAGCGCACCCAGAGCATCTACCTGCCCATCGAGGGCTACCTCGACCAACTCCACGCGCTCTCTCACGATGACAGCTTCCCCTACGTGGCCGACAACCTGGTGTTCTTGACCAACGACTCCTCCCCCGACCGCCTCGATCGTGACATCCTCTATTCCATCCTGGACAAGCGCCCCAAGCGTGCCCGGGCGTATTACTTCCTCAACGTACAGGTCACCAACGAGCCCTATACGCACGAGTACTATGTGAACGACTTCGACACCGACTTTGCCTTCAAGATTCAGCTGAGACTCGGCTTCCGCGTCAATCAGCGCGTGAACACCTACCTTTACCAGATCGTCGACGACCTCATGCGCCATCATCAGCTGGCGCCGCAGGACCACAAGTACTCGATCTACCGCGACCATCGCAAGGTGGGCGACTTCCGCTTCTGCCTCATCCGCAAGGTGCTCTCGCCCGAGTCGGACATCTCGGGCTTCAACCGCACCATCATGACGGCCAAGTACACCATCCGCCGCTTTGCCGGCTCGCCTGCACGCTGGTACGGTCTGGAGAATTCCAGCATCTTCTTCGAGTATGTTCCCCTGTTTGGAAAGAGCAAGCGCCAGCACAAGCTCACGCGTTTGGAGCTGCCAAGCGACAATGGCACCGGCTCCCTGCCCATCGCGACGCCTTCGGTTGAGGAGCCGACGCCCCAGGAGGAGGACATCTTCTCGGCCGAAATGGCCGACGACCGTGCCGAATCGGCAAAGGAAGCAGAACACGAGCTCATTGGCGGCGACACCGCAACGTTTGCCCCCCTCGTCCTCGACGAGGAGACGGAGGGGGAGCCTGATGATGGCTCCACCGTGGAGGAGGATGGCGAGGAGTAGTACCGGGCCACAGTCTCATATCTTGGTACATGATGGCATTGGGACGCCGACGCACGGTTCGGCTGTGCCTATGACTCAAACTCACAACTGCACCAGTACTCCTGCCCATGGTAGATGGTGAAGTCATCGAAACCAAGAGCCTCGGCCCTGGTGAGCTCTCCGTTGCAGACATTCACGAGCATACCCCTGAGCAAAGCGGCCTGCTCCTCCATCGTGGCAAGACCCGTGATGACGCCCGAGGCGTCGAAGTCGACGTTATCCCTCATGCGCCGATAGGTCCAGGCGTTGGCCGTCACCTTGATCACGGGCATGAGGGGGTTACCTATCGGGGTACCCCTGCCTGTGGAGAAAAGCATGACCTGGGCTCCCCCGGTAGACATGCCCGAGACCGACTCGATATCGTAGCCCGGGGTATCCATGAGGACGAAGCCCCTCTTGGAGGGCACCTCTCCGTATCGGACCACCTGCGATATGGGGTGGCTGCCACCCTTGGAGATGCCACCCAGCGACTTCTCCTCGAGCGTCGACAGGCCGCCCCGCATGTTTCCAGGCGAGGGGTTTGCGCCACGCACGTCTATGTCGTTGGAGAGGAAGTCTTCCTCAAGATGATCTACCATCCTCAGGATGTCGCTGGCGACCTCCTTGGTAACGGCTCGGTGCGCAAGGATGTGCTCCGCCCCTATCAGCTCGGTCGTCTCGCCCATGAGGACCGTACCGCCGCCATTGATGACCCAGTCGCTCACGAGACCAATCGTGGGATTTGCAGCCAAACCGCTCGTGGCGTCCGAGCCACCACAGTTTGTCCCCAAAACCAGCTTGTCCAGAGGCATTGGAATGCGCTGGACCAGAGCGGCATGCGCAACTAGCTCACGTGCAGCCCGTACGCCCTCCTCAATGGCCCCCAGCGACCCACCGCAATCCTGGATGATGATGGCACGGATGGGTTTGTCGCTCATACGTGAGATCTGTTCGGCAAGATCCAACGGCCTGGTGCTCTCGCAGCCTAGGCCCACGATCAGGGTCCCGAAGACGTTGGGGTTCTGGGGCAGGTTGACAAGGCTGCGCCGCATGGTCTCGATGCCCTTGCCCACCTGACCGCAACCCTTGGTGTTCTCGACGCCCACCACCCCCTCGACCTGCTGGGATATGCGCCGCACCACGGCGTTGGCGCAGCCCACACTCGAGAGGACAAGCACGTGGTTCCTGATTCCCATCCTGCCATCGGGGCGAAGGTATCCGCTAATCATGCTTCCTCGTCCTTATACTCTCCAGGTTGTGCACGTGGACGTGGCTGCCGGGAAGGATGTCCTCGGTGGCCCTGCCTATCGCCTCCCCATACTTGTGGACTACCTCGCATGCACCAATGGGATGCAGGGCAATCTTATGGAAGGCGCCAATCGAATCATGGGATACGAGGTCGCACACGCATCTGCCAGCATCGTCTTCCACAACGACGTGATCGCCCTCAGCGACGTCCGAAAGCAAGGTGGCGACGTCATCCTCCTCATGCAGGCGGAGCGCTTTGCAGGACACGGTTGGCCTCCTTTAACGTGATGCGACCTAGGCAACAGGGTCTCCTCTGATTAGGCCGGCAGGAACCTCTCGAGGTACTCAGCAACACCGGATTCGTTATTGGTAAGATGGGTGACATCGTTTGCCTGGCGCCTTACCCTCTCCTCCGCATTGGTCATGGCAACACCGACTCCGGCCTCCCTGAGCATTGAGACGTCATTCAGGGAGTCGCCGAACGCGATGGTCTCTCCTGCGGATATACCAAGATGGTCACAGAGCCAGAGCAGCGCACTGCCCTTGCTAGCAGTGGCACTCGTAATCTCGATGTTCCTCCGCTGAGAGGTGTAGCAGGCTAAGTCCCCCCTTTCTTGCAAGTAGTCATAGACAGCATCACGTATAGCCTCATCCGCATAGAAGACCGTAAGTCGCTCGACGGGACGCCCCTCGGCCACGAAGTCCGCCAGAGTTACGTCAATCTCATGACGGACGGAGCGGATATACGCCACGTCGCCAGGCAGTAGTCCGAAGCTGTCGAGCTTGCGCATCTTCCCTCGTTCAACGTATGCCTCTCCCTCGCTGAAGAGATCGATGTACGAGGGAGAGGGGTCAACGAGGTTCAGGAGACCGATAACCGCATCCTGCGGAATCGTGCTGACGCGGAGATCCACGTGTCCATCGGAGGTAAGCCGACAGACCGTGGCCCCATCGGCCGTAATCGCATAGCAAGCACCAGAGAGTTCGATGACCTCTCGCGGAATGCCCACTACGGAACGGCCTGTGCTCGGAACGAAGCCGATGCCGCACCTGGCGAGCACCCGCAAGGCCCTCCGGGTACGGTCGCTCATTTTCTTATCGCTATCGAGAAGGGTGCCGTCCAAATCACAGAAGACCATTCGCGGCATTTCGGTCATCGTACTCCCCTCTCGCCAGCCAAATCCCTAGGTCATCAAGTCTAGGCCATCTGGTGTACGGCCTCGTGAAGGCGACGGCGATCATCTGGGTCATCACTGTTGTAGTGCCTCGAGTTGACGATGTACTCCTCGATGGAGTCAAGGTTCTTATCGCTCGACTCGATCCCCAGGTCATCGAAGCTAAGGGGCATATCCATCGCATGCATGAACTCCCGAAGCTCCTGCATTTGGTCCTGCTGGTCATTGAAGTAGAGTTGGCAGAAGAGCCCGACTCCAACGATCTCTCCATGAACGGCCTTCTGGCCCTCACTGGTAAAGATGGTCCTCACTCCGTCATAAATGACATGGGCGAGCTCGGATTGCTTGAAGCTCTTCGTAGTGTTCGCGATAACGCCCGTAATGGGAACGTTCATGAACGCCACGTCATTGAGCGCCTTAGTTGCCTCGTGCCTACGGTTGTCCTCGATGGCCACGAGGGCGTTGTCCCTGAGAGCCCCATAGGTGTACTCAGCGATGCTGTAGGCGCTGAAGATGTCAACGGGGGTGTCCGACAGGCTGAGGGAGGGCTTTCCGTTCAGCATCTCGATGCGCTTGGCCATCGCATCGACGATGCCGGCGGCGGTAAATCGGATGGGGCAGTTCGCGATGACGTCCATGTCCATCAGGCAGGCATCGATCTCATGGTCGAAGCGCCAGCTGAGCTTCTTTCCGCCCTCGGCGGTATACATGACGCTCATGCAGGTGAAAGGGGCGCAGCTTGAGGCGGCGGTGGGGATGTTCACCGTTCCCAGACCCGCAGTCTCGCCGACGGCCTTGGCGAGGTCCATGATCTTTCCGCCTCCCACGCCGACGATTTCGTCAGCGCCAAACTGCCTTGCCTTCTCGGCAAGCTCCTCGGCACCTTCGAAGGAGCACCATCCCCCATAGACCTCCACCTGAGGCTGGAGCCCCTCCCCCTCCATGCTGAGCATCAGGGAGTCTCCCATCACCTCCCAGGAGTTGGGGCCCGCGACAACGAGGGGGCGCTTTCCGAATCGGGCGATCTCGGAACCGCACTCCGCCAACAAACCCCGTTCCTGACGATACCTGCCTGCCCCAAACTTGATAGCGGTATCCAGCTCGGTCGTGCTGCTTGCCATGTCACTCATCTCCATCCGCACGGTAAGTCCGACAGAAGTCCCTCAAAACCCCTAGAGGCGAATCTCTGACACTCTCTCCGACGCCTCTCTCGCAATGCGCTCCACCTCGTCGAAGTCTCCGCCCGCGAACAAGGTCGGCTTAACCATCCACGTGCCTCCCACTGCGATCACCGCAGGATTGGAGAGGTACTCTCCAAGGTTGTCCAAGTTCACACCACCCGTGGGCATGAACCTGTGTCCGACGAAAACCGAAGCAAGCGCAGAGATCGCCTCTACGCCTCCGAAGAGGTTCGCCGGGAAGAACTTAGAGACCTCGATCCCCTGATTCCTCAACCAGGTGACCTCGGTAGGCGTGACGCCGGCAGGAATAACGTTCACGCGCTCGGAGAGGGCCCACTCGACGACATCACAATCCGTGCCAGGTGAGACGATGTACCTTGCCCCCGCGTCAACGGCACGCTTTGCCTGTTCAAGGTCTAGGACGGTGCCTGCGCCGACCAGGACGTTCGGGTACTCATGGGCAATCAGAGAGATGCACTCTGGTGCCGCATCGGTTCTGAACGTCACCTCTGCCGCAGGAAGCCCGCCCTCCTCGAGTGCGCGGGCCAGAGGAACGGCATCGGTTGGGTCGTCCAGCACCACGACGGGCATCACGCCACATCGGGCTACGTCCTCGTAAAAGCCGTTTTCCCTCATGTATTCTGAACTAGACATCGGTCCCCCTCACTTCTTTCGAAACCCCTTTGTGTACGAGCAAAGTATAACTAATTATTTTTTTAATATAGATATAGACAAGAATTTTTTTCTGTACACAAAAAAACGATTCCTCCTCTGCCCAAAGAAGCAGATGGGCAGCCATCGACATTTAAACTAACAAGAAATCTACTCTAGTTTCTTGCGTTAACAGGAGCTTTTCCCTGTACAAATCTCTCAACATCGCTGACACACTTCTCGCCCATTCCATACAGGCACTCCATGGTGTATGCAGAAATATGTGTTGTAACCAGAACCTTTGGATGCTTAAAGTAGGGGTCGTCCGATGCCGGTGGTTCATCATGCATGACATCAAGAGCGAGACCGGCAACGGTACCGTCATCAAGTGCCCTCAGCATCGCCTCCTGATCAATGAGGTCAGCTCGGGCATTGTCAACAATATAAACCCCCTTCTTCATAAGCGACAGAGTCCGCTCGTTGATAATGTGATAGGAGCTCTCATTGAGATCGGCGTTGAGCGTGAGCACATCACAATGAGAGACAGTTTCATCGAGACTACAGTACCTCACACCGAGAACGTCAGCCCACATCTCATGCTGGACAGGATCGCAGGCAAGAACATGCATGTCAAAACCACGGCTCAGAATCTCGACCACACGAGAGCCGATGTTGCCACAGCCGATGATGCCAAGTGTCTTTCCGCTTAGACCTGACCCAATGAAATTGGCTCTGTCAGCCCACCGACCTTCGTCTGCCGCAATATGAGAATCGCTGACCCTCCGCATGATATCCATCAGCGTTGCGATAGCACCTTCCGCGACCGCACTGCGCTCGACTTTCGGAGAGACGGTCGTCACCAAAGTACCAGCTCTCTTTGCGGCAATAACATCCACATTGTTGAACCCAATGCCATGCCTGCTCAGAAGAAGAAGATCTGTCTTGTGCGTGAAGAACTCAGCATCAAAAAATGGGGTAACGGACGAAATGACCATATTGAAGCCCTTAAGAGCGTCGGCAAGCTCACGCCCATGGGCGTCTCCGGCGATGCACACATACGCCACCTGGCCAATCTTTTCCAACCTCTTCAAATGTTCTGGATAGTACTGGCCAAAAGAAGATGAATTAACGATCGCAATTTGATAGTTCATGAATCCCAGTCTCTCTCTGCGATATCTTGCAGGGCAAGCTTGAAGGGCTAAATCTCGTATCTCTTGTTACAGAAGGCGTTCCTAGCGTTGTAAATTGTGATTTTGCGCACAACTTCCTCAGGCACGCCGCAGTCAACCAGCCTTGGAACGAAGGTGCCGAAGTTGTAACCCAGCCCCGGACCACCTTCGTATGCCCTGAAATAGGATTTTCCACCGAGGTCTGCACCCATCAGAAGCTGATCCTCAAAGCCTAGGTCAATCATGTTCTTGTACAGATCGACTATCACGGAATCCGTGTAGTACTTGACCCGCGCGGCACCGTCGTAGGCCAGGAACACTCCCCTCTCAGCTACCGCTTTGTGGTAGTAGAGGTCGGGATTGCGGTCAATGTGGCCAAGAATGATGCTGTCGGGGCTAGCCCCATTACTCATGAGGATATCAATCGCCTCAAGCGCCATGGTTCCCTTCTCAAGATGAAGGGAGATTGGTGCGCCCGTCTCACTTGAGGCAAGCGCTGCTGCCTCAAGCTCCTTTTTCTCAATCGATGTGATACTCTGAAGGCTACAGGCTGCCTTGATAAGTCCGGCTTTGCCCTCTGAGCGCTTTACGACTGGACCAGCATAGTCGTAAATGTCTATGCCCTGAGTCACATCATCGATCAGGAGTTGAGCAAGTGTGTCTCGGTCATATTTCCACAAGAAGTGAGACTTATCATAGAGCTCTGACTTGTGAAAGCCCGTCGTTGCTAGGATATTCACCTCTGACTCGCGGCTGAGGGACCTCAGGTTTTCAATCGATCTGCCACTGCCGATGGGGGTCATCTCGACCAGCATGTTTCCGCCCACCGCCTTGAACAGTTCGAGTTCCTCTAGCGCCTTGCTTTCGTCAGTCATTTCAAAGTCAGAACCATTACTAATCACCTCGACGCCACCAACACGAATGAGGTGGTCATGGGCATCTGTCATTCCGAGGTCATCAACTGGCACTTTCCCGAGAACTGTTTGGACATATCTCATGGTCACCCTCCGCTCAAGCATCGCGTCGACAGGGCCTCAGTCAGATGAGGCTACCGATAAACTTGAAGATAAGAAGGAGAGGCAACCAGAGAACCGCATAGTCGATGTTGCTAAACATGAGACCAGAGCCAAAGAGAGAGCCCATCATTGGATACAGCGGAATAATGGCAAAGTGTGCGATAAGACTGGAGACGAAACCACCCAATAGCGCACCTTTCCAACCACCATACTTGTTACCAAACACGCCGATGGTGCACCCATCGAAGAAGAGGATGATGGGACTTGGAAAGACGACTACCGAGGAGCCGAGTACAACCGTAAGCAGGCACACGAGGATACCTGCGGGAATGGAGCCCAGGAAGCCGAACATTGCGCCAGAAGGGCTGTAAGGGTACAAGACGGGACAGTCAAGTGCAGGAACCGAGTTAGGAATGAGCTTCTCGGAAATACCCTTGAAGGCAGGAATGATTGAGTTCAAGAACATGCGCACTCCATAGAGCATTACCGCAACGCCAGCGGCGAACTGAAGGCCCTGCATCAGGAGGAAGATGATCCAGTTCTGGGTACCCGCAAGAGTCATGACCTGATCCTCGCCAACCACCACACCGATAATCACAAAAAGGATAGGCATGATGAGGGAGAGCGCCAGGGTTACGTCCTGGAAAAGATAGAGGCCACCGGGAAGAACGATATTGTCAGCATCCTCCTCCTCGGCACGACTCTTGAATAGCTTGCCACAGAGAGCGCCGATAAGGGTGCCGAACTGCTGGGCATGACCCAGGGTAAAGTCCTCACCGAAGTACTTCTTACCAAGGGCGCGCGGAATCGCAGGCGTGAACGTCCAATAAAGCGCCGCGAGGACAGAAGAAACGACAATCAGAGGGATATCCTCGATACCTAGCGTGGAATTCACAGTAAGGGCCAGGAAGATGGCAAGGTAGAGCATCATGTGCGCCGTGAGGTACACATTCTTCATGCCTTTGTTGGGAATGAGATAAACAAGGACAAGATGGATTAGGAAGCCGAAAACAAAGATGGTCACGGCGGTTTCAGCCATTGATGCCATGGCAACACCGAAAGCAGCCTCGTTCATGGGCATGACGCCGCTGACGCCGACCACATTATTGAGAAGCTGCATGACCGGAGTGATGGTTCCAGAAATGAGGTTGGCACCTGCGCTCAGAATAAGCATGCCAACAACGGTCTTGATGACGGCATCAAAGATTTCGGACCCCTTGGATTTCTGGAGAAGCATACCCACGAGGGTGATGAGGCCAAGGAAAATAGGTGCCTGATCGAGTATTTGAAAAATAATGAAGTTACCAACACTGCTAAGCAATTCCATGGCTACTCCTTTAAGTGAGTTCGCTCGGACATAAGATGCGCTATGAGCTGATTGAGGAGAAGTACTCGTCCAACTTCGAGTTGATTTCATCCTTCTTGATGAGGTTCGTAACGAGAATGACGGTGGATTGCTCGCTCACAGAGTTGGGAATATGGCTCGCCATACTCTTAGTGGTTATGATGATGTCGCTCGTGATTCCCTTGACGCTACCAATGTCAGCGACGGTCACGTTCGCATCAATTCCACGGCTCTTGGCATAATCCATGATTGCCATGCGAGCAAGACTACTCGTGCCAAGCCCCATGCCACAGAGTGCGGTGATGCTATATCTCTTTCCCATGAATCTCTCCTTTGCTCGGATGTGCACCAGCGGGTTTAATTCCTCCTCCCTAATACTTTGAAATCAAATTCATAACATATTCAATATCCTTAGAATTTCTTATCTGACTCACCGCTTCATCGTCAGCAAGGAGGTTTACAAGGCGCTGCAGGAGTTCGATATGTGACTCCGAATCCAATGCACACAGGCAGGTCACGAGCCACACGGGGTCATTTTCCGGATTGCCAAAGCTAACCGGATTTTTTAATGTCACCAGGCTGAGGGCAACTGCCTTGGCACCACTTTCGGGACGTGCGTGGGGAATCGCAATCCCAGGGGCGACAACCATGTACGGCCCTAATTCGGTAACAGCATCAATCATGGCAGCAACGAATGATTTCTCTGCCTTTCCATTTGCAACAAGGAGGTCTCCACCGACCTGTATTGCCTGACGACAATCCTGGGCATCAACATTCAGGGCGATACACTCTTTATTCAACCAGTTCTCAAGCATCTGTCTGCTCCCATTTTTCTCGACGAAGGTTGCTCTGTTCAGTCCAGCTCTTCCCACTTATGGTGGAAGGAGAGATCGTGAGGCTGGTCGTCACGGTGATAGGCGTGAGCCCCGAACCAGTCCCGCTGTGCCTGACAAAGATTGGCGGAGAGGAACTCACACGTATAGCCATCGAAATACATGAGGGAGTTGGCAAGGGTCGGAGCATAGACGCCAGCTTCTATTGCCTTGACTACCACGCGACGCCACCCAGGCACGGACATCTTAATCTCGTCACGGAACTCATCGGTGAGCATGAGGTTCTGAACCTTACCGTCACTTTGATCGTATGCCGCCTTGATACGGCCGAGGAACTTCGCGCGGATGATGCAGCCCTCGCGCCAGAGCAGGGCGATGTCTCCAAGTTTGAGGTTCCAGCCATGCTCGTGGGATGCCCTGTTCAAGAGTTGGAACCCCTGCGCGTAGGACATAATCTTGCTCGCGTATACAGCTTGCTCAAGATCTACGAGCAGTGCCCCCCTGTCCTCGACACTCACGACGGGCTTGTCAGTGAATACCTTGGAGGCAATGACGCGCTCGTCCTTCACGGCCGATAGGTTACGTGCGAAAACAGCCTCTGCCATGGTAGGAATGGCCAGGTGCATCTCGAGGCCCTCAATTGCCGTCCACATGCCCGTACCCTTCTGGGCCGCTTCGTCCAAGATGTGGTCGATGAGGTCATCGCCCGTATCAGGGTCCTTCTCGCGAAGAATTTTGTAGGTTATCTCTATCAGGAAGGAGTCCAGGCGGCCGTTGTTCCAGCTCTCAAAGATGTCCGCCATCTCGGCGTTGCTCATGCCAAGCACGTTCTTCATGATGAAGTATGCTTCGTCGATGATCTGGATATCACCGTACTCGATACCATTATGCACCATCTTGACATACTGGCCGGAGCCCTCCGGGCCGATGTAGTCGCAACAGGGGCTGCCGTCATCGGTATGGGCCGAGATGTCGGTCAGCAGCTTACTGAGGTAGTTGTCATAAAGCTCTTTGTCGCCACTGGGCATGATGGACGGTCCGACGAGGGCGCCCTTCTCGCCTCCAGACACGCCCATACCGAAGAAGCTGATTCCCTTCTTGGCATAGTCCGCCATACGACGGCTCGTGTCCTTGTAATAGGAGTTGCCGGCATCGATAACGATGTCACCCTCGCTGAGAAAGGGAAGAAGGCTGTCGACAACTGCGTCGACCACAGGTCCTGCCTTGACCATGAGGATAACCTTGCGGGGAGCCTCAAGCGAGTCAACGAAGTCCTTGAGCTCGTATACGGCGGTGACTTTATCCTTCTGTGTCTTGACGCGACTCTCCATGAAGTCCTTGGTAGCCTCGCCGTGACGGTTGTAAACCGAGACAGTATAGCCATGGTTAGCTATGTTGAGCGCCAAGCTCTGTCCCATGACCCCCATGCCGATTACGCCGACATAACTGCCCATAGCACTCCCCTTTCAAGAGACTTCTCTGGACAACGCAATACACAGGAACTCTTAAAGCTCGTCTTATTCTAGACTATTTTTTTCTAATTTGTAGCTTTAATGTCGAAATTTTTTGTTTCAATTTGCGGTATTGGTCTTTCTGACAATAACCAGCCAATCATTTAATAACCAGCCGATCATTTCTATAATTGGCTTTAGTAAAAACAACGTTTTTTTGAGATTGGATGAGCACGATGAGTGCAGCCCCGGCAGTGCTTCTCAAAATCAAGTCTTCTTCGTCAGTTTTCACACCGAAGGAGCAGAAAATCGCCCGGTTTATCCTTGACAACCCGGTCGAAGCCTCTCGCATGACGATCAGCGAGATGGCCTCGAAGCTTCGACTCGCAGAATCAACCATCTTCAAGTTCGCCAAGCGATTGGACTACCAGGGGTTCAGAGACTTTCGCGACGACTTACTCGCCGACGCTTACGATCCGCAGACGTCCGTTCACGAGAACATATGCCCGGATGACGATATCTCGACCATAACTCAACACGTGTTCCAGTCGAGCATCAAATCTCTCGAGGACACGCTGCGCCTTCAGGATCCCAAGGCGATGTCGAACGCCATTGATATCCTCCTGGCGTCTACGAGGGTGTCGTTCCATGGCTGCGGAGAGTCAAATGCGGTCGCTTACGATGCCTACCAGAAGTTTCTCCGCTCCCCCCTTCGTTCGCAGTTCGCCCAGGACTATCATCTGCAGCTCATGCAGGCATCCGTCATGGGGCCAGATGACTGTGCCATCATCATCAGCCATACAGGACTCACCAGAGAGATGATTCATCTCTCTGCCATCGCAAAGGGCGCCGGCGCGCACACAATTGTAATCACCAGCTATCCCTCGAGCAAGCTCCTAGACAATGCGGATGTGGCCCTCGTCTCCATCTCGGACGAGACAGGCTATCGCTCTGAGTCGCTCTCAAGCCGCATTTCCCAGCTTGCTCTGGTCGACACGCTCTACACCGCAGTGATGTTCAGGTTGCCCCAGGTGTCCGAGACTCTGCACAAGATGCGTCAGGCGATCGCAACAACGAAAGCAGACTACTCGGAACAGCTTGATCCCCTGCAGGGGGGATGCATCTAGCGCTCCTCGATGGGAACGTAGGGGCGGTCATCCATATAGGTGCTGTACGCGGGACGGATGATGCGTGCCGGTCCATAGAGTTCCTCCATGCGGTGAGCCGCCCAGCCCGCGGAGCGCGCGAGTGCAAAGAGCGGCGTGTAGAGATCCTCCGGAATCCCCAGCATGGAGTATACGAAGCCCGTATACATGTCGATGTTGGTGGAGATGGGCTTGGTGATGTGACGCACACCGCGCATGACCTTCGGCCCCAGGCGCTCTACGCGTTCGATGAGCTCGAGCTTGTCCAGCTGACCCTTCTTCTCGGCAAGCTCATGGGCATAGGCCTTCACGATCTCGGCGCGTGGGTCGGTCACGGTATAGACGGCATGGCCCAAGCCATAGATGAGGCCCGAGTGGTCGAAGGCCTCGCCCCTGAGGATGCGCGCGAGATACCCCGCCACCTCGTCGTCACTCGTCCAGTCGCGCACGTTGCCGGCGATGTCATTTATCATGGCACCGGCCTTGGCGTTGGCACCACCGTGCCGAGGCCCCTTGAGCGATCCCAGGGCCGCCGCATAGGTGCTGTAGGCATCGGTTCCCGAGGACGAGAGCACGCGGCATGAGAACGTGGAGTTGTTGCCACCACCATGCTCCGCATGCAGCATGAGCATGACGTCGAGCAGCATGGCCTCCTCGCGCGAGAAGCCCTCGTCGGCATGGATGACATCCAGGATCGTCTCGGCCATGGTGTAGCCCTCGCGTGCGGGCGGGATGCGCAGGCGCGTGCCCTCCTGCTCGGCGACATAGGCCTGATGCGCAATGGATGCGGCACGCGGCCAGCGACCCAGGAGGGAGAGTGCCACGTCGATCTCGTGTGTGGGAGCCGTGTCGTCCGGGTCGCGATCGAAGGCGTAGAGCAAAAGCGTCGCGCGCTGCAGGACGTTCATGATGGAATGGCTGTAGGTGGTGCGCGGGAAGATGTCCAGATAGCCCTCGGGCAGCTGGCGACGGACACCGATGCGCGCGCGGAAGTCATCCATCTGCGGCCGTGTGGGGAGCGAGCCGGAAAGCAGCAGGTAAGCAACCTCCTCATAGCCAAAGCGACCCGCATCGTGCGTGCCTCGTACCAGGTCGTCAATCGTATAGCCGCGGTATCTCAGCTGTCCCTCATCCGGGACGACCCTGCCGTCCACCCTGGTGTAGCCATGGACGTCCGAGATGGTGGTGAGGCCCACCAGCACGCCCGAACCATCCGCATTGCGCAGGCCGCGCTTGACGTTGCGCTCCTCATAGAGCTGGTCGGGCACGCGATCCATGTTCTGCATGCCCTCGTAGAGCTGATCGGACTCGGGCGGGCGACCCAACCCCTCCGACGGCATGGGATAGGCGTCGGCAATGTGCGTGAGCGCAGACGTGTCCTTGCGCGTGAGAAACAGCTTGCGCTGCCTACGGCCTTCCACGGCTCTGCCAATGCTCATGAGACTACCTCCCGTGCCGCTCTTGATCCTCTGTGGACATCGCCCCTCCTCACACGCATGCCTACCCGCCGCGCCCGCGCCATGGGCCTACAGGCGGTACATGAAGTTGAACACCTCTTCGCGCTGCATGGAGATCTGCACGCCCAGCTCACCCACGAGCTGATCGAGCTCCTGCTGGATGGTCAGGAAGTCTTCGGTATGATCGCCCAGATCGGCGAGCATGGTCATAGTGAAGATGCCCTGCAGGATGGTCTGCGAGATATCGAGGATGTTCACGTCATGCCGTGCAAGCACGCCGGCCACCGCGGCCACGATGCCAGAGCGGTCGCTGCCCAAGACGGTGATGATGATACGAGACTTCGAGGTATCGGTGCTATCTGCCATGAGTGCTCCTTCGGGTACGCACACGGGACGAGATCGCTCAGTGGGATGTTCATTGTATTCGAGCAAGGGCCTGGGCTGCCCCGTGCGCCCAGAGGTTCTTCGTGCGGAAACAGGACACCCGCATCCCACGTGGAACGACCGGCAGCCCTGACATGCAGGCTACGAGGCAGAACCGTCACTATCCTCATCGGATGGGTCAGCCGACTCATCAGCGCCGGCATTCTCCACCTGCGGGCAGCATGAGAGAATCCACGCGACAAGGTTGTCCTGGGCGTCGCCGCTGCGCTCCGCAAGCTCGAAGCCGCAACCCCACACCGGCTGATAGGCCACGCTCTGGACGCCATCATACTGCTTGAGGGCGAGGGCAAGGTTGAGCTCACCGCAGATGGCGGCATTGGTCTGGGCGAGGCCCGAGTTGATGCGCCAATAGGGTGCGACGGCAGCCTTGCCATAGCCGTCGTAATGGCCGCTCAGGGTGTAGAGCGGGTTCATGGCGCTCACACGATCCGCCATGCTTGCCTCTTCGGCGTCGATCTTCTGGAGGTCAGCCTCCCAAGCATCGGGCAGAGCCTTGTCAAAGCCCACGATCTTTGCGTACTCGTCCTGATGGTCCTTGAGGAGATCGGACACCGTCTGGTCAAAGTGGAGGGTGGACTCCTCGCCAATGCCGAAGAGCTGATTGATGCTGGAGCTGAGGTCGATCATGTCGAACGCACACACCGAGCGCGACGCCGGACGGCAGTGCGTGACGAAGTCCCACAGGCTGGAGATGCGCGCCGCACCCCTGCCCGAACTGTAGGTGATCCAGCGGTTACCGCTGTTGAGGGAGTTGAGGTAGCTGTCGATGGAATCGTAGACCGTCGAGTTCACGGATGAGACACCATTCTGCTCCTGCGGTTGCGACGAGGAGGAGCCCTCACCCTGCTGGGAGCCCTGGTTCGAGGACGTCGTGCCCTCCTCGGTGGTGGCGGCATCCGCCGCCTCGGCGCTGTCGGCCACGAGGTTGGGATCGCCCGGAAAGCAGGGGTCACCCAGCTGGCTGGGCGTGTAGGTGTACGGAAAGCTCGTGCTGTTGAAGAAGTCGCTTGCCGCGTTGGTGATGACGCTGAGCACGTACTCGTAGTAGCTGCCATCAAGGTAGGTTCCATCGTTCACGGCGTTGAGCGTCAGCGCCTCTCCCCCATCGCCCCGCAGGTCCATGGTGTTGACGTAGTCGCCATAGGCAGCGGCAAGATGTGTGGAGAGCAGCTTGGTCCAGGTTCCGTCCGCGCGCGTGTCCGTGGAGGCAAATTGGCCCATCATCCATTCGTAGGCAGCATCCTGCGTGTCAAACGAGGTGAGGGGGCACCAGGTGGCGGATCCATAGACTCTGTCGGAGAGGGTATTGCCCTCGGCATCGTGCGTGGCCGCGCCGATGGCCGTAAGATACTTGGCATAGAGGTCACTGTCGCCCAGGGCGCCCAACGCCGCGCTGGCGCCACCGCCCATGCCATAGCCAAACGAGATGATGCGATCGGGGTTGAAGGGCAGTTTGCCAGCGTTATAGCGTAGGTAGCGCACGGCGGCCTTGAGATCAACGACCGGCCAGGGGGCGCCGCCCGGGTACATCTCCTTAGAGCCGCTCTCGATGCCGGCAGAACGGCCGCGGAAGCCGGCGTACACGTAGACCATGCCCGCGGAAAGGTAGCGCTCCAGCCCCGCGTAGCCGTAGGCCTCGGGACACGCCTGGGCGGAGAGGCGCACGGAGTTGATGGGCATCACGGCCGGTGCGGAGGCGGGGTTGAGCGAGCCGACCACGCCATCCTTCTTGGGCGTGCACTTGTAGGCGTCACCGGACTTCTCGGCATCGAAGTAGGCGCCCGGCACGAAGATGGCAAGCGACTCGTACTTCTCGCTCGCAGGTTTGAGGCAGTACTTGAGGCCCAGCTGGTAGTAGCAGTCGTTGTCCGTATCGTACTGCCATGAGGAGTCGTTGAGCTCGAGGTCCTTGAACTCGCTGGGGTCAACCTGCTGTTCGCTGCTGTCCGTCGAGGTATCGGCGGGCTGCTGGTCGTCCTGCTGCTGAGGCGTGCAGGCGGCAAGGCCGAGCGCCCCAAGGGCAACGCCTGTGGCGGCAAGAAAGCTTCTCCTGGTTGTGCTCATCCATCCTCCCGACACGACGCGAACCGATGGGCAAGAACGCTCACGTCCCACGCCCTCAAGGACTTAGGCTAGGTGATATTGTACGCTTAGGAGTGTTGCGTGCGAACAATAGAGGCGAATGGGGGCCGCCATGTTTGGCCTGGGCCGCAAGAAGTCCACAACCACAAAGGCCAAGAGGGAGTCACGCCCGCTGGAGCCGGGAACGAGGCGTCTCAGGATGCGCTTCCGCGGCGAGGTGCAGGGCGTGGGATTCCGCTGGACGTCGCAGCTTGTCGCGGATCGCGTGGGCTGCACCGGCTGGGTGCGCAACGAGGACGATGGCAGCGTCTCCATGGAGCTCCAGGGGACGGACGATCAGATCAGCGCCTGGTTTGGTGGGCTGTCTGGGTCGTATGCACGCTTCCCCATCAACTATCGCATAGACGAGAAGGAGGACATCGAGCCCGTGGAAGGCGAGAGCGGGTTTGCGGTCCGGTACCGGTAGGGCAATGAGGCGCGGCGATCAGGCTACCCTGTCCGCGGGAGTGAGGCCACCATTGCTCATCTCGAGCACCTCGTCGTAGCGTGCGGCATGCTTCGAGTCCAGGTGATGCGTCACGGCTATGAGCGTCACCCCATCGAGTGACAGCAGGGTGTCCTCAACGCGCGCAGCGGTCTCGCCATCCAAAGCCGACGTCGCCTCATCCACAAGGAGCGTCGTCTTGCCGTAGAGGAGAGCCCGGGCGATGACCACGCGTTGGCACTCTCCACCTGAGAAGCGTGCGCCCCCCTCATGAACTGGCGTGTCAAGCCCATCGGGTAGCGACGCCACGACGCCATCCAAGCCAGCAAGGTGCACGGCGTCCCTCACCTGCTCGTCGGCGAATGGCTCTCCAAGGGTTATGTTCTCACGCAGCGTGTCATCGAACAGAAAGACATGCTGATGAACCCAGGCGGCATCAGGGACGAGGTATGGGTCACCATCCACAAGGACCCTACCCAAGCTAGGGTGCAGGCGTCCTCCGAGGAGTTCCAACATGGTGGACTTCCCACAGCCACTCGCACCGGTGATGGCGAACTTCCTGCTGGCATCGAAGCGCTGCGAACAGTCGTGCAGCAGCTTGGGCATGCCAGCAGACCCGTCCAGGGCATCGTTTGTACTGCCATACGAGAAGCTCACATCGTCAAGCTCGATGGAGTGCCTCACCTCGTATATCGCGCCCATCCGCCCAACTTCCGATGCCCTCTTCGACTCATTCGACGCGTCAGGGAGAGGATAGGTCGACTTGAGCTTGGCAACTTTGCCTGAGAGCTCCGTCGCTGGTGATATGACGCTGCCCGAGAGCTGGGTGACGGCTATGATGCTGCCAATAGACATATATCCCCACACCGCACCCATGCCCGTCATGCCCATGAACGCAAACTGCATGATGACGCCCACGGCACTCGAGACGCTTCCGATGCACGCCGTCATCATTCCCAGGACGGCCTTTCGTCCCTGATACTGCCCAATAGCCCTGCTCATCTTGTCAAGCATGCCCTTCTCGACGTGAAACGACCGTATGACCTCAGCGCCCTGCGCGGCATCGCGCACGCGTCCGTTGTAGGTTGCGGCATCGCTGACGATCCGACGCTGTTGGTCGGACAAACGGCTGCCGAACAGATGTGGGACGAGCGTCGGCAGGGCCATGCCAACGAGGGAGACGAGAGCGACAAGGGGGTTAATCAGAACGAGCAGCACGCATCCTATGATTATTTTGAAGGCGGACTCTAAGATATCGAGCACACAGAAGCATATGAGTCTGTCGAGGCTGATGTATCGCCTGATGAGATGCGTTCCACGCATGGCAATGTGATCCTTATGTCTTGAGGGGTGCAGGCATGTGACAAGCGGACCGCCGACAGAGGGAGGACCCCGGTCGGCGGCCATACTGCTGAAAGCTAGAGGACGACGGTAATAACCACATCCCCGTTGCCCCGCCTCATCAGATGCCCCGACTGCTTCGCCATGAAAATCGCCTCCCTGCGTTGATGTATGCATCATTGCAGGGAGGCGACCATGATGCCATATCGATGGATGTATGTCTGAACTTTCACGAAACGACACGTGGCATGGCTCGCACGTGTCGGCATCAACGCACGTGCCAGCATCAAAGTTCTACGCCCATGTTCTCCCGGACCCACTGCCGCACCGCCTCGGCATGGTCACACTGTCCCGTCAGATCCATAGAGGGAGCAACAACCCTGAGGACATGGGGTTCGTCCATCTGTCCTCTCCGATATGCGACACGTGCCCTCGCATGGAGGATGTTTGGCATGTATGTCAGGATGCCACTATCGATGGCCTCATCGTTGGCGCGGTCGAGGTAGCGGAGCGAATCCTCATAGCGTCCCTCGAACTCAAGGCTCAACGCAAGATTGAGCTCACAGCCTATCCTCTCGTCGACCCACTCCTGCGTCTTGTTGCTCTGGTTGTCCATCGACCTGACGAGCTCCTCACCCAAGCGTGACGCATCTGGGTAACGCCCCAGGTAGCACAGCGTCGGGGTCATGAGACCGATGCACGCGGCCTCGGTCAGCGACAAGAGCGTATGTCTGAAGTCGTTCAGACGGAGAGACGGCCTCGTCAGGCTGACGGACTGTTCAAGCAGGCGTAGCGCCTCGTCCAAACGCTCGCCGCGCGGAGTAACGAGCGCACGGGCACTCGTCATGAGGTAGGGCTGTCGATACGTTGGTCTCTCACGGGACGATTCGTCCACGGTGTCCAGCAGTCTGTGCGCCTCGCCCAGATCGCCCCGACGCAACGCTGCGCCGGCGCATTCGATGACCTCTGCAAACTCGTTGTCGCGCTCGGTCGTGTAGTAGACGTCACAGAGCTGATAGGTGTTGGTTCCCAGACGAGAGAGCATGCCATCGAGCACGGGCTTCGTGGGCATCTGCCTCCCGTTCTCGACGCGCGAGACGGTAACGGGCGAATGACCGCAGCACACGGGGCAATGCGCCGTGGGATCCGTCTTCGTCAGCGGTACGTCGCATCCTCTATCATGAACTCTTGTCAGGGAGGATCACACATGGCGCACGGCATGACGCTCAGGCAGCTTGAGATAGGCGACACGGCTCGCATCACGAGGGTGGGCGGCACAGGTGCCCTGCGCCAGCACTTCCTCGACATGGGCCTCATACCCGGCGCCACCGTCACCCTGGAGAAGTATGCGCCCATGGGTGACCCCATGGAGCTGCGCATCCACGACTACCAGCTCACCCTGCGCGTGGACGATGCGGCACGGATCGACGTGGAGCCCGTGCGCCCAGGTGAGGGACGCGCCTCCCAGCCCATCTTCCCCACAGGCGTCGCGCATCCAGGCCTTGGCGAGAGGACCACGCCCTCCCACACCGACCCCCGCACGGCCGACCACAGCCACGCCCTGCCGGAGGGAGCCACGCTCACCTTTGCCCTCGCCGGCAACCAGAACAGCGGCAAGACCACCCTGTTCAACCAGCTGACGGGCGCCAACCAACATGTGGGCAACTTCCCCGGCGTGACGGTGGACCGCAAGGAGGGGGCCATCAGGGGGCACCCCGACACCAACGTCGTCGACCTGCCGGGCATCTACTCCCTCTCGCCCTACAGCCCCGAGGAGCTCGTCAGCCGACGCTTCATCCTCGACGAGCGACCCACGGGCATCATCGACATCGTGGACGCCACCAACATCGAGCGTAACCTCTACCTCACCATGCAGCTCATGGAGCTGGGGCTGCCGATGGTCCTTGCCCTCAACATGATGGACGAGGTGCAAAAGAACGGTGGCTCCGTGCACGTCAACGAGATGGAGGACCTCCTGGGCATCCCCGTGGTGCCCATCTCGGCCATCCGGGGCGAGGGCGTGGACGAGCTCGTGAGCCATGCCATCCACGTGGCGCGCTACCAGGAGCTCCCTGAGCGGCAGGACTTCTGCAGCCCCGAGGACCACGGTGGGTCCGTGCACCGCTGCCTGCACGCCATCATGCACCTCATCGAGGACCATGCCGCCCGGGCACACATCCCCATGCGCTTTGCCGCCTCCAAGCTCGTGGAGGGCGACCGGCGCGTCATCGATGCGCTCGGGCTCGACACGAACGAGCGCGAGGCCATGGAGCGCATCGTCGCGCAGATGGAGGCCGAGCGTGGGCTCGACCGTGCCGCTGCCATCGCCGACATGCGCTTCTCGTTCATACAGCGCATCGTGGACTCCTGCGTCGTCAAGCCCCGGGAGAGCCGCGAGCGGGAGCGGAGCCGCCGGGCGGACCGCTTCCTCACGGGCAGGTGGACGGCCCTCCCCGCCTTCGCGGGCATCATGGCGCTCGTCTTCTGGCTCACCTTCGCCGTGGTGGGGAGGTTCCTGGGTGACCTCGTCGACGCGGGGGTCACGTGGCTCACGGGCATCGTGGCCGCAGGACTTGTGGCGGCGGGGGCCAGCGACGTCGTGCGCTCGCTCGTGGTGGACGGCATCTTCAACGCCATCGGCACGGTGCTGCCCATCCTGCCCATCGTCGTGACGATGTTCCTCTTCCTGTCACTCCTGGAGGACACGGGCTACATGGCGCGCGTGGCCTTTGTGATGGACAAGCTGCTCCGCAGGATCGGCCTCTCGGGCCGCTCCATCGTACCCATGCTCGTGGGCTTCGGCTGCACCGTGCCGGCCGTCATGGCGGCGCGCACCCTGCCTTCGGAGCGCGACCGCAAGCTCACCATCTTCCTCACGCCGTTCATGAGCTGCTCCACCAAGCTCACCATCTATAGCTACTTCACGGCGGCATTCTTCCCCCAGAACGGCTGGCTCGTGATGTGCGGCCTGTACCTCCTGGGCATTGCGCTGGGCGTGCTGACGGGCCTCGTCACGCACAAGACGGTGGCCCGCGGCGAGGCGGTCCCCTTCGTGATGGAACTGCCCAACTACCGGCTGCCCAGCCCCAAGAGCGTGGTGAGGCTGCTGTGGATGAGGTCGAAGGACTTCCTCTCGCGCGCGTTCTCGGTGGTCCTCGTGGCGGCCGTGGTCATCTGGGCCCTGCAGACCTTCGACCCCTCCCTGCAGATGGTCAGCGACCCCAGCCAATCGATCCTCGCGCATCTCTCCCGGTGGATGGCCCCGGCCTTCTCGCCGCTCGGCTTTGGCGACTGGCGCATCGTCACGGCGCTGGTCGCAGGCTTTATGGCCAAGGAGGTCGTGGTCTCCTCGCTCTCCGTGCTGTTTGGGTCCGTCACCGAGCTGCTCGCCGTGCTGACGCCCCTCACCGCCTTTGCCCTTTTGGTCTTCTGCCTGCTCTACACGCCGTGCGTGGCGGCCATCGCCGCCATCCGACGCGAGTTGGGGGGCAGATGGGCGGCAGGCATCGTCGCCTTCCAGTGCGCGGTGGCGTGGCTCGTGGCCTGGCTGGTACGCCTGGTTGGCATGGCACTGGGGCTGGGATAGGGCTGGGTCGTTGGCGCCACCCCCTCGCCGGCCCTGCTGCTCCCCTCGATCGTGCACGGGTGCTGCTTCATTCCACCCCGCACGCGGACTCCGCCCCGCATGCGGACTCAAGTCGGCATGCGGGACAGGAATCGTCTGGAGACCGCGCACGATTGGGGATGGGGAGTGCGCATCGTCTGCGTTCCGTCATTTGTGGGCGTGTCCACCCCCTAAAAGTGCTACAACACAAGTATCGTATTTATGACCACAGAAAGGGGCTCTCATGGAAGAACGCACGGGCACCACGTTTGCCGGACAGGCCGTCACCCTTCTCGGACCCGAGGTCAAGGTGGGAGACAAGGCCCCCGACTTCACCTGCGTCAAGCCCGACCTCTCGTCCTTCTCCCTCAAGGAGGTCGAGGGCAAGGTCAAGCTCATCAGCGTCGTGCCGTCCATCGATACGGGCGTCTGCGAGCTGCAGACCGTCCGCTTCAACAAGGAGGCCTCCACGCTCAACGACACCGTCGTCATCACCATCAGCTGCGACCTGCCGTTTGCCCTGGATCGCTTCTGTGCCGCGAAGGGCATCGACAGCGCCATCGTCGTGTCCGACTACAACGGCCACTCCTTTGGCGAGGGCTACGGCTTCCTCATGAAGGAGTTCATGCTCGAGAACCGCGGCATCGTGGTCATCGACAGGGATGACGTGGTGCGCTATGTGGAGTACGTGACCGACAACGGCAACCACCCCGACTACGACCGGGCCCTCGCTGCCGCGCGCGAGCTGGCATAACCACGTGCGCTGGGGACCCCGCGGCATGCCCCGGGGTCCCCAGCGCAGTATCGTTATCGCTTTCACCCCGGTCTAGAAGAGCGGCACGCCATCGAGGAGGAAGTCCTTCACGGTGCAGGCTCCTGACGCCGAGCCACCAACGACGATACGTCGTGCGTCCGGATGCCTGGCGAGGAAGGTCCCCATGCCGCTTTGCCCGGATTCCGCACCAGACTTCACCTCCACGGCCGTGAGTGCCGAACCCTTTCGCAGGACGAAGTCAACCTCCTGAACACCCTCACGCCACCACATGACCTCGAAGCCCTCGTCCGCAGAGCGCGCGAGCAGGCGCGCACCCACCGAGGACTCGACGATTCGCCCACGTATGTCAGGCTCTCCCAGCAGCCTGTCCCTCCCCTTGGGAGAGACGGCAGAGATGAGGGAGGTGTCATAGACCATGAGTCTGGGCGAGCTCTTGCGGCGAGCCAGCTCCTTGTCGGAATACTTGTCCAGCCCACAAATCATTCCAGCCTTTGAGAGAAGGTCGAGATAATGGGCAAGCGTGACGGTGTTTCCCGCATCCTGCAGCTGGCCGAGCATCTTGGTGTACGAGAGCTCCTGCGCCGAATACGTCGCGCCCAGCCTGAACAGCGCACGCATGAGCGCGGGCTTGCGCACATCCTCGAGCGCGAGCACGTCTTGGGAGATGGTTGGCTCGATGATGGCGTCGCGCATATAGGAGCCCCATCGAAGGTCATCGCCCGCGAACCGTGCCGCCCCTGGATATCCGCCGTAATAGAGGTAATCGTCAAGCGTAAACCCGAATGCCTCGGTGCACTCCGCAAGGCTCCAGTGTGGCGAACGGATAAGCTCGTACCTTCCCATGAGCGAGTCCTCAAGCCCCTTATGGAGCAGGAGCGATGAGGATCCGCTTAGAATCACCTTAAGGGGACTCATCGTCCGCTGGTCGGCGTCATAGAGCGACTTGACAACCCGCGGCCAAGAGGGGATCTTCTGCACCTCATCCACGATCAGCACCATGGAGCTGGAGTCACGCATGGCCTCGTTGCGCGCCTGTTGCCATTCCGTCCGCAGCCACTGCTCAGAGGGAATGATGGCGTCATCGGCCGACACAAAGTGATTGCGGACGTCCGCCTTTCGCAATGCCTGGGCGATCATGGTGCTTTTGCCCGTCTGTCGTGAGCCAACCACAACCTGCATCAGTGGATTCTCTCGCTCATGCATCCTCGTAGCCATCGTGTCTACCTGAGCGCGCTCGTACATACTGCTCCTCCGCATGGTACTGAGTAATTTTGCTCATTGTACTGAGTAATTTTGCTCAGTACAATGAGCAAAATAGATACGTCTGCGGCCACGCCCTCGCCCATCGCGGAGAGGAGACGCACCAAGAGAACGGAGAGCGCCGACTGCGCGCCGCTCGCGAGCACGAGCAGGAGGGCGAGGGCGACGACGAGGGACACGTCGCCTGCGGCGAGGTCCCGGTCGATAAGCCGCTGGGTTATGAGCGCAGGCGAGACGGCGACGGCCGAGTATGCGACGAGCAGGGCGGCGGCTCCCACGAGCGCGCCCGCGCGGGCACGGACGAACGGGGCCATGAGGCGCAGCGCCACCGAGAGCGGGTCCCTCACCTCGCGCCTTGCCCGCCGTCCACGAGCGTGGCGGTAGAGGTGGCAAGCTCCCGAAAGCGCTCGTCGTCCGCAAGGCTGCCCCACGCGGGGTCGGCCACCGCGGCGACGACGGCTTCCCTCACGGCGCGGACGAGGTCGGACGCCTGGCCCTCCTTGTGCCCGGCCCACGCCTCCCCAAACCGCCCGGGGTTGGCGTCGGGGGCGATGCGGTCATAGAGCGGCGAGCTCTGGGACGAGAAGGGCACGGCGGGCGCGAGTTCCCGCGCGAGGTCGGCCGCATCCGCAAGCGCCTCGAGGGCGCCGTCCGTATCGCCCGCCCGCCAGAGCGTGCCTGCGAGCTCGAGGGCGACCGTCGCGCGGTAGCTCGGGTTAATCCCATCCAGGTCGAGCGTCCCGTGAAGCGCGCTCGCCGCCCGGGCGGCACGCCTGGCGTGCTCGGCGTCCTCCGCCATGCCGACCTCCTGCAGCAGGAGCGCCTCGACGAGCGAGGTCGAGCGCAGGCATTCCGCCTGCATGAGCTTCCAGGCGTCATCCTTGCGTCCCAGCCCCTTATAGGCCGTGACCAGGAGCATCGCCTGCGGTATCTCCTGCCGGGAGACCACAGGCTCCAAGAGCGCCACCGCCTCCGTATATGACCCCGACTGGACGAGTACCGCAGCCCTCATCTGGACTGCCTGCCGTGCTGCCACGGAATCGGAACCCTCGTCGATCACGTGGTCGAGAAGGTCGGCCGCCTCGGCCATCAACGCGCCGGAACCATCTTCGGCGGCCACGCGGGAGGTCTCGCTTCCCGCCTGCCCGAGGGGATCCAGCCCCACGGTCGCCCACTCAAAGAGCAGCGACGCCATCATGACCAGGAGCCGACCGTCCGCATAGTGATCACGGACGGTCGCGCGCAGGCAGCCGAGCGCGGCGGGCTGGTCGCGCATCGCCTCGGCGCGCAGCTCGGCATAGAGGGTCGCCAGCTCCTCCTCGGAGAGCACGGAGCGGTAATCGAACAGCTCGTCGAGCGTGAGCGAGAAGTAGGCCGGGCCGCTATGCGGGGTAGGAGCGCGACGTCGGGCATGCTCTGGCCGACCTCCCACCACGGTTTTGCAGTTTGACCCCACCCCCTGAGACTCGGACATAGCGACCTAGCTGGCCCCTCGGGGCATTTTCAATGCGATTTTGCACAATTGTTTTCTGCTACGTATTGCTACGTGTGGTATGCTGTCGGGGTGTATAACCGCAGGCGGGATGGGGTTTCGATGTACCTGAAGAGGACGCCGACGAAGGGCGGGAGGGTCAGCCTCTCGGCCGTGCAGGGCTACCGCGACGAGAGCGGCAGGAACAGGCAGAGGACCATAAGGACGTTCGGTTACGTCGACGAGTTCGCAAGGGAGTTCGACGACCCCGTCGCCCACTTCAGGGGGGTCGTGGCCGAGATGGACGCCGAGAGGCTCCGCGAGGAGGCGCCCGCGACCATCACGGTCCATCCGAGGGAGAGGGTCGACAAGAGGAAGTCGCGCGCGCTCCGCAGGCACGCCGGCGACGCGCTCGCCTGCTGGTGGCTGGACGCCCTCGGGGTGGAGACGGCGATACGCAACTCCATGAGGGGGCGCAAGGTGGGCTTCGACCTGAACGCCGCGCTCCGCCTCCTCGTCTGCGAGAGGCTCCTGGACCCGGGCTCCAAGCTCGCGGCCGTCTCCAACGCCGACAGGCACTTCTTCCGCTCCGAGCTCTCCGAGGCCGACGCCTACCGCGCGCTCACGGAGCTGGAGAGGGTCTCGGACAGGGTGGTGGGCGCCTGCAACAGGGCCATCGCGAGGAACACGGGGAGGGACGAGTCGCTCGTCTACTACGACGTCACCAACTACTTCTTCGAGTGCGACCCCGACGACGGGGAGGAGGGGCTGAGGAGGAAGGGCGTGTCGAAGGAGCACCGCCCCAACCCGATCGTGCAGATGGGGCTCCTCCAGGACGCGGACGGCGTGCCGATATCCTTCGACCTCTTCCCCGGCAACACCAACGACTGCCAGACGATGCTGCCGGTGCTCGAGGGGCGCAGGGAGAGGGGCATGGGCCGCGTCGTGGTCGTGGCCGACAGGGGCATGAACAGCTCCGCCAACATGGCGGGCGTCGTCGCCCAGGGCGACGGCTTCGTCTTCTCCCAGTCCATGTGCGGCACCAGGAGCGACGCGAGGCTGCGCGACTGGGCGCTCTCGGGGAGGGGCTACATCTCCTCCCCGGACGGCGAGTTCAGGACCAAGGGCTCCCAGAGGCACAGGCGCGTGCACCTCGGGGACGTCGACACGCTGGACGGCGAGGCCAGGGACGTGGACGTCGAGGTCAAGGTCGTGGCCATGTGGAGCCGCAAGTACGCAGAGCGCGCGAGGCACGAGAGGGAGGCCGTGCTCGAGAGGTCGAGGCAGCTCGTGGGGAGGCCGGGCGCCTACACCAGGGCCACCCACCACGGCGCCGCCCAGTACGTGCGCGGCGTCTCCTTCGACGCGAGGACCGGGGAGGTCGTCGAGGTCCCCGGGGTCAGGCCGGAGATCGACCGGGAGGCGGTCGACCGCGCCGCCGCCCTCGACGGCCACTGCCTCGTCGTCACGAGCGAGACGGACTGGGAGGACTCCCGCATACTCGACGCCTACCGCGAGCTCTGGAGGATCGAGGAGTCCTTCCGCGTCACCAAGACCGGCGGCCTCTCGTCGCGCCCCGTCTACGTCTGGACCAGGGAGCACATCAGGGCGCACTTCCTGACCTGCTACCTGGCGCTCCTGATCGTGAGACTCTCCCAGAGGGCGCTTCCCTCGCACCCCTCGGCGCAGGCGCTCCTCGACGACATGCGCGCCCTCGACTGCTCCTACGCCGACGACGGCTGGTGGCTCTTCGACCACAGGACCGACCTCACGGACGAGATCTTCGCGCTCGTCGGCGAGGAGGCCCCCAGGAGGTGGATGAGGACGCGCGACATCAAGGCCCTCTTCGCCAAGGGGAAGACAATCGGCTGGGGCTAGCGGGACGGACGGTGTGCCGCCGGAAAACATTCAATGCAAATGAGGCCGTTTGACCAGGTGGGGTTGGTCAAACGGCCTCTCGTTACTGCTAAAGTCGGGATACTACTACTGATCGATCGGTAGGAGACCGAATGGATCTCATTGACGCCATCCGTGCCAGAAGGAGCGTGAGAACCTTTGACGGCACGTCACTGGGCCCCGCGCTACTCGGGGAGCTCAGCGACTACGCTGGCTCCCTCGAGAACCCCTTCCACATTCCCATCGAGTTCCGCGTGCTGGACGCTGACGAGCACGGGCTGTCCAGCCCCGTCATCCTTGGCGCACGCACCTACGTCGCCGCAAAGGTCGTCAGGCAGCCACATGCGGAGGAGGCGTTTGGCTACGCCTTCGAGCGCCTCATCCTGCACGCCACCTCGCTGGGGCTGGGCACGGTATGGCTTGCGGGCACCATCGACCGGCCTGCCTTCGAGCGGGCGATGGAGGTTGGAGAAGACGAGGTCATGCCAGCCGTCAGCCCGATAGGCCACGCCGCCCCCAAACGCTCCGTGCGCGAGTCGGCCATGAGAAGGGCACTGCGGTCGGATGGCAGGATGGCCTTCGGGGAGCTGTTCTTCGAGAACGACTTCTCATCTCCCCTGCCAATGAATGAAGGTGGATTGAATTTGTAAGCGCAACACTGCAAGCCGAAGCGCAACGGTTGCAGCAAGTCCTGCAAAACGTGCCGGAAGCGTTGCAGCAAGGCGTGCGATTCGTCCTTCCGGAGCATCCTGGCCGCCGGATTGCACGCACTCCGGCCATGGAAGAATCGGCCCCCTCTCCACGATTGCATGACTGCGTGCAACGGAGGGGGCCGGACGTACATGCTGCTGCCGGCTCCGGCCGACGTATTCATATTGCCCGCTGCCGGCGGCTCCATGCCGCAGGCAGCCCATGCGGCCATGCTACCTCAGATATGCATGCGGGACGAGCGAGGGCCTGAGCACCACGCCCTCCGCAGGGATGCGCACGATCCCGAGCCTCGCGAGCGCTCCTTCCGGCAGGAGCGATCCCAGCTCGCCGAACGGGCAGCCGCCTATCGATGCGAGTGGGTACGAGTTGACATGGCTGCAGGCGAGCGCCACGTCCCTGTCGGTGAGCGCGTCCATGTCCACATGCCCCTTGGGGAATATCCGCCTCAGCTGCTCGTGGTTGCGCTCCGCCTCGGACTTCTGGTTGGACTCCTGCGGGTCGCACCAGAAGATGCGGCATCTCCTCTCCCCGGGCTCGAGGCAGCTGCGCTCCATGCCCTCCAGGTCGTCGAACTCCGTGCCCCTGTCGAGGAGCATGATGCCGAACGCGGCCCCGAAGGCCGCGCGGGACCCCAGGGCGCGCTCGATGCGGTCGAATGCCGCGACGGTGGCTGCAGGGTCCGCATGCCTCCTCCTCAGGTAGAGCTGGAAGTGCCTCGCCACGATATGCGGGGTGAGGATGTCGCGGGCGGCCCGCTGCCTGCCGCAGACGGAGTCTCCCTGCACGACCCTCGCCCTCTCCTCCAGGGGCAGCGCCATGAAGTCGGAGTACTCGTGGCCGGACCTGTCGATGCGCGGCTTCCCCTGATCCCTCCTCCTCCTCCTGGGCCTGAGCCTCGCCTTCCTGGGCAGCTCGACGTTGGAGATTTCCAGGATGCCGTCCGCCTGGCAGTTGCAGAGCGAGCGCAGGCAGACGCCGGGCCCGTCGCCCAGCTCGGTGCAGATCGCCTCGAAGCTCCATCCCTGCCTCACCAGCGGCGCAATCCTGGAGTTCAGCCGCTCGAGCCCGTCTGCGGTGAGGCCTATGCCCCTCCGGCTCGAGACGGGCCTCTCCTCGTGGGCGGCCTGCGCCTCCTCTGCGCGGTACCTGCTCTTGGGATAGCTGCACGTCTGCCGCTTCCTGCATCCTTCGGGGCGGACATAGGGCCATCTCTCCGTCACGGGGCACATCGGCGGCTCGAAGTCCGGGCAGTGCTCTATGCAGCTCCTCGTCCTGCAGTCCCTGCAGCGTACGGCCCGGCTGCTGCATCCATCGCATGCGGAGCCCACCCTCGTGCATTCCTTCCCCCGCGCGCAGCGCACCGACAGGTTCGCGCCCGGCGTGCGCCTCTTCTCCTTGAGGGTCCTGTTCGCCTTCACCTCCCTCGTCACGGTAGAGGGGCTCGTGCCGGCCCCCCTGGCTATCTTCCGTGCGGAATCGCCTCTCCCCATGCCTTCCTCTATGATCACCCTGCTATCCTTGTCCATGTGCTTCCTCCTGCCGTCTCTCATCGCTGTCTCCCTTCCGGCGGGAGCCAGCAGCAGCAAAAGGGATGCTAGGGGAAGGCGGGGGCAGGATGGATGCGGAGCCCGTCCTGCCCCCAATCTCGTCTGCCGTCCCTGCACGACTTGATGCAACAGGATTGCTTTTCGAAATTCAATTCACCGCGAGATGTTGCATATGGCCGCCTATCGCGGGCCCTTCCCCCCATCCCCCACCATCCAGTAGTCACAGACCTTCCCGTCCAAGGCAAGCGTGTGCTCGCGACGCAGCACACCATGGGCGAGCGCACAGCTCTTGTAATCTATGTCGCACATGATGGGTAGCACGTCCAGAAGGCCGTTCTCCCGGCAGAACTGATTGATGGGACAGTAGGTGAAGTAGTACCAGACGCCATCACCTTGAGGTCCGCCGTCAAAGTTGAAGTCCCAGCTGGCGTCGATCTGATCCAGATGATCGAGGCGCCATTGCTCGTTTTGGCGGGAGTTCCTCTCGAACCTGGCGCGGGTTTGTGGCGTGTTGAGGTCATCCATCCTGCCTATGAGATGCATGAGGGGCATGTCCATGAAGTCACCCACCGCAGCTCGCAGGTCCTCCTTGGTAAGCTCTCCTCCGGACGCGCGGTACATGGCAAAGAACACGAGCGCCATGTAGATGTTATGCGCCATGGGATTCTTGGCACCAACGTTCGGCGCCTTCGCAAGCATGTCCCGATAGATGGGACGCGCGTCGTGATAGCACCGTGCCGCAAGCTTGTGACCATTGCGTTTGGCGATGTAATGCCACAGGAACGGTGCGATCAGGTTGAAGTACCTCGATCTGTACGCGAGCATGACGCCTCCCACCGTCTTGGCTGTGCCACACGCGGCCTCCTGCCATGCCGGCCATATAGTTAGCCAAGGTGACCTCCTCTCATTCTATCCAAGCAGCTCATTGAAACACGACATCACCAAGACCCTGAAGGCCTCGGCGCGAGGAGGGACGCGAGATGAGTGAGCAGGCGGCTGCTTCCTCGATGGTATTCACCAGCCATAGGGGGATGATCTGCGGGACAGGCGTGAGATTCCCCACGGCATTCGGTGAGGCGCCGTCCTGACCTACCTGTGCCACGTGAGGTCGCACCCGCTGGAGTGGAGCGTTCCGACCAAGGCGCTGTTGGGTGAGAGGGACGACATGACATCCCGTGACGCCCTGCTGGCCTCCGCAGGTCGGACGGTGCAAGGCTCACGGTCACTCATGAAGGATGGCGGGCACCAGCTCCACACGGACGAGGAGACGGCGTCTCTCGACCCGTGCATGGCGTGTCACCGTGACGCGGTCCCTCTCATCGGCGGGAGACAAAGGCCCACGCATCCCCATGCTCGGTATGATGTCGGCATCGATCGCCAACTCATCGAGGAGCGGCATGTCCAAGGCGGCGGGCCGCACCGGGTGCGCCTAGCGTCCCTCACGTCGCCAGGCCACGTAGCTGTAGGCGCACACGATGACAATCGCGGCGAACAACGCGCTCATTGCGATCCAGAATGACACCGTGGGGGCAATGGTCGAGAACGGTATCACAACGAGCATTGCCACGCCTGCAGTCATGAAGACAGGACCGGCAAAGCGATGCGTACGGCGCCAGGTGGCTTCACTCGCGAGTGTCCAGGGCGTCTGGACGCCCAACATATAGTTGGGCCTGACACGTGGCAGGTAGTTGCCGAACGCAATCATGAGCATGGCAGCACAGAGGAGAATGAGCGTGGTGACAAACGTCCTGTCCGCGGGCATGACACCAAGGGCAATGAATGGCATCGTTCACGATATGGCGGCCATGACAAGCGGAATGGCAGCAGAAACACCCAGATAGACGCTACGGAAGTGATCGAAGTTGCGCCCCTTGGGGTCTATCCGGGGCACGAGGAACACGAGAAGCAGGATGGGCAGGGGCAGTGCCGCAGTGATGATCGTCACCCACTTGGGGCTCCATTCACCGGCCGCATCCCCCACGCTCCAGTGGATGGGAACCATCTCCGGCATGGCAGGATAGGCTACCAGCAGGTAGACAGCGAGGTGGACAAGGATCGCCACCAGAAGCACAACCCAGAAGACACGCTCGAGACGCTTAGGTTTTGAGCTCATCATTACCCTCCGACTCGGCCAAGCTATAGAACCAGGCGATGAGACTCTGCAGCACGGTAGTGTCCAGCTGATAGAGGACGCGGCGCCCTTGGCGTTCCGCCTTCACGAGACCCGCCTCGCGCAGGGCCTCGAGATGGTGGGAGAGCGTTGCCTTGCTCTGGGGAAAGTGCACCCCAATCTCGCTGGCCGTCATGTCATGCTCGCCGAGGAGCTCAAGGATGCGGCGGCGCGTGGGATCCGAGAGCGCCTTGAAGCCATCGCCGACCATGCCGCCCCCCTCGTTCTCCGCCATCTTCCCTGAAACCGAGTATACTCCGGTTCGTTCGATGGATGTCATACAGTTCGATATTAATCGAACTGTAGAGCCTCGCCTGGCATCTGCCTTCAGGCATCATGTGCGACGCGCACATCGCCTGTGGCCAACATGAGGGCGCTGGACTCTCCCTGTCCGCCCGACTCGACTCGTTTTGTCTGCACTGCGGGACTTGCCCTTGGGGCTCAACTGACTATAGCGGCTGATGCAGTCCCATGCCTCGGCGCAGGGGAACTTTGGGTCGCGGTCGCGCCCAAAATGCCAGAAGTCGTCATGTCCGTCCGCGCGCTCGAACAGGAACTCATCGCCCACCTCGAAGCAGGGACATGTACCGCTCTCGGGGTCTGCAAGGTACCTCTCCTGGAGCTCCGGGTAGACCCTCTTATTGATGACCGTCACCTTGCACTTGTGCTTCATGGCTCAGTACACCTCCTTGTCCCGGCGCTTTGCCACGCACGGGTAGTTCTCTATGACGAAGGCGCGACGCGGACAGGCCTCGTCGTGGTCGTTCACGATGCCACATGCCTGCAGATGCGAGTAGATGGTGATGGGGCCAACGTACTTGAAGCCGCGCTTCCTCAGGTCGTGGCTGATGCGGGCGGAAAGGCCATTACTCACGGGTATCCTCGCGTCCTCCTCGCCGTGCCTGTCGTAGAGGATGGTCTTTCCGCCCGTGTAACCCCACAGGTATTCGCAGAAGGTACCGAACTCCTCGCGCACCTTCTGGTAGCACCTTGCGTTGTTGATGACGGCCTCTACCTTGCGGCGGGAGCGAATCATGCCTTCGGTGGCCAGGATGCGTTCGACGTCCTCCTCGCTATAGGCAGCGACCTTGCCGTAGTCGAAGGCATCGAAGCATTCCCGGAAGACTTCTCGCTTCTTCAGCATGAGCACCCATGACAGGCCGCATTGCAGGCTCTCCATCGTCAGGTGCTCGAACATGTGTCGGTCGTTATGTACGGGCACACCCCACTCAGCGTCGTGGTACGCCCTATCCAGCTCGTCGGCAGACGCCCATCCGCAGAATCCCATGACGTCACACGTCCTTACCCACGAGCTTCTCCACCGTACGCCTGTCGCAGCCGCCGGTGCGCAACTGCTCTGCCATCTCGGTACATCTGCCTCCGCATCGCATGCTCATACGGCAACCACCTCCTACTTTGCGTCGATGATGAGGACGTGTCCGTGGTCCCATGGTGATCTTCCAGCTGATGCCAGACTGGTGCAGGACGACGCCGTAGGCCGACAAGGACACCGCCTCGCTCGGATCGCCCGCAAAGGCAAGCGGGTTTCGAAGGCCTCCCACAGCCTGTCGATGTCTCCCTCGTCGCAACGGGCATTGTCACAGAAAGCGTAGAACGTCGCGTTGAGGTCGTTGAACACCGGGATGTCCGCGAAGTCATACGGCAGTGGCGATCGCGCCAAACTCTGATGCCACCCCCACGGCGATCCTTTTGCGATTGGCATCGGTGATGCCCTTGTTGAAGAGGCCAAAGACCGTGAACGGGTCGATGTCCCCCGGGGCGTCATCGGAATCGAGCTCCGGCAGCTTCATGCCAACGGTCCCATAGACCGCTTGCAGCTCGGCGATGAGTGCCTGCCAGTCATTCCTGAACGCAAGAGCGACTTGTCCGCGAACTCCGCGTAGAAGCCCGTCCCTGTGAATTGGGTGTCTGTCATGCTCATTCCACACCTCCGCCGCTATTGCACGTCTGGTACGAAAGCGAGCTGCCGATTGATTGTCTCACTTGCATGCGAGACACCGAATGGCCATATTGGCAAACGGCCGATGTGCATGAGCATGAGCATACCATTCTAAGTCAGACAGATCTCTCCTCGGGGCCCTGCCACATCAGCCACCAGGGTTGGCATCTTGGAGCAAGGTGACCAACTCCCCAAAGACCCTCATCGTGTACTTGCAGCGTGGTTTGCCATCATAGCTTCCACAGCTGATGCCGAGTGCACGACCCCGATCCGTCGGACGCCATCCATCATCGACCCTCTCAATCCAGCCAGCGCTCTCCAATAATCTGTTCGCGCTCGTAGAGTTCCTTATCTGTGGGCCGAGCTTATCGCGTCCAAATAGTGAGCAAGCCCTCCCCCAAGAATAGGTCTCTTGGGCTGAAGCTTGGAGAACGGCATCCGCGACCACGCCCCCAGCAGCTGTCATCGTGGAATGGCTCTCCGTTGGCTTCTTGGCTGCCTGTCCGGCACGGACATGCTCGGCACTGGCGTCACCGTCATCTAAAGGCCCACCTTGGGTTCCTCGTCCAGTAGTGCCCTCCCCAATCGAGACGTCCTCGTCCACCTTTTCGGGATGCTCCGCCTTGTACTCTCGCATCACTCTGTACGTCTCTGTCGCAACGTCACTGCCAATGCTCAAATACAACTCCTTGTCACCAATGACATAGAACTCTTCCTTGGCGCGAGTCGCGGCAACGTTCATCATATTTGGTTCTCTCACAGCCCACCCAGCAGCGCCCTTGCTCGACTGGTCCGCGCCAAGCACCATGAACACCACAGGCGCCTCCTTGCCTTGGAACGTGTGAATCGTTCCCACATTTGTGGGCCTGTCACTATCGTCATAGCGAGTAAACCCAATCTTCCATAACTTCTGGGACAGGTGCCGTGCCACATTGGCAAACGGAGTGATGACGTATACGATGTCCTTCTCGTCCTCGTCCCCGACCCTTGGATCCTTCTCCATCAGCTCCTTGATCCTTCTCGAGAGGAACTCTCCCTGTTCTCTAACGTATTTGTCATCGGCCTTGCCGGAGACGTCATACCACCCCGTCTTACCGAACCCATCCCTGTTGGCCTGAACCATGAGTCCGCCATACGAGATACGATTTGAGATGGTGAACATGGGATAGTGGCAGCGCCTGTGCACCCACAGGGGAATGCCGATCCAAGAGTCATCCGACTCGTCCTTCTCGCGATAGAAGCCATATCTGCTTGCCGAATCAACCAACGTCTGGGTAGAGGCGGAGTCCGAAAGATATCTCTCAGTGACGTCAAAGTGCTCTCCGAGCAACCCAAGCACATTGGAGTCAAGGGTGAGCACGGGCTTTATCTGCAGGGGATCGCCCACAGCCATCACATGCCTGCTCCTGAGTATCGCGCCCACGCAGGCCTGCGGGAGCGCCTGGCCGGCCTCGTCCACGAAGAGGTGCCCAAGCGAGTTTGCCCCGAGGTTCGCACACATGCGCGAGAAGCTGGCGAACGTTGAGCTAATAACAGGGATCACCATATGTATCCAGTTGAATGCCACACCTATGAGCTGCTTGTTCTTCCTTGCGCACTGTGACTGATGCTCCCAGATATTTACGGCCGCCCTCACGTTCCTCCTGTTGTCATAGAGGAACTGCTTGCGGACGCGCAGCGCCATGATGAACAGTCTTGACTGGGAAATGCGGTAATCCCTCCCAAACCATGGGTTGGACATCTGTAGGTCATCATAGGGACGGCTCATGTCGAGCGGCACAATGCCCTGGCGCCTGACAGCGCCTTCGTACGTACCAATGCGTCGCCTCACTGCAGCAATCTGCCTCTCGAGCTCGTCCATCTTGGCAGAGAAGTGTCGCTCTTGTTGTGCCTGCCTCGCATCGAAGCTCGCAGGTTCGGCGTTCAGCCTGTCGAGGGCTATCTTCTCCGCAGCCTCACGGTCGATACATGCCTGCCATTCGACATTGATTGCAGCAACCTGGTCGTTCCTGTCGGCCAATCCTCTCCGATAGTCCCCTCTGATGGCACGACCTGCAAATAGGCCAGGCCTTTGGGTAGTGAAGGCATCACGCTCTCGTCTTGCCTCGCTGAGCTTCTGCGATAGCGCCTGCTCCTGGACGCGCGTCCCCTCGAGTTCCCTTTGCAGGCCGTCTCTGCGGGCTTCCCAGTCGTCCAGCCCCCTTCGTCGTGCTTCGCCCAGCCTCCTGCGCTCGTCATCCTGCTGTGCCAGGGTGGCGATACGCTCTTCCGAAAGCTGGTCAAGACTTCTAAGATCATGCTCATAGGCAGTCGCCTTGTCTGCGAGGGCCTGCACATCACTGCGCATGGACTCGACCTGACCGTACTGTTCGAGGAAGGCCTCGTAGACATCCTCATCAGGCATATAGTCATTCTGCAGGTATTCCAGCACATGCTTCACGTTGGTGACGATGTTCGTCATGTTTGTCGCTCTTCCGCCCTCAAGCGAAAACAGGCCCCAGCAACTCTCCCCCTCGTTGGTCTGGTGCACCGGCTTCTCCCGATGCCCTTCCTCTGTGCCGCCCTCCCAGTCGCGGAAGGACTTCGAGTTGGAGATTTCACGAAAGTAATCCGCCTCTCTCAGCTCTTCGAGCAGACGGTCGTCAATCTCCTTCACCAGTGGCAGCTCATTCACGATGTTCTGGACGGCTCCGTTGTTCGAGCTCGCAACCACTATCCCGCTCTCGACGACATGCCTCGGGATGACGCCAATGGACGCGTCGTTGTAGTAGCGCGTGCTTTCGGTGCCCTTGATTTGATGTCTGGGCAGTTCGGCGATGTCATGGGCCTGCTGTACGATGAGTTCGGCAAAGATGTCCTTGAGTAGTGTCGTCTTGCCTGTGCCCGGTGGGCCGTTGACGCTTCTCATCTGGCGGTCGTCATATCCCGTCGCTAGGTTCACTGCGACTTGCTGCATGAGCGAGAGGACGTGCTCGGTAGTGCTGGGAAACCTTCCGAGCGGATAGTTCTTCGGTTGGAGAATGTCTTCGAAGACATGTGGGTTGAAGTGCACAGAGTCCGATTTGCTGTCCAAGTTGACCCTTCCGGCTGCATTGCCTGCGCTCAGATAGAGGTCAAGATTGTTCGTGCTGAGGCCCTTTGCCTTCTGGAGGTCATCGAGAAAGAAGGAATGGAGGTTCGTCGCATCTGACTCGAGGTTGTGTACGACTTGCAGGCAGCATTCCTCAAGGGAGACTCCAAGGTCGTCCATCACGCTGAGGATTGCCGCATTGAACGCCGATTGATCATCGGCAGTGCCATCAAACTTTTGCTTTAACTCCGTCTTGCGTTCAGCCTCATATGCGTCAAACTGGCCTATGTCCGGAACCTTTCCCCTGTTTCGCAGGATATAGCCACTCTCGGTAAGGAAGGTCTTGTCCCCATCGAGGTTCAGGTTCTTGTCAAAGTAGAGAGCGAGGTGAAATTTGTCTCCCGAGCATACGTCCTCATTGGTCTCTTTGAGGCCGTATGCCGTCCGGAGCAGGGAAGTCATTTCCTTGAATGCGAAGACGCCAACATAGGCGACTATGCCGCCATGCCGCGCTGTAGCTGCATGCCTCTTTTGCATCAGGGACTTGAAGCACGAGTAAAAGTCTCCATCTCGCAGATCCTGCAGCGTGAGAATGGCACTGGAGCGCCGCTTGATATCACCCTCGGAGAGCCGCTCGACCATGATCCAGGAGTCTAGGATTGCGTTCTTACGGTCTTTCCGCACGGCACGTCATCTCCCCGAGTAGTCAGCCCAGGCTTGTCACAACGGATGCCACGAAGCATCTGCTCATGATAGTAGCCCTGCCGCCGCACTTCTGCACACCCAAACTCCAGGTGCGCTCCCCCAGCTGAGGATGAGGGGAGTCTGAATGACGACCGGGTATGGATGCGTGGCGGCAGTCGAGCGGTACCTCGACTACGAACAGCAGCTCAATGTCTTCGGCAGAGCGATGATGGAAATCGCTGGCGACTCTGCCGCTGGTATGGTTGACGTTCATGGGGCTCCTCGCATCGAGGTAATCCCACTCACTCAGGCCTTGCCGTCCTCATCCCATGCGCCCTCACACCGATAGGCGGCGGTTGCCGAACCCCAGAGAGATCCCTTCGTCGAAATAGGGATGGGTAATGTTGCACACAAGGGCGGCACCCCCTTCTATCCCGCCGACGTGCCTTAGGGTAAGCTGCGCCCACATGCACAACGGGCTGTTCTCCGGCAACTCGCGGGCAGCGCGGTGGGTGACTTCTGGGTGCCTTGCCCGAAGGAGGGGAGGTTGACGGTTCGTTCCTCTACCGACTCAGACAGAGTGGGCATCCCGACGAGCTGGCCAACATCTCCGCTGGCTCGAACTAGCCATGTGGGCATCAGTACAGGAGGCCGACGCCCGCTGTCCTGCAGAGCGACACCCATTCCTTGGATGGCTCCCTATCGGTAATGATGTAGGAGATATCTCCCAAGTCCATCAACTTGAGGAGGGCCACCTTGTCGAACTTCGTATGATCGGCCAGTATCGCAACCTTGCCTGCCTGCTCCACCATCACGCGCTTCACGACCGCTTCGCTCTCGTATGAGTCCATCACGCCAAGGTCAAGGTCAAGCGCCTTGCAGCCTAGGATGGCCAGATCGACGCGATACTTCCTGATGCTCTCCAGGGCGGACTCTCCCTGGAAGGAGAGGGACTTCCAATTGTAGATTCCGCCTGTGCAGATTAGGTTGTAGGCTGGCTCGAAGCTTCCATCACAAATCTTCGACGAGTTGGTGATCACGGTCAGCTGACGCTCGTCGCCGACGGCCTTCAGGGCCTCTAAGACTGTAGAGCTCGCATCGGCGATGATTGTCTCACAGGGATGGATGACCTCAGCAGCCTTGAGGGCGATATAGCCCTTTTCCCTTGCATTGATCTTGTGGCGTCTGACGAAATGCTCGCCTCCCGTATCGACGAAGCCATTCCAGATCGCCCCGCCATGAACCCTGGTGACTGACCCTTGGGACTCGAGCTTGTCAAGATCACGGCGAACCGTCTCCTCGGTGATGCCCCAATGCCCACTGAGCTCTGCCACGGTCACGCGGTCGGCAGCCTGGATGTACTGTTTCATCTGTTCCTGTCGCTCTGCTGCTTTCATGTCCCAACCTCAAATGCATAAGGGAAGCACCCGTCCGAAAAGGTAGTGTCGAGAGAGCTCGCGTAACAGCCACCCCAGCTGACGGCCATCATCCGGATCTCCGGTCAGCTGTTGCCTATCCTATGCCGCCTCCATCCTTGACACAAGCATCTGGGCAGCTCCGGATTGCTCCGTCTGCTGCCCAGATTGCCATGCGGTTCATGAGATATCAGAAATGCAGCCACCACTTTCCCGCTACTTCGTCCTGCCCATATACATCTCCTTGTCGAGCACGCCCTCCCTGAAGCTCACGATCACGTTTGTGGCGGCATCGCCAACCACATTCATCGGCATCACCGCCATGCCCGGCAGATAGTTCATAGCCAGGACCAGGGAGTAGCAGGTCAGGCAGGGCGGAGCGTCAAGGCCGAGGCCCAACATCACCACGTAGACGAGCGTCGTGCCGGCAGCAGGGACAGGAGGTGTCCCAAAGGCGCAGGAGATGGAGATGAGGGCTGCCACCACCAGCATGCCAGGTGTGATGTCGACGCCCGCTGCGGTCGCAATGAAGGTGACCGCGATGATCTGCATGGCAGAGGTGCCGTTCATGTGCACCGTCATCCCTGTCGGCATCACGAAGCTCGTGACCTCCTCGGGACAGCCCAACTCCTCCATGCAGGTCTTCATATTGAGCGGCAGGGTCGCTGCGGAGGACTGGGTGGCAGCGCCGAAGAGGGCGATCTTTCCAGTCTTCCTGATGAATGGCAGAGGGCTCAGGCGTGTGGCCAGGACGATGCCGACGGGATAGATGATGAAGAGAAGGCCGATGCAGCCCAACATCGTCGTTGCCATCCATACCAGCGTCGGACGAACATACTCGATGCCATACAGCGCAAGCCCGCGCACGATCATGCAGAAGATCGCAGACGGTGCGCAGTGGTTGATGACGAACGTGAGGCACGCGTTGATGATGTCGTTGACGTTCTCGAGAACATCCTTCAGCGGCTGCACCTTGCCTCCCATGCGCGACATGCAGATGCCGAGCACGATTGCCACGAAGCAGACGGCAAGGATCTGGTTGTTCGACGAGAAGGCAGAGAGCATGTTCGGAGGGATGATGCCAAGGATGGTGGCGAGCGGGTTGTAGGCGTCGAGCGTTGTGAGTTCGGTTGCCTGCCCGTTTGGGAGCGTCACGGTAAAGCCGCCTGCCATCTTGACGGAATAGGCAATCGTCGCCGCAAGGACCGCGGTCACCGCATAGAAGCACAGGAACGTAATGATGGTCTTCATAGCGATGTTGCTGAGCCTCTTGGGATCGGTCAGCCCACAGATGGCAAGGGATAGTGAGGTCAGGACCAGGGGTACGATAGCAACCTGAAGCGCATGCATGAAGAGCTGACCCGCGATGTAGAAGAGGCCGACTCCGGTGGTTCCTTCCGCAGATGTGACGTCCACAAAGAGCAGACTGTACAGGATGCTCCATGCCTGGCTCGACTCGCCCAGTTGCACGCGCAGTGCCAGGCAACCGATGCCTACGATGAAGCCGAGTATCACGGCGATGAAAATCCTTCGCACTATCGAACTTCCCGCATCATCCTTCTTTGTCCCGGTCGCATTGTCGCTCATAGCGGCCTCCCCTCAGCTCCAGCTTCAGTCGACAGCGGCACAGGGACGCTCCGTGACCCCCATGCCTCGATGTGGGCGGCGCTATCCGTCCAGTCCCTCGGCCATCTTCCGCATCAGCTGCCTGTCCTCGTCAGAGAGGACGATATCTGCTGCGGGCACGTTCATGCGCACCTCGCCGGGAGACGTCGCCCCAGTAAGCAGGTTCACGGTATCGCCCTGGTTCATGATCCAGGCCAGGCAGAGCGCCGGAATGCCGCAGCGGTACTTCTCGGACAGGGGCCTCCAGGCATCGAGCATGTCGATGACGCGCTCCATGTTGCCTGGCTGCCACCACTTCTTGTTGACGCGGGCATTGCCCGGCTCGGGCCGGTAGTCCTTCGAGACGGTGCCCGTAAGAAGGCCTTGCTCGAGCGGCGAGTAGGCCTGCATCGTAATCCTGTGCTCCCTACAGAGTGGGATGAGCTCGTCCTCGACGGCGCGATCGAGGACGCTGTACTTGCCCTGCACCAGATCGAGCTCGCAGCAGCCCAGATACTCCTTGATCTGGGAAATGCTGACGTTGGCGGCACCGATGGCGCGAATCCTGCCCTCCTCCTTGAGCTTGTTGAGCTCTGCCGCCGTCTCGCTGATTGGTGTATAGAACGGCTCGACAGAGGGCCAGTGCGTCATATAGAGATCAATGTAGTCGGTACCGAGGCGCTCAAGCGACTCCTCGACCTCGAGACGGATCGAGGCGGGCGTCAGGTTCTTGTAGAGCTGGCGGTCGCCCACCTTGTTCCAGACCGCACCCGTGCGGTTCCATACGACGCCGCACTTTGTGACCAGGACCACCTGGGAACGGTCAAGCTTGGCAAGCGCCTTGCCGACCATGCGCTCGCTGTTGCCGAAGTTGTAGCCTGGGGCCGTATCGACCATGTTGATGCCGGATTCGACGGCCGTGACGATGGTGTCGACGGCACGATCCTCGTCAGGGCCGCCGCTCCAGGCAGGGCCTCCACCGATGGCCCATGTGCCAAGGCCCATCTTCGATATCTGGATGCCGGAGCTGCCCAATTCCATGTAGCGCATGGCGTATTCCTTCCTGAGACATGCTGTCTCGTCCGATGGTGCAATCCTCCCGACACGCCAAGAGGGGGCGGTGAGACTCATCGATTGGCTTCTATGCCTGCTGACGTCGGTACGCTTCGAGCTGGCGCTCGAAGGACTCCCTGCTCTTCACACCGGTCGTGGCGCCGATGCTTGTGATTGCCAGGGACGCGGCGACGTTTCCATATGCTCCGCACGCGGTCAAGGGCTTCCCCTCAAGAAGGCCTGCGATGAAGCCCGAGGCGAAGTTGTCGCCCGCACCGATCGTATCGAGAGCCGTGATGCCCTTCATGGCGGGGACGGTCATTGCGGTGCCCCTGTGAGCCTTTATGAAGACGCCCGACTTGCCGATCTTGATTACGACATGCCTCACGCCGTATGCCAGGATCCTGTCGGCAACGCGCTCGATGTCCTCCTCTCCTGTCATGAGGCGTGCCTCGTCGCAGTTGGGGAAGAAGTAGTCAACATAGGAGAGCGCTTCGGCAATATCGTCGAACGTCTCGCCCAGGCGCGGCTTGATCATATCCGCCGCAATCGTCATTCCCGCAGCCCTCGCCACCTGAAAGATCTTGACAAGCGCCGCGTTGTCAAGACGTGGGTTGTTAAAGAAGCTTGCAAGCGAAAGAACCCGGGCCCGTCCCACAAGGGAAAGGTCCATGTCGTCAATCGACATCTTCCAGAGGCTGCCATTGCGGTTGGTGACGAAGGTACGCTCTCCATCTGCCGTGACAAGGCCGATATTGATCGATGTGTCGACACCTGCACGCTGGCGGACGCCTGCCGTGTCAATGCCCTCGCGGCGGCAGTGATCCAAGATGAAGTTTCCCATGATATCCTGCCCGACCATGCTCATGAGGCCGACCCTGTGTCCGAGCCTGCTGATGATGGTCGACTCGTTGATCGCATCGCCGCCGATGGTCATGCCAATTCGATCGAGCGGATAGGACTCGTGGTCGAAGATGTCCTTGCTGACCGGCCGCAGGGGAACGTCGACGATGGCCGCACCGATGCAGACCACGTCGAGGGGAGGGGCGACGATCTGCATTGTCATCTGTGCCTGATGTGAACTGGCTGTCATGATCCACTACCTCAGATCGGCCTTGTCGGCATCGCCGAAGAGCTCGATCTTGTAGAGCGCACGCTCCCTCACAGCCTGACGCACGGAGCGCTCGAGCTCGAGGAAGGACTTGTCGGTGCCCCTTTGGATGGCGGCCATGGCAGCATCGCAGAGTTCGGTATGGATGTTGATCTTTGCGATGCCAAGAGAGATGGCGGTCTTGATGTCCTCGTCGCCAATGCCCGATGCACCGTGAAGGACCAGAGGCACGCTCACGGCGTCGCGGCACCTCTCGACCACCTCGAAGTTGAGCTTTGGTGTCGCCGAGTAGTGCCCATGGACGTTGCCAATCGCAACGGCAAGGGAGTCACAGCTGGTACGCTCGACAAACTCTGCTGCCAAGGATGGGTCGGTATAGGCGTAGGCAGCGAGTGCCTCCTCATACACCGTCTCGTTACCGACATGGCCAAGCTCGGCCTCGACCGGCACGCCCAAGGGATGGAAGTAGTCGACGGCAGCCTTGATCTCCTTCATGTTCTCCCCAAACGGCAGGGCGGAGGCATCACGCATCACGGAGTTCATGCCGTGGGTGTAGGCATTCTGGATGATCTCCAAGCTGCGACCGTGATCCCAGTGCGTGATGACGGGAACCTTGGCATTCTTTGCCATCGACACCATCATCCAGCAGAAGTCCTCGAAGGAGGTGTTGCCCACGAAGCCGGTGCCGAAGGAGATGATGACCGGTGCATTGTCCTCCTCAGCTGCGTCGATGACGCCCATGAGCATCTCGGCGTTCCAGACGTTGAAATGCGGGATTGCAAACTGGCCTTCCTTTGCCTTGTTCTCCCAATACTCGATGTTTGCGAGCATGCTGTGCTTCCTTTCGTTCTTGATCCGTCAAGACAGATTGCTGGCGTGGTTCGATGGGACAAGGATGTCCATCCGATGGGACTGCGGGACTGATACGGGAAAAGGGACCCTGCCGCATCCGTCCCGCAGCCCCGTGAAGAGGGCCTCTACTCGCAGCCAGGGGTGCCCGCGACCTTCACGACACCCTTGACCATATCGACCTTCTTCTCAGGGTCGATGGCATCCGTGAAGGCCCGCTGCACGTCACGGTAGTCATAGATGTTCGTGACCATGTCCCTGACATTGAACGTGCCACTCACGATGGCCTCGATGGTGCGCGGATAGTCGTTGCAGTAGCGGAAGGAGGTTTGGATGGTGACCTCGCGGTTGATCTTGAGGAAGTCGATGGGCACCGGTTTGCTCTGGGTACCGACCATCATGATCCTTCCGCCACGCGCCACCATCTGGACAGCCTGCTGCGCCAGGAAGCCAGAGCCGCCGCACTCGAAGACGAGGTCCACGCCGTGGTCGCCAAACCTCTCCGGGGAGCGGAGGTAGGCGACCGTGTCGACCTCCTTGCCATTGATGGTCTCCTTGGCACCGAGCTTCCGTGCGAGCTCGAGCTTGGAGGGGATGACGTCGACGACGGTGATGTCCGTGGCGCCAAGGCTGCGGCAGGCCTGAAGCGTCATGAGGCCGATGGTGCCACATCCCAGGATCACGATATGGCTACCCAGGGAGGCGCCACCGAGGATCGCGGCATGCATGCCGACGGCTGCGGGTTCGACGAGGGCGGCCTCGACCATGTCCATACTCTCGGGCACGGGATAGACCCAGGCTTCCGGGTGTGTCATGTACTGGCAGAGCGCACCACGGTAGTTTGGCTGTGTCGCCATGAAGTCAACGTCGGGGCAGATATTATACCGGCCGGTGCGGCAGTACTCGCACGAGCCTTCGGGTACGCCCGGCTCGACCAGGACGTGATCACCCGGCTTGAGCTTCGTGACCTCGCTGCCAACCTTCACGACCTCGCCGGACACCTCGTGGCCAAGACCGATCTCTTGCGTGGGATCCTTGGGCGGGATGAAGGGGCCAAACTCGAAGCCGTGGATGTCGGACCCGCACATGCCGACATAGCTCACCTTGATCAGCACCTCCCTGGGACCCGGCTCGGGCACCGGAGCCTCCTTGATCTCGAAGTGCTTGGGCGTGACGAGAATCGCCTTGGAGTTCCTCATGTTCTTCGCTTCCTTTGCCGTATGGAGCCTTGAGCCGCTGCAGCTTAGCTCCCTGGTAGCTGGGGGACAGTTGGTTGCCATCACCGAGTGGGTTGCCGGTAGCCACGAGAGGGTATGCACAACGCCAGATGAAAGGTGCAAGCACCCTACACATCGCCGATGGCCTCGACGGATTCGCCGCGGGTCTCGACGCCGAAGAAGGTGACGGTGACGGCAATGCCGACGGCGACGACGGCCAAGAGCATGAACACATTGCTGGAACTCTGTGCTGCGAGCGCGGTCACGAGGAACGGGAAGAAGACGTTGCTCAGACGGCCCATCGCGTTGCAGAAGCCGGAGCCAGAAAGCTTCGCGGACGTAGGCCACATCTCGGGGACATAGACGGCAGACGCGTAGCAGACATACATGTAGATGATCGTGTTCATGATGAAGGTCAGGGCGATGAGGCCGTTCATGCCAACAAGGTTCTGAGACGTCAGGAAGCCGATGAGTAGGCCAAAGAACGCCATGCCTATGAGAAGTAAGACGCCCATCCTCTTGCGCGCGACCCTGTCCATGACGAGGGAGGCAACGAAGATGCCAAAAGGTGCACCGAAGAGCCCAAACACGGTCATGAACTGGGACTGGGACGTGTTGTATCCGAGACCGTTCAGAAGTGATGGCATCCAGGTCATGAGGGTGTACTGGATGGTGTTCATACCAATGAGCACGAGGGAGCCAACGATGGAGCGACGGAGCAGCTCACCATGGAACAGGGCGGAGTACGGCAGACGCCTTACAGGTGCAGGCTCCTCGGTGACGGGGGGCAGCAGCTTTCCCGTAGACTCCTCAATCTCCTGCTCGATCCTCGTGACAATGGCATCGGCCTCATCGACGCGGCCCTGCGTCTCAAGCCAGCGTGGAGACTCGGGGAACTTCCTCCACACCATGAGGGTCGCGATGATGGAGAGTACGGAGGGAATCATGAACTCGACGCGCCAGTTCATGCTCATCGCCATTCCTGAGCCCATGAGGAGAAGCGCGATGAGGTTGCAGATCGGGTGCGCCCAGTTACCGATGAAGGAAGTCCGGCTGGACCAAGTGCCTCGATTGCGGCCGGGCACATACTCGGTGAAGCCCGCGAAGAGGACCACGAGCAGCGCGCCGAGGCCGAACCCCTGGCAGAGCCTGAAGAAGTAGAGCGCATAGACATTGGGCGCAAGCGCCGCGCCTATCATGACGGCAATGTGAATGCACTCGTACAGGATGATTGACCTCTTACGACCAATCCTATCACCGATGGGGCCACCAACGAGGGCCCCGAGGAGCTGTCCTATCGTGTAGGTCGTGCCCCAGAGGGCAAGCAGGGTGGTACCGGGCTCAAGCCAGTGGATCTCGTTGAGCAGGATGTTCTGGACGGCTCCGCTGATGCCGTTGGACCAGCAGACCAGCAGGGCAAAGGCAGTGACGAGCCACATCTTCACATGCCACCTGGAATCGGGCAGCCGATCGAGCCTGGCGCCGATATTGGCGCTCTTGGTGTTTGCCATGTTTGCTTCCTCTCCGATTGCGCTGACGCGCACTACAATCTGACTGCGCCCGACAGCGCAGCGCTGACTTCCGACTGCATGATGTCCCATGCCATTTCGATGTCGGGATCCTTGTTCCAGAGGGCAGGGGCACCGAGCACCACGACATCGGCCCCCGACTCATACAGTGGCCGGTAGACGTCCTTGTTCATCGATCCGTCAGCCTCAATGAGGAAGTCCAGGTGCTTCTCTTCCCGCCACCTCCGAAGCGTGCGGATCTTGTCATAGACCTGCACGATGACGTCCTGGCCCGCATATCCTGCATCGACAATCATGATGGTCACCTTCGAAAGCAGGGGCAGGTAGTAGCGGATCGCCTCCAGCGGGGTCGCCGGATTGAGCGCAACCCCTGCCTTGCATCCCAGAGAGAGGATCCTGTTGAAGGTGACGAAGGCATCGCTCTCGATGCAGTCGGTATGCGGCGTGATATAGGATGCACCCGCCTTGACGCAGTCCTCGACAATCCACTGCGGGTGCCTGACCATGAGATGGGCATCCATGGGGGTGTGCACACGGGAAGCGAGCGCTGCCATGAAATCGGGACCGATGCCGTACGTCCTCACGTAGTTCCCGTCCTTGATATCGATATGAAGGAAATCGGCGCGCCCATCGATGTAGGTTGCCTGATGGGCAAAATCGAACAGGTCGCAGCACCCCATCGAAGGCGCTAGCAGGAGCTTGCCAGACATGAGTCATCCTTTCTGGACGTGCGCATGCACGCAGCCTTCTACTCGAAGTCATAGTCGTCGGGGTAGTTGGCCTCGCCGTATGCCTTCTCGTCCCTGTCCGGCTCGTCGTAATGGAAGATGCACTTGACGGCAGACTTGTCTGCCATTGCAGCGAAGCCGTCCTTCCACTGGGAAAGACCAAGGCGATGGGTGATCATTGGCTGGACCTTGATGGCGCCAGAGACAAGGAGACGAATGCACTCGCGCCAGGAGGTGGAGTCGTAGGCCTGGTGGCCGATGATGCTCTTGTTCCACTCGGTGATGTTGTTGATGGAGAACTCGAGCGGCTTGAAGCCCATGCCAACACGGACGACCTCGCCGTTCGGACGCAGCATCTCAAGAGACTGCTTGAGCGCGATGCTGGCGCCGGAGCACTCGACGACAAGACCGAGGTTGTCACGACCGCAGATCTCGAGGCAACGCTTGACGACATCCTCGGTGGAACCGTTCACGCAGTGGGTGGCACCGACCTCGCGGGCGATGGGGAACCTGGTCTTGACATCGTCCTGGAGACCGACCATAACGATGTTGATGGCGCCCATGACACGGGCGATCTGGACAGCAAAAAGACCCAGTGGGCCAGTGCCGATGACAACGACGTCCTGGCCAGGCAGGAAGCTCGACTGCTGGGCGATTGCCTTATAGGAGTTCGCGATTGGGTCGAGGACAGCTGCCTCCTCGTACTTCATGCCATCTGGTATCTCCCAGATGGCATGGGGATGAAGCTTCAGGATGCCCCCCGGGATCTTTGCGTACTTGGCGAAGCCGCCCGTGCCGCCGAACGCCTTGTAGTTGTTGTCAAGGCCGAGGCCGGTCTTGTGCTCGCAGAGCATGAAGTCGCCGCGCTCGCAGGCAGGGCACGTGCCGCAGGCCTTGCCGGCATTGTCGGACACGACGCGCTGACCTATCTCCCAATCGGTCACGTTCTCGCCGACCTTTACGATCACGCCGGCAAACTCATGGCCACGGATGGAATTGAGCTGGTCGGAGGTGTTCTTGCCATCGAGGTCCGCATACCAGTGCTTCATGTCGGCTCCACAGATTGCGGCGGCCTTCAGGCGGATGATGACGTCATCGGATCCACACTCCGGAACGGGCATATCGATGTAGTGATAGCCTCCAAACTCACCTTTGTCGCTGCAGTACCTAGTCAATGCTTTCATGCTTCCCCTCCAACGATCCGTAATTCATCCCTGATACGACCATCACCCGACAGAATGCTGACAACACCGGATTCAACTTGAGTGACTTGGTGACGAGTCGCAGCTTCTAAGTCCTTGCCTGTCATATTTATACAAGCAAATATCTGTGTTTCACAGGTTATTTTTTTGTTTAGTCTAAATTAATCTGTGAATGGCATATTATTTGCTGGGAACGGTCATATATTCTGTGTTTAAGGTCATTTGACTTGCCAAATGTCACGTTGCGAATAAGGACCTCGCCCACCTTTGAGGCGTCCAACTCCACGTCTTCGAGCAGGTAGGATCCATCCGCCTCGTGGACGAGTACGAGCCCCATGGGCATCGAGCATGAGTACGATCTGGGACGCCAAGAGGACCCGCCGCAAGGTCTGACGCGATGCAGATGCGCTTCCTGGCTTCCTGTTGTGCCGATCCGCAGCGATTTCCGCCACAGGCGAGAGCAAGGCTTCTAGCAGAAGGCCGGCAAGATCCATTGCGGCCGGGGATGCGATCTCCTGGGCAAGATACCACACAAGCGCAGGTTGCACGGCAGAGCTCCCCACCTGTGAGACAGCCTGGTCAGAAAGAAAGAGTCATATAGTAGGGACGCTTCCAGGAAGCCGGGCGCATCGCCCGGCAGCGCGTCGCTCATCGTGCAGGCTCCTCTCGTGCCGTGGGGACTTGGGGTTCTGGACCATAACGCACGGTCTACGGCTAGGACTTCTCGCCGAAGATGATCGAGCTTGCCTCCAAGAGGATGCCGGGTGCCCACCTGTACCAGGGAGATTTTACGCAGGGTCTGGTGGAGCCCCTGCTTGGCCGGCAGTACGACCACATCGTGGCAACGTACTCCCTGCACCACCTAACCGATGGGCAGAAGCCAGCCTTTCTCTGCGACCTCCGCGACCGTCTAGGCGAGGGCGGGAAGGTCCTGATTGGCGACGTAATGTTTAGGACCCGCACCAAGCTGATTGAATGCCGGGAAACCGTCAGTGACAGATGGGACAGCGAGGAGAACTTCGTCGTCGACGAGCTGCGCGAGACGTTCCCCAATCTCTCGTTTGTTCAGGTGTCGTTCTGCGCTGGGATCATTGCGCTGCCGGGCTGAGCGTCCTGGCCGAAACCCCCGCTTAAAGGCACGCGACTTGGGTAGGATTTCCTGCAGTCACGTCACAACTGTCCCTTTAGGAGGAAGGAATCCCATGGACAAGGAACTCCTGGACTACGTTGCGGCCAAGGTCGAAGAGATGCTCGCCGCGCCCCCGGCCTCGGCTGACACCAAGGCGGCCGCGCAGGCTTGGAAGGACGCCATCGCAGGTGGCGCGGACGCAGATGCCGCAACCAACACACTGCTCGACGCCATAAGCGAGCACCAGACCACCATCGATGATCTCATTGCCCTCGCCGGGTCCGACATGGGCAAGAAGGCCTTTGGCGAGGAGGGTGCCGCAAAGATGGTTGCCCACTCGCAGGAGCGCAAGAACGCCGGCGCCAAGTTCTGCGACTGCGCGGCCTGCAGGCCCTGTCACGAGCTTCTACACAAGTTTGATCGCGAGGAGGCAGACGTATACCTGTAGGGCACTCCCCGCCTCACGCCGCAGCTACGGTCAGCATGGGACCCGCATCACCCAGTAAGGTTGGGCGGGTCCCGTTTTCAAAGCTCACATTCTGACACGCCCGGGAACGACCCGGCTCCAGTCCCCAATCAGCCTAGTTCGGCCACCTGACGATTGATTGATTATTTGCACCGTAAACGGCACCAATTACAGGCATGCGACCACCAAATCGCGATCATGTGACCATGCGCCGCGTGCGAGCGGTCCCGCCAATGAGGCCACTTCCTAGGCTTGTCCCATTCACCGTTCGGATGACGAGGGGAGGTGATGCGGATGGCGAAGGGGATAGGAGCCAAGCCGGCTCTGGAACTACCGGCAAGGGGCATGGCCGGGAGGGAGATACGCTCTCCGCCAAGCACATCTCCCGGAGGAGCACCGCGACGGGGCGATCCGCGACGGCTTGGTGACCAAGAGCCACAGCACGCTCCGCAGGGGCTACAAGGCCTTCGTCGCGGCCGGGGGCGTCACAAACCACCTGGAGCGCAAGCCCGTTCAGGTCATGGAGGTCGGCTGGGACGGCACACCCATGTGGCCCACCAGCGAGGGGAGCGAGGCCACCAAGTGTCGCCTGTTCGTGGCGACCCTACCTTACCCGCAGCACGGCCACGTCGAGGCTACGCTGGGCATGAGGCAGGGCGCCTGGTTCATGTGCCACGCGCACGCCTGGGACCTCTTCGGCGGCGTGGCGGCCAGGACCTCTGCGACAATCTCAAGACCGGCGCGGTCTCTCGCCCCAAGGGCGGTGAGGTGGTCCTCAGCGAGACCTAGGAAGCCCTGGGCGCCCACTACATGACGGCGATCATGCCCGCAGGCGCGCGAGTGGGTCTATGGACGCGAGGTGGCTCCCGACCTCCATGTCACCATTTGGGTGCGACCACACCCTGTTCCCCACGTGTGCGTTGGTCAGAGGGCGAACCTCAGGGTGGGCGACTCCGCCGTGGAGGCGTGGGTCGCCAGCGGACGCGTCGCCACACACGCCAGGCTCAGGCCATGCGAGCGGTGGCCCTGCCGCACCGACCCCGCCCACATGCCGCCCGAGTTCGCGCACGCCGAGCGGGCCGAGCGGGACGACGCCAGGATGCTTTGCTGGGCCGGGGAGGTCGGGCCGAACACGCACGCCGTGGCGTCGCGCGTCTTCGCCGACGTGCAGATGGGGGCGCAGGGCCACATCCGCGGCGCCGGCTGCTACGGGGGAGATGACGAGCGATGCTCGACCCCGAGACCAGGAGGGAGCTGCGCGAGCCCAGGGTGCCCTCGAAGGTCGAGGCGGTGGAGATGCTCGAGTCCGACGCGTCCCTCGCGGCCCTGCCCCTCGACGACCGCCTGCGCACGGTCGTCGACCACGCATACCAGGAGATGGAGGATGCGCGCGCGGCGAGGCTGCTGCGCGACGCCCGCCTCCGGCTGCCTCAGGCCGACGTCGCGAACATCGGCTACGACGGCAGGCCGCTCGACCACACGCCGGTCACCGAACTCGCCACCTGCCAGCTCGTCGCCTCCGCCACCTACGTGATAGCCGAGGGACTCACCGGCACAGGCAAGGGCCACCTTGCCCGTGCGCTGGGGAAGCGGGCCTGCAAGCGCGGGCTCAAGACCCTCTACGTGCGCATGCCCGACATGCTTGTCTACCGGACGGAGAGGATGTCTGCGGGGTGATCCGAGGGGGAGGTGCTGAACGAGTACGCGGCCCACAAGGCGCTCATGCTGGACGAGCTCCTCGTCGACAGGCCCACCACCGAGCAGATGCACTTCCTGCTCGAGCTCACCGAGGGGCGCCACGACAGCTCGTCGACGATACTCTGCTCGCGATGCCCCACGGACGAGTGGCGCCGCTGCATGGGCGGTGGCGCGCACGCCGATTCGGTGATGGGCAGGAAGCCTTGGGGCGGGGTGGTCGCAATCGCGTGGCTCGCGGGCTCCCACATGATTCGACCGGCGCACTCACTGCTGGTGCACCGGTCACTTAACGTGCGAATAACCACCCTTGTCCGTTCGCTGAGCATGTAGGAACCCTTGGCTTTGATGTCCTATTTGGTGGCCCCTTTAGTGCGCTAAACAAGAACAGGCCAGAGAACATAACCTCTGGCCTGCGAGTTCATGGTGGGCGTTAGAAGATTTGAACTTCTGACCTCTTCCGTGTCAGGGAAGCGCTCTCCCCCTGAGCTAAACGCCCGAACATGTCTGCCGCTCACGAGCAAGCGGCGGTAGCTACTATAGACGATGTCATAGGGAGGCGCAACATCAACCTGTGGCACAGGGAAATCGTGCCCAGACCTCACATCCACATGTGCCGTATGCACGCACTCGTCTGAGCCGCTCGAAAGCGCATGGTCAGAGGACACGGCACCATACGATACACGATCCTTGCCAGTCGGAGCATCAACCACTTATGTCGCATCGTGCTTCCCCACGCTTCTCCCTGCTGGCACCCCCAACTCAAAGGGAAAGGTGCCAACCCTGTTAAACGCTGCGATAAACATCCGAATGGCGTTGGATGGGGTGGTTCCGATGCGCTCGGTTGCCTCAAAGAACAGCTCTTTCTCCTGGGGCATGACCTTGGCGACAATCGGGGTCATCTTTTCCTTCATGCAGCCCCCAGTGGTTCGTGTGTACTCGTTTATGCCTCGTTGCCCCTATGGTATTACTTCGTATCTTTTTGTAATACCACTCCATAAAAGCATCGCTTATGGGAAAAGAAGCTTCGATGTGGACGCGTTTCTTCAAATATCGTGACGCTGTTGTAGCCACGTGGTGGTGGCAATGGAACGAAATGGCCCCAAGTGCGCGCTCGAGCGTGTGCTTACGGTGCGTCGACGGCGCCCACGGATGACAAAAGCCCAGGATTGAGATTCGTAAAGGCGTCAAATGGCTCTCGATTCCTCGATGAGTCCGCCCTGCGCCTCGATGTCGGCACGCACTTGGGGCCATTTCGTTCCCTCGAGAACAATCGGTGGGAGGCGCGCCGTTATTCGATGCGCCATCCTCCCACACCACCGTGTGTACCGTTCGGTACATGCAGTTCCTAGGCTTAACGCATTTGCAGGTGACGATTGTAGGGGAAAGCCCAACCCAGCTCTGCGAACTTGCGCCGTTGAGTGTTGTGACAGATATGTAGCTTCGTGCGAATACGCTTCCAGCATTTCCACTACACATAGCAAATTTTACGCTGCAGCCACCCGTCGAGCGTGCGTGGCACCTTGCGCATGTCCGCAAGCCGAAAGTAGCCCACCCACCCGTTCACCTGTACCTCGTCGAGTTCGCTACTCCGCGCACACTGTCCTACTCAGCGACTCTCTCCACCTAGGTTTGTCCCCTCCCCGTTGGCGCTCTAGGTACTATGGCCTCCGCTGGCGCCTCACAGCTCACCGTTGCTGCAGGCGACCTTGTCGCCACTGCTCCTTCTTGAGACGACTGACTCCTCTGCGTCCTTTTCCCGTCCGTGAGGCCTCCCGGGGTAAAACCAACATCTTTCGCCTCGCGTACCCGCCGCATCTACGTCCGCAGCTTCTGTGCAGCCATCGGGCTTCAGCCCGTTCGGTGACCTTGTCCGCTACATCCGCCTCATACGGTTCATGATTCCCGGGCCGAAGTTATGCCTTGGGATTCCTTCAGGTTTTGCCTCACGACGGGCATCCTTGTCACTGGCTATGCGCGTCCCGTTGCCAGGCGCACTCGGGACTTTCACCCGTTAGGTGTGTGCCATGCCCGACACACCAAGAGGAGCCGTCCGCATATGCGGACGGCCTTCCCAAGCCCTTGCTTCCAGCTGCCTCAAGCCATAAGAACTGTTCACGAGCAGCTGCTGGCTGACGAGCGTCCTTCATCCAGCGACAGGGCAGAGAGGGATGCCTCACCCCTACTCCTGTGCCGCCTTGAGGAAGTCCTGCGCCTGCTTCCAGCTGGGGATGGACTCCTGGGCCCCCACCTTGGTGATGGCAAGCGCCGCCGCTGCCGTGGCAAACTCCATGCTCTCCTTGAGCGGCATGTCATCGGCCAGGCATGTCGCCAGGGTGCCCGCATACGTGTCGCCAGCGCAGGAGGGGTCGACGACCTCGACCTTCCTGCCGGGAACGCGCACCATCTCACCATCCACGAGCGTCACGGAGCCACCGCCCTTGAGCGTGATGACGCACTGCCTGACGCCCCTGCCTGCAAAGAACTCAAGCGCCCTGGCGCAGGCGCCATCGTCCGTCGGCGCGAGGCCACTGAGGATGCGACAGTCCGTGCGGTTGATCACCAGGAGGTCGAGCCCCGCATACGCCTCGTCGGGCAGCTTCATGCCCTCCACCACCGACGCGCGCAGGATGACGAACAGATCGTTGCGCTTGGCGCAGGCAAGCGACTGCATGGCAACGTCGATGCCCCCACCCAGGGACATGAGCAGGATGTTGCTGTGCTGCCCCAGGCCATGGATGGCCGCACGAACCTCCTCGTAGGACATCTTGGCGTTGGCGCCGGGGTCGGTGACTACGCTGCGCTCGGTGCCGCAGCGCAGCACGAGCGACACGCCCGTCTCGTCACGCGCCGTCACGCTCACGTTGTTGACGGAGACGCCATGCTCCACGAGCTCGGACGTGAGCTTGCGACCGTAGTGGTCGTTGCCCACCTTGCCCACCATGAAGGTCTCGGCACCCATGCGCGCGGCGGCCACGGCCTCGTTGCCGCCCTTGCCGCCGGGCGTTGCCACAAAGTTGCTGCCCCTCAGGCTTTCACCTGGCACGGGCAGGCGGTCGCACTCCATCGAAAGGTCCATGTTGAGGCCGCCGTAGACGATGATCTTCTTCATGAGACTCAGACTCCCTTCAGCAGACCGCACCCTAGCGAGAAGGCACGGTACCGGCCATCATCCTGTCAAACATGACCTTGTTGGCCGCATGCTCCGCAGAGTCATCCAACGGCTCGAGATCACCCTCACCATACCTGCGCTTTAGGGCACGTGACAACAGATAATCGGCGACACCGGGATTCTTGGGCAGGAGTGGCCCATGCACATAGGTGCCCACCACGTTCTTGTAGAGGCAGCCCTCATAGCCACTCTCACCGTCGTTACCGCTTCCGTAGAGCACCGTGCCCAGAGGCTCCACGTCCCGCCCCAGATGCGTGCGGCCACCATGGTTCTCGTACCCCACGATGGGCTGTGGGCTGATGCGACTCCTCACGGCCACGTTGCCGATGAGGCGTGGCTCGTCGCGATCGGTGTAGAGATCGACGAGCGCAAGCCCCTGCACGCGCTCGTCACCCATGAGATAGTAGTCCCCGAGCAGTTGGTAGCCGCCACAGACGGCGGCGAGCACGCCACCGTCCTCCACGAAGGCCGCCAGCTCCTCGCGCTCCTCGAGCAGGCTCTCGCACACGATGCGCTGCTCGCAATCGGTTCCACCGCCCACAAAGACAAGGTCGACGTCCGAGAAGCTCGGACGCTCCCCCACGTGCACCTCGCGTACCTCGCAGCCCAGGTGGCGCCAGGCCAGGCGGCTCTTGAGCACCAGGATGTTGCCAGAGTCCCCGTAGAGGTTGAGCAGCTCCGGGAAGAGGTGCGCGATGCGCACCGTATGCACACCGTCAGCCATGGCGCTCCCCCAGCCTCTCCAGCTCGGCCCGCGCGGGAAACAGCGCCGAGTAGTTGGCCAGCACATAGAGCGGGCGCTCCTTGGGGAGCGAGTCCGCCCTGCGGACAGCCTCCTCCACGCTACCCACCACCTCCGAGGGCAACCCGGCGTACTTGAGGCGCACTTGCACGTCATTGGCACGGGTGCCCCCCGCATAGAGGCGCAGGTCGTCCTCATCGCGGAAGCGCTCGAAGTCCACGTCCCAGATCCACGAGACGTCCGTGCCATCGTTGGCGTTGTCGTTGACGAGCACGAGCACGACCTTCCTGCGCGTGTCCTGCTCCAAGAGACCGATGTTCTGGTTGAGGCCGGCCGGGTTCTTGGCCAGGTTGAGCACGACCTCGCGCCCATCCACGTCAAAGTGCTGCAGGCGGCCGTTCTTGGGGTGGTAGGTCTTGAGCGTCTCGTTGAGGTCGCCTGCACCGGCACCACAGAGCGTGGCCGCCGCAAAGGACGCAAGCAGGTTGTAGACCATGTAGGTGCCGCCGAACGAGGCGGATACCGTGGCGGAGGCGCCGTCGAGCGCCGTTGCCACAAAGCGCACGCCCTCACGGCCAACCTTCACGGCGGTCGCCGTGAAGGCGAGGTCGGGGCGGGCGAAGTCGCACCGGGGGCACGAGAAGGCGCCCAGCTGGGCATAGCTGCGGTACCCATAGGAGAGCTCCGCCCCGCAGCTGGGGCAGAAACGCGCCTCGGGCACGCGGTCGGGCACCACATCGAGCGGCTCCGCCACCCCAAAGGCCAGCACCTTCGTGCCCTCCTCATGCGCACGACGCGCGACCCATACGGACAGCGGGTCGTCCCCGTTGACCACGAGCGCTGTGGCGGGTGAGGCGGCAAGGGCGCGCACGATCACGTCCTGCACGCGATCGATCTCACCGGCACGATCGAGCTGGTCACGAAAGAGGTTGAGCAGCACCAGATAGTGAGGCTGCAGGCTCGGCAGGATGTTGATGGTCGAGAGCTCGTCCGCCTCGATGACGCCCACATCCGCAGAGCGGCCGGAGAGGAGCGCCGACACCACACCTGGCGCCATGTTGGCACCCACACGGTTGCAGAGCACCTTCCTGCCGGCATGCTCCAGCGTGCTGGCGATGATGTTGTTGGTGGTCGTCTTGCCATTGGTGCCACACGTGACCACGGAACCCCAGGTGAGCTTGTGTGCCAGCTCGCGCATGAGCATGGGGTCGATCGAGAGGGCGACGCGCCCCGGCAGCTGCGACGCACTCCTGTGCACGACATGGGACAGGCCCCAGTGGACAAGACGACCGGCACCGATGGCGATGCCCGAGCGAATGCCCATCTATGCCTCGGCCTCTGGGGAATCGGTCGCGTCCTCGTCGGCCACAGCACCGCTCTCGGCCGCGTATTCCTCGGGCGTGAGCACGTCCTCGATGCGGAGGTTGACACCGGCAACCGAGAGGCCCGTCATCCCCGTGACCTCCTTGACCACGGCCTTCTTGACATCCTCGAAGACCTGGGGCGCATAGGAACCATACGTGATGAGCACGCTGACGTTCACGCGAACGGAGGAGTCGGACGTGACCTCCACCGTGACGCCCTTGCGCGAATCGCTCGCACCAAAGGCATCCTGCACGCGGTTGAGCCAGCTGCCCTTCATGCCGATGACCCCCGGGACGTCGCGCATGGCGATGGCCACGATCTTCTCGATGACGCCATTGGAGAAGGTAAGGGAGTCCTCGGAGCTGAGATCCTCCGCGCCCTCGTCGCCAGACGCCTCCGCGTGCATGGTGACGAGGTCGTTGTCATCCGAGGTGGACAGCGAGACGTCCTGCACGGGGGCAGACGTGGCGCCCTCGGGCACGGGAACGGGAGTGGAAGTTGTGTCGGACACGATATGCCTCCCAGGGTGTTAGCGATTGTCCGAGAAGACCTTGCGCACGGCACGCACCACGCGCGGGTTGCCATCGAAGAACTGGCCGATGGCGACCCCGATGGCGACGCAGATCACGATGAACAGCGTGCGCCAGAAGCCGATGCCAAAGATGAGCAGCGCCACCACGAGCCCGCAGATGCCGCCCATGACGCTGTGCTGACGACCAGGAAACGTGGCCTTGAACCACCGGGAGGCACTACGCATGGTGTCGGAGAAGGTGCGCGGGGACCCCTCGGCCGGCACGTCATGCGACGTCGCATCCGAGCGAGTGTCCACCTCCGTCGTGGGGTTGTCGTCCGCCATGGCTATTCCCCTCCTCGAGCATGAGCGTCCATACCGTACCCACCATCTGAGCCCTGCGAGAGGTGCAGCGTGATCTCTGACGTGTCTGGCTGCGCCGGGGCCTGGCCGCTCGCGACGGGCGCTGCCGGTGTGGGAGCCGCAGGAGCCTCTGCGGGCGCTGCCGCCTCGTCCGCCTCGGCGTGCGAGGCCTGCTCGTCGAGGGAATCGAGGGCGGCGTATTCGTTGGCGTTAACGAACTCGATCCCCACCCTGTCCACGTTGTCGCCGCAGACGGTCCTAAGGCCCTCCACGATGCGATCGTGCAGGGCAACGCCCTCGGTGACGGTATCGATGGTACGGAGCGGCTGCACGCGACAGGACACGCACACATGGCCATACCTCTTGGCACGCACGGCCACACGGCGGGCGCGCAGCGTACCGTCCTCCTCGATGACGTGCGTGGCCTGGCTTGCGATGGCATCCCGGGTGATTGCGATCTCGTCGGCCCCGGCCCTGCCCACCACCACGACCTTGCGATTGCGCGTGAGGAGGGCCACCAGCAGGCAGACGAGCAGGCCGACACCCGTGATGACCACCAGAACCTCGAGCGTGGCATAGTACCAGTACTCGCGGAGCATGCGCGTCATCGTGAGCGTCCAAGGACCAACCCACGGCAGCGAGAGGCATGTCAGCGACACGAGCCCTGCCAGGCTGAAGATCAGCATGCATATGCGCTTGAAGATGCCCATGCGACTCCTTCCATCCCCGTCATCGTATAGGATAGCGCAGGTGGGTGGCAACAAGGCACACGTCCCCAGAAGATGGGACGGGTCCTGCATGCATCGAGCTCATGGGCCTCGGACACCGCGGCTAGCGGCCGTGCCGGGCGCTAGCCCATTGGCCGCAGCGCTTGAGCATGTCCATACGCATGGTCACGTAGTGCTTCTCGATGAGATCGGAGAGCCAGCGCGCCGCACTCACCACGATGCCCGTGCCAAAGAAGCCCAGAAGCGCATCCACGACCAACACGCCAGCGGCGACGAAGCGGACGATCTGGCTCGTCCCCGCGACATCCATGCCGCGCACCGCAGACAGTGCCGCCAACGGAAGCTCCAGCAGGCCATACACCTGGTTGCGCACGAACCCCGAGAGCGACGAGCGATAGCTGCCCTTGCGGCGCACCTCCACATGCACGCGCGTGACGTTGGAGACGATGCCGTTGACGATCTCGCGCACGGCACCGGAGAAGCCCCCGGCAAAGATCTCGTAGAGCAGGAAGTAGCTGGGATAGACCGCTGCCACCAGCACCTCTACCAAGCTGGAGAGCGGAGCCGTGGGGCTCATGTCAAAGTTGGCGCGGTTGTCGGGCAGCAGCGGAAACGTGCGCCACCACACCAGACCGAGGAGGGTGATGAACACGAGCCGCAGCAGCGCGGGCCCCAGCAGCGTGCGGCGCAGGCCGTGGCCGGGCGCGTCGACAGCGACATTGGCCTCGTTCTCCATGACGGCGCTACGGGGGTTGCCGTTCTCGTCCCAAAACAGCGAGTCATCCAGCTGCGTCTCCACGGAACGGTCCCCGGAGGGCGCGACGTGCACGCCCACACCCCTGTTGTGGGCGGCCCCACTCACCAGGTCACGATGAATCGTCTGGGAGGGATTGGCGTCAAAGAGACGCTTGAGCGTGGCGTAGGCACGATTGACCTCGATCATGCGCTGCTGGGCAAACTGCTGTGAGATGCCGTTTCGGGCCGCGTTGTCGGGATGGTACTCCTGTGCGAGCGCCTTGAAGGCCTGACGCAGCTCGTCTGTGCCATAGCGCTCGGGAAGGTCGAGGACCTTCTCGGCCTCTGCCTGGGTCATGTCCGGTCTTCTGCTCATGGGTGATGGTCACCTTTCGGCTGAGACGTGCATGGGCGGGGCGCGCGGCACCCCATACGAGTGCGGCGACCCGTAGGTCGCCGCAACTGGTTGCCAGATGCGCACAGGCGCAGGTAAAGAGCCTACTCCTCGTCGAGCTGGGCGGCCACCTCATCGGAGACGCTCATGGTGCTGTAAACGTTCTGGACGTCATCGAGCTCCTCGAGGCGGTCGATGAGGCGCTGGACCTTCTTGGCGTCAGCAAGCCCCAGCTCGGTCGGTGTGGTGGGCACCATGGTGAGCTCGGAGCCCTTGACGTCGATGCCCTGCACCTCAAGGGCCTTCTGGACGTCCTGCATCCTGTCATAGGCGGTGTAGACGATCCACTGGTCGCCCGCATCCTCGTAGTCCTCGCCCCCGGCCTCGGCGACGGCCATCATGAACTCGTCCTCGTCGGCGGCATTCTCCTTGTCGGGGACCTTCTTGTCGTCGCTCTTGATGACCTTCTCCACGGCGATGGAACCCCTGCGCTCGAACTGGAACGCGACGGAGCCGGTGGTGCCCAGGTTGCCACCCGCATGCGTGAAGGCGGAGCGCACGTCGGCCGCGGTGCGGTTGAGGTTGTCCGTCAGACACTCCACATAGAGGGCCACACCCGCGGGGCCGTAGCCCTCGTAGGTGACCTCCTTGTACACGACGGCATCCGCCCCGGTGCCAAAGGCCTTGTCGATGGCGGCCTGGATCTTGGCATTGGGCATGGAGACCATGCGAGCACGCGCCACGGCGGCGGCGAGGGAGGCGTTGTTGTCCGGGTTGGGGTCGCCACCGTTGCGCGCGGCAACGGTGATGTTACGCGAATGCTTGGAGAAGAGCGCGGAGCGCTTGGCGTCGATGGCGGCCTTCTTGTGCTTGGTAGTGGCCCACTTAGAGTGTCCGGACATGCACGTCTCCTTCTGAACGTGGTAGAAACAAACGAATGATATACGAAGGCAGACACGCCAGACAAGGACGGACGCCTGTCTTCAAACGAGCGACATGAGCGATGGGCGGCATGCGTGGGCGGCAGGACCGTGTCTATCCCTTGAGGATGTCTCCCAGACGCTTGGCCGCACCCTGCACGGCGGGCGTCATGTCTGACACCACGCGGGCGTACTCGCCGTCATGCGCCTGTGCGGCAGCAAATGCCTGACGTATGCGTTCGGCAGACACGCCGTTCATGTCCATCTGCTTGCGCATGTAGGTCTCCATGTCATCGCGGTACTCGTCGATGTTGAGGTGTCCCGTAAGATCCTCGATGCGATACCAGACATCCCACCGCGAGAAGTCCCACCATGGCTCCGCGTCCACCTCCGCGACGATGGCGAGCAGCTCCTCCATGCGCTCATCCGACCAGTCGCGTATGTCCACCTGCTTGATCTCCGACGCCTCCGCGGCACGGACACCATCCTGGACGTCCTTCTGCATGCCCTCGTATCCCTCGAGAAACTCATCGACCCACTCAGGGGTGATCTCGACACCGAGGAGATCTCCCAGCATCTGCGCAAACTGCGCGGCGTCAATCACCCCCTTCACGAACTTCGCAATGAGGTCGGCAAGCGGACCCGCGTCTGCCAGGGCCTCCGCCGTCGCCGGACAGCTTGCGAGCACGCAGGCCAGCGCACCCATGAGACGCGGGTTCTGCGCCATGAGGGCGGCCGCATCTGCATTCGGTGCCATGAGCTGCCCCAGGAACTCGACGAGCTTATGCTGCATCCCCCTCGGCACGTTATTGGCAATCCAGATGGTAAGCTGGTTGATGGCGCGCCAGTACTTCGTTGGCCAGGCCCCATCGCGCATGGTGAAGCACTTGTCATCCGAGAAGAGGCGCGAGGGGGCATGGCTCGAGGCGAAGCCATGCAGCTTCGTGATGATATCCCAGATGCTGTCGATCCTATCGGGCGGGCTGGCGCCAAAGACGAAGTGGACGTCGCCCGCAATGACATAGAGCAGGGCGCTGATGAAGTCGCCGCAGTAGTTGTAGGCGTGGATCTTGTGCCTGTTGCGGGCGATGTCCTCCGCATGCTCCCCCAGGAAGCCGGGGCCGAACCCCTGCCCATCGAAGGAGTAGGCATCATCGACACGCGGGTTGACGATGGCCACGTACATGGCGGAGTTTCCGCCCTTGGAGTGACCGCTCACGACGACCTTTCCCGTAGGGTTATGCCGCCTCAGCATCTCGGCCACATAGGCAGCGGCCGCCTCCTGGCTCTCTGTGTCCGACTCGGTGAGGCCATAGAAGTTGTCCGCCCACTCTCCCTTGCCGCCGTCCGTCCCCTGGAAGACGACGTACATGTTGCCGTCCTCGTCCGTGAGCGTCATGTGGCGGCTCGTCTGCCGGGCGCCTCCCACCTCAGTGCCGGGCTGCGTCACATCGGCTACCGTCATGTTGGCGGCCCCGCCATTGCGCAGGCACTCGATGAGGTTGCGGTACTGCTCGTCGCTCGTCCATTCGTCGTGCTGGTCGCCTTGACCAGCATTCTGTGCCATCGCATCAAGGACTTGCCCAAGCGTAGGAGTACTCTCAGGAGAGTCTTTCCGTAAACTATTATACGCTTGGTTAAATCCTGGCTGGTATATAAGCATGTTCAGCTGGGCGAGCTCGTTAGGGCCAAGTGCCACCTCACTCACCCCCTGGCTTCACATAAGACGTTCTCTCCCATGTGCGCCCTTTGTTGTTGCTAACGAAATCCTCCGTGAAGGGCCGGCCGTCCAGGGGGTCAGTGACCTTGCACGTAAAAACATCCATTCTCATTCCTAAGGAGCGTAGACTCGTCACGAGCCTGTCGTGGAGCTCGGAGAGCTCCTTCTCGGTAAGGGGGGAGTCCGCCGAAATGAAGACACTCACAAACCCGTCGACGTCCGCCCGCACCTCGTCCAGCGTGGTGCCCCGCACATCGGAGGGGATCATGTTGTCGTGCATTCCCACACTGCACACCATCGTCCCCTCCGGCTGGCCCTCCGTCAGGGGCTCGGCGAGGGAGCGCACGCGCGCCTCCCACTCCCCGTGCAGGGACACGTAGAGGTAGTCGTCCTCCCAGCCCTTGTCCCCCGACCTGCCGGGCCACCAGGAGACCTTCACGTCCTCGCCCTCGAAGGGGCCCTCGGCCGCCCGGCACGTGGCGTAGCTCTGCCCCGGCACGAACAGGGACTTGTCCACGAGCACACTGGTCGCCTCGAAGCGCAGGGCGTAGCGCAGGGCGAGGTAGTCCTCGGCGGCCTCGGCGCTGCGGACGTACGACATCGAGTTGTGGGAGGGCCACTCGCCCCGCTCGAGCGCGCCGATCACGTAGTCGGGGGCGCCCAGCCGGCGCGCCACCTCCACGTCGCGCTGGCTCACCTCCTGGGTGCCCATGTCCGCCCCCCTCTCGTAGCCGCCGGCCCCCCGGCACCCCCCGGGCAGCGCGCAGCCTCCCCCGGGGCACGCCGGGAGGGCGAGCGCCGCGGCCAGGGCGAGCGCGGCCGCGCGGCGCGCCACCTCACTCGCCTCCCTCGAGCGCCCCGACATTGTTCACATAGGTCTCACGTACCCACGTGAAGTTCTTTCCGTGATAAGCAAAATCCTCCGTGAAGGGCCGGCCGCCCAGGGGGTCAGCGACCTTGCGCGTGATGACCTTAATTCTCATGCCCGTCGGCCGCAGAACGTCCACGAGCCTGTCGTGGAGCTCGGAGAGCTCCTCCTCGGTCAGCGAAGAGTTCTCGGAGATGTAGATGCTCACAAACCCGTCGACGTCCGCCCGCACCTCGTCCAGCGTGGTGCCCCGCACGGTTGGGGCGGTTGGCGTGTCGTACATCAGGGCCTTGCACACCATCGTCCCCTCCGGCTGGCCCTCCGTCAGGGGCTCGGCGAGGGAGCGCACGCGCGCCTCCCACTCCCCGTGCAGGGACACGTAGAGGTAGTCGTCCTCCCAGCCCTTGTCCCCCGACCTGCCGGGCCACCAGGAGACCTTCACGTCCTCGCCCTCGAAGGGGCCCTCGGCCGCCCGGCACGTGGCGTAGCTCTGCCCCGGCACGAACAGGGACTTGTCCACGATCACCCTGGTCGCCTCGAAGCGCAGGGCGTAGCGCAGGGCGAGGTAGTCCTCGGCGGCCTCGGCGCTGCGGACGTACGACATCGAGTTGTGGGAGGGCCACTCGCCCCGCTCGAGCGCGCCGATCACGTAGTCGGGGGCGCCCAGCCGGCGCGCCACCTCCACGTCGCGCTGGCTCACCTCCTGGGTGCCCATGTCCGCCCCCCTCTCGTAGCCGCCGGCCCCCCGGCACCCCCCGGGCAGCGCGCAACCTCCCCCGGGGCACCCCGGGAGGGCGAGCGCCGCGGCCAGGGCGAGCGCGGCCGCGCGGCGCGCCACCTCACTCGCCCCCCATCTGACGACCAAGCTCTTCGTCCGTCGTGACGAACTCGTCGCGCGCGGACGCGAGGAAGTCCGCCGTCCTGCCGATGGCTGCCGAGAGCGCCTGCGCATAGGCATCCATCTCCTGGCCCAAAGCCATGAGCGCATCCGCTCCCCCACCGCTCGACGCCTCGAAGGTGAGGGAGGGACGCACCCCCGCCGCCTCGTCGGCGAGCGCTCGGAGCCGTCCCACGGCATTGTCTATGCGCTCTGGCGCAACGGCGATCTGTCCACTCGTTGCCACATCTCCCCCTCTCAGTCGAAGTCGGCATCATCGGCATCAAGTGCATCGATGTACCCGTTCGTCCTCTCCACGAGCGGCCCGATCGCCTCCTGCAGGGCCACCACCGACTCGCTCATGATGGGCAGCACCGACGCCGTCGCCTGCGAGAAGCGCTCCGAGCTGATGCCCCTGCTCGTAAGCTCCTCCACGATGGCCACGTAGTCCCTGGAGATATCGACCAGACTCTCGACACCAGCGGTCATCCGGTCGGTTGCGAGGGAGAACTCCGCATCGGAGACCTTGAGGTTCATCGGGGCCTCCCCTGTGCCTGCGCATCGAGTGCGTGCATGAGGTCCATCCGCTGTGCGTGCAGCCTCTCAAGCTCGTCAGAAAGTCGCCGCTCGGCACCATCCACCTCGCAGGCGATGCCCTCAAAGCCGTGCCCTATGCCCGGCATGAGCTCGTCATGCAAGGCATCGTGCACGCGCTGCGCATAGCGGGCGCCCATGCGAACGCCCGCGAGCTCGCTGGCGCGCAGGGCACTGGCATCCGTCTGAGCCACCCAACGATGGAAGTTCTCATGCGACTGTGACAACTCCCAGCGAAAGGCCCTCAGCTCCTCGAGCGCCTCCTCGACCTTCCGCATGCGCCGCGAGCACCCATCGATCTGCATCTCCATATGCAACGTCTCACGTGCCATGCGCTTGCTCCAATGGGGTATGGTCGCGTCGCCCGTATTTGGAATATATATGAGTAAGCACCAATCCTGTCAAGGAGCCATCCGCCCAAAGGCGCCCAGCGCGGGGGTGACGGACGAGGCCGGGCCCCGTTTCCCTACGGGAGCTGCAACAGGGACGGTCCGACGCATCCCAAACCATGGGCAGGCGAACCAAACGGAAGGGTGCGGAGGCTATGCCTGCTCCCGTAGCGCCTGCCTGCCCGCCTCGTCGCGCTCCTCGTCCCAGGCACGCAGCGTGTCGTACACCTCGCGCGCGACAGCCTCGGGCACGCCCTTGACCTCGGCGATGTCCTCCATGCTCGCCGCACGCAGCCGCCTCATGGAGCCAAAGTGGCGCATGAGGGTACGCTTGCGCTTGGCCCCCACGCCCGGCACGTCATCCAGGATGGAGACGCTCTGCGCCTTGGTGCGCAGCTCACGGTGGAAGGTGATGGCAAAGCGGTGGCTCTCGTCGCGCACCTGCTTGATGAGGTAGAGCGAGGGCGAACCCGTGGGCAGCACCACGGGCGTCTCGTCCCAGGGGACGAAGACCTCCTCGTCGGACTTGGCGAGGCCGCAGCAGGGGATGTCCAGCCCCAGCGCCTCGAGCTGCTCGATGGCAGCCGTGAGCTGTGGCTTGCCGCCATCCACCACCAACAGGTCGGGTGCGGCCTTCGCAAACTCGGCATCGACCATGTTCTTGGGGCCATAGCGCCGCCCCAGCACCTCGCTCATGGACACGAAGTCGTTGGCCTCGTCCAGGTCGGTCCTGATCCTGAAGCGGCGATACTGGCCCTTGTCGGGCCGGCCGTTGGTGAAGACCACCATGGAGGCCACCGTGAAGGCGCCGTGCAGGGTGGAGATGTCGAAGCACTCGATGCGCAGGGGCGGGCGGTCGAGCGCCAGGGCACTCTCCAGCTGGAGCAGGGCCTTGTTGGTGCGCTCGTCGGCGTAGCCCGTGCGCACCATGTAGCGGTTGAGCGCATGGTGGGCGTTGCGCTTGGCCATGTCCAGGAGGTGCGCCTTCTCGCCGCGCTGGGGCACATGCAGGTGGCACATGTGGCCGCGCTTCTCCGTGAGCCACTCGCCCAGAAGCTCCGCATCGGGCAGAGCCTGGGCCACGTCCACCTCGGCGGGGATGTCGGCCGTCTCGTCGTAGTAGCGCTTGAGGAAGCCCGCGGCGAGCTCCACCTCGTCCACGTCGGCGCCCTTGTTGAGGATGAACTCGCTGGAGCGCACCGTGCGGCCCTCGCGCACCACGAAGACGCAGGCGCAGCTGATGGTCTCCTCGCGGTAGAAACCGATGAGGTCCAGGCTCACGTCCGAGGAGAACATGACCTCCTGGTGGTCGTCGAGACCCTCGATCACCTCGAGGCGGCGCTTGATGCGTCCGGCCCGCTCGAACTCCAGGTTGGCCGCGGCGTCGCGCATCTGGCCCTCGAGCTCGCCCACGATGGCGGCGCGCCTGCCCGCGAGGAACTGCTCCACCTGACGGACGTGCTTGGCATAGTCCACGGTGCTGATGGCACCACAGCACACACCGGGGCCACGCTCCACATGGTAGTCGAAGCAGGGGCGGCCGCGGTCGGCGAACACCATGTTGGCGACGGCCGCATCCGTGGGATGGCCCTTGAGGTAGCGACGGCAGCGCTTCCACTCCGCGCAGGTGGCGATGCAGATGGGCACGGCCTTACGCAGGGTGTCGATGGTCTCGCGGGCGGCCTGGGCATCGGTGTAGGGACCGAAGTAGCGCGTGCCCTTGCGGTGGCGCTCGCGGGTGTACTTGATGGCCGGGTACACGTCACCCATCGTGAGGGCGATATAGGGATAGCTCTTGTCGTCCTTGAAGTCCACGTTGAAGTAGGGATGGTACTGCTCGATGAGGTTGCGCTCCAGCACGAGGGCCTCGTGCTCGGAGCCCACCACGAGGTAGTCGAAGCTGCGCACCACCTGCATCATGAGGGGTATCTTGGCGCGGTCGTCCGTGAGGTTCACGTACTGCAGCATGCGGCTGCGCAGGTTCTTGGCCTTCCCCACGTAGATGACGTCACCCTTGGCGTCCTTCCACAGGTAGCAGCCGGGGTCGGTGGGCACCTGCGCCACCTGCTCGGCAATGGAGGGCAGCCCACCGTCCTCGGGACGCGGAGCCGCGAGGTCGAAGTCGGGGACGTGCGTTGTGGGGTCCTTGATGCTCATGCCCGTAAGGCTACCCCTTTTGCAGGCCCGCATGCACGCAGCGCAAGTTGCCGCGGGCCATCCTCACCCCGCTGGGCACACCCACCGATGCCCGCCCTACGCGCCGCGACGCTCCTCGTCGGCCTGGAAGTACCGCCTGAACTTGCCGATCTGGTGATAATAGTTGACGTTCGCCCAGAACCTCTGGCACAGGGAGTCCTTGCTCCAGTGCAGGGCGAAGCAGGCGGTGCCATCCTTGAAGGCGGCAAGCACCTGCCGCCTGATGGCCTCGTCGCTCACGTAGTCGCGCACCACCTGGGGTGGCACGGTCACATAGGCGAAGGGCCTGTCGCCCGCGACGAAGTCCAGGTGCTTGTGCAGGACGATGTCATCCACCTGCACCTTGGCAAAGTTGACGCCCGCGAGGTAGGGAAAGAGCGAGCTGCGACCCGGGCGGGTGTTGATCTCGAAGAACTTGAACCGGCCGTCGGTGGCATCGTACTTGACGTCGAAGTTGGCCATGCCGTGATAGCCCACGCGGCGCATGAACGTGACGGCATCGTCCATCACCTGCTGGTCGCGCTCGGGAATGATGACGGCGGGGTTGCCGATGGCAGTGGGGGCGTGGTCCTGCAGCACGACGCGGCCTCCCACGGCAAAGATGGGATCCTGGTTGGCATCGGTGTAGATGGAGAGGATGCGCTCCTGCGTGTCGTCCCCGCCGATGAGCTCCTGCACGATGAGGCTCTTGTCGTAGCCGGATGACTGGAGGCTCCCGAAGATGGCCTCGAGCTCCGCACGGTCCCTGACGAAGAAGACCTTCTTCTTGTTGGGAATCTCCGCATAGTGGTAGGCGGCCGAGTTGGAGGGCTTGGCCACGAGCGGGTACGTGAAGCCGGAGTCATCCACCTGGGCGGCAGGGTCCGCGCAGTCGAGGAAGCGCGTCTTGGGATAGGGGATGCCCACCTCATCGCAGATCCGGTAGAAGTTCTCCTTCTGCGTGATGGTGTCGAGCAGATCGAAGTCGATGTAGGGCACGTAGTACCACTGCTCGAGGAGGGGCTTGTTCTTGGAGACGATGCGGGCGTAGAAGTCGCCGCACCCCACGAGGAAGGGCAGCTTGCCTGCCTCGACGAGCCGGCTTCCCAGGGTCTCGAGCGTCTCGAGGAGGACGTCCTCCCGATCCAGCCCCGCGACGGTGCGGTACGTGGAGAACTTGCTGCGCGAGATGGACTTGATGTCATCGGAGCCCAGCTCGATGGGCTTCACGCGATAGGCGTCCCAGAAGCAGCGGATGTAGGCGTAGGCGGCAAAGTCCGCGCCGAGGATCACGGGTTGGAGCCTCATGGGAAGCTCCTCCTCACGGGAAACGACCGGTCTCATACGGGGAACCCCTCCACATCCTCCCGGCCCTCACATGGGACATGGCCGGGGCGTCACCACAAAAACGGAACCATGGTAGCAACGCGACCGCGACAGGGGCGGTAGAATGGACGCCTACCACAGACAAGACAGACGGCGGAGGGCGCATGAACAAGCCCATTCTTGGCATCATAGGCGGCGTGGGACCCCTGGCCACGGCCTACTTCATGGAGGCTCTCATCAAGAAGACCCCTGCGAGGACCGACCAGGAGCAGATGCCCATGATCGTCTTCAACGACCCGCAGATTCCCGACCGCACGGCCCACATCCTCGACCACGACAAGCCCAACCCACAGCCCGAGATGGCCAAGGTCGCCCGCTGGCTTGAGGATGCCGGGGCGGACTACATCGCCATAGCCTGCAACACGGCACACTACTTCTATGACGCCATCGTCGAGGCCGTCACCATTCCCGTGGTCAACATCATGCAGGAGACGGCACACAACATCGCGGCACAGGTGAGCCATGGGGCCACCATAGGCCTCATGGCCACGGACGGCACCATCGAATCGGGCGTGTTCCAGAGCTACTTCGAACGCATGGGCCTCAAGACCCTGGCCCCCACCGATGAGGATCGCACGATCGTCATGCACCTCATCTATGACTGCGTGAAGGCCAACGCGCCCTATGACGTGGACGCGTTCCTAGGCATCGCCCGACGGCTCCACGAGAGCGGGTGCGACGCCGTGGTGGTGGGCTGCACCGAACTTTCCGTCATCTACCAGGACCTGCCCGAGCGCCCGCCTTACCTGTACGATTCCCTGGACATCCTGGCCGACCGCTGCGTGAACCTGTACCAGTGGGCCCGCCAGGCCGGCGGGGACATCAAGATGTAGGCCGCACAGACTCCACGTCCGCCTGACGGGCCACAGCTGATTGCAATGGACGCGCCATGACATGAGGAGATCTCAGAGAATCCCAGATTTGCCAGCACGCGCTTCATCCGTTACCACATGATGCCGAAACCAAAAGTGAGAGGAACATTCGTCATGACGGCCAAGGCAAGGGCACGCGCGCGGAGTGAGAGCACCCTGCGGAGAATCAAGAGGGTGTGGATCCTTTCCTGGATCGCCCTTGCCCTCCTCATCATCCTGAACACTATGTTAGATTCCCCAGCAAGTCCCTCTAGCTCGGACTACCGCACGGTTACGGTCACTGTCGTCAGCGCGCAGGAGACCCAGGTCTCATTTTGCTGGATAAACGATTACACCAGTACCGTCATCGTGAGGTACAACGGCAGCAACTACGAGCTTCGCAATACGGGTCATGCCTCCCACTACTTCCCAGGAGAGCAGATTCCTGCCTATCTTTATATGAACGAACTCTATGCAGGCATGAACGGCGTGATCAAGCCAACGCCACTCGGCACAGTCTACCAAGCCTGCAAGATTGCCACATTCTTCATGCTCATCGCTTCCCTATCGATGCCAATCCTGTTCCTCATGCACACATACCCACACGGGGTGCGAGTGACGAGAGAACGCAAGGGAGAGGAGGTGACACGGCTGCCGGCAAAGCCAACCATGTCAGCAGCCCCCGTTACCGACGGCACTCATGTGCACAGGTATGCCTGGAAGTACTTTGAATGCGACAAGGCCGAATGGCATTATGACAGCTGTGCTCAAGCGTACTGTAGGGCGCATCACAAGACGATAGATACCATGACCAGCAAGGACGAGGCACGCGTATGGGTCTCCGCCGGTCTGCTCATAGGCTACTTTGTCTACTGGCTCATATGTCACGATGCGTTGACGCCCGACGGAATGGCAGATGATCCCCAGGATGAGGAGAACCAGGCGCTCGTGCGTGGAGATGAGCTCTCACCCATCGACTACATCCGCGATACCACGGACTTCACCCTCGCCCGTAGCGACATTCGTCAAAGCACACTTGACTTCGTCGATCGCTACTATGAGTCCTCCTACTATCAGGATGTGTTAGATGTCATTGGCGTCGACCGCGACATCTTCCGCATGGAGTTTGACTGGGAGACCTGTCACGAGGTGAGCACGGCAATAGACCATGCCCATATGGCTTGGCTTGAAGACAAGAAGTCCTACCTGCGCATCGCCCGCATCATCTCTGGCGGAGACACAAACGCCATGAGCGAGTTCTCCGGGAGTTTCGAGGAACCAGACGCATATGGCACGGTGCATGTCGACCATCTGTATGACTGGGGCCTCGAAGACGAGAACGATGTAAATCGCTTTGCGCACGACCACTGGATGGTGCTGGTGGACATCCTTGAACGCAATGGGTGTGTCTGCCTTTGTGACTGGAAGCAGCCCGCAGATGAATTCCTGCCCCTTGTCGGCTTGACACGACGTGCCGCCGCAGAAGGCATAGACTTTGCCTCGGTGGTAGGTACATCCGGCCAAGGAGACGTTGGACTTGCCGACTGGTGGGAGGGAAACGCTTGCCTCGACCTCCCTGAACTTTCAGAGAAGTCACTGCTCATAGCGAACATGGATATAGATAGTGATGCCTACGTGCTCTTTGTGTGCTCCGAAGGTGAGTACCGACGTATCCGCTCGCTTGCAAAATCCTTAGGAAGAATCATCAATCAAGCGAAGCAAGGGAAGTCCTAACGCGGCCATCACCCTCACACGCCGGCATCGCGCCCGAGGGCGATGGCCACGCCGCCCGCAAGGACAAGGGCCGCGAGCACCGCGGCGACGAACGTCCATGCCCCCGTGAGCGAGACGAGGCACGCCACGACGACCATCGCAAGGAATGCGAGCTCGAAGCTCACGCGCCTGTACACCACGGGGAGCACCACGCGTGAGAGCCCGCCGCACACGACCGTTGCGACATCAAGGAGAGCGGCGATGACACATGCCTGGAGTCCCTGAGATCCTAGCGTCACGGCGCACACGAGGCATGACATCAGAATCGCCAGTGACAACGCCGGCAGGGAGTCCGCCACGAGGAGCTGCAGGGACCCAAAGGGCAGGAGCGGACGCACGAGGCGGTTGTCCTCGTCCGCGCAGAAGACGCGCACGAGCTCGCGCGCCGCGCGATAGTTGAGGGTCACCGCCGCCGCGCAGGGAACCATCAGCTGGCCGTCCAGCGTCCCCAAGCACAACGCGCACAACAGGGGCACGGAGACACCCGCATAGAGCAGGATGTCCCCCAGTCCCTCGAAGCGGCGCAGGTGCACGAGGGCGGCACGCGACGCGAGCGTCCGCCAGCCACGATGGCCCAGCGGCAAGGTGGGAAGCCATCTCCTCCGTGCGAGGCGCGCATCCCTGGTCAGTTCCCGATACCTGTCGCGGTTCGTGAGGCGCAGCCACCTGCTTGCGTCGGACTCCGTGCCGAGCACCGCCTCGCACGCGAGGGCAGGCATGCAGACCCTACGCCCCAGCAGCGCGAGGGTCACGATGAGCAGGCACGCCAGGAGGAGAAGGGGCACCGTCGCTCTGGCGAACCCCCAGGGTGGCGCCACGGCGATGCCCATCACGCACACGGCAACGACGGCCGACGCAGGCGCGACGACGACAGAAACGTCCCGTCTCCCCCGCGCAAGCCTGGCCTCGGCGACGACGCAGGGAAGGAGCGCCGCACAGAGGCCCGCGAGCGCGGAGGACAGTGCAGCCTCCCTGCGCATGAGGGCCCCCATGCCGCTTGTGGCGAGAAGCCCCGCCAGCACACCGACCAGGCAGGTGCCCACGCACCTGAGGGTGACGTCCGAGAAGACCATGGTTGCGAGCGCGGGTCTGCTTCCCGAGAGCCACGAGACGTCTGCCGCACTCAGGCGGAAGGGAGACCTCCAAAGCGCCCTCAGCGCGCAAACGAGCGCCACCGTGCACCAGGCGACCAACACGACCGCAAGCGGTGCGCGCACAAGCGAGACGGGCACCTGCGCCAGCAGTCCCGCAAGGAAGTGTTCCAGCGCAGCCCACGAGAACAGCGCCCATAGGATACCAAACGCCAGGATGTATGCCAGGTATCCTGCGCCCATGAGTCTCTTTGAGTCACCAACGCTCGTGCCGGCCACCCAGAGCAGCCAGTCAAGGTTGCGGCACACATGGCGCGCCCGCACGCGAAGCGTGGCCTCGATACGGCCGTCCATCAGGGCGTCTCCTCGCTGAGGCCGTCCGTGCCCAACCGAAGCGTACGGGTGGGGGAACAGGCAGGCACGTCCCCATGGACGCTCAGGAGCACGGCAGAGCCCGCTTCCGCAAGCGCGGACAACTCCCTGCCAAGCACCCCTGCCGCATCGTCATCGATGGGGGCAAACGGCTCATCCAACAGAAGCGCCTGCGGACGCATGGCAAGGACGAGCGTGAGGGCGAGCTTGTAGCGCATGCCGCGCGAAAGCGCCGAGGGAAGCGCACCCAGCGCGTCTGTCATGTGGAACCTCCCCGCAAGGACATGCCCACGCCGCTCCGCCCCCTCGTCCCCGTTGGCGCGCGCGACCAGCTCCAGGTGCTCGTGACCAGTGAGGTCATCATAGAGCGCAGGCACATCCGGCACCAGGGAGAGGCCGGCCAAATCCTCTTGCTCCAACGAGAACAGCGCCCGCCCCAGGAAGCAAACCTCGCCCTCGCGCGGCCGCAGCTGTCCCGCAAGGCAGCGCAGGAGGGTCGACTTCCCCGAACCGTTGACGCCGCGCAGGGACACGACCTCCCCGCTGACAAGCGACAGGCCGAGACCCTCCCATACCGTCTTCCTGCCATAGGAAAAGGACAGATCCTGTGCCTCGAGCAGCGTAGCCATTGGAGGGTTCCCTTCGGTTGCGGCCATGCTAGCACGGGCGCAACCGACGGACAACCAGGCGGGCGGAGCAGGTCAGCGCCATCACAGACAAGCCCATACGTGAGGAGCGGTCTGCAGGCAGGATGGCAGGGACTGGCCCGCATGCCCCTGAGGCTGGCTGCCACCCATCAGACGACCCCAAGCAAGATGTTGCATTCTCCACAAATATTTCCCCCGTGTTTCGATGGCTGTGGGAGGGTTCCAGATGCGGGCCCAGGTGTTCAGAATGCGCTGCATGGCGGCAATGTGGGGGTGGCAGGGCTCACGAGAGCGAGATGCCGTCCCTGACCGAGGACCAACGAACCTGGGAGGAACATCATGGCCGAAAACGAGGGTACCTGGCAGTTCTGGTGTGGAGGCATGCACATCGTCCAGGGACTCAGGCAGCGCGCGACCAATGGCTTCATGGGCATCGACGCCGCATCCACGCTCGTCCTGTACGACAACAAGGGCAACGAGTTCGACCATGCGCCCATCATGCAGGTGGAGGCAAAGCTCAAGGGCTTCAACGGTAACGTCATCAGGATGAACGGCAACAAGTACCGCCTTCAGTTTGCCCCTCTGGGACGCACCGCGGCAGGGTCTGCCTTCGGGCTCGTCGGTGGCCTGGTGGCGAACATGATGACGTCAAGAGGCGAGGACAAGCGCAGCCCTCGCCAGAAGGAGGACGAGTTCGCCGAGGTCGTGCATAGGTTGCAGGGCAACTAGGCGCAACCAACGGCAAGCAAGCGTACCTGTTGGCACCCCGAGTCATGCGTGACCCGGGGTGCCGTTCCGTCATGTGAAGCAACCGGGGGATGCTGGGTACACTGCCCACGTCCTGATGGCATGAAGACGTCGAGGCAGCTGCTCATATGGCCCTCAAGGTTCTCCTGACGCCCGCAACGACACTGGTCTGCGTCCTCGTGATGGACGTGGCCGTCCCCACCATCCCCTACCTGGGAACCATAGGGTCCTTCTATGATGCCCATCGCCTATGACCTCTCCAGCGACGCACCACACGGCGGACGTCAACGAGCGCGAGGTCGCCCAGGCGCTCGCGTGGACGCAACGGCATGCTGCTCAGTTTGGTGGCGATGGCTCGCGGGTGTCCCTGGTGGGCGACCCTGCCGGCGGCAACCTCACCCTTGAGGTCGCCCTCAAGCGCACGACGGAGTTTGAACAGGTGGATGGGGTGGCAGACGCCCAGGGCGATGCCGCGGACACGGCGAGCTACCCACTCGCCCCCTCGCTTCCATCTCCGTGAGTTACCCCATCGTCGACCTCGAGAGCTTCGCGTCCAACGACAATCCATCGGCAGAGGCCTCTCGGCCCTCTCGGCACGCTCCTATCTCGGCGAGCAGGGCATGACCGAGGCCACACGCACGGCGTCCCTGAGCCCACTTGCCAACCTCGGGCAGGCGGACCTCTCGTCCCTGCCTCCCATCCAGGTCATCCTGGGCGATGCGGATGCCATCATCCCACCTGCGGCCACCTACCGGTTCACGGACCGGCTCAGGACAGGGGGCGTCATCACCAAGCTCGTCGTGGTGCCACGCGCCAGCCATGTCGACGGCGTCCCGTCAGCGGTGCAGCAGGCGGCCGCCCAGGCGCCTGATGGCGGCCGTCTCGGGCACCTTGAACAGGATTGCCGCCCCATAGGTGACGAAGAGCGCCGTGAGGCCACCGATCACCACGGAGAGGAGGGCGTGCATGATGGAGGGCGTGTCCGCCAGATGCGCGAGCGGCGTGAAGGTGAGCAGCACATAGCTGGCGGCAACGCCCAGGGCGCCAAAGACGAGCGACCGCAGCGTGGAGACGGCGATGCCCCTGAGCCCCACATGGCCCAGCTCGTGCCTGAGCATCGCGAACGTCACCACATCGACCGCCGTGAAGTACAGAAACGACGAGAACGCCACCATCCACAGGCCCGTGAACGGTGTGAGGTAGATGCAGGCCAGCACCTGCACGACGGCCGCCACGACGTTGGCCGCCGCATAGAGCCCCATCCTGCGCAGGGACGAGCACACCTTCTGCAGATACATGCAGACGGCATAGACGGGCAGGCTCACGGCGAGTGCTGACAGGTACTGCGCCGTGAGCACAATCTGCGGCTGCGTGAACCTTCCCGCCGCCAGGATGGTGATGAGGACGACGGAGAACTCAATGAGATACAGGGCGAAGGGCACCATGAAGAACATGATGTTGCTGGTGCCCGAGGTGATGCCATGCCGATAGGAGGCCATGTCGCCACGGGCGACGTCGTCGGAGAGCTCCGTGAACATGGCCGTGGTGATGGGCACCGCCAGGATGGCGTAGGGCAGCGTGTACCACAGGCGCGCATAGTACGAGATGGAGGCACCCTCCGCCGTGACGGAGAGGGCGGAGCTCGTCTGCACGGAGACCGTCACGAACGAGCAGACCATGACAAGCAGCGACGGGATGCCGATGGAGAGCGTGTCCTTGATGGCCGGATCATGTAGGTCTATGTGCAGGCGCAGGTGGATGCCGTGCCTGCACAGCATCGGGAGCTGGACGGTCGCCTGGACGAGGACGCCCAGGGGGTTGCCCACCGCAAGGATCAGGAGCGCAAGCCGCGGGTTCGTGGGCACCAGGAAGGCGTAGGCGAAGAACGACGCCGTGGTCACGAAGTTGTTGAAGATGGGGGCGGCACTGCTCCAGAAGTAGTCGCGCTCCGCGTTGAGGACGCCCGAGAAGATGGAGTCGAGCGAGTACAGCACGACCTCGATGACGAAGAAGCGGAAGAAGTAGACGGCCAGGTCGGAGTCGAAGTCACTGTTTGCCGAGAACGACTGCGTGAAGACCACCTGATAGGCGAAGACCAGGCCCAGCACCGTGACCGCGCCCATGATGACGAGGACGAGCGTCACGAGGTTGGAGGTGTAGTCACTGGCCCCCTTGGTACCCAGGCGCTTCTTGACGGAGAGGTAGACGGGCAGGAACGCCGTCACGAGCATGCCACCCACCACGAGCTCATAAAGCTGGTTGGGCAGGTTGTTGGCCACCGAGTAGCAGCTTGCCGTCACCGTGACACCCAGGGCATAGGCCTGGCCCCAGGTGCGGAAGAACCCCGTCAGACGGCTGATGATGACGAGCACGCTCATCATCGCCGCGGAGCGGCCGACCTGGCTGGCCTTGGCGTTCCCATCCTGCCGCTCGCTCGACGAGGCGAACTCGCTATCCTCCTGCGCCATTCACGCTCCCCGTTTCCTGGCTAGGCAGCTGGCGAGCCGCAGGCGCTGAACCTACCGACCGTGCCAAACGTGATGCCAAGCTGGGGATCCCTGGCTTCGATGGTCTTGCCGTCTCCGATGTAGATGCCCACATGGCCAGGCTTCCAGACGATGTCGCCCGGCTGGGCCTGGGAGATGGGCTTGGTGCAGTAGGAATGCTGTGCCTCGGAGTAGTGCGGCAGGTTGTAGCCTGCCTGCGCATAGCAGTAGGCCACAAGGCCGGAGCAATCGAATGTGCGGCTGCCGGGGCTGTAGGCCCCATAGACGTAGGTGCCGCCCACCATGGAGTACGCGGCGGACACGACGGTGTTGCGCCACCCGGAGCTGTTGCTGTTGCTGGGAGGTGCGGGGGTGGAGCCATTGCTGCCGGGGGTCGAGGTGTTCGTGGTGGTGTTGGTGCCGCCTTCGTCGGTCGCTGAGCCATTGGGAGCGCTGTCGTCAACGTAGGAGCCACCGTTGTTGGCAGCAGCCCGGGCTGCGGCGGCGGCCTCCTCCTCGGCCTGCCTCTGGGCGGCGGCCTGCTCGGCGGCGAGGGCCTGCTGCACCTCCTCGCTCAGGGAGTCGACGTACCCCTGGGCATCCCTGGTCTTCTGCTCCAGGTCTGCTTGCTGGGACTTCTGGGACTCAAGCAGTTGGCTCTGCTCGGATTCCTGCTGGTCGAGCTGGTCCTTCTGGTTCTGGAGCTCATTTTGGATGGCCTTGGCATCCTGAATGGAGCTGCGCTGGCTCTCGGAGACCCTATTGGCATAGAAGATGTTGCTCACGAGGTCCTGCACGCTTGAGGAGTTGACGACGATGTCAAGGATGCTGACGCTGCCGCCCTTGTAGTCGTTCACCACCAGTGCGGAGAGGGTGCCTTGGACCTTGTCCAGCTCCGCCTGCTCATCGTCGATCTTGCCCTTGGTGTCCTCAATCTGACTCTTGGTGTCCTCGAGCTTTGCCTCGGTCTCGTTGACCGCCTCGGAGGCCTGCTCGGCCTGGTCGTTCAAATCCTCGAGCTGCTGCTTGGCCGCATCGAGCTTGGTCTGCAGCTCCGCGGAGGTCTCTGCGGAGGCGCTGACGCCCGGTGACGTGAGAACCATGCTTGCCGAGAGGAGCACGGCAAGCGGTGCCTTGTACCATAGTCCCTTCACGTTACCCTCCTTTGGTGGGGAGTTGACAGGGTCAGATGTGGTGCGAGCAGTATACCCCCGCAGCCTTGACTGCCTGGGATTTAGGAACGAGCGGCACGTGGATGGTGCGGCCGGTACATCGTCTGTACCTGCACACTCATATGCTTGTGACGCTTCCATGAACCAGGCGGAAGAGCGGGACGAGCCCTCACCCTCAACGTGAGCTTGAGGGGGACGCCATGGGACAGGGGCGTCCACCCCCATCCTGTGGGCATCCCTGTGCCGCAACGGCAAGCGTGTGGGTGCCTTTCGCTTGCATGTGGGTGCTGATTGAGCCGTGTGGGTGCCTTTCTCCCGAAGGGCGCCGACAAAGTCCCAGGTCGACAGCGACGACACCATGCGATTGGCACCCACAGGGAGAGAAAGGCACCCACACGTAGCGATTGGCACCCACAGGAAGAGGGACCCGTCACCGCGGACGCACCGCCACGCGCTGGCCCGCTACCTCATGCGGGCATCGAGCTCGCCGGCCAGCTCGGGCAGGGAGACGTGCCAGCGCTCGGCCGTCACCAGCAGGTGGTAGACGAGGTCGCCCATCTCGTAGCGGATGTGGTCGTGGTCATCGTCCTTGCAGGCCATGATGACCTCGCTCGCCTCCTCGGCAAGCTTCTTGAGCAGCTCGTCCTCCTCGCCCGTGAGGAGGCGGGCGGTATATGACCCCTGGGGATCGTGGTCCCAGCGGCCATGCAGCGTCGCCGCAAGGGACTCCAGCGTCTCTCCGATGCTGCCGTTCTCGACGTGTGCCGTGCGTACGCCCATGCCTAGCCCTCCTCGTCCACAACGAGCTCACGGAAGAAGCAGCTGCGCCGTCCGGTGTGGCAGGCGGGACCCGGGGAGTCAACCACATAGATGAGCGTATCCGCATCGCAGTCCACGAGCACGTGCCTCACCTGCTGCACGTTGCCGCTGGTGGCCCCCTTGTTCCAGAGCTCCTGGCGGCTGCGGCTCCAGAACCAGCTCGTGCCCGTGGCAAGCGTGCGCCGCAGCGCCTCCTCGCTTGCCCATGCCACCATGAGCACCTCGCCCGTGCCCTCCTGCTGCACGACCACGGTGATGAGTCCGCGCTCGTCGAACGCGAGCGCCACCTCGTCAAGCGCGACCTGCTCCATATGCCCTCCTAGAAGTCCAGCCGCACGGGGATGCCCTGGCTCGCCAGGTATTCCTTCACCTGGCGAATCGAGAACGTGCCAAAGTGGAACACGCTCGCGGCCAGTACCGCATCGGCCTCGCCCACGATGACGCCCTCGGCAAAGTGCTCGAGCGTGCCCACACCACCCGAGGCGATGACGGGGATGCTCACCGCACGGGCCACCGCACGCGTGAGGGCCAGATCGAACCCCTCCTTCGTGCCATCGCGATCCATGCTCGTGAGCAGGATCTCACCCGCACCGCGACGGCAGGCCTCCTCTGCCCAGGCGACGGCATCGATGCCGGTGGGCGTGCGACCGCCAGCGAGGTAGACCTCCCACCGGTCGCCCGCACCCTCGACACGGCGCGCATCGATGGCACAGATGACGGCCTGGCTGCCAAAGGCCGCGGCGGCCGCGCTGATGAGCGACGGATCACGCACGGCGGCGGAGTTGACGGAGACCTTGTCGGCGCCTGCGGAGATCATCTGGTTCATGCCCGCCACATCGCGGAAGCCACCGCCCACGGTGTAGGGGATGTGCAGCTCCTGCGCCGCACGGGAGGCGAGGTCGATGGTGGTGGAGCGGTCGTCAGAGGTGGCCGTGATGTCCAGGAACACCACCTCGTCGGCGCCCTCGCGGTCATAGGCGCTCGCCAACTCCACAGGATCGCCTGCGTCGCGCAGGTCAACGAAGTTCACGCCCTTCACCACGCGTCCGTCGCGGACGTCCAGGCAGGGTATCACGCGCTTGGTGAGCATGTCTCCTCCTTGTGGCCCGCCGCGGCCAAAGCCTCGGAGAGCGTGAAGTTCCCCTCGTACAGGGCACGCCCACAGATGGCCCCCTCGACGGCCGAGGACCCCAGCGCGGCGAGCGCGCGGATGTCGTCCAGGCGCGCGATGCCCCCCGAGGCCACCACGGGAAAGCCTGCGACTGCGGCGACGTGCGCATACGCCGCCGCATCGACGCCCACCTGCATGCCATCGCGCGCCACATCCGTGAACACGAGGCGCCGAAAGCCCATGTCCGCCAAGTCGCGTACGAGTTCGTCCGCAGAGATGCCCGTGCCATCGCGCCAGCCATTCACGCGCACGACGCCGCCCTGGGCTGCCACATCGGCGACGAGCAGGTCCCCAAAGCGGGCCGCCGCCTCGCGCGCCAGCGTGCGGTCGCGCACGAGGGCCGTGCCCATCGCGATGCGCCTGGCCCCGAGATCGGCGAGGCGCTCCACGGCCTCAAGGCTGCGCACGCCTCCGCCCACGTCCACGGAGATGCCCTCCACGCCGCAGATGCCCTCGATGGCGCGACGGTTGGCGGCGAGCGCCCGCCCGTCCTCCCCGAAGGTCGCGGAGAGGTCCACCACGTGGATCCAGTGGGCACCGGCACGCGCGAAGTCGCGCGCCACGGCGACGGGGTCGCTGGCGTAGACGTCCATCTGGCTGCGCTCGCCACACCGCAGGCGCACCACCTGCCCGGCAACGAGATCTATCGCGGGAAACAGGATCACGGCTCCCCCTATCCGTTCACGATGCGGACGAAGTTGGAGAGGACCCGTATGCCCGTCCCCGAGGACTTCTCGGGATGGAACTGCACCCCAAAGACGTTGTCCCGCCACACGACGGAGGCGAAGCTTCGCACGTAGTGCGTCGTGCCACAGATGACGTCCTGCGGGATGTCGTCATCGAGCGCATACGAATGCGTGAAGTAGACGTTGGCGCCCTCGGGCACGTCCACGAGCAGGGGGCACTGCACGCCCAGCGCGCTCAGATGGAGCTGGTCCCACCCGACATGGGGCACCTTGAGCCATGCGGACTCCAGCCTGGTGACGGATCCCTCGAGGACGCCCAGCCCCGGCACCCAGCGGCCGCCCCAGCATGAGGGCGCGCCATCGGCGGCAGAGCGCTCGTCCCCCTTGGCAACGAGTAGCTGCATGCCCAGGCACACGCCCAGGAAGGGGACGCCGCGCCCGATGGAGGCGAGCACCGCATCCGCCTCGCCACTCTCGCGCAGGTACAGCATGGCGTCCTCGAAGGCGCCCACGCCGGGAAGCACCACGCCGGATGCGGCGGCGATGCGCGCGGGATCATCGCTCACCGCAACCATGCCGCCCGCCGCATCGAGGCCGCGCACCATGCTCTGCAGGTTGCCGCGATGATAGTCCACCACCACGATCTCGTCGCGCATCAGAGGCTCCCCTTCGTCGAGGGCACGCCACTCACGCGCGGATCCACCTGGCAGGCGAGGCGCAGGGCACGTGCGGCCGCCTTGAACGTGCATTCCAGGACGTGATGGGCGTTCTCGCCGGCAAGCTCGCGCAGGTGCAGGGTCACACCGGCATCGCGCGCAAGGCCCGCAAAGAACTCGCGTCCCAGCTCGGTATCGAACGTGCCCACCTTCTGCGTGGCGATGGGCACGTCCCAGAAGAGCTCGCCGCGACCGGAGACGTCCACGGCCGCCAGCACGAGCGCCTCGTCCATGGGCACGCAGGCGTCGGCAAAGCGCGCAATGCCCGCCTTGTCCCCCAGCGCCCGGGCGAGGGCCTGACCCGTCACGATGCCCACGTCCTCGACGGTGTGGTGGTCATCCACCCAGGTGTCGCCCTCGGCATGCACCGTGAGGTCGCACAGGCTGTGACGGCCAAAGGCCGTAAGCATGTGATCGAAGAAGCCCACGCCCGTGGAGATGTCACAGGTGCCACTGCCATCCAGGTCAAGCGACACCGTTATGTCGGTCTCTCCGGTCGTGCGGCTCACCGTCGCGCTTCTGCTCATGGCTACCTCCCAGTGATGACGGACAGGGAATCGATGACGGCGTCGTTCTCCTGCGGCATGCCCACGGTGATGCGCAGGCAGTCGGCAAGCCCTGGGGCCTGGGAGAAGTCGCGCACGAGGATGGAGAACTCGTCGCGCAGGCGGGCGCGCGCCTCATGTGCGCCGGGCAGGCGGACGCACAGGAAGTTGGCAGAGCTGGGCCACACCCGCACGTCCGGCAGCGCGGCCAGGGCCGTGGAGAGCCGCCCGCGCTCGGAGACGATGCGTCCGATGATGGGTTCGAAGGCCTCCCGATTGCGCACCACGGTGAGGGCCGCGGCCTGCGAGAGGACGTTCACGGAGTAGGGCTGGCGCACGGCCTGCAGCGCGGCGATGATGGAGGGACTGCCCAGCACGTAGCCGATGCGCGCGCCGGCCAGGCAGAAGGCCTTGGAGAGCGTGTGCAGCACCACGAGGTTGGGGTACGCCGCAAGCAGCCCCTCCACGGAGGTGCCCTCACCCGCAAACTCGATGTACGCCTCGTCCGCGAGCACGATGCCGGGACAGGCCTCGCATAGCCGCTCGATGCACCCGGCAGGGACGAGGTCGCCCGTGGGGTTGTTGGGCGAGGTCACGAACACGAGGCGTGCCGTGCGGGCGGCTTCGACCAGCCCGTCGACATCAGGCACGAACGTCTCGGCATCGCGCGGCACGTCCATGACGGGCGTCTCCAAGAGCTCGGCATAGAGGCGGTAGACGGAGAACGTGGGCGGGCAACTGACCAGCGCATGGCCCGCGCCGCCAAAGGCGAGCAGCAGGTTGAAGAGCAGCTCGTCGCCACCATTGCCCACACAGACCTGCCCGGGCGTGACGCCATGCCACAGTGCCAGCTCCGCGCGGAGCTCGTCGGAGAGCGGGTACGGATAGCGGTTGGTGGCGACGGCGGCCAGGGCCTCACTCACCTCGGCACGCACCTCGGCAGGCATGCCATAGGTGTTCTCGTTGGCCGAGAGGTTGATGCGCGCCGGCGAGAAGGCCGGGTCATAGGGCTCGAGGGCCGCGGCGGAGGGGCGCATGAGGCCGCGCACGTCTGGGGGGATCCGCACGGCCATGGCTATGCCTCGTGACCGAACAGCTTGGGCACGCCCGGCACGTCGAGCACGTGCGGCCAGGCCGTGGCGCCGGCGTCCTCACAGGCGGCATGGGGGTCGGCGAAGGTCCGCGCGCCCTCCCCCACCAGCTTGCGGCGCAGACCCACGGAGAGGGCGTGCGCCCAGAGGCCCTCGGCCTGGGCCAGCGTCTGCACGGCAGGGCCATCGGCCGCCAGCCCCTCGGGACTGTAGGAGATGACGCTCGAGCGCTTCTGGAAGTCGTACACGCCCAGGGGGTTGGAGAAGAGCGCGGTGCCGCCCGTCGGCAGCGTGTGGTTGGGGCCGGCAACGTAGTCGCCCAGGGGCTCCGAGCTCCAAGGGCCCACGAAGATGGCGCCCGCGTTCTCGATCCTGCCCACCAGGCCGAAGGCATCCGCACAGTGGAGCTCGAGGTGCTCCGGGGCGATGAGGTTGACGGCGTCGACGGCGGCGTCGAGGCTCGTCGTCGAGACCACCAGGCCGTGCGCAAGCGACGCACGGGTGATCTCCTCGCGCGGGCTCTGGCCCACGAGCAGCTCGATGGCATCCTCCACCTGGGCGACGAGCTCGGGCGCGTCGCACACCAGGTAGCAGGTGGCCAAGGGGTCGTGCTCGGCCTGGGCCATGAGGTCGGCCGCCACGAGGGCGGGGTCCGCCGTCCCGTCCGCGAGCACGCACACCTCGGAGGGGCCGGCGACCATGTCGATGCCCACGTCGCCCGAGACGTAGCGCTTGGCGGCCGCCACATAGGCGTTGCCCGGCCCTACGATCTTGGCGACCTTGGGAATGGACTGCGTGCCGTACGCGACGGCGGCGATGGCCTGGGCGCCGCCCACGGCATAGACCTCGTCGACCCCCGCGACCGCGGCGGCGGCCAGCGTATAGGCCGAGAGGCTGCCGTCACGCTGCGGTGGGGTGACCATCACCACGCGCGGCACGCCGGCGACCTTGGCGGGCACGGTGTCCATGAGCACGGTGGAGGGGTACTGCGCGCGGCCCCCCGGCACGTAGACGGCCACGCTCGGCACCGGCGTCACCTTCACGCCGAGGATGGTGCCGTCGGCACGCGTGGTGAACCAGGACTGCTCGCGCTCGCGCTCGTGGAAGTCGCGGATCTGCGCATGCGCCCGCTCGAGCGCCGCAAGGAACGCGGGGTCCACCATGCCGGGCGCGCCCTGGACGAGCTCGTCCGGCACGAGGAAGCCCTGGGGGCAGGCGCCGTCAAAGCGCTCGCAGTAGGTCCGCACGGCGTCATCACCCCGGGCCCGCACGCCATCCACGATGGCCTGCGCGGCGTCCATGATCTCGCGCGGGAGGGCTCCCGAGCGCTGGAGGTCGTCTTGCGTGAGGGCCTGTCCCGGCCCGAGGGTGATGGTTCTCATGTGAGGCTCCTAGGGTTGGGTCACCGCCTTGAGGCGGCGGGCGAGGTCACGAATGCGGGCGTCACAGCGGTAGGCCGCCGGCCCCGCAAAGAAGCGCGCCGCGCATTCCATGACGTCGTCCACGACGACGAGGTCGTTCTCCGCGAGCGTGGTGCCCGTGGCCGTGATGTCCACGATGCGGTCGGTCATGCCCACGATGGGGCCGAGCTCGATGTTGCCATGCAGCTGCACGATGTCAACCTGTTGGCCCAGCGCGTCGTAGTAGCGCCGCGTGATGCGCGGGTACTTGGTGGCCACCCGCACGGTGCCGCGCCACCCATAGGCACGGTCCGCCTCGCCCGCCTTGGCGCGGGGCTCGGCCACCACGAAGCGACAGGCGCCAAAGCCCAAATCGACAAGCTGGAGCAGGTCGACACCCGCCTCGATGATGGAGTCGTTGCCGCAGATGCCGCAGTCCGCGCCGCCATGCGCCACGAAGATGGGCGCATCCTGGGCGCGCACGATGACGTACTCGTAGTCGCCCTCGCGGATGACGAGCTTGCGGCCAACGTCGCGCAGATCCGCCACGGGCAGACCTGCCGCCTCGAGCACGCGGATCGTGTCATCCTTGAGGGACCCCTTGGGAACGGCGATACGCAGGGGGCGCGCGTCCAGGCGCACGCCCGGCGTCACCACACCCGACGCTCCCTGCTCGCCCAGGATCTCCTGCAGGCGCTCGAGCGAGCACATGAAGCCGCAGGCGGAGACACCGGAGCGGTCGAGGTTGGCCAGGACGGCATCGTAGCGACCCCCCGAGGCGATCGAGGCGGCGATGCCCTCGGAATAGGCCTTGAAGATGATGCCCGTGTAGTAGTCGAACGAGTTGATGATGGAGAAGTCAAGGCTCAGACGGCCCGCCTCCACAAGCTCCGCCAGGCCGTTGACCAGGGCGCGCAGCTCGGAGGTGCCACGGCCCCGCACGGGCACGGACGCCTCGTCGAGCAGGGCGTCAATCTGGTCGATGACCTCGACGCCACCTTCGAGGCGCACGATCCGGGCAAGGGCGCAGGCCGCCTGCGGGCGCAGCGCGTCGGTGTGGGCGACGAGGTCGTCCAGCCCCACGAGGTCCGACTCGTGCACCAGGCGCAGGACCTGCCCCGTGAACTCCTGCGAGGGCGAGCACGCGGCAAGCAGCGCCGTCAGCGGGGAGACGGAGCCACAGACGATGCGCCAGGCCGGGACATCGAGTCGACCGAGGGTCTCGGCGAGCAGCGAGACCGTCTCGACCTCGGGCTCCTCGTCCCGTGTGCCAAAGCGCTCCACGCCCAGCTGCGTGAACTGACGCGGCTGGCCCTTGAGCGAGGACTCCTCGCGCACGACCGGCGCGCAGTAGCGCAGGCGCAGCGGAAGCTGGCTGTCGTCGAAGCGGGTGGCCACCAGGCGTGCGACGGGCAACGTGAGGTCGGGCCGCAGCACCAGCAGGCTACGGTCGGTGTCGAAGAGCTGGAAGAGGGAATCGGCGAGCCTGCCACCGCCCTCGAGCGAGCCGCGATCCTCGAGCAGGGGCGTCTCTATGGGCAGGTAACCCCGCTCGCCGAAGCAGGCACGAACGGTGTCTGTGATGCGCTCACGTGCGAGTGCCTCCGTCGGCAGGATGTCACGAAAGCCACGGGGGGTTCCTACGAGCACTTGCTTCCCTTTCGTCCGGGGGTCACATCCAAGGCCACCAAATCTGCATCCCCGTCCCCTCGCAGGGAAAAGTCGGAAGCCATGGGTTCGGCATTTATTCTGCCTTCGTGACGCGATTTCAATGACGCTACTCTAGCGCAGCAAAGTAGCCCGAAGGCCGACGGCGTCAGAGGGTAACGCATCCGAAATGCCTTGCTCGATGCGCCAAAGACATCCTGTCTGAGGGCATTCAATCACTGCTTGTCATCGCCCAGTCTGCTATTTCGCTCTCGGATACAACCCCCTGGTTGAATCTCCCTCCCCGAAAAGCTAACCCCCCTAACCCATCAATATACAAGCAGAGGAGGTGACGTCATGACTACCATTGAGGTGAAGCCAGTAGAGGAGGTCTCAACGACCTGCCATGTTGATCAGCACTGCTAGATCAACAGTGAGTCCGGGATTTCCATTGTTTTTCGCGCGGGAATCCCGGGCTTCTTACTATGGGATAACGAAAATGAGATGTGTGATAAACCAGTTTAGACCACTCTATCTGAATTCTAAAACGAACGATATCCGATTGGGCAATCATCCTGGAACGGGCACGAAGATAGAGAATGCGCCCTTTCAAGTACTTGGCATTCTTTCGCATTTCTTGATACCTGCCGACAGGAAAGCTGTTGCATCTACCCTGAGTAGTACTTTTGGAATGCCCGTAGACAATGTAGAGTCGCTTATCCAACAACTACTTGATGTTGGGTACCTTATCGATGCGGATGCCGCTTCGCGAGTTCTCGATAATAGTCGGCTTATGCGTGAGGCGCTTTACTTCGCGATGCAGGGCAATTATCTGCGAGTGCCAAATATGCTAAGCGCCATCATGCATTCACATGTCACTATCCTTGGGATTGGAGGCATCGGATCAATTATCGCAGAGACGCTTGCTCGCGCTGGGGTCGGAAGACCGACAATTATCGATGACGACCAAGTTGAGGAAAGTAACCTCATTCGGCAAACTCTCTTTTCCTACGCAGATATCGGCAGGCCTAAGGTCGAGGCTGCTACTGATGCGCTGAAGCGCATTAACCCATCTATTACCATCTCAGCATTGATGACAACAGTCAAGACGGATGGCTTCTTGGCCGAAACGGTTCATGATTCTGATATTGTTGTCTCCACAATAGATCGACCGGTACGAAGCGCTAGGGAGATGGTCAATCGCTTGTGCGTCAGCACGGGCACGTCATTCATCTTCGCTGGTTTCAGCGAACATGTCGGCATCGCAGGCCCTCTTGTCGTATCGGGGGAAACCGCTTGCTACCAATGTATCCTTGAGCAAAACGGTGAGGTCGATGATATAGCAATGAATGCAGGTCGCAAGATTCCGTCCTATGGACCTCTATGCCTTTCGATCGGAGCCATCACGAGCGACGAAGTCATCAGGTACGTGTCAGGATATGCTCCATGCTCTCTCATGGGTACGTCACTCATGCTTGATATGGCCACGTATACGACAACTCGACAGAGATGGCAACGGATGGACACATGCCCCGTCTGCTCGTCAAGGGAGGAGAAGGATGCGACTCGAAACCGTCGATGATTACCTGGCGGATATAGAGAGGACTGCCGCTGGCTTCGGGCTAGCCATACGAAGAGTGCGAATCGGCACGAGCTCTCAAGGGCGGGAAATCGTCGCCTACGCCATCGATGGCCCGCCCAGGAAGCTGTTGATTCTCGGCTTCCCACATCCCAATGAGCCACTCTCGCAGGTTGTGATCCCCCATTTACTCGAAACAGCAGCAATAGTGGCTGGAACAGGCAGGGACACTTGGTGGCTGGTGCCAGTCTGGGATGTTGACGGCGCGCACATGAACGAGCTTTGGTGGTCGCAACCAAATGGCCTAACGCTTACTGGTATGGTCGAAGGCTGGTTCAGGGCGGCAACAAAGTACCAGGTGGAATGGGACTTTCCCCTCTCTTACAACGACTATGAGCACGAGACGATGCTACCGGAAACGGCTGCCGTGGCTCGGCTCATCGACCATGTCCATCCGGACGGACTCATCTCATTGCACAACGGAACCGTCGGGGCAGCCTATGCCTATGCAGGTGGTCCTGACCCATCCCTCGCACTGGCTATTGCCGGGGTCCTTGCTGACTCCGGCCTTGAGGTCCTACGACATACACCCGTTCCCTACTGCAATCGCCTCGCCAAAGGCGTGTTCACCTTACCTCTCGCTGAGCATGAGATTGATTTCCTCAAGAGTGTTGGTGACTTCGGCTCAGACTACACAAATGGATCTGCGAGTTTTGAATATGTAGATAAATCCTGCCAATCACTAGTAATCGAGCTGCCACTCTTTTCACTTGACGCCACCCTTGTCCCCGGTATGCCGGATGAGTTCGCAGCGCGTCTAAAAGTTCTATGGTCTCACTTCGAAGACGATCTCTGCACAGTTTTCCCGCGCAAGAATGCTGGTACAACCACTGACCTGCTCCTTTCGTCACCTAGAGAATTCTGGGAACGACGCACAAGCGATAGCGCCTACGTACATTCGGTTTGCAATCAAATGCAAGAGTGGCCCAGAGACGAGGCGGTTGATCGCTATTTCGGACTCGTATTCTCGATAGCAACTCAATATGCCCAGATGGCGCGCGCTCTCGGAAGAGAGATTGGTGGCAGCGCACAGTGCTTCGCCGAACTGGCCCATCTCGCGCCCGCTGCGAGCACAGTCAGCATATCGGACGTGGAGCGCATTGCTGATGGCATCATTCGGGCGTTCGTAGGTGAACGAATATGACACAAGATAACGTGTTAATGACATATCCAGACCTGAGATCTCTCATCATCACTGAGGAAGAGAATGGAGTATTCCTCCTTGGGAATGGCCAGAAGTTTGTACAAGTACCAGAGATTGGCGTCGAAGTTGTCTCCATGATGGACGGCACGCGGAGCATCCCGGAGATTCATGACCATACGCTCGAAAGGCTCGGTGCAGACATAGATATAGACGCGTTTCTCAAGACTTTGAGAGATGCTCAGATTCTTGACCGACCACAGGTGAAGAGTAACGTGTTCGATCATATCCAGAGTAACTATGCAGGCATCCCTTTTTGCACACCTGCGTATATTCTTTTTATAGCCCTTCTAGCCATGGCCGTCGGATCATATGTGCTCGGGATCATTCCTTTTCCTACGTATGAAACCGTCTTAGTAACCCAGAGCGGCGCCGTGAACTTGCTTATTTTGACGGTACTCTCCTGGATAATCATTGCCGTGCATGAGTCATTCCATATACTCGCCGCCAGGTCGCTTGACTTACATGCGGAAGTATCTCTTGGTATCAGGATGCGATTCCCTATTGTACAGACCAACCCCTTTGCACGCTGCCCATGAACTTTGTACTGGTAAAAAACAGTGTTGATCGCTATCTGTCTGGTACTCCGGGAGCGCTACCAGACATGGCAAGCGTCATCGGGCTGCTCGCTCTCAACGTAATCCTCTACCTCATGACCGCCCTCAAGCAGCGTGGGAATTCCAAGTCGTAGCCCATGCGAGCATCTCTAACACACCACCTCTGAGGAGGTCTCGCTACCGGCAGACGTCCGCAAACGTCGCGCCGATGAGAGCCGCCAGCTCCTCCGGATTCACGCGCAGGCCCAGGCCGCGCCTGCCGCCCGATATGCCGATGCGCTCGAAGAGCTGCGCCGTCTCGTCGATGAGGGTGGGGAACCGCCTCCTCATGCCCACGGGCGTGCAGCCACCACGCACGTAGCCCGTCGTTGCCTCCAGCTCCCTGGTGGGCAGCAGCGAGAGCGACTTCTCGCCCGCTGCCGCCGCGGCCTTCTTGAAGTCGAGCTCCTCGCCCACGGGCAGGCAGCACACCACATGGCCGCCGCCCGGCGCCACGCACACGAGCGTCTTGAACTGGCTGGCGGGATCCTCGCCCGCCTCCTCGGCCATGCGCAGGCCTAGGCCGCGCGAGAGGTCTCCCTCCTCATGCTCGTGGGCCGTGTAGGACACCCCACCACGCTCCAGCTCGCGCATGGCGTTGGTCTTGGCTATCCTCTCCCTCCTGGGCACGGGCTAGCCCCTCCCCTGCCGCGCACGGTCGCGCGCGAGGATGGGCGCCAGGTAGTGGCCGGTGTAGCTCTCCGGCACCTCGGCCACCTTCTCGGGCGTGCCGTAGGCCACGACGGTGCCGCCGCCCTCGCCGCCCTCGGGACCGAGGTCGATGATGCGGTCGGCCATCTTGATGACGTCGAGGTTGTGCTCGATCACGAGCACGGTGTTGCCCGCGTCCACGAGCTTCTCGAGCACCTGCACGAGCAGGCGCACGTCCTCGAAGTGCAGCCCGGTGGTGGGCTCGTCCAGGATGTAGAAGGTCCTGCCCGTCTGCTGGCGGTGCAGCTCCTTGGCGAGCTTCACGCGCTGGGCCTCGCCGCCCGAGAGCGTCGTGGCGCTCTGGCCCAGATGGATGTAGCCCAAGCCCACGTCGTAGAGGGTCTGCAGCTTGTTCTTGATGCGCGGGATGCTCCCAAAGAACGCGAGCGCCTCCGTGACCGTCATGTCCAGCACGTCCGAGATGGATCTGCCATGGTAGGTGACCTCCAGGGTCTCGCGGTTGTAGCGCTTGCCGCCGCACACCTCGCACGGCACGTAGATGTCGGGCAGGAAGTTCATCTCGATCTTGATCTGGCCGTCGCCCTTGCAGGCCTCGCAGCGGCCACCCGGCACGTTGAACGAGAAGCGTCCCGGGCTGTAGCCGCGCGCGCGGCTCTCGGGCACGGAGGCGAAGAGGCTGCGCAGGTCGTCCCATAGGCCGATGTAGGTAGCCGGGTTGGAGCGCGGCGTGCGGCCGATGGGGCTCTGGTCGATGTCGATGACCTTGTCCACGATCCTGCGGCCGTCCTTGTCCACAAGGCCCTCGAGCTTGCGATAGGGGCCCACGGGGCGCTTGGAGTGATGCACGGCGTTGGTGAGGGCGGGTGCCAGCGTGTCCGTGACGAGCGAGCTCTTGCCCGAGCCCGAGACGCCCGTGACCACGGTGAGGGTGCCCAGCTCCACCTTGATGGAGACGTTCTTGAGGTTGTTGGCCCGCGCCCCCGTCAGCCTGACGGAGCCACGGCGCGGGGTGCGGCGCCTCTCGGGCAGCTCGATCATGCGCCTGCCCGTGAGGTAGGCGCCCGTGAGGGAGTCGGGGTTGGCCATGATCTCCTCCGGCGTGCCGGCGGCCACGATGTCGCCGCCCAGCTCGCCCGCGCCCGGCCCCATGTCGATCACGTAGTCCGCCGAGCGGATGGTGTCCTCGTCGTGCTCCACCACGATCACGGTGTTGCCCTGGTCGCGCAGGCGCCCCAGCGTCTCGATGAGGCGGTCGTTGTCACGCTGGTGCAGGCCGATGGAGGGCTCGTCCAGGATGTAGAGCACGCCCATGAGGCCGGCGCCGATCTGCGTGGCCAGGCGGATGCGCTGTGCCTCGCCGCCCGAGAGCGTGGCGGCCGCACGGCTGAGCGTGAGGTAGTCGAGGCCCACGTTGACCATGAAGCGCAGGCGGGCGACGATCTCCTTGACGATGGCGGCACCGATGAGCTGCTGGCGCTCCGTGAGCACGAGGCCGTTGAAGAAGGCGAGCGCATCGGCGCAGGAGAGGTCGCAGACCTCCTGGATGTTCTTGTCTCCCACGGTGACGGCCAGGTATTCGGGTTTGAGGCGCGCCCCGTGGCAGCTGGGGCAGGGCACCACGCGGATGTAGCGCTCGAGATGCGTCCTCATGGTCTCGCTCGTGGTCTCCTGGTACTTCTCGAAGAGCACGGAGCGCACGCCGGAGAACTTGGTGAACCAGTGGGTGTCACGCCCGTCCCGCGTGTGGTAGTCGACGCGAACCTTGGCGTCACCCAGACCGTCAAGCAGGGCCCGCTGGGTCCTCTTCCTGAGGTCCTGCCAGGGGGTGTCGGGGCTCTCGCCCAGATGCCTGCAGACGGCGGCAAGGATCTGCGGATAGTAGTTGGAGTGGCCGAAGATGGCGCCAAAGACGCCACCCGTCACGGAGAGCGTGGGATCCTCGATGAGCGCCTCGGCGTCCACGATGCGGCGGGTGCCGATGCCGTCGCAGTCGGGGCAGGCGCCATACGGGGCGTTGAACGAGAAGTCGCGCGGCTGGAGGTCGTCGATGGAGTGTCCGTGCTCGGGGCAGGCCAGCGCCAGCGAGTAGGAGAGCAGCTCGCCCTCCGTGCCCTCGGGGGCGTCACGATCGGGCAGCAGGTAGAAGGCCACCCGGCCCTCGGCGATGCGCGTGGCCGTCTCCACGGCCTCGGCGATGCGACCCAGGCTGTTCTCGCGCACCACGATGCGGTCGACCACGACCTCTATGGTGTGCTTGAACTTCTTGTCGAGCCTGATCTCGCCTGTGCCCAGCTCGCGCACGTCACCATCCACGCGGACACGCGAGAAGCCCTCCTTGGCGAGGTCCTCGAAGAGCTTGGAGAACTCGCCCTTGCGGCCCAGCACCACCGGCGCGAGCACGAGGGCACGCCTGCCCTGCGCATGGGCCAGGACCTTGTCCGCCACCTGATCGGTGGTCTGGCGCTCGATGGGCCGCCCGCACTCCGGACAGTGGGGCACGCCGATGCGCGCGAAGAGCAGACGCAGGTAGTCATAGACCTCCGTCACGGTGCCCACGGTGGAGCGGGGGTTCTTGCTCGTGGTCTTCTGGTCGATGGAGACGGCCGGGGAGAGGCCGTCGATGCTGTCGAGGTCGGGCTTGTCCATCTGGCCCAGGAACATGCGGGCATAGGAGGAGAGGCTCTCCACGTAGCGGCGTTGGCCCTCGGCGTAGATGGTGTCGAAGGCCAGGCTCGACTTGCCCGAGCCCGAGAGCCCCGTGATGACGACGAGCCTGTCGCGCGGGATGGTGACGTCGACGTCACGCAGGTTGTGCTCGCGTGCGCCGCGGATGACGATGGACTCTGATGCCATGGGTACCTCTTGTGACGGAATTCCGAGTGGGGGCGCCACCGGGCGGCGCCCGCTGTATGCCCATCCAGTCTACCCAATACGGGCGACAGCGAACGATAGCCCGCGGGCATCGCGGGGGTGCCGTTCGCTCGTCTGTGGGCGCTTTCCGCTGCATGTGGGTGCGACTCCCCCATCATCTCCCATCATGTGGGTGCCATATGCCGCGTGTGGATGCCTTTCTCCCGGGCGGGCCTCCGGCGACCTGCGGTTCTGTGGGCCGCGTGCGGGAGAATCGCACCCACACGAACCGACTGGCACCCACAGGGGTGGAGAATCGCACCCACACGAGAGGACAGGCGCATTCCGAGGCCCCGGCTGCGAGACCCCTTTAGGTCACAGCGCCAAAGGTGGCCTGCCCCGGCCGTTCCTCGGCAAGGTGGTCGAGGGCGTCAGACGCGTCGGGGCCGAGGTCATACAGATAGTCGATGTCGATCTCCTCGATGGAGCCATCGAGGTAGCCGTTGACGTCGAACTCCGCGATGCGGGCGGCGGGCACGGAGAGGCCAAAGGCCAGCCAGATGACGAGCAGCGTCGCCAGGGACCACCTGTACAGGCGGAACTGCGGTCGGAACAGGCGCACGGCCGTGAAGACGCCCAGCATGAGGATGGACACCATGCCCACGTACGTGAGGGCCCGCAGCATCGTGAGACCGTAGCGCTCGACGTACAGCCCCATCCTCAGCGCCGAGGAGGCCAGCATGACGGCAATGGCAGCGAGCAGGCCACACTGCAGCACCAGCAGGACGACGGGACGCCTGCCGCCGCGCAGCCACCACACGCATGCCAGCGCCACGGCGAGGTTGATGGCGGAGACGCCCACCAGCTCGAAGAACCCCTGGCGCGCATAGCTGGCATACGCACCGGTGGCACCCACCATCTCAGGGCCGCCAAACAGCTCCTGGAACTGCACGACCACGAAGATGAGGTACACGGCATCGAGAGCCGCGAGCATCGTGGTGAGCGCAACGGTGTTGGCGGGCTTCGGCAGGGGGACCTCCCCCGTCGCACGGCGCGCCTCCTGGGCATGCGCAACGCCATAGAGGAGCGAGAACGTCGCCAGCGACACCGCCAGGAACCGCACGACCCGCCAGAGCCACCACTCGTCGTCAAGCCAGCCGAACATGAGGTCGAGCGTCGAGGCCCGCGTCCACAGGAGCGAGAAGGCCAGGGCGAGCAGGAGGGCCGGGACATCCCTCCGTGCAAGGTGGGGAGCCGCGGCGTCGGCACGCCCAGGGTCATCATGCGCATCTGGGCCAGGGTAGTCCTGGGGCACGGGAGGCATCCCGGCCCTTTCAAGCTCAGCCATAGGTTGTTCCTTTCGTCGTTACGTCTGGTGTGGAACGTATTCGAGCAGGTCACCCGGCTGGCAGTCCAGCTCGTTGCAGATGGCGGCAAGCGTGGTGAAGCGCACGGCCCGCGCCTTGCCGTTCTTGAGGGAGAGGTTGGCCATGGTCACGCCCACGCACTCCGAGAGCTCGGTGAGCGTCATCTTGCGCGTGGCGAGCATGACGTCCAGGTTGACCCGGATCTCTCCCTGCGGTTGCTCCGGCATCTCTACACCACCAGGTCGTTGTCGTCCTTGAGCTCGGCGGCATTTGCGGTGAACATCGAGAGCGCAGCCAACACCACCGTGAGCGACACCGCGAAGACGCGCGCCACGGAAAGTGCAGCAACCACAGCAAAACGCCTCTCCGGGGCACACAGCGTATAAATCGCGAGTCCACTCACCCAGATGATGGAGTCGATCGCAGCGAGATACGCCATGAAACGAAGGGTCCTGGCATTGCAAGCTGCGAAGACCTCCCCCGCCCCGATGGCGGAGAACAGTCTCCAAGCCTGGACGGCAAGCAGCACCAGGGGCACGACACCTACAACGAAGAGGATGGTCGAGCCTACGGGTAGTACAGAGGCCGTCTCACCTCCCGGAATCACTACCAGGGCTACAAAGGTGCAGGCTGCCATAGCCAGACAGTCAATCACCTTGAGCACCACGGACAGTTCTCGCTTGCTCATACCGCCCCTCTCATACGTATCTTCCCTGCTTGTCTTTTTCTCTAACAAGAGTGCAGTATGAAATTTATTGATTATCAATAAATCAAGTAATGGGAGAGGGACAGCGAGGAGTACCAACCGTCATAGACGCCGTCCATCATGGAGCGACATTTCGGATGACCTCATGACAAGCGACAAAGCGGTGCCACAAGGCACAGCGTAACATCTCCTGCCCGACCCCAGGGGCGGCAACAACACCGAGGAAGTAGAGTCCGAGGCCGGAGTATGCATCCCGAGCGCGACGTCACCACAAGCAGCGAAGCCTATTCGCTCACGTGCACCGCTATCGTCATGCGACGCGGCATGCGGGCCACGACGAGGTTGAAGTCCCGATCCCTAATCGCGTCCGCATACTTGCCCGCCTCGTTGCTGTTAACCGTATAGGGAACATGCATGACAAACTCCGTACCAGGGCGGATGGATACGGCATCCCCACCGCCCTTCTGCACCTGTGCCCATAGGTCGCTGTCATAGAGGAGGTACTCGTTCGCCCGCGTGGGGACGAGCACCATTTCAAACATGTTGAGCCCACCCGAGTCGTTGCCTTCGTTCCGCACATGAATCTCAACGTCCACGACGCACTGGGCACCCCCATACTTGCCCGGCTCATCCGGTGTCACGCCGTACTTGGTAAGATACTCGTCATGCGTGCAGAGCGTCGCTCCCTCGACCTTGAGGGAATACCCCTGCGTATTCTCGGAGTTCACGTCCTGGAACGCGCCATCGAGCGCGACCCACTCCCCCTCGTCATAGGACTCCTGAGGAATCTTGGGCATGGTGCTGTTCACGTATGCGATGCGTGTCACAATGCCACTCGCCACGACAAGAAGCGCAAACGCCAGAATGATTCTCCTTACACGTCGTCTCATCGCTCATCGTGCCTTTCCGTGGCACCGACCACCTCGACGACCTTGCCGGAACGCATCTTGTAACGGACATCACAGACCTTCCCGAGGAACTCGGCGTCATGACTCGAGACCAGGACGGCAGCGCCGCGATTGCGCTCCTCGCCTATGATTCCCACGAGGTCGTCCACACCATCTTCGTCAAGCGAGTTCGTAGGCTCGTCCAGCACGAGAAGCTCGGGGACCTCCATGAGCGCCATGGCGATACCCAGCCGCTGTCTCATGCCAAGCGAGTAGCCACGGCACCACTTGCGGCTGGAGGGGTCAAGTCCAACGCGCTGCATCGATTGACGCAGGTCACCTTCTTGTGCAATGCCACGTATGGACGCCATCAGCCTGAGGTTATCAAGTCCGGAGTACGTACCAAGGAGAGCGGGTTCCTCTATGAGTAGCCCTATGCTTGGCGGAAACGACGCATCCTTCCACAGCCGCATGCCGCCGATGGTCACGATACCCGAGCTTGGCCTAACCAAGCCACACACGACACGCATAGTCATCGTCTTGCCCGAGCCGTTCTCGCCCTGGAGCCCTACGACCTGACCACGCTCGACACGCACCGAGACGTCCTTGAGGACGGTATCTCCCCGTATGACCTTGCCCACGTGACACACCTCGACATAGCTCAACCCTATCTCCCCCTCAGGACATCATGATGCGCAAGCATAACTCCCCCGCCCACAAGGCTGACGACCAAGACCAGACCGGACACGCCCAGTGACTCCGCAAGCCCTATGCCTGGACTCAGAGAGCCATAGTCAACGTGCACGGCATTCGGCACGACGAAGACGGCGCTCCGTGCCATCGACATGAGGTTCCCCAGGAGCCAGGGGACATCAAAGAACACCGAGGCGCCAAGCGAAATGGTCGTAGCCACCCACGCACCACGCGCTCCCAGGCAGAGACCCAAGGCAAGCTGCGCCTCTGCGAGTGCCAGAGAGGCCACGAAGGTACCTACAAGTACGGGAAGGACGTCGTATGGCCCCGTCGCGAGGCTCTCGCGCACAAGGTCGGTCATCCGCACGAGCTCGTCCGATGCCACAAGGGAGAGGTCCCAGCCCAAGTACACCGATGTGCCAAGGCACATGAGCGTCACGATGGCCCAATAGACCACTGTGACAAGGGCAACCGCAGCGCACATCCCCGCCCACATCCGCATCCGGTTCCCCGACGCCACCAGCGCACCAGCCCCAATCGCATCGGATGCAGAGATGCAAGGTACCACGCACATGGGCAGCAAGACCATGAACAGCCAACCAAACGGCATTCTGAGCGGTTGTAGCGCAGCCAGGGAGCTCGGTCGCGGTTCGGGCTCGGGAAGCCCCTTGAGCAACCAGAGGAAGGCGTCACCAAGAGTCGTGGCAAACGGCGTCGGCACGTCATGGAGTATCGTAAGCCACAGCGATATGCAGCTTCCCGCTGCCGTGAGCGCAGCGAGGAGGCAGACGGCCATCAGGGGCTTGCTCCCCACGCACAGGTGGAATCGCATGACACGGAGTACGGTACTCATAGCGCCTCTCCTGCCCACACGTCACGCTGCGCAAACACCAAAGTCCCTATGAGGTACGACGCAATCATCACCACAAGGAACGCCATGACGCCCTCGAGACTCGAGGGGCCTTGGGCCGTAAACAGAGAGCATCGTGATGCCATGGTCCACGAGCAGGGCAGGGGCATGACAGGTGCCAGAGCGGACAGGGCAAGCATGGCAAAGGTCGCGATGAGGGCCACGGCGGCGTTGAGGACGGCAGAGCACAGCGCATGGAACAAGGCGAGGGCGATGAGGCTCATGAGCACGAGCACGAGAAACGTCAGCACCACCCCCGAATCATAGGCAAGAGTCTGCCCCGCGTCTCCCCAGAGCGAATAACCTGCGACACATGCCTCAAGCGACGGATGCCCGCCCACCACAAGGACCCCAAGCACGCCTCCGACCAGCAGTGCAACCCACTCGACGGCGGCGGTCACGGTAACGGCAAGGCAACGGGCCGTCCAGAATGCCCACCGACTGCCGAAGGCCATAACGAGTACGTCCTCACGTAGCCTCCCCGTCGCGAGCGGCCCCATGCACAGAGAGGCAAGCACGACAACATAGGGCACCAGCCATACGAACGTGAACCCCCTCACGTGACCGCGCAAAAGATCAAGCAGGAGGTCACCGCCGGCAAGGGCAGAGGGACAAAGCCCCCAATGCGTCATATCCGGCACAAGCGAAAGCAGTTGAAACCCCGGAACGCAGAGCATGAAGAGGCAGGCCAGTGCCGTCTCCCTGCGCGTCGACGCAAAGAGGGCCAGCGTGCCTCGCATCCACCTCGAACACCTCATCAGGGGCATTCCCCACGCAGCGTCTCGCGGCACACGGCAAACGCGATTGCGACGACCATGCCTCCATAGGCAACCATAAACATGACACTTGTCAGGTCACCTGTGCCTGGGATCAAAACCTGCAAAACGTTCAGCCATATTGCAACGGTAGACCCTCTGCCGTCCGCTGATGCCACCAGCAGCTGGATGGAACTGCCGACATAGGCGAGCAGATGCAGAAGTAGGTACATTCCCGCAAACGATGCAATGAAGTTGTCTACGTACGCAGAGACCGACATGACGAGCACCGACCACAAACCCGCAGCCACAAACGACACAAGCAGCCACACCAGGCAGAAGAGGAGCGGTGTGGTGTAGTACAAATCCGACAGGGGAGCATTTGCCCACATCCCCGTGGCAAGCATGTCCTCTACCCGCGGCATGGCAGCTGGGGCAAAACAGGCGCAGGCGACGAGATTGACAAGCAGGGGTAGACATATCACCAGGCCACCGGAGCAGAAGGCGGCAAAGGACTTAGTGACGTAGGCGGTACCCCAACCGACGCGCACGGAGACCTGCTCGCAGAGGCCGCTCTTGGCCTCCTGCGTCCATGACCACGCATATGGCAATGCAGCAAGCAGAGGCCAGACCAAGTAGAACAGCCCCGCAAAGAACAGGCTTGAGCCATGCATGGGCATCCAATAGGTGTAACAGCTGAGCGCCGAGTACAGCTCGTTGACCGTATCCCACTGTGCAAGAGCCTCTGCGAGTCCGCTCCGCATCATCTCGTAGCTCTGGAAGGCCGTCATACCCGCAAGGGCAAGTCCCACCAACAGCGATCCCCAAAACCAGGGGTTCTTGACGACTGCCTTGCGCAGCTCCATGTCAAAGCACCGCTGGAATGCCCTCATCGCGCCCTCATATCTTGCACGTCTCCCAGATCAACCGCCACCGTATCCGCCAGATAGCCACTCGGCGCCATGCCAAGCGTCACCCTGTCCGGAACCGGACCGCCCATGATGCCGAAGCACACGCGATACGTGGCAGAGGTACCCTTACTGGCCCATAGGTACCCACGGGCCTTCTCAGTATCCGCTCCGTCCCTTAGGGCCACCGCTGGCCCACTCACTGCCGCAACCTCCGCGCCGTCCATGGTGAAGGGCAGTGGAAAGCCGGCGCCGCCGATTGCCTGCTCCATGCGCGTCTTCACGCTGGCGTCCAAGTTCTCGATCGTGACATCCACCACCACATACCCCGTACAGCCATCGAGGCCAAAGCACTCGCCCTGGCTGAAACCGGCTTGCTCGGGTGTCTCACACCACCTGGCCTGCGATACCGTGAAGCGCATGGTACCCGTCCAAGGCAGGGACTGGCTGAAGGTCGATATGCTGCCACCATTCTCACCGCTGGCGGGGTCGGCTTCCCCCACCAGATCGAACGGCTCGTTGGCACGATACGTGACGCGCGATTGATCCACCGCCTGCCGCTCGGAATCGTCACTGTACTTGCGCTCCTGCAACTTTGCTACCGCACTACCACAGAGCACCAGCGCGATGGCCACACATGCCACCACCGCAATGCGAGAGCGTGACGCGGTCACCCTTCCCCTCATGCGTCATCCCTCCATTCCTACCATACCGAGCGAGAAAGCGACGTGCGCAGCCTAATTGAGCGAGGTGTATGTGCGAGTGGAGTCAGGGCTCCACACGCCGTACACGGATCCGCTGGGCCAAGACGAGTACCCCGTCAGGCGCGCCCACCGACGCCCAGACTCATAGACAGAGGTGTGGATAGAATACCTTCCTGGCCCCCTGACTTGGGACATAGGGGCAGAGCCGCCGTTCGTGCGGTTGGTCCAAGGCCCACGTGAGCTGTAGGCACCATCCACATATAGACCAACACTTGATATGGTAATCGTATCGACGCGAACATACACAGGAGTGGTATTGGTCTTGGGACGTGGCCGTGTTCCCTGGGTGGCACCTCCTCCATAGAAGTAGAAGTTATATCCTTCATCCGATGTGTTTGCAGCAAGTGCCGGTGTTACGGCAAACGCGAGAGCAAATGCCGCCACTATGGCAACCACAAACCTTTGAAGCCTCCTGGTGCGCACTTTAACCCCTTCTTTCTGTGCCTTCGTCCTGAAACGAGGAAGCCGACCCACAACATAAATATGCTGCAACACGCTTCCTCCAGGGAGTTCACTATCCTTAACATCGGTCAGCGGTGTATCCTCAATCCTAGGTGGTCATCACCTTATCCCTGTTTTTTCTGATTGTGGAACTACCACTTGATCCAACTAAATAATTGCCGGTAGAGATCCAAGCTCGCGGACGCCGCCACATAGAGTACACCCCGCCGCGGCTCGAGCCACGACGGGGCACAACCGTGCTCATGGGGACGTGCCTATCCCACGTCGATCCTGTGGACCCAGCCGAACCGGTCCTCGATCTCGCCCGACTGGATGCCCACGAGGGTCTCACGCAGCTTTGCCATCACGGGACCCACATGGTCCATGCCGTAGACGACCTTCCGCCCGTCGGCGTCGACCTCGCCCACCGGCGAGATGACGGCCGCGGTGCCGCACATGCCGCACTCGACGAACTGGTCGATCTCCGCAAACGTGACGGGGCGCTGCTCGACCTCCATGCCCAGCATCCTCTGGGCCACGTCCACCAGGGAGCGACGCGTGACGGAGGGCAGGATGGAGTCCGTGTGCGACTGCGGCACGACGAGCCTGCCGTCCTTGGTGACGAAGAGGATGTTGGCGCCGCCGGACTCCTCCACGTACGTACGGGTCTCGGGATCGAGGAACATGTTGTCCGCATAGCCTGCCGCGTGCGCCTCGACAGAGGGAAGCAGACTCATGGCATAGTTGAGGCCGGCCTTGATGTTGCCGGTGCCATGGGGCGCGGCGCGGTCGTACTTGGAGACCTGCAGCTTGACAGGCTTGATGCCACCTGCGTAGTACGGACCCACCGGGGTCACGAGGATGCGGAACTGGTACTCGTCGGCAGGAGCGACGCCAATGACGTCGCCCGTGGCCACCATGAACGGGCGGATATAGAGCGTGGCACCGGAGCCGAAGGGCGGCACCCAGGCAGCGTTGGCTCTCACGACCTGCTCGACGGCGTCCACGAAGCGGTCCTCGGGGAAGGGCGGCATGATCAGGCGCTTGGCGGAATCGTGCATGCGCCGGGCGTTCTGGTCGGGACGGAAGCAGACGATGTCACCACCCTTGGTGGTGTAGGCCTTGAGGCCCTCGAAGACCTCCTGGCAGTAGTGGAAGATACCCGCGCATTCGGAGAGGTGCAGGGAGTGGTCGGTGGTTAGCGTGCCCGCATCCCATGCGCCGTCCCTATAGTCGGACACGTAGCTGTAGTCCGTGTGCATGTAGGCAAAGCTGAGCTTGCCCCAGTCCAGATCCTTCTTCTCCATGCTTTCCTCCACTGGTGACGACACCCTGTAGTGCCTGCCCTAGAGTGTACGCGCATACACCATCTGCCACGTCAAACCCAAACGCACGAGATATGCCTGAAACATCCTTGCGAGCGTGCGACCGTCCGCTGGGGCCTAGCCCAGCTCCGTACGCTCCCAATCGCTGCGCTCGGCCAAAAACCCCGCCGACCCCAGGGCCTCCTCGATGGCGTCGAGCGTTGCCTCGTCACGGGCGCTCACATGATGGAAGTGATAGCCCGAGGTGACCTCGCTGAGCAGCCCCGACTTGCTGCTTGCCAGCTCGTGCTCGAAGTGCGTCACGTCACTCCGGCTGGAGATGCCCAAAGGGGCGCTCAGGCGCCCGTAGGCGCGGTGGCTCACCAGCGTGTCCTCCACCGTCCCACCCAGATCGACGATGAGCCGCAGCTCCTCGCCCACGCGCCCGGGCCCATGGAACACCTTGAGGAGCCGCATCGGACGACTGGTGGCCGGCATGAGACGATAGCCGCGACTGGTCGAGACGACGTCCGCCCCCTGCGCCTTGAGCAGGGCGATGTCCTGCACGATCACCTGACGACTCACGCCAAGGCGACGCGCGAGTTCCGTCCCCGTCAGGGGGGCCACACTCCGCTCCAGCAACGTCAGCGCCCGACTCCTGCGCTCCTCGCCCGTCATGATGCGCGCCGCCCCGTGACGACGAGATGCTTGAGGGAAAGGTCCAGTATGGGTGCCGAATGCGTGAGCGCCCCGCACGAGATGACGTCGACTCCCAGTTCGGCAAGGTCGTGCAGGCGCCCCAACGTCACGTTGCCCGAGACCTCGACCTCTGCCCTGCCATCCACCATGCCCACGGCCGTGCGCATGGTGGCAAGGTCCATGTTGTCAAGCATCACGATGTCCGCGCCAGCGGCCAAGGCCTCGCGAAGCTGGACGAGGCTCTCGACCTCCACCTCGACCTTGCGCACGAAGGGCGCACGGGCACGCGCCGCGGCCACGGCCTGGGAGATGCCACCCGCCGCATCGATGTGGTTGTCCTTGAGCATCACGCCGTCCGAGAGGTTGTAGCGATGGTTGGCGCCACCGCCCACGCGCACGGCCTCCCTCTCGAAGACGCGCATGTTGGGCGTGGTCTTGCGCGTGTCCACCAGACGTGTCCTGGTGCCCGCAAGCTCGCGGGCCATGGCGCGCGTGAGCGTGGCGATGCCGCTCATGCGCTGCAGGAAGTTGAGCGCCACGCGCTCGCCCGAGAGCAGGGCCTCCACATGCCCATGCACGACGCCCAGCTCCTCGCCGACGGTCACGTCATCGCCCTCGCGCACGGCGGCCTTAAGACGGGCCGTGGGGTCAAGCAGCTGGAAGGTGCGCTCGAACACGTCCAGGCCGCAGATGACGCCATCCTCCTTGGCCAGCAGATGCACCCGGCCACGCTCCGTGCCATCCACCACCGAGATGGTCGAGACGTCCTCGCTCGTGATGTCCTCGCGCAGGGCGGAGCGGATGAGCGGCTCCGCCTGCAGCCGTAGGGTCGTCTCACGCATGGGCATGCCTCCTTCGCACGATGTCCCGCGCCGCCAACCGTGAGAATACCAGGCTTTCCAAAAGCGAGTTGCTCGCAAGGCGGTTCCTGCCATGCACGCCATTGCAGCTGGTCTCCCCCGCCGCATAGAGATGCGGCAGGGTGGTACGGGAGTCCTGGTCCACATGGATGCCGCCCATGAGGTAGTGTTGGGCGGGAACCACGGGAATGGGCTCGCGCAGGATATCGTAGCCCTCGTCGCGACAGCGCTGGTAGATATTGGCAAAGTGTCCCGTTATGACCTCCGGTGCCACCCGTTCGAACGAGAGGCGCACGTACGGCATGCCATCCTCGCACATCTGCGCCCGAATGGCCTCGGAGACCATGTCACGGGGCAGCAGCTCGTCCACGAAGCGCTCGCCCCTCGCATCCAGGAGGATGGCCCCCTCCCCACGACACGACTCGCTGATGAGAAAGGCGCGCCCCGGTCGCGTGGTATAGAGCGAGGTGGGATGCAGCTGCACGTAGTCCATGTGCTCCAGCTCGACCCCATGCGCGGCGCAGATGCGGCAGCCATCCCCCGTCAGGCTGCGGAAGTTGGTGGAGCGCTCATAGAGCCCGCCCACGCCCCCCGTGGCCATGAGGGTGTCCGTGGCACGGATGGCAAGGTGCCCGCCGCCAGGCCGCTCGCAGACGACGCCCGTGCAGGCACCGTCCCCCTCAAGGAGGTCCACCATCGGGTGTCCCTCGAGGATGCGCACGTTGGACAACTCACGCACGCGCGCCAGAAGCGTGGTGGTGATCTCCCTGCCCGTGACGTCCGCATGGTGCACGATGCGCGGTCGCGAATGGGCGCCCTCGCGCGTGTAGTCCAGGTCGCCCGTCGGCGTGCGGTCGAACGACACGCCCAGGCATGTGAGGTCGCGGATGATGCCACGGCTCTCCCAGATCATGACGTCAACGCTCGCGATGCGGTTCTCGCCGTGACCGGCGCGCAGCGTGTCGTCAAACCAGGGGGCGTAGTCGTCGTAGTCACGCATCACGCAGATGCCACCCTGCGCCAGCATGGAGTCGCAGCTGGCCACATCCTCCTTGCAGAGCATGGCCACCGAGAGAGCCCGCGGCAGGTTGAGGGCCGCATAGAGGCCCGCGACGCCACAGCCCACGATCGTCACGTCCGCGCGCATGTCCTGCGCCTCGCCCGTCATCAGAGCGCCGCCAGCTCGAGCATGCGCTCAAGGGGCGCGTTGGCACGATCCGCGTCCTCGGGAAGCTGCATCTCGCCCGAGCGGTCCTCAAGGCAGGCGAGCAGGCTCTGCGGCGTGACCATGGCCATGTTGGGACAGATGGGCGGCGTCGCCGGATAGTGGACACGCTTGTGTTGGCCCTGCGTCTGCCGCTCTATCTCGTACGAGACACCCATGACGGTGAGCACGATGAACTCCTTCCGGCTGCTCGCCGCGATGTGCTCGATGATCTGCTTGGTGGAGCCGATGAAGTCCGCCTCGGCAAGCACCTCCTCGCTGCACTCGGGGTGAGCCAGCACCTCGGCATCGGGATATGCCAGCTCCAACGCCTCCACCTCCGCCAGCGCGATGCGCATGTGCGTGGGACAATAGCCACGGTTGAGGATGACGTTCTTCTCGGGAAGCTGGTGCGCCACGTAGCGGCCCAGGTTCATGTCGGGCAGGAAGAGGATGTTGTGCTGCGGCAGGGCACGCACCACCTTGAGGGCGTTCGAGGACGTCACGCACACGTCCGCCCAGCGCTTGATGCGGGCCGTCGTGTTCACGTAGGCCACGATGGCAAGGTCGTCGTACTGGGTGCGCACCCTGTCCACGTCGGCCTCGCGCACCATGTGCGCCATGGGGCAATCGGCCGCGGGGACAGGCATGAGCACGCGGCGGTCAGGGTTGAGGAGCTTGACGCTCTCGGCCATGAACGAGACGCCGCAGAGCACGATGGTCTCGGCCGTCAGCGTCTTCGCCAGGCGCGCGAGGTAGAACGAGTCGCCCACGTGGTCGGCCAGCGCCTGCGTCTCGGCCGGCACGTAGTAGTGCGCGAGCACCACCGCATCGCGCTCGCGCTTGAGCCGCTCCACGCGCTCACGGAGCGCCCCGAACCCCGATCCGAAGTCCTGCGGGACGGGGCCACCGTCCTCGTGGAGGCGTCGCAGCGCCCGCTCGAGGCTCTGCCGCTCCAACGGCGTCATGACATAGTCGCCCATGTGCCCCTCCCCACCCCGGATCCCTTAGGGACAACCGCCGGTTGGCGTGACAGTATGACAGGGGATGAGGTAACTGTAAAGTCATGTGTCTTGTCAGTACCGAAACGCCAGGGAGGGACCATGCCCGGCGCCCCCGTCAGGGCATGGTGGAACCGGGCCTCCATCCCTGTCCAGACCCCCCACCAACCGGCGGCTCTTTGTGGTCTCACCAACGATGGCACAGGCGTTCGGACGGACCGCGGGTGCCGGGACCTTTGTCACGCCGCCCTCGGGCGAGAAGGTCATCCGCCTCATGCTCCTAGGCCACGGGCAATGACGATGTGGGCGGGCTCCTGGCGTCTGCGAAGGGCCTCGGATAGCCCTGCCGCGAGCGACCGCTAGATAATCCCGATCAGGATGCCCAAAAGCGCTCCCGCCACCACGTCACGTGGGAAGTGCGCGCCACCGAGCACACGCACCACCGCCAGCATCACGCCGACGGCAAGGAGCGCACACCCCACCGGCACGCTATAGGAAAGCCAGCTGGTGGCGATCACGAAGGCCGAGAAGACATGCCTGCTGGGGAACGACTTGCCGCGCGTCTTCTTGCGGATGAGCGGGTCGATGGCCAAGACCTCGTAGGGACGCGGTGCGTCAAGCCAGGCGCGCAGGGCCGTCTCCAGGACAAAGCCCACGACGGGAGCCAGCAGTGCGTGCCAGAAGGATGCCCCTGCCGTCTCACATCCCACGCCGAACCAGGTGAGCACCAGCAACAGCGGGTAGAGCACGTAGCACAGTACCTTGAGCCAGCGGTTTGCCCCCAACAGAGCCGCGCGCGCCCCAGGGTGCGCGCGCAGGCCCGCCGTCCATCGTACATACTGCCGCGCCGTCTCACGACTCGTGGTGAGCCATGCCAGGCGGCGCTGCGGCTGTGATGCCTGTGCCCTCATCGCCCTCAGCGCCAGGCTAGTCGCGCGTGAGCTTGCGGTGCAGGCGGTGCGGGCGAGAGAGGTCGGGTCCCAGGCGCCGCTCGCGATCCTTCTGGTAGTCCTCGAAGTTGCCCTCGAACCAGTGCCAGCTGCCGGGGTTCTCGTCCGTGCCCTCCCAGGCCAGGATGTGCGTGGCCACGCGATCCATGAACCAGCGGTCGTGGCTCGTGATCACGGCACAGCCCGGGAACGCCAGGAGCGCCTCTTCGAGGGAGGACAGGGTCTCGGTGTCGAGGTCGTTGGTGGGCTCGTCAAGCAGCAGGAGGTTGCCGCCCTGGCGCAACGTGACGGCCAGGTTCAGGCGGTTGCGCTCGCCCCCGGAGAGCACGCCCGCACGCTTCTGCTGGTCGGAACCCTTGAAGCCGAAGGCGCCCACGTAGGCGCGACTCGGGATCTCGGCATCGCCCACCTGGATGTAGTCGTTGCCGTCCGACACGACCTCCCACACGCTCCTCTGGGCGTCCAGGCCCTCGCGTCCCTGGTCCACGTAGGAGAGCCGTACCGTCTCGCCCAGCTCGAGGGTGCCCGATGTGGGCCGCTCCCGGCCCACGATCATCTTGAACAGCGTGGACTTGCCCACGCCATTGGGGCCGATGACGCCCACGATGCCGTTGCGCGGCAGGGTGAAGGAGAGGTCGTCGATGAGCGTGCGATCGCCGAAGGCCTTGTGCAGATGCTCCACCTCGAGCACCTTGGCACCCAGGCGCGGGCCCACGGGAATGTGGATGTCCATGAAGTCCGTCTTGGTGGCGCGACGGGCCTCGGCCTCCATCTGCTCGTAGGCGGCCAGACGGGCCTTGCTCTTGGCCTGACGTGCCTTCTGCGAGCTGCGCGCCCACGCGAGCTCGTCCTGCATTCGCTTGGCGCGCCTGGCGTTCTGCTTGGACTCCATCTCCATGCGCGCGGCCTTGGTCTCCAGGTAGGTGGAGTAGTTCCCCCTGTAGGGATAGAGCGTGCCGCGGTCCACCTCGCAGATCCACTCGGCCACGTTGTCCAGGAAGTAGCGGTCGTGCGTGACGGCCAGGACGGCGCCCTGGTAGCTCTTGAGGAACTGCTCCAGCCACAGGACGCTCTCGGCGTCAAGGTGGTTGGTGGGCTCGTCCAGCAGCAGCAGGTCCGGTGCCTCAAGCAACAGCCTGCAGAGGGCCACGCGACGGCGCTCGCCGCCTGAGAGGTGGCTCACGCCCTCGTCGGGATCGGGGCACTGCAGGGCATCCATGGCCTGCGAGAGCTGGGAGTCGATGTCCCAGCCACCCGCGGCGTCAATCTCGTCCTGCAGCGTCCCCATCTCCGCCATGAGGGCATCGCAGTCAGCGTCAGGATCCGCCATCTCCTCGCCAATCCTGTTGAAGCGCTCGACCTTGGCCAGAAGGTCCCCAAAGGCCAGGCGGATGTCCTCCCCCACGGTCTTGGCCTCGTCCAAAGGCGGTTCCTGCTCGAGCAGGCCCACGCTGTAGCCGGGTGAGAGCCTGGCCTCGCCATTGGAGATGCCCTCCCTGCCTGCCATGATCTTGAGCAGGGTGGACTTGCCCATGCCGTTGGGCCCCACCACGCCGATCTTGGCGCCCGGCAAGAATCCCATCGTCACGTCATCCAGGACGACCTTGCCATCAAAGGCCTTGCGAACCTTCTCCATCTGGTAGATGAACTCTGCCATATGCCGTTCCCTGCGTATGGCTGCCCACGCAGCCGTCGTGCCGTCCCCGCCATTCTACGGGAGCCCCGGCGCTTCCGCAGGCCTTTCACAAGTCACGCCGCAGGAAGGATACGCCGTCCACCCATGCCGCATGGGCTGCGCCAGGAAGGCCCTCGTGAGCAAGCGTCGTATTCGTCATGGGCAGCCCAGCCATACCCGTGCGAGTGTACATCTGATGACATCCTGAACCCAGATTTTGGCTACGAATGCCATCAGATGCGCACTTTCGCATGTAGCCCTCGCGCCCAGGAACCCTCGACCGTCAATAGGAACGCACGCTGGCACCGTGCGCCAGCTCCTCAATGATCGCGGCGCGCATGCGCGAGCCATCGAAGTCCTCGAGGCGGCCAAGGATCATCCTGCGGTGACGCTCGCCAAGGTCATGCCCCAACCCCTCCGCCAGCTTCCTGAGAAACGATTCGTATGCCACAGCGGTTCCGCAGTCGCGCGCAGTGGTTGGATACACCCTGATGCCTAGGGCGGCATAGCATTGGGTCCTCGTGGCGTCCTCCGCCATGCGATCAATCCCACCGTGCCACTCCGCCCCATAGTGCTCTATGGCAAGCCGATACCTCGGAAAGTACAGGTCCGGACGAAACGATGTCCGCCCGAGCATGCTCATGTCCTTACGGCTCATCACCAGCTGGGCATTCAGCTGGAAGTCTCCAAGGGCAATTCCACCCCAACGCACCGGAAACCCCAGCAGGATGGCGTGGGTCGACTCCACGGGCGAGGCGGAGCTGGCGCGGATGTGACGCACGGACGCCTTGGCAAGTCGTGCGCCCTTAACATGGGAGACCCCATTCAGCCATAGACTCAGCCGATTCGGATCTGTGACGGGATTCGTCCCGTAGTGGCAGTCCTCGCCGTAGGGATTCCTGGGATTGCGGGCATAGGTTCCGCAGAGCTCCATGCCAAACTCCGCCAGCACGGCCAGGGCAACCGGACGATCCATGCGCCCCATGGAGACAAGGGGGCTCAGGTGACGGGCAAGGGAGAGCAGCTGGTGCTCCGGGGCGTCGATATGGACGGACGTGCCAAAGGCGTCAAGCTCGGCTATCAGGAACGACCCGCTGGGAAGCACGGAGGCATTCACCTTGCAATCAACCACCGAGCTCCGTATCCTATGCGCCCCGTCCGCAACGCGCACCATCAATGGATGCGATGGGAAGACGTCCAGGTATTGCCCGAGCTCGCTCACCGCCTCCCGCCATGTCTTGCCAACGCCTGCAGAGGAGTGCCCAACGATACGACTGTTGGACTCGTGCAGGCGCGGCCACCGGCCGCTTCGCGCCATGCGCAGCAGTTCGACCGCGCTATGTCCGCCAATCCAGATATCCATGCCCCCATGATGGGAGTCCTTGGGCCCTGGTGGACGGATTTTCTATGCCTTACGTGCAGCAAACTGGCAGAAATCTATCAATATGGGCAGAACGTGGACACAGACACAGCTGTTTATCTGCTCAAACGCACAAGCTCACATAGTGGGGTCAGCTATGCGCCCCTGCAGTGGCAGATGGAGAATCTGAGGTTCCCGTGGCCAACCATCTTATGAATCGTACATCTGATGGCGGTATGAGCGCGAAAGTGCGCTTGTGCTGTCATCAGATGTACAGTGCGTCGCCCCATACCACCAAAAAACTGACACATGCCTCGGCCCGGTGACAGGGCTCGTCAACAAAAGCCGCCCCAACGCCAAGCTTGGGGCGGCTGTGCGACCGGATGCCCCTCAGGACACCATCGGACTCTGAGAACGGGAGACCTAGTGATTCTTGGGAGCCAGGTAGTTGTACACCGCGGCCGCCAACGCACCGCCAATGAGCGGAGCCACAATGAAGACCCAGGCGCACCCGAGTGCCTCGCCGCCCTTGAGGAGCGCGGGGCCAAGACTGCGGGCGGGGTTAACGGACGTACCCGTAAAGTGGATGCCCAGGATGTGCACGAAGGTCAGCGACAGGCCTATCACGAGACCGGCGACCGCCCCGTTTTCCACCTTGTCGGTGACGCCAAGCACCACGAGCACGAACACAAAGGTCAAAATGATCTCGATGAGCAGCGAAAGGCCAACGTTACCCTGGTAGAGGGCATTGGTGCCCATGCTGCTGCCAAACCCGGCAAAGAGGCCCACGAAGGCGGCACCGAGAAGGCCACCAAGGAACTGCGAGACCAGGTAACCGACGAACTTCGCCGTGTCCATGTTGCCACGCATCCACACGCCCAGCGAGACGGCAGGGTTGACGTGGCAGCCCGAGACGTTACCAATGGAGTAGGCCATGGCCACGACGGACAGGCCGAATGCCAGTGCCGTCGCAAGATAGGCGCCATTGGGCTCCGCACCATTGCAGCCAAGTGCGGCGGCGGTACCGCAGCCAAAGGTCACCAGGACACACGTTCCAATGAACTCGGCAACGTACTTCTTCATGCTTCCCATAACGCCCTTTCTCTCGAGGCCTGTGCATGAGGCACTTGTTCGCACCTACGACCACCTATGGTACCAGTACGGCAGCATGCAGCCCAAAACAGGTGCCGTGCGGAAGGGCAGCCCACCGGTATGCCTCAAGGCCGTCAGCGTACGAGACTTCATTCCAGGTCTATGCGCACGAACGCCCTACGACTCGTTGACGAGCTTGCCCGTCATGTGCTCGATGTCAAGGTAATAGCAGAGCACTCGCCCGCCTGCCTGGCGCAGCTCCTCGTCGACGGCGGCCACATTGGGATAGACCCTCCGGACATAGCGCAGGCCCAGCTCGCGCACGGCTTCGATGGTGGCTGCGCCCGGTTCCACCTCATGCAGGCGACCGAAGCAGATGACGCTCCTCATGTCGAGTCCGAACCTGCCTTTCGTCGCCGTGCCCTCGCTCATGACGCAGAAGCTGGCCTTCTCGTGGGCGCGCAGGGCGTCCACCTTGTGGCCCCCGCGGGCGCCATGGAAGTAGATGCGCCGCTCGGAAGGCTTGTACAGGTAGTCGAGTGGCACGGCATAGGGATAGTCGTCATCACCCAGAAAGGCCATGACGCCACGCATGCCATCCAGGAGCACCTCGTCGCACTCCTCGCGAGGAAGCTCCTGCCTGAATCTACGCATGGGACGGAACATGGGACCTCCCCATCGGTGCATCACTCGTCCGAGTCTCAGTCAGATCGTCCGTATGATATATCACGACCGCCCTTCCATGCCCTCCATCGCGTGGTTCCCAGAGAACGCTCTCCAGAGTACCAGTGATGTGCCATATCCAATGAGGACGAGTACGAAATACGTTGCCAGCCAGAGAGACAGAAAGTCACCCCCACGAGCGTCCATCTGAATCAGAGCCATTGTCATCGATATGCAGGTCACAAAGATGAGGTTCTCGAAGAATACCTCAACTAGGGGATACCATGGCCGTTGTCGTGCCCATCCGGAGAGTGCCTGTGCCCACCCATGCACGGGGAGTGCCAATTGAAGCACGATGTTCGTGCCCAGTGCTGCACAGGTCATGGGATACCAGGTGGAGAGGCTGATGGGATCACCGGCACACAGCGTTGCAGACGTATTGATCACGATGGCCAGGATGACATCGGATATGATGACAGACCGGTTCCAATCACACATGATGGTCACCTCGTATAGACGGCCGCCGATAGGCATCCGAATCGATAATGTCCGAAAGCCTGTTAACATAGCGCGCGTCGTTATGCACGACGAGAGCGTCGGGGTCGAGGGCCACGCCGCGTTTCGCCATCGTCCTGACACTCCAGACATAGATGTCATCCAACACGGGCAGGAGTGAGCGACCTGTGGCAGTCAGCCCATAGGTCACACGAGGTGGCGTATGGGAGGCGTCGACGCAGCGCCGCGCTATGCCAAGCTTGATGAGGTCAGCCATGACGCTCGAGAACATCTTCTTCGAAATACCCAATGCCTTGCAAGTGCTGTTGTAGCGCAGCGACCCTTCGAATCCCAGCTCGTGGATGAGTGTCATCTTCCACTTTCCACCCATGAACAACAGAGCATATTGATAGGGATTCGTACTGTTTTTATGACTCTTACCAATCCTCACCGCTCCCATAGCCCCGCACTCCTCCAGTTGAGAGCTATACGTATAATTTATATGTCTACCACGGACTGGCGAAAACCTGGAGATACCAATGGGGTTCGGTCACAGGCACATGGCCGAACCCCCAGAGTCGCGTTCACGGGCAAGCTGCCCAGCACGAACCTGCGACACGCGGCATCCTCTTACTTCTTGCTGCGCTCAAAGAGCCGCTGCATGTACTCGAGACAGCTTGCACCATGCCCCTCGGCATCACCATAGCCTGTGCCACCATACTTGTATGTGCGGTCGGGAACATTGGGGACCAAGTCATCTTCGTCGATCTCGGCGACGCAGCGGGCCATGGAGCCGTCACCCAGGTGCCAACGTAGCGGGAAGCAATAGAAGCGGAAGCGCTTGCCATTCACCTTATCCAGGTCACCACCCAAGTTCTCAACACCTACGATGCCATGCCCGAGCATCTCCTTATGGCAAGGCTCCCATGTGCCCCAGCAGCCTATATGCTCAAGGTCACCAAACTTCTCGTCATAGGCAGCCTGTCCATGGATACGGATATACTCGAACTTGTCAAACTCCGCATAGGCTTCCTCACCGAAGAGTTCCTTGTATTCCTCGGTGATCGGCTTGCCCGTGGCACCCAGCAGGTTCATGCGCGTCATCCCGTTGTTGCCCATGGCGGTGTGCAGCGGGTGGTCGAGAGCCTGCGAGTCCATGGCAACGCACTTTACCTTGTGTGCCACGAACCACTTGCCCGCCTCGATGCCCGTGCCAATGGAATAGTGGTAATAGGCCTTGGAATCATCAAAGAGTCGGTGCATGCCCGTGTTGAGGCAGACCACCATACCCTCAAGGTCCTTGGGATCCATGCCGATCCTCTTGCATGCGGCATCGAGATGCTCGCCTGTTATGAGACCCCATGGCTCGATGTCGATGGGTAGGCAGACAGCCTCCCCCGTATAGGCATCGATTGGCATCTCATCGATGTAGCGAGCGCGTTTTCCATCGAACTCGTACTCCATGACATGCCGGGGTGCATCACAGTGGGTACCCGTGTGCATGGTGCACGTGATGGACTGGGTAAGGACACCGCCCTTGGCCATCGTGTGCTGGTTGTCGATGACGGGCTTGTCAAAGTAGGGCCAACGCGGAATCTCGGCACTGAACGGATGCGACAGCTCAATGAATACCTTCTTGCCCATAGGAAGCTCCTTGGTCTTGTGGGGAATCGTATCCCCTGTGAACAAAGACAGGCGGGTGCAAGATGCGCACCATCCCTCAGAATCACTGGCTAGCAGGCCCAATAGCCACCAGTGGCGTCATAATTCCCGCCCGTGAGGAAGTCCGATGCGGGTGAGGCGAGGAAGATGGCCATGCCCACGAAGTCGTAGGGCTCACCGAGACGACCGATCGGCAGGCGCTTGAGAAAGTTCTTGTACACGGCTGACTCAGGGTCGAACATCCACTCGGTAAGGTCAGAGCGGAAGACCGTCGGGTTGATGGAGTTGACGTTGATGCCATACTTGGACGAGAGGTCGCAGGCCATTGACTGGACCATCAGGTCGGCTGCGCCCTTCGATGCGCAGTATCCGGTATACCCCGCCATGCCCATCTTGGAGCGCGCGGAAGAGACAACGACTATCTTTCCACCCTTGCCAGCCTTTGCCATCTCCTCAGCGACCTGCTTGCAGACGATGTAGACGCTCTTGAGGTCGGCATCCATGATGTAGGACCAGTCCTCGACACTCTGTTCGAGGATGTTCTGCGGATGGTTGTAACCGTGCGCCACGGCAAGGATGTCAATCCCCCCGTATGCCTTCTTGGCAGCAGCGATCACCTTGGCGAACGCCACGGGATCAGAAGGATCGGCGGGAACGACGATGCAGTCTCCTCCCTCATACTTCACCTGTTGCTCGACCGCGGCAAGTCGTTCCTCGTTACGCGCGGTAAGCACCACCTTGGCGTCCTTCATGCCATATGCGACGGCAATGGCTCCACCGAGCGCCCCCGTGGCACCCGTCACAATCGCAACTTTGCCCTTGATGTCAAAGAGGCCGTCAACGAAGTCGCGGCTCACATCGATCTTCTTGGTATCGGACATCTTATGCTCCTCCCTCCTGGACGTGTAAGACTACTGAGCATCGGGATAGTTGATGATCACCAGCATGATGGCTGGACGATTCGACCGGTTCTCAAGCTTGCGACCCTCATTGGGTGGAAAGCAGATGGCCTCGTCCTTGTGCATCGCGTAAACCTTGCCTTGCTTGTCAATGACGGTAATCTCACCCTCGAGCACGTAGTAGACCTTCTCAAGCGGATTGTCCTCGTACTGGTACTCGGCTCCGCCACCAGGTAGAAAGGTGGAGCGGCCAATCCAGAACTTCGTGGCACCGGTCTCGTCCTTGCCATGGACACGCATGGCACAGCACCCAAAGTGTCCCGGAGCCTCATAGGTGGTCAGCTCCTCCAACGTCCTCTTGATCATGACATGACTCCTTTCTCGCACAACCACCCTAGAGGTCCCTCTGACCTCCTCTTGGTCACGCACATCAGATTGGTGTTTTGACGCTATGGACAGGCGCCGTCGGAACCCCCTGCGCTCACCTCAACCTTGGCGAGGCCGAGCTACCACTCCTTGATGCCATTGCGCTTGGACCACGCAAGATAGTCGCGGTACTCTTCGATGCGCTCCGTTGCATACATGGTCCCGAACAGCTGGACGCCCTCGTGAATCATCCAGAGAATCGCGGACATCATGAAGCTGTCCGGAAGGGCCGAGCACTTGACCTTGGTGCTCCCAGAGACGTTGTCAAGCATCACGCGAATCTTATGGTCCTGTGACTTGCCTTGGACGTTCGTGCCACTCTTGGCAAAGTCGATACCCGCCTCACTGCACAGCCGAACGGTCTTGGCCAGCTGCGCATCATTGAGGAAGCAGGTCTCGATGATGTATTTGGCCCAGTTGTCACCTGCGGTCGTACGCAGTGCCTCGAGCTCGCTCTTGACGTAATCCCACCGACCCTCCTTGATGGCCGCTACGTTGGCAACGAGGTCGACGGAAGTGGCACCGGAAGCCACAGCCTCCTCCATCTCGGCCTTCTTCATCTCAAGTGTCGTGGTGCCATGAGGGAAGGAGCAGGCCGCACCGATATGAACGTCGGTACCACCCAGAATCTCGGCCACTACGGGCGTCCAGATGGGGTTTGTATAGAAGGTCGCCACATGATAATCGAGTGCGATCTTCGCCTGTCTGCGGACCTCATCCTCCGTAAGCGCTGGACTTAGAAAAGCCGTGTCAAAATGCTTGGCAAACTGCTCCACAGTCTCCATGGTGTCTCTGCCTCTCATCAAACGACTTGCTACCCCTATGCATCTCTTGGTATGGAACTCCCAGCTCGACCCCTACTCGCGCTCGACAGTGCCCTCCCAGCTGTCCAGTGTCCGCGAGGCGCTGCTCTGGTCGAACCAGTGGGTGGTGACCGTCTTGGCACGCGTGTAGAAGTGGTAGCCATCCAGACCAAGCACATGGCTATCACCAAGGAACGACTCCTTGTTGCCACTGAATGGGTAGTAGGCCGTCGGCACGGGGATACCGACATTGATGCCCACCATGCCGCCATCGGTCTCCATCTTGAAGCGGCGCGCGAAGTAGCCGCTGCGCGTGAAGATCGAGGAGCCGTTGGCAAAGGGGTTGGCATTCATGATGCTGATGCCTTCGTCATAGCTCCTGACGCGCTTGATGCACACGACAGGCCCAAAGATCTCGCGCTCACCAATCTCCATGCCAGGCTCGACGTGATCAAAGATGGTGGGACCGAGGTAGAAGCCGCCCTCAAGGCCCGCCACCTTGTAACCACGACCATCAAGTACGAGCTCGGCGCCCTCGTCAACGCCCTTCTGGATCCATTCGCTGATGCGTCTGCGATACTTCTTGTCCGTGACTGGGCCCAGCTTGGTCTTGGGGTCGTAGGCACAACCAACAACCATCGCCTCGGCCTTCTTCTTGAGAACTGCCACAAACTCATCGGCGATGGACTCTTGGACGCAGCAGACGGGCAACGCCATGCACCTCTCGCCGGCACAACCAAAGGCGGAATTGATGACTGCATTAGTCGTAGCATCAAGATCGCAGTCCTCCAGGACGAGAGCGTGGTTCTTGGCCTCACACTGTGCCTGCACGCGCTTGCCATGAGCTGCCGCGGTGGCGTAGACCTGCTTGCCCACGCCCGTGGTGCCCACGAAGGTAACGGCTTTGACGCGTGGATCGGTGAGCAGTACCTCGGATTCGTGATGCGTACAGGTGACGAGGTTGACGACGCCCTTGGGGAAGCCCCCCTCCGCATAGAAGAGCTCGAGGATCCTCATGGCGGTGAGCGGGGTAGGCGTTGCGGCCTTGAGCACGACCGTATTTCCGCAGGCGATAGCAAGCGGCACCATCCAGCCCCACGGAATCATGGCCGGGAAGTTGAACGGTACGATACCGGCAACGACCCCGAGCGGCTGGCGTATGGTCTCGCAATCGAAGTTCGTGGAGACCTGCATCGCGCAGCGCCCTTGGATGGCCAGCGGCAGCGAGCACGCAAGCTCAGTGGGTTCGATGGCCTTGAGGATATCACCACGGCTCTCGTTGAGGTTCTTGCCGTGTTCCTTGGCGCACAGCAATGTCAGCTCATCGAGGTGATCGATAAGGACGTCACGCCACTTGAACATGTACTGCACACGTCTGGAGAGCGAGAGTTCCGCCCATGTGGGAAAGGCCTCCTGTGCAGAGGCGATTGCCTCCTCGACCTCCTCAGTGGTGCAGCGTGGCACCTCGGCCATGACTTCACCGGTGCTCGCGTTGGTGACGGGGGTGTACTCGTTCGTCTTTGACTCGCGCCACGCTCCGTAGACGCAGTACTTCTTGCGATCGACTGGCATAAACCCATCCTCTCTCCTTGCGACGCGCGTGCTCTGACGTCGATGGGGATGTGTTCCGCCTGTCGCTTGCACGTACCCACGTCATGTCACCCTACACAACCTCATGCTGCGCGTCTGACCTAGGCACATGTTATCTTCATTACAAAATTGTAAAAAGTAGTTACGTCCTCTATATCTAGTGATATGAGAGTTAGTTAGTATCTAGTTCGTAACCGTGATGGCCTGGGCATATAGCGCCCCAACAGGACACGAAACGCAGCGTCACTCGTCGTCATGTGTCGCGTGGAGCACCTCAATGCTCCATCCACCGTGCGTAATGAACCACTCACGGCACGCACCAACAATCGTGCCATAAGATGACAGGGGCATTGGGAATCGAGAGTAACCTCATGCAGGCACCGGTTCACGAACGCGTCACCTGGCACTATGTCTCAGACGCCGTTTGCCGCACGTGCTCCCCGTAGTCGAACCGCTCGTATTCCGGGCGCCCTACCTCAGGTCGTTGTCTCGATCATAGCGCTTGCCACCCCAGTACACATGGCTCGCACGCTGGCACTTCTCGCCCAGCTCCACGCCGTCAAGCGCGTACCTCACGAACTCGTCGAAGCCCACGCGATCCACGATGTAGCCGATGTGCTCCTTGCCCTCCGGGGCATGGGGGTCGATGTGCTCCTCGATGAAGGCATACGTGTTCTGCACGATCCTGACGATGGAGTCCTCGTCCGCCCAGCGCAGCCAGTCCTCGGCCAGGCGTGGGTTCTGCTTGCCCGTGCGCCCGAGGATCTTGACGCGGAAGTAGTGCTCCCGGGAACGGGTCCAGGCGCGCGTGGGGCAGTACACCACGCACACGCCGCAGCCGATGCAGCGATCCTCGCTGCGCACGACCTTGCCACCCACCAGCTTGAGCGCGCTCACGGAACGACGCCGGCACCAGTCCACGCACTGGCCGCAGCCGATGCAGCGGGTGGGATCGTACTGCGGCTCCGTCATGCCGATGATGCCAAAGTCATTGAGCGCCACGTGCGCGCAGTCATTGGAACAGCCCGTGAAGGCCACCTTCACGTGGCGGTTGTTGGGGAAGATCGCCTGATCCATGCGCCGGGCAAAGGCCGTGGTGTCATAGCAGCCAAAGGGGCACAGGCGCTTGCCGGGACACGCCACGACGTTGCGCGTGCCGCTCGCCAGATAGCCGTGGTCGGTGTCCTCCTGGTTGATGCGCGTGTCCTCGATGATGGCCTTGAGCCGTGCATTCACCTGGGACATGTCCTCCAGCCTGATGCCGGGGATCTCCACGCCCTGGCGGTTGGTGAGGAAGATCTCGCCGTTGCCAAACTCCTCCGCGATCCCCACGATGCGCGCCATGCTCCTGGCACTCACGAGACCACCCGGCACACGCACGCGACTGGCCGTCTCGCCGCGCACCTTGGACTGGCGGAAGGCGTTCCTCTTGAGCCTCTTGACGTTGACGTCCATGGTCATAACGAGCTGCCCCCTAGTCCAACAGGTCCTTGGACTCGGTGTAGTTGAACACCGGGCCGTCCAGGCACACGTACGTGTCACCGATGCGGCAGTGGCCGCACTTGCCAAGGCCGCAGCACATGCGGCGCTCCTGGGAGACCCAGACGTTTCCCTCCGCAAGGCCGCGCCCGAGCAGCCCCCTGATGGTGAAGCGCATCATGGGGGGTGGTCCCACGACGACGGCCTGCGCCGTCGCAGGGTCCCGCAGTGGCAGGTCGGGGATGTACTTGGTCACCAGGCCGATGTTGCCCCCATAGCCCTCGGGAGCCGCGTCCACGGTGAGCGTGAGGTCGAGCGCCTTGTCCCACCGTGTGAGGTCATCACGGAAGAGCAGGTCGTCAGGGCTGCGGAAGCCCACGATCACGTGCTTGTCCACGGCGTCGGCGCACCGTGAGAGGAAGTCGACGACGCCGCGCACCGGGCTCACGCCCGTGCCGCCGGCCACCACCACGACCTCACCTCGCTCAAAGAGCGAGGTGTCGAAGCCGTTGCCATAGGGGCCGCGCAGCAGGAGGATCTGACCCTCGTAATGCTCGAACACCTCATTGGTGACCACGCCCACGCGGCGGATGGTGAGATCCACCGACACGCCCGGTACGATGCCCGACACGCTGATGGGTGCCTCGCCGAACTTGGGGAGGGAGACCTCGAAGAACTGTCCGGGCCGCACGTCGCCCGCGAAGGCCATGCGGAAGGTGTACTCCCTCTTGGTATGGCGGATGACCTCGAGGATCGTGGATGGGAAGGGAACGTAGGGATTGGTCGCCGCATCGAGCGTGACGGCAGCTGTGGCACTGCTAGGCATTGGTGGCCACCCCCTGGGAGGCGTCCCGGGCAAGCCCGTCGACGGCATCCGCGAGCTTGTTGATGCAGCCCGAGAACGAGATGTACTCCGGACACACCGTGTCGCAGCGGCCACAGCCCACACACATGTCAAAGCCGAAACGCCGACGGAAGTCGTACACCTTGTGCAGCACCTTGAAGCGCATGCGATCGCCAGCGGCCTTGCGGTACGAGCCACCACCGGCGACGTCGGTGTAGCCATCGATCATGCAGCTGGCCATGACGCGCCGACGCTCGCCCACGCGGCCGTTGTCCGTGTAGTAGGCATCCTGCATGGTGAAGCAGGTGCAGGTCGGGCACACCAGGTTGCAGCGACCGCAGGTGATGCAGCGTTCGGTGTACTCGTTCCACATATCGTGCCCGTAGATGGCGTTGGGAACGGCCTCGGGCACGCGCACGGAGACGTCGTTTGACGCCACATGGGCGGGCGTCACGTCCTCCTCGCCCGTGGCCTCGGCGACAAAGTAGGGGCGCAGGTCGTCCGCCTTCACGTCCACGCGATACCCACTGCCATCGGCGGGGCGGTCAAACGAGAGGTCGTACCCCGTGGCCACGTTCGTGCCCATGCTCACGCAGAAGCAGTCCTCCTGGCTGTGGTCGCAGCCTAGGAGGGCAAAGCGCATCCTAGAGCGCAGGCGCTGGTAGAAGGGGTCGGGACGGCCATTCTCGAGGTACAGGGCGTCCAGGCGGCGCACGGCATTGAGGTCACAGGCCCTCAGCACCACCACGACCTCGCGCTCGTCCGCGTCCGCCACCTTGACGTCATCCTCCGTAAAGAAGAACAGCGTCTGAGAGAGTGGCGCGAGCACCTCCTTGAAGGGGTAGTCAGAGCGTCTCTCCAGCTCCATGGCACTGACGTCGGCCGTGAAGTCGTAGCGCACGACATCCACGTCGGCAAAGCGACCCTCGCCCCTTTTGAGCTGGGGCGCATAGATCAGGCGATCCTCTCCCAGACGTCCCATGGCGCGCGAGAAGCCCGCGGCGCTCAGCACGTAGCCCATGTCTCCCCCTCCCCGGCCGTGACGCCCTCACGTCACGGCCGGCATGCCGTAAGCGGCCTATGACTCGTCCACGAGAACGTACGGGAAGACGGCATCATTGTCTGTCGTTTTTCTAACGCTGACGCCAAACGACTCATACAGGGGCCGGGGCATCCGGGCCAGCTCCGCTGGCGTCCCTGCCGCGCGTACCCACCCCCCATCGATGAGTACCACGTCATCCGCCGTGGAGAAGCACTCCACGAGGTCGTGCGTGCACTCCACCACCGCCATGCCCCGCTCGTGCGCAAGACGGGAGAGCATGTCGGTTGCCCACCGGCGATGCCGTACGTCCATGCTGGCGCACGGCTCGTCCAGCAGCAGCGCTCCCGGCTCCTGTGCAATGGCCATGGCCAGGTAGGCCCGCTGCAGCTCCCCTCCCGAGAGGCTCTCCAGCTGCCGCTCCTCAAGACCCTCCAGCTCGCAGAGCTCGAGGGCCTCACGTACGACGGCACGATCCCCCTCGCCGAGCACCTTGGAGACGCCCATACGCGAGAAGCGCCCATGCCCCACAAGCGTGCGGACGCTCATCGCGGGCACGGCGAGGCGCTGCGGCAGGAAGCCCAGATGATGCGCGCGCTCACGGTGCGAGAGGCCCCTCACGTCCAGACCGTCCACACATATCGAGCCCTCGTGCGGCAGTGCGCCGGCGATGGCCTTGAGCAGCGTAGACTTGCCGCTGCCGTTGGTCCCCACCACACAGGTGAGCTCACCGTCCCCAAAGCACAGGTCATCCACGCTCACGACCGCTCTGCCACCATAGCCGCAGGTGACATGGGAGAGCTCGATCATCGGCGCATCCCCCCTCGCCCCCGCATGAGCATCGCCAGGAAGAAGGGCGCACCCAGCAGCGAGAGCACCAGCCCCACCGGCAGCTCGTAGGGATAGAGCACGAGCCGACCGACCAGGTCGCAGCCCACGAGCAGGCACGCGCCCCAGATGGCGCAGGCCACGGCCTCCTCACGAAAGCCGCCCCGCGCCACCATGCGCACGAGGTTGGGGACGATGAGCCCCACGAAGCCCACGAGACCTGCCACCGAGACGGCGGCCGAGGCAAGCGCCGCCGCAATCACCACGGCGCACGCGCGATGGAGACGTGCGTCGAGTCCCAGGCCAAATGCGGTCTGGTCGCCCAGGGCAAGCAGGTCGACCCCTGGACCCAGGGCATAGGCCGCCACGATTCCCACCAGCGTGATGGCCGCGGCCACCTGAAGCTGCTGCCAGGAGACGCCCGCCAATCCACCCAGCTGGAAGGCGACCCTGTCGGCCACCAGGTCGGGACGGGCGGTCACCAGCGCGTCGGACCCGGCAGAGAAGAGCGAGGCCACGGCGACGCCGGCAAGCACCAGCGTGGTGCGCGAGACCCCCGCCCGGCGCGCCACGAGCATGACGGCAAGCGTTGCGACGAGGGCCCCCGCCAAGGCGGACAGCTGCCGCGCCAGGGGCACGAACGGAAGCGCGAGCCCGCAGACGAGCACGGCGAGGCCGGCACCGGCATTGATGCCCATCACGCTTGGCGCCGCGAGCCGGTTGTCGAGCACCGCCTGCAGCAGGAGGCCCGACACGGCGAGGGCGGCGCCACACACGACGCCGCCCAGCGCACGGGGCAGGCGCAGCTGCCACACGATGGTCACGGCCACACGCGACGCGACGTCCGGACGCAGCAGCGCCCCCAGGGCGTCACCGGTGCCCAGGGCGTCGGTGCCCACCACCGCAGAGGCGACGAGCGCGCAGGCGAGCACGAGCGCGCCGAGCGCCGAGGCCGCGGCTGGGCGCTGGCGCACGCCACGTGGGGAGGACATCGACACTACCCCTGCTCCCTGAGATCGAGGATGTAGCGATAGGCCTCGGCCCAGCGAGCGTTGGGCTTGTACTGGAAGAGGTCCTTGGGCAGCACGTACACATGACCTGTCTTGGTCGCCGAGAGATCCTGCCACATGGGCTGGCTGGAGAAGCCCTCCTCGAAGGCGGATGCCGCCTCGTCCTCCCTGCCCTGATAGATGACGAACACGTTGTCTGGGTCAGCCGCCGCGATGGCCTCGAGCGAGAGGTCGTCCAGGCTCGAGGTGCCCTCGGCGACGTTGGCCAGGGCGAGGTCATCGAGGATCTCGCAGGCGAAGTGGTCGTCCTTGAGCACCTTGCTCTTGGCAGCGGAGGTACGCAATGCCAGGTAGCTCGCCTGAGGGAGCTTGCCCGCCTGGTTCCTGACCTCATCGATGTCCGCCTGTACGGTGGTGACGTTCTGGTCGTAGAGGTCGCCGCGCCCCGTCATGGCACAGAGCTGCGCCATGACGCTAGCATAGTCCCCAAAGGACTCGATCGTGACCGCCTGGGTGGTGACGCCCTGTCCGTCCAGGGAGTCCCTGAGCTCCACCTGCGCGGGTATCTCCCCCGAGAGCAGCACGAGGCCGGGATCGAGGCCCACGATGGCCTCGAGGCTGGGCTTGGCATCGGTTCCCACCGTGGTCGCAGAGCCCACGCCGTCGAGGTCCGTGGCATCCTCGGTCACACCCACGAGCGTGCCGCCCGCAAGCAGCCACATGTCCGCAAGCGAGCGCATGAGTGCCACCACGTTCTGCGGCTCCGTGGCACTGCCCTGCTCAGGGGCACCATCCTGCCCCTGTGCGCCGCCCGCGCCCGAGCAGCCCACAAGGCCACCCGCAGCGCACAGCGCCGCCGCAACGAAGGCTCGTCTGTCCAGCATGGGCCTCCCCCCCCTGGTGCCATCGCATGGTACCTCCGCGTCCCCGAGGCCAGTGTAGGCCAGTAGGAGTCGGCGCCCGTCGTGGAAACTCCCGGGCATCGGCCATCGTCACTACCGAGCGCAGCGGCCGCTAGCACGCTGACGCCAGTGCCTATGCCACGGACACCAGGTCGCGATGGTATGCCGCCCCATCCGTCGTGCCATGGCAGGCAAAGATAGCCCCCCGCTCATGTGCCACTCTCCCTCAGACCCCGTACCTGCCGCCTTCATTGTGGCATGCCCCCATGCTCAACCATGTCGGAAAGCCAACGTGTGCGAGCCGGCATCGTTTGTGACACTATCAAGAGAACCGATACGAGGCATAGGAATGCGACATAGGGATACCATGAAGTCAGAAGAGGGCTCCCAAGAGGAGAAGTTCCGGCAGATGACGGAGTCGCCCGTGCGGCGGCTCATCCTCACCCTTGCGGCACCGTCCATCCTCTCCAACCTGGTCACCAGCATCTACAACCTCTCGGACACCTTCTTCGTGGGAAGCCTGGGCGTTGAGGCATCGGGTGCCATCGGCATCTCGTTCGTCGCCATGACCGCCATCCAGGCCGTGGGCTTCTACTTTGGACAGGGCATAGGCAACGCCGCCTCGCGTGGCCTCGGCAAGCAGGAGACGGAGCACGCCTGCCGCCTCGCGACGAATGGCCTGGCCTACACCCTCATGATGGGCGTGCTCATCGCCATCGTCGGCAACGTGTTCATCGACCCGCTCTGTCGGCTTGCCGGCTCCACGGAGACCATCCTGCCCTACGCGCGCACGTTCATCGGCCTCACGCTGCTGGGTGCCCCCTTCATGTGCGGAGCGCTCATGCTCAACACGCTCATGCGCTTCGAAGGCGAGGCGTTCTACGCCATGGTCGCCATCATGACGGGTGCCATCCTCAACATCGGCCTGGAACCGCTCTTCATCTACGTCCTGGGCATGGGCATCGCCGGCAGCGCCCTCTCCACCATCATCTGCCAGGCCATCAGCTTCGTCATCCTGGTCATACAGCTCCAGCGCACGGGCATCACCACCCTCTCGCCCGCATGGCTGCAGCCACCCAGCGCCGCCATGCTGCGCGAGATAAACAATGGCGGCGTCCCCTCGTTCGTGCGCCAGGTGATGCTGGGCATCGCCACCACGCTGCTCAACGATGCCGCCCGTCCCTTTGGCGACCCCGCCATCGCCGGCCTGGCCATCGTGCAGCGCATCTGTGCCTTTGGCAACTACATCCAGATCGGCATCGGTCAGGGCTATCAGCCCGTGGTGGGCTACAACTACGGCGCGCGCAAGTTCTCGCGCATCCGCAGGGGCTACTTCTTCTCCGTTGGGGCCGCCGTGGTATCGGTGCTGATGGTGGGCATTCTCACCTGCACGTTCGCACCCCAGCTGGTCTCCGCCTTCACCCCCGACGCCGAGGCGATCCAGATAGCCACGCTGAGCCTGCGCGTGGAGAGCTTCACCATGGCCATCACCGGCGTGGCCATGATCACCAACTTCCTGCTGCAGACCACGGGACGCATGTGGCGCGCCACCATCCTGGGCGCCTGTCGGCTGGGCCTCGTGCTGGGGCCGGTCGTGCTCGTGCTCCCCCACCTTTGGGGACTTCTGGGCGTGCAGCTGGCACAGCCCGTCACCGACGTCATCACGGGCCTCATCGCCCTGCCGCTTGCCTGGCAGGTGCTGCGCGAGCTGCGCCAAGAGGAACGGGGCCTCAGGCCCACCCGCGTATAGCCCCAAGACGCCATGGGACGCATCCCCCGTCGTCGGCCTGGGGCACTGGCGTCCGGCACCAGGCCCCGACGGAACGTCTTACCCCTTCTACCAGCCCGACCATCATGGCTGCACCGCAGACGTGTACAATCGACGGCGATGGTAGCATCCGAAACCGAGGCACTGCACAAAGGAGGACACCGTGTCCGAATCCATTCGCAAGGTCAACGTCATCGGCCACCTGCATCCCGACACCGACAGCATCTGCTCGGCCATCTCGCTGGCCTACCTCAAGGGCCAGACGGACGACACCGAATACGAGCCACGACGCGCCGGCACCATCAACCGCGAGACCTCCTTCGTGCTCAAGCACTTCGGCTTTAAGGAGCCCGCCCTCATCACGTCGGTGCGTCCGCAGATCAAGGACATCCAGATCCAGGACATGCGGGGCATCGATCCCGAGATGAGCCTGTTCTCCGCCTGGAATCTCATGGGTGAGAGCAAGACCGACACGCTCTGCATCACCGATCCCACGGGTGACCTCAAGGGCCTCATCGCCGTGAAGGACATCGCCAACGCCAACATGGACGTCTTCGACAAGACGGCCCTCTCCGAGGCGCACACGCTCTACTCCAACATCGTCTCCACGCTCAAGGGCGAGCTGCTCCTGGGGGACCTCGTGGACAAGGTCGCCGTCGGCAAGGTCGTCGTGGGCACGACGCCCGAGATGATGGAGGGCAACATCCAGGAGGGCGATACCGTCCTGGTGACCAACCGCTACGAGACGCAACGCTTTGCCGTCGAGTCCGGCGCGAGCTGCCTCGTGGTCTGCAATGACGCGCGCATCTCCAACGTGGTGCTCGACGCCGCCAGGGACAGGGGCTGCACCGTCATCGTCACACCCTACGACACCTTCTCTGCCGCGCGTCTCATCAGCATGTCCGTCCCCGTGCGCGCCAGGATGCTCGATGCGGCGGACGTCCTGCGCTTCTCCGTCAACACCACCGTGGACGAGGCACGCAGGACCATCACGCAGTCGCGCCACCGCTTCTTCCCCGTAATTGACGAGGACGGTCACTACAGCGGCCTGGTCTCCACGCCCAACCTGCTCAGCGTCAACAAGAAGCACGTCATCCTCGTGGACCACAACGAGCGCTCGCAGGCGGTCGATGGCCTGGAGCAGGCCGTCATCATGGAGATCATCGACCACCACCGCATCGGCACGATAGAGACGGAGTCACCCGCCCTCTTCCGCAACGAACCCGTGGGATGCACCTGCACGATCCTCTTCAGCATGTACCACGAGCAGGGCGTGGAGATTCCGCACGACATCGCGGGCCTCATGATGAGCGCCATCCTGTCCGACACGCTGGCGTTCCGCTCCCCCACCTGCACCCCGCGCGACGAGCATGCGGCCCGCGAGCTGGCCCGGATCTGTGGCGAGGACATCGACGCCTACGCCGATGACATGTTCGATGCCGGGGCCGCGCTCGACGGCCGCACCGCCGAGGAGGTCTTCCACCAGGACTTCAAGGTGTTCTCCCGCGGCTCCGCACGCTTTGGCGTGGGCCAGGGCAGCTTCATGACCGAGCGGAGCCGCAAGGCCGCCGAGGCGCTCGTGGGTCCCTACCTCGAGGAGGGTGCCGCCGCCGATGAGCTGCCGATGGTGTTCTACCTGTTCACCGATGTCAAGCACGCCTCGAGCGAGATGCTCTACTTTGGCACCAACGCCGAGCGCATCGTCAGACAGGCGTTCGACGTGGAACCCGTCGATGGCGTCGCCATGCTACCGGGCGTCGTGAGCCGCAAGAAGCAGGTCATCCCCGCACTCATGGCGACGCTGCAGGACTACCAGAAGGAGTAGCCACAGATCCCCCGACCCACCGCCTGGGCGCCACGGGGCGGTGGGTACGGCCTGCGTCGTCCCGCAGACCCGAACGACCGTCACAGCAGCTGATCGAGCGTGCTGCCATACGATGGCAGGAACTCCTCCATGAAGTCGGCCACCTCGGGAAGCTCCGCCGCCATCTCGTCGAGCTTGGCGCGGGTGGCGGCCTCTGCCGTCGCAAACTCGGTGTTGCCTGCCGCACGCTCCTCGAGGCACTTGATGAGCGCGGAGAGCTTGTCGGCCGCCTTCACCAGGCGTGCGAGGTACTGGTCCGCCTCGCCCTCCCCCGTCGCGAGCGTCTCCACGAAGGTGGGCCGTAGGTCGGCAGGCAGCGTGTCCAGGAGGCGCTCCTCGGCCGCTGCCTCCACGTCCCTGTAGGCATCACGGATATGCCCGTTGGCATACTTGACCGGCGTGGGCATGTCGCCGGTGATGATCTCCGCCACATCATGGTACATGCCCACAAGCGCGGCACGGTTGGCGTCGAGCCTCCGGGCATGGCGCACGTTGCCGATCACACACAGCAGGTGCGCGATCATGGCCACCTCCAGCGAGTGCTCGCTGAGGTTCTCCGTGCGCGCGTTGCGCATGAGCGCCCAGCGATCGATGTACCTGAGGCGTGAGAGTATCGCCGAGAAGTGCGACTGCTGGCGATCCATGGGCTATCCTTCCAATGGCGTGTGACGGTCACTGGTCATCGTACGGCATGCAGGGACGGAGGCGAGGGGAACGAATCAGCCGGGGCAACGAGGCGGATCCGTGCCTCCGCCTCGTGCACCTCAGGTAGGTGACCCCCTATAGACCCATGCCAAGGTCGAGGAAAGCCTCGTCATAAGGGGTGTGGCACAGACCCTTTTCCGTAATGACGCCCGTGATGAGGCCGTGATCCGTCACGTCAAAAGCCGGATTGAAGACGTCAACGCCCTCAGGGGCCATACGCTCTCGATACCACATCTCCGTCACTTCGTCGGGATTGCGCATCTCGATGGGAATCTGCTCTCCTGTTGGTGTGTCCATGTCAATGGTCGAGCTTGGCGCACAGACATAGAATGGAATCCCGTAATGGTGGGCAAGAATCGCTACCCCGGATGTTCCAATTTTGTTTGCCGTGTCACCATTCCTTGCCACACGATCGCACCCAACGAAGATGACGTCGATCTTGCCGGATCTCATGAGGATGGAGGCCATGTTGTCACACTGCAGCGTAGTAGTGATTCCCGCATGGTAAAGCTCAAAGGATGTCAGGCGTGCACCTTGCAACAGCGGCCTCGTCTCATCGCAGTACACATGCATGTCCGTTCCAGCCCACCCGTGTTCGAGAGCCAGGTACATAGGTGCGGTGGCCGTACCATACTTTGCAGTGGCAAGCGTACCGGCATTGCAGTGCGTCAGAATCCCAACCGCTTGACCGTTCCTCTTGAGATCCCTGAGCAGCCCAAAGCCAATCTCGCCAATCGCACGGCTTATCTGCACATCCTCTTCTCGAATGGCGTCAGCCTCGGCAAAGAGCGCCTCTTTGATGTCATCAGGAGAATCATCCGCATGGTTCTTGACGACACGGTCCATGCGATCGAGCGCCCAGAACAGATTCACTGCCGTAGGACGAGAGGAGGCAAGATAGTCTTTTTCCTCTGTAAACTTGGCATAGAAGTCATCAAGGCCGTTCGACTCGATACGAGACGCCAGAAGCGCGATGCCATATGCAGCCGCAACACCAATTGCAGGTGCACCGCGCACGCGCAGCCGCTTGATGGCGTCCCAGATCTCCACCCTGCTTGATATCTCAATGCGCTTGATGGTGCCGGGAAGAAGCGTCTGGTCTATGATGTCGAGTGCGCTCTCATCAGGGCTCATGCGAACGGTAACGACCTTGTTAAAGAATTCCTCAACGTTCATGACTAAGCTCCTCTTGCGTTCCCACTGGCTGTTACAGGGTCCTCATGGCAGCGTCCTCGGCGCGCCTGACCGCACCGACGAAGTCCTTGCCCGAGCGAAATGCACGTTGATGCAGTATGTAGTCCTTTCCGGCAAGGATATTGATGCGTTCCGCCAATAGGCGTCTCTTTTCATCCTTGATGCTTGTAACGTCAGCAACATTGGCAAGGCCCACGGTCCGGCGGTGGAGTTCTGTGCCCGCATAACCAGCCGTATCATCAAGTATGCTTTCGAGGTACCATTCCTTGAAGCCAGGTACCTGGGCCATCGGCTCGGTCACACGTTCGTCGAACCTCTTGTTGAACTTTGTGACGAATTTGTCGACCATCTGTTCGATGGTATCGAGTACCCATGTGCAGAATGGCTCATCCTCTGTCGCCAGTCCATTGTCATAGGCAAAAATGAGGTTTGCGACGACATTGCCCGTGTCATATCCCATCGGTGCATAGGTACCAAATTCCGAATCGAACACCTTCATAGCGTCTGGTGCGATGAAGATTGATCCTGTATGCAAGTCACCGTGCAGAAGGGCTTGGGCGTCTGTCATAAACTTGAACTTGAGTTTTGCGACCTCCAGATGCAACCTCTGATCCGCATAAAGCTGTTCCTCAACGAACTGCCTGTTGGGAGGAAAAACGTTGTTACGTCCCTCATGGTCACCATATGGTTCCATCAGCACGAGCTTCTCGGTAATGTCACACAAGTCTGGAGAGACGAACCTCTGTACGAGGCGTTTCTTCTCCTGATGATTCATGACGACATCACTACTCAGCAGAAGCGTGTCGACCATAAACGTCGAGATGGCCTCCGCAAAGTGTGGAAACGTCTCATGCCTGAGCATCGCATCCCTCATGACTTCGAAGTCACTGCAATCCTCGAGCCCACAGGCGCACATGATGGTGTCATAGAAATATACGTGTGGAACCATGCCAGGTGCCAGCTTGCCCTCCACCTCAAGGATCTCAGATTCGATGCGGTTTCTATCAGTCGAGGGCTTCATGTCCTTCGAGATGCGCGTCTCCATCCCAGCCTGCTTAATGTAGAGCGAGTGACCGACGCCATCCGTCACGCGAAAGACGTAATTCAGGTTTCCATGCTCAGGAGGCACGACCGCCTTGATGGATGCGCGATCCCACCCTATCTCTGGTGTCTTCTCAAGCGCATACTCCACAACATCATCTGGACTCATCTCAAAATACTTGGTAAAACGTGACATCCTGCCTCGCCCTTTCCACTTCCCTTGCCCTGTATCCGAGTTTGCCCTCGTCATGTGCTATCCCCTCTGTGATAGCCTCCGAAGGATATCTCCACGCATCCAGCTCCTCCTGAGAAGGGTCATGCATCTCCGTACCATCCGAAATACTCAGCGCATTGTAATAGAGATGTGCCACCTCTTCCACGTATGGGGCCTTGAGATATGCCTCGAACATGTCCTGTGCATCGTTGCCTCGCTCGTAGGCCTGAGTCACGAGAGGTTCTCAACGACGTGGCCGCCAAGGTCGATCACGACCAAGTCGCTGGGTGACAGCCACTCGCGATCGACGCCAGTTGGCGTGATGACAATTTTAAACTGTACTTACATTGGTTTGATCCCATATTCCCATTGCCTTTGCCAAGGAGTGGGGATCACGTCGGAGTCTCTGGTGTAGGTGCCCCTAGGTAGGGAAACGGCCGCCGCCTTAGAGTTCGCAGTTGCGAGACAATGGATGCGACGAGAGGCAGTGGCCGTTTCCCTACCTAGGGGCACCTACTTTCTCGACACGATCTGCATTGCACCTGGAGGCATTCGATACTCAGCTCCCAAATGCAACAAATGGAAGATAGGAGGCCACATGCATGCAATCCGCACCAGACTTCCCAAGCACTTCGTGCTCGAGGAGCGCCTCGAGCGGTATGCGGATGCCATCGAGGTGCGGCCCCAGAGCTACGCCGGGCGCTGGCGCGAGGCCTGCCATCCCCTCAGGGAGGGCCAAGACGGGCCGCACGCCTACCAAGGGCTGTGGCTTGACCTGGGCTGTGGCAAGGGTGGCTTCACGGCGGACATGGCCGAGCGCGACCCCACGACCCTCTTCGTGGGCGTGGACTTCGAGCCCGTCTGCATGGCCTACGCAGCGGAGAAGGCCGTCAGACGGCACCTTCACAACATGGTGCTCGTACCGCGCTCGGCGGACCGTCTCTCAGACGCCTTTGCCCCCGGTGAGCTCGACGGCATCTACCTCAACTTCCCGACGCCCTTCCCTAGGCGCAAGGAGGCTCACCTGCGCCTCACGCATGCGGACCGCCTGCTGGAATACCGCAGGCTCCTGGCACCCGACGCGCGCCTGCTCTTGAAGACGGACAGCTATCCGCTCTGGCGCTTCTCGCTCGACCAACTCGATCTGGCCGGCTACGACGTGCTCTGGCAGAGCGAGGACGCGCGCGCCGAGCGGTCGGACGATGTCATGAGCTGGTACGAAAGACGCCTCTCCGCCCAGGGCGCCACGGTCTATGCCGTGGAGGCCACACCCCAGACCACTCCCATCCCAGCCTGCGTGGGGCAGAGGGGATCGATGAGCCTCGTCGACTACCTGCCCGCAGACCTCGATGCCATGGCCGCCACCTACGTGCCCCACGGCATGCGGGGCACCGTCACCAACCTACGCAACCAGCGCCTCAGGGCCGCGACGCACGGACAGCCCCACGCGGACGCTCGCCCCGCCAGGGACCTGCGACATGACATCCATCTGCCACCGCAGGGTGGTTGAGGAGGTTGGCGTGCCCCACTCAGAGTAGACTGGAGGGAATACGTGCGACGCGACCGCGTCACGGGAATGGAGGCACCATGGACAGGTCGACAAGGTCTCTCATCAAAGCCGCAGCCGCTGCGGTCATCGCCACGGGTACGGTAGTGGGGTTCGAGGCGCTCTCGCGTCTCAGATGGCACCGCACCGGCGTCGCGAGCCTGTGGGAGGTCGGTCGGCGGGCCACGGGCTCCCGCAAGAACCTCCTCGGTGACGACCTGGAGCGCTTCGAGGACTACGTCGCGCGTAACCGCGTCCGGAACGAGCAGGAATATGCCATCCCCTCGTGGCTGCCCATCAAGTCGCTCGTCTTCGAGGAGACGCGCGATGGCATGAGGACGTACCACCTGGGAACCACCGGCAAGAACACGCGGGCCGTGCTCTTCCTGCATGGCGGTGACTATCTCACCCAGATGCGCCCCATCGATTGGCTCTTTGCCGATAGGCTCTGCCGCCTCAGCGGCGCGGAGGTGTGCGTGCCCATCTATCCCCTGGCGCCAGCGCACGACTACGATGAGGCGTACTCGCTGCTCATAGACTTGTACGAGGGTATGGTCAACCGCTACGGGGCGGACGATCTCTCCCTGGTGGGCAGCTCGTCGGGCGGCGGGCTTGCCGCGGGCATCGCGGAGGCGCTCAAGCACTACCAGCTGCCCCAGCCTGGCCAGCTCGTGTTGATCTCGCCGGAGCTTGACCTCTCCCTGCGCAACGACGCAATCAGCGACTACTTTGACCGCGACCCATCGCTGGCCCCCTGGGGACTGGCACAGGCAGGGGACCTCTGGGCCGACGGGGACGACATCTCCTCGCCACGCCTGAGCCCCATCAACGGTGACGTCTCCGTCCTGCGCAACGTGACCACCTTTGTGGGCGCGCGCGAGATCCTCTACCCCGACTGCGCCACATGGGACCAGCTGCTGGAGAAGGCCGGCGTGACACACCGCCTCGTCACGGGAGAGGGCCTCTCGCACGAGTGGCCGCTTGCCCTCATCCCGGAGGCACGGAATGCCGTCCGGCAGATTGCCAGCATCATCCACGCCGGCGTGCAGGAGACCCGATAGCCCGTGCCGCATATCACACCAGAAGACCGCCTGTACTTCTATCGGCTGCTCTCCTAGGAGCTCGGGGCGGCAGGGCAGGTGCCGTGACGAAGGTCGTATGTGCGTCCGAGACCCCTCCTGGGGCGGCAGGGCACCTGCAGCAGGACCTTCCCCAGGACTTCCGGCGGGAGGTGCTCCGCAGGAACGAGCCCTCTCTCGAAACCTTGGATGAGGGCTCGTGCGTCACGCAGTCATTGGCCCATGGGCCTCCTGCCTCGGAGGGCTTGCCGCGCTGGCCGCCACCGAGGCTGTGGTCGCTCCCGGGCGACCCGCCTGGCTTGTCGGCGCGCGCCAGGCGCAGGCGCCCCGTCAGGGCATCGATTCCCACCCCTCCCGCAGGTGGGGACTCTCAGGCACCTACAGCTGCGTGACCTGCACCTTGTCCACGAGGGAGTCGATCAGGTCGCGCGGGGCGGCCTGCGTCCCGGACTGCATCACGTTGGCGGCGCCCGTGGCCATGGCGAGCCTCATGGTCTCCTCCAGGCCCAAGCCCGTATCCTCCGCATAGGCAAGCGCCGCCACCACGGAGTCGCCCGCACCGACGGTGGAGCCCACCCTCACCTTCACGGGACTGGCCTTCACCGTCACGTCCTTGGTCACATAGAGGGCCCCGGCACCGCCCATGGAGACCATCACGCGATCAAGCCCCCCGTCGATGAGCTCGCGGGCGGCGGACGCGACCTCCCCGTCCGCATCGAGCGTGCGGCCGAACATGGCACCGAGCTCGATCTCGTTGGGCTTGATGAGGTCGGGCTTGGCCTCGATGCCTGCCGCGAGCTTGTCGCCATCGGCATCCAGGTAGACCCTGGCACCTGCGGCCTTGAGGGCCGTGACCCACGTCCTGTAGGTGCCCGTGGCGGCACCGCGCGGCAGCGAGCCCGAGAGCACCACGATGTCGCCCGTGCCAACCTTGGCGGCGAGCCGCTCAAGCATGCCGTTCAGCTGCTCGTCCGTCACCTCCGGACCGGGCTCGTTGATATCCGTGTTCGTCTTGTTGATGGGATCCTTGATCTTGAGGTTGGTACGCGTCTCTCCCGGGACCTCGAGCACCTCGCAGCTGACGCCAAGCTCGTCAAGCATGTTCTTGATGGTCGCACCCGTGTTGCCTGCCAGGAGCGCATAGGCAACCGAGGTGCCACCCAGCTCCTTGACGACCTTGGAGACGTTGATGCCCTTGCCACCTGGATCGACGCGCAGCTCGCTGATGCGATTGACGAAGTCGAGACGGAGGTTCTCGACCGTTGCCGTCTTGTCGAGTGCCGGGTTGAGCGTAACCGTGTAAATCATGGGAGCTGCCTTCCTCGCGAGGATTACCCTGTCTCCCATTCTAGCAATGCGTGCATGCATAGCCATGCGTTGGTGGGCGATCCAAGGTGTACGCCTGCGTTCCGCGCGCCGACATCTGCCCAGGATTGCCTCGTCGAATGTGACGGAAACGCACCCTGTAGGCGAGCGCCTTTCGTAGAGCCGACCCCCACTATGCATACATCGGCGCTTGAGACGCCGATGCCCCCTTCGTTGCCAAGGCGTATCCACATGAGGCGGAGGCGGGTTCCTCAAGTACCATGGGGGTACACGTATCATCAGGGAGGCATGCATGGCAGAACCCAAAGTCCAGATGAAGACCGCGCTCGTCGAGATGGACGGCGACGAGATGACCCGCATCATCTGGCAGATGATAAAGGACGACCTCATCTGCCCCTTCGTCGATCTCAGGACCGAGTACTTCGATCTGGGCCTCAAGCATCGCGACGAGACGGATGACCAGGTGACCATCGACTCCGCCAAGGCGACGCGACGCCTGGGCGTGGCCGTGAAGTGCGCCACCATCACGCCCAATGCCGCGCGCGTGAGCGAGTACGGCCTCAAGAGGATGTGGAAGAGCCCCAACGGCACCATCCGCGCCCTGCTCGACGGCACCGTGTTCCGCGCACCCATCCAGGTCAGGGGCATCGAGCCACAGGTACGCAGCTGGAGGCGGCCCATCACCATCGCGCGCCACGCCTACGGCGACGTGTATCGCAACAGCGAGATGCGCATACCCAGAGCCGGCACGGCCGAGCTCGTGTTCACGGCCGAGGACGGCAGCGAGGCCCGCGAGCTCATCCACCGCTTCGAGGGGCCCGGCGTCATCCAGGGCATGCACAACCTCGATGCCTCCATCGAGAGCTTCGCGCGCAGCTGCTTCGAGTACGCCCTCTCCACCGGGCAGGACCTCTGGTTTGCCACCAAGGACACCATCTCCAAGACCTACGACCACCGCTTCAAGGACATCTTTGCGGACGTCTATGCAACGGACTACCAGGCACGCTTCGAGCAGGCGGGCATCGAGTACTTCTACACCCTCATCGACGACGCCGTGGCCCGCGTCATGCGCAGCGAGGGCGGCTTCATCTGGGCCTGCAAGAACTACGATGGCGATGTGATGAGCGACATGCTCTCCTCCGCCTTCGGCAGCCTCGCCATGATGACGTCGGTGCTGGTCTCGCCCCATGGCTACTACGAGTACGAGGCGGCCCACGGCACGGTGCAGCGCCACTACTACCGCCACCTCAAGGGCGAGCCAACCTCCACCAACTCCGTCGCCACGATCTTCGCCTGGTCGGGGGCACTCCGCAAGCGCGGCGAGCTGGACGGGACGCCCGAGCTCGTGGACTTTGCCGACCGTCTCGAGGCCGCCACGATCGCCACGATCGAGGCCGGACGGATGACGGGCGACCTCGCGCGCATCACCACGCTCCCCCGCCCCCAGACGCTGGGCACCGAGGAGTTCATCCTGGCCATCGCGGAGCGCCTGAGGGCCTAGCCCGCAGGGCCACAGGAGGCCCACGCCCATGCCAATTCCCCACAGGACGCCCCTTGCAGCTGGTCGCTCCATCCAAGGCCTGATGGAGCGCCACTGCATGGACATCCTCGCCTCCGAGGGCATCGCCATCGAGCGCCGCTGCATGCAGCATGGCACCACCTCGGTCTTCAGGCATTCCGTCGCCGTCACGCACGCTTGCATCTCCCTGGCATGCCGCCTGCGCGTCCCCGTACACGAGCGCGACCTCCTGCGTGGGGCGCTCCTGCACGACTACTTCCTCTACGACTGGCATGAGAGCGACCCCGCGCACCGCCTGCATGGCTTCAGGCATCCTCGCACCGCCTATGAGAACGCGCGACGCGACTTTGCCCTCACGGCCATCGAGGGGAACATGATCCTGCGCCACATGTTCCCGCTCACGCCGGTGCCACCCACCTGTCGCGAGGCCTGGCTGCTCTGCATGGCGGACAAGTACGTCGCCACCCGCGAGACGGCGCGGGGCCTCGTGCGGCGCCTTCGTGGGAGAGGGGACGCACGCCGTGCCGGACGGTAGCCCTCTGACGCAGCCTGACCTCCTCTGGCTGCTCTTCCTTGCCTACAGCATGTGCGGCTGGGTCATCGAGAGCACCTACTGCTCCCTCCACGTCGGTCGCCCCATCAATCGTGGCTTCCTCAACGGGCCCTACATCCCCATCTACGGCTGTGGGGCCATGATCGCGGCCCTCGGGCTCTCCGGGCTGGACAGGTTGGGAATGGTGTTCTGTGCTGGTGGCCTCGCGAGCTGCGGGCTGGAGTACGTGACGTCCTGGGCCATGGAGCGCGCCTACCATGCGCGCTGGTGGGACTACTCCGACAAGCCCCTCAACATCAACGGGCGCGTCTGGATCGGCGGCTTCGCCGAGTTCGGTGCCTGCTGCGTGGCCGTGGTGCTGGTCAACCCATACCTGCTGGACGCCCTCGAGGGCCTGCCGCATCCCCTGCTCAAGCTGGTGGGCGCGGCAAGCCTGGCCCTCTTTGCCACGGATGCCGCCATCACCGTGACGGGCATGGCGGGGCTGCGCCAGAAGATGGACTACCTGCGCGAGGAGAGCCTGCTAAGACTGGCGAGCCTGCGCGAGGGCCTGCCCGCGCTCACCACGCCGGACATGGACGAGCTGATCAGGGGACGCATCCGCGCCTATGTGGAGGGCGCCGCCGCCCGGGTGCACGCCACCACACGGCAGCTCTCCCCGCTCCCCAGCCTGCGCGAGGCGGCCAGATGGCCCAGCCTGCCCTCGCTTGACGAGCTCGCCAGGACGTTCGCCGGGATGCTGAGCGACCAGGAACGGCGCGTGCTGCGGGCGTTCCCGCAGGCACGCCTCTCCGACTACCGCAGGCTCCTCGAGGAGGTGCGCGAGCGCCTGACCCGATAGTCCCGCACGTGGGGCCGCGGCGTCCCTACGCCAGGTCCCTGAAGTGGAACTGACGTCTGCCCTCGGCATAGTCGCCCACGACTTGGCCATGGCCGCGCAGCCTGTACTTGTAGGTCACGAGACCATCCAGCCCCACGGGACCACGCGCATGCAGCTTGCTCGTGGAGATGCCCACCTCGGCGCCAAAGCCGTAGCGGAAGCCGTCGGCAAAGCGCGTGGAGGCGTTCTGGTACACGCCGGCGGAGTCCACCAGATCCATGAAGCGCCCGGCCGCCACCGCGTCCTCGGTGAGGATGGCGTCCGTGTGATGGGAGCCATGACGGTTGATGTGGGCGATGGCCTCGTCCAGCGAGTCCACCACCTTGATGGAGATGATGGGCGCCAGGTACTCGCTGTCCCAGTCCTCGCTCGTGGCGGGCGCGCAGGGGATGAGGGCTCGCGTGCGCTCGTCGCCGCGCATCTCCACGCCCGCCGCATCGTAGGCTGCGGCGAGGGCGGGCAGGAAGCGCTCGGCGGCGTCGGCATGCACGAGGAGGGTCTCCACCGCGTTGCAGGCCGCGGTGTATTGGCACTTGGCGTCCACGCACAGGGGCACGGCACGCTTCACGTCCGCTGCCTCATCCACGTAGATGTGGCAGATGCCATCGGCGTGCCCCATCACGGGAATCTTGGTGTTGTCCATGATGTGGCGCACGAAGGCGTTGGAGCCGCGTGGGATGAGCAGGTCAACGAGGCCATAGCAAGCGAGCAGCTCGTCGATCTCGCTGTGGGCCTCGGCCTGGAAGAGACAGCTTGTGGGGAGGCCCGCCCCGACCGCCGCCGCATGCACGAGGCCGAAGATCACACGGTTGGTCTCGGCCGTCTCGGATCCGCCCTTGAGGATGGCCACGTTGCCGCTCTTGATGCAGAGCGAGGCAATCTGCACGAGCGCGTCGGGCCGCGCCTCGAACATGACGCCGATCACGCCGATGGGACAGCTCACGCGCGTGAGCGTGAGACCCTCGTCCAGCTCACGGAAGAGCAGCGTGCGCCCGAGCGGATCGGGCAGCCCCCTCAGGCTGTCAAGCCCAGCGACCACGTCCGCCAGCTTGTGCTCACCGAAGCGCAGGCGTTTGATGACGGCGGGGGCGACGGCGCCCCGCCGGGCACGCTCGAGGTCATGGGCATTGGCGGCAAAGACGTCGTCCTGGGAGGCCAGGAGCGCCTGCTTGATGCGGACAAGCGCGGCATTGCGCGTCTCGACGGGAGAGGCCGCCATGGCGGGACTCTCGAGCCTCATGCGGGCGGCGACGTCACGGATGGGTTGCGTGGCCATACCATACCTTTCTCACGTGCGACTCTTCCTCAGGATAGCCTCGCTGCGACAGGTGCACAACTCCTACAATGGGATCGGCGACAAGGTGCAACACGGCACCGCACAAGGAGGCCTCCATGAGCGAGATCGGCTTTTCCATCACCCAGAACCGCGTCCTGAGCAAGGAGGAGCAGCAGGAACTCCGTGCGCACTACCTTGCCTATGTGCGCGCCGAGCGCAGTCAGCACCGCAACCTCCATGCGGACCTCGATGCCATCTACACGCAGATCGACAGGGTGCTCCTCACCGACCAGGTGGCGCGGCTCGTGAGCATGCTGCACGATGCATCCCACGTGGTGCTCTTTGCCACCGAGGCATCCACGCTCTCCCTGAGGGAGTTCCAGCAGGCCATGCACGCCGAGAGCCGATTCGTTCGCATGGTGAGCGAGAACTCCCCGGACATCAATGGCATCAGGGCGCTCGGTGCGGGCGACCTTCTGGTCGTGGTCACCACGTCCAATGCCTTCGCCCAGCGCCAGCACGACGTCATCGCACGCAGCGGCGCCCACAAGGTGGTGGTCACGGCCAGCGAGGACGAGGGGACGAGACGGACCTTTGACGAGGTCTTTCAACTGGGACAGCACGCCATTGAGGGCGGGCCGCTCCACCGCATCTACGCCACGTTTGGCGTCACCTACTTCTTCGATCGCATCTTCACGCAGTATGCCGTGCGCTACGACGTGGAGGCATAGGCACGGCATCCGAATGGCCTGTGCCCCGCACGCACCAGTGCGTGCGGGGCACCCCAACTGCCCCTTTCCGGTGATGTGGCCCTACGTGGCGGACGCATCGGCAGACCGCTTGGCAGCCATCTTCTTCGCCGTGGGCTTCTTCGTGGCCTTGGCGGACGCCTTGCGAGCCTTTGGCTTGGCCGCCGTGTGTGCCTCCTTTTTGGCCTTGAGCTCCGCCTGCACGTCCACCAAGGCCTTGTCGGCAGCGGCCTTGGCCTTCTTGGCGGCCTGGGCCGCCGTGCGAGCCTCCCTCACCCGTTCCTTCGCGGCAGCATGTTCGGTCGCGGCACGTTCGGCGGCCCCCTTGGCCTCGCCGGCAATCCACTCGGCCTCGGAGAGCGCCTCGGCGGCAGCATCAGCCTTGGCCTGTGCCTCGTTGCCCGCATCGTTGGCATGGGCGAGGAGCTGGGCGATGCGATCGCGCTCGGCCCACGCCTCGGTGGCGAGGTCGGCAAGGCGCTTGAGCTCCCTTTCGTGCTCGAGCACCACGTGCTCCTCCGCCTCCTGACGGGCAGCGGTGACCTTTACCTCGCCCTTGGTCTGGCTGAGGGAAGCCTCGACGACCGCAAGCTCCGCCTCGCGCGCGGCCAGCACCTCCTCGGCGTGCTGGGCCTCGACCTCGGCGCGGGAGACCCGCGCCGTGAGCCTGCGCTGCTCGAGGCCATTGCGCTTGAGCAGGCACGGCAGGAGCTGGCGGCACATCTCCTGCCACCAGCACCAGTCGTGACTCACGTCGTAGCCCCACAGCTCGAAGGTGGCGTCTATGCCAAGCGCAGCCATGCGCTCCTCAAGGAGGCTCTGGCTCCACGCCCCCATCTCGCTGCCTTCCTGGCCACTTACGAAGGCAAGCTGGCCGTCCTTGAGCGCCTTGACGACATCGGATGCGGGATCGAGGTTGGCGACAAGGTCCACCGGCGAGAAGGCAAGCCACTCAGGCACCGCCCAGTCGCCCACCAGGGCGCGGACGTCATAGGTCCCGGAAAGGGCAAGCAGCCCCGCGTAGGCGGCGGGCTTGCGCAGCAGGGCGACCGTAACGTTCATGGCACCCATGCCCGCCCCCACGAGCAGGGGCCTCCTACGAGAGGTGGACGTCGTGCCCACGAAGGCAAGCAGCTCGTGCTCTATGAAGTCGAACCAATCGGCAAGGTTCTGACGGCGATACTCGTCGAGCGCCCCCGTCGCATGCCAGCTCTCGTCATCGAGGGAGTCGACGCAGAAGAGCTGGATGGTGCCGGCCTCGATGAGGTCGGCGAGCGCCGCGACCATGCCGTTGTTCTCCCAGCACACGCATGAGGCATCGGCCTCGGGGAAGGCGATCACCGGCTGACCCTTGGAGCCATACACCACCAGGTCAAAGTCGCGGTTGGCTCCCTCACCATGCAGGGTGTAGTCCTTGACAAGCATAGGGTCCTCCTTCATCGCGCCAGCAGTGGCTGCCCTGATTCTATTCCTTGTCCGCGCGCTCGTGCCGGGCTCCCCGCCGTTGGCGCCGCGGGCGCCTCGCTACACCAGCTTGCCCTGGCAGTGGTCGACCATATGCTGGACCATCTGCGCCGTCCAGCCCTCGAAGTCGTAGGTGCGCCGCTTGAAGGCACCATCCACAAGGTCATCGAAGGTCACCTTCACCTTGGCGTAGCGCGTGACCTTGGAGGTCCCGTCACGCGTGAGGCAGCCCTCCTCCACGCGCTGGGCGCCCAGGCCCATCACCACGCGGGGGTTGTAGAGCACGTGAGGCCCCTTATCCTCGTCCAGGTAGGCCACAACCTGCTTGGTGACACCAATCTGGTTGGCCGCCAGACAGGCACCGTCCTCGATGGACTCGATGGTGTCAATGAGATCCTGCGCAATGGGCGCATCCTCCGGCATTGCCCTCTCGCAGCGGATGGAGAGCACCTTCTCGTCCTTGCAGAGTTCCCTGATCACAGACGGCTTCCATTCATGAGTGCGGACGCCGAGAGTCCCTCCCGCGCCCTCCGACACGACTTCAGGCAGTGTATACCAAGTCGGCACGCCCCGGCCGAGGGATCCCTCACGCTAGGCGCGGGCACGCCCCGGATCCCACGCCACCAGGCACTCGTCCAGGCCTCGCTCCAACGCCGCGCGATCCATGTGCCTGCCAATGAAGCATAGCTTGGTCATGCGGTCGCCCAGCACGGGATCCCAGTCCTTGAGCACCTCGGGGTTGGCCTCGACGATCCGCCGCATCTCGTCCTCGGGAGCCGAGGCCACGAAGAGGCCATTCGCCTGCATGTTTGCCTGGCGCCCAGCCGTCTCGAACACGTAGCACATGTCCAGATCCTGGTTGGCCCACAGCATGCCCTTGGCGCGAATGACGCTGTCGGGCCAGGTCTTGACGTAGGCGGCGAAGGCGTCGACGTCAAAGGGGTGGCGGCGCTCGTACACGAATGTGGTGATGTCGTACTCCAGCACCTCGGGGTCATCATGCTCCTCGGGATGCTCCATGGCATCCATCCACGCCGCCGAATTGTATGCCCTGTCGAAGTCGAAGCGTCCCGTGTCGAGCAGCTCGCCCATCGGGATCTCCCCGCGCTCGGCCTCCACGATGACGGCATCCCTCTGCAGGCTGCGGATGAGGGCCTTGAGCTCGGCGATCTGGTTGGGGCTCACGAGGTCGCACTTGTTGAGGATGAGCGTGGAGCAGAACTCGATCTGCTGGATGAGCAGGTTCTCGATGTCGTCCTCGTCGATGTCGTCGCCCAAGAGCGCATGGCCACCATTGAACTCGTCGTACATGCGCTTGCAGTCCACCACCGCCACGATGTTGTCGAGCGCAAGCGGCGCCTGGCCACCCGCCCGCTCCTGGTCGCAGAAGGCGCTGATGGTATAGGCGATGGGGATGGGCTCGCAGATGCCCGATGCCTCGATGATGATGTAGTCGAACGTACCGGAGTCGGCGATGGACTGCAGCTGGTCGGTGAGGTCGCTTGACAGCGTGCAGCAGATGCAGCCGTTGGTCATGGGGATGAGGTCGTCCGTCTCGGACAGGCCTCCATCGGCGATGAGGGTGGCGTCCACGTTGACCTCGCCGATGTCGTTGACGATGACGGCGGCATGGATGCCCTCGTCGTTGGCGAGGATATGGTTGAGCAGCGTGGTCTTGCCCGCACCGAGGTAACCGGTGAGCAGGATGACCTTGACGAGTCGCTTGTGGGGCATGGAGGTCCTCCGAATGTCTGGCACCTGATACTCCGGGTGAGTCTATGCTCTCCGCACCTGACGGGTAGCCCCCAAACTGTACGCATGCGTAACTTCCAGAATTGCGATCCTGGGCAAACATCACGCAAGATGACAGAAATGTACACTTTGAACGCACTCGCCATGTACCGCCATTCATACAGGTGGTTCATCTATGCAAAGGGGATCGCGGCCATGCAGGCACGCGGCCCCATCCCGGCAAGGGGCGCATGAACCTAGGCCAACCCCTCGATGAGCCCGCGCAGGCGGCTGGCCATGGCATCCACCTGCTCGTCGGTCACCACCAGTGGCGGCAGGAAGCGCAGGATGGAGTCACCGATGTGGTTGAGCACCAGACCGGCAGAGAGGCCCTGTTCCACCAGCTCGGTGGCGATGGGCGCGTCAAACTGGGCTGCCCGCATGAGGCCGCGGCCACGCACCTCGCTCACGTGAGGCAGGGTTGCCAAGGCCTGGGTAAGATGTGCACCGGTGGCAATCACATGCCCGCCCACATGCTCGCCCACGAGGGTCTCGATGACCGCGCGCCCCACGACGGACGCCAGGGCGTTGCCGCCAAAGGTGGAGCCGTGGTCGCCCGGCCCAAACAGGGCGGCCACCTCGTCGCGCGCGGCGAAGGCCCCCATGGGGAAGCCACCGCCAATGCCCTTGGCCATGCTCACGATATCGGGCACGACGTCAAAGAGCTGATAGGCAAAGGGCGCACCGCAGCGGAAGATGCCCGCCTGCACCTCGTCCACCACGAGCACGAGGCCCCTCTCGTGGCACAGCCGGGAGACGCCCTGCAGGTACTCCTTGGTCACCGGCCACACGCCCCCCTCGCCCTGCACGCACTCGAGCATGACCGCGCACACGGGGCCGCACTGGTCGGAGGGGTGTGCGACGGCCTCCTCAAGCGCCGCCAGATCGTTGAGCGGCACCGCCTCGAAGCCGGCAGGCAGGGGCAAGAAGCTCTGATGGAAGGCCTCCTGACCGGTTGCCGAGAGCGTGGCCAGCGTGCGGCCATGGAAGCTCTTCTTGGCCGTGATGATGCCCGTGGCACCGCCCAGCGTGCGCTCACCCCACCTGCGTGCCAGCTTGATGGCACCCTCGTTGGCCTCGGCCCCGGAGTTGGCGAAGAAGGTCTTCCACGTCTCCCCCGTGGATCCCGTGATGTGCCCCGCCTCATCTGTCGTGGCACTCAGGATATCCGAGAGGTCACGCGCGAGCTCGTTGCGATTCTCCACGTAGTAGTAGTTGCCCACCTGCCAGAGCCTGCCCGCCTGCTCCTGCACGGCCGCGACCAGCGCGGGATGGCAGTGACCCAGGCTCACCGAGCCGATGCCCCCCAGGAAGTCCAGGTACTCTCGACCCTCGCTGTCCGTGAGCACGGCACCCCTGCCCGAGACGAACTCCACGGGCAGGCGTCCGTACGTATGCATGAGATAGGTGTCGTCCTGACCGATGAACTCGGCGTGCCTGTCAAACTCGTACATGGCTAGTCCTCCTCGGGTGCCTCGTAGTGTTCGGAGATCTCGGTGCCGATGCCGGCATCGGTGAAGGTCTCGATGATCATCGAGTGGGGCACGGTCCCATTGAGGATGGTGACCTGCCCCACCCCCGCATCGATGGCGTCGATGGCGCTCTCGATCTTGGGGATCATGCCATGCGTGAGCGTACCCGCATCCACGAGTTTGCGCGCCTCGGCGACGCTCATGCCTGCGATGAGGCTGTCCCTGTCGTCGAAGTCGGCGTAGAGGCCATCGACGTCGGTGAGGAAGAAGAGCTTGTCGGCCTTGAGGGCAGCGGCGACCCTACTCGCTGCGAGGTCGGCGTTCACGTTGTAGGAGCCACCATCCTTGCCAAAGCCCACGCCCGCCAGTACGGGGATGTAGCCATCCTCCAGGATCTTGTCGATGAGGTCGACGTTGACCTCGGTCACCTTGCCCACCCGGCCCAGGCTGGGGTCCTGCTGGGCGGCCATCAGCGTGCGGCCATCGGCACCCGTGATGCCCAGGGCGTAGTTGCCATAGCTGTTGATGGCACCCACGAGCTGGGCGTTCACCTTGCCCACGAGCACCATCTGCACCACGTCCATGGTGGCGTCATCGGTCACGCGCAGCCCGTCCTTGAACTGCACGCTGAGATCGAGTTGGTCGCTCAGTGCAGAGATGGCCTTGCCGCCACCGTGCACGAGCACCACGCGCACCCCCATGAGCTTGAGCATGAGCACGTCCTCGATGACCTTGGCCCGCAGCTCGGGCCTCTCCATGGCCGAGCCACCGTACTTCACCACAAAGGTGCTGCCCGACCACGCATTGATCCAAGGCAGCGCCTCGATGAGCACCTCCGCCTGCTCCTGTGACGCCCGTGAGGGCTGTCCCCTGCGTATCGCCATAGCCTGTCCCTCCCGTTGGAGTTGCACCATCCCCGCGCCGGGACATTAGGTGCGATAGTCCCCATTGATGGTCACGTAGTCGTGCGTGAGGTCGCAGGTCCAGATGCGCGTGTGGCACGTGCCCATGCCCAGGTCGATGGCGATGGAGACCTCGGGGGCCTCGAAGCGGCGGAGCATGTCCTCCTCGTCCATGGGTACCGTGAGCCCGCCGCGGCACACGGGCACGCCCAAAAAGTCGATGTCCACCCTGCGCTGGTCGAACGCGACCCCGCACTTGCCGGCCGCCATGGCGACCCTGCCCCAGTTGGCATCGTGACCAAAGACGGCCGTCTTCACGAGGGGCGAATTGGCGATGGAGCGCGCCACGACATCGGCATCCTCGTCCGTGGCGGCGCCCAGCACGTCCACGGTCACGAGCTTGGTGGAGCCCTCCCCGTCAGCCGCAATCTGGCGGGCCAGCGACTCGCACACCGCCCGCACGGCAGCGGCGACCACCGGGAAGGCGGGAGACGCCTCGTCGATGGGGTCGACGGCGGCCCTGCCTGTGGCCAGCAGGACGCAGGTGTCGTTGGTGGAGGTGTCGGAGTCCACCGTCACCTTGTTGAAGGTGCGCTTGACCGACGAGAGCAGGGCGGCATGCGCGGCCGCTGCCGTGAGCGAGACATCGGTGGAGAGAACGGCCAGCATGGTTGCCATGTTGGGCTGTATCATGCCGGAGCCCTTGCAGAAACCTCCCACATGGATGGTTGTGCCAGGCGTTCCATCCCTGCCAGGAAGCTGCCCCACGACGGCCGCCTGCTTGGAGTGGGTGTCGGTGGTCATGACCGCCCGAGCGGCATGGTGGGCCGCCGCGGCGGAGCGATCGAGCTGTGCTACGCAGGCAGGAACGCCCGTCCTGAAGTTGTCCAAGCCCAGGGGCACGCCGATGACGCCCGTGGAGGCAACGAGCACCTCCTCCTCGGAACAGCCCACGGCCTCTGCCACGAGGCGCGCGGACGTACGGGCCACCTCGAGCCCCTCATCCCCCGTGGCGGCATTGGCATTGCCGGAGTTGAGCACCACCGCACGCGCACGGCCGGCAGCGGCACGCTCGCGCGACACCTGCACGGGAGCGGCACAGAAGCGGTTCTTGGTGAAGGTTCCGGCACATACGCAGGTCTCGTCAGCAACGACCAGGGCAAGGTCGCGGCGGTTGGGATTGCGGCGGAACCCCGCGGAGAACCCCGCTGCCCTGATGCCCGCGGCGGCACACACGCCACCATCGCAGGGCGCGAATCCATAGGCGGACTCCGCGTGGCCATGTGCGGGAATATCCAAAGGCTGGTAGGAAGTCACAGCTACCTCCTTGGGGTGCTAGAGTACGGGGGCGGCAAAGTCGAGACCACAGGTCTCGGGGAGGCCCAGTACGACGTTGGCGCACTGCACGGCCTGACTCGCCGCGCCCTTACCCAGGTTGTCGATGGCACAGGACGCAACGATCATGCCCCGTCGTCGCTGGTCGAGTGCCACGCCCACCTGGGCGCGGGCGGATCCGGCGACCGAGCCCGTCCGTGGCATCTGGCCGGAAGGCAGGGTGGTCACCAGGGCCTCATGGGCATAGGCATCCCCATAGGCCTGCTGAACCTGCGCAGTGGTCACACCGGAAGCGGCCTCCAGGTACACCGTGGAGAGCAGTCCCCTCGTGAGCGGCGCCAGGTGCGGCGTGAAGACCACATCCATCGGACGGCCCGCCACGCCCGTGAGTGTCTGCTCGATCTCCGGCGTATGACGGTGCCTGCCCACGCCATACGCCTCGACGGACTCGGCGGCATGGCAGTAGTGCGTGCGCTCCGAGGGGGCGCGCCCAGCACCCGAGACCCCCGAGATGCAATCGGAGATCACGAGCGAGGTGGTCGTGAGTCCCGCCGCAAGTGCCGGGGCGGCCGCCAGCGCAGTCGCCGTGGGATAGCAACCGGGAGCCGCCACCAGGACGGGCCTGCCGGCGGCACGTGTCCGGGCAAGGTCCGTGAGCTTGTCCCGATTGAGCTCGGGCAGGCCGTAGACCGCCTCCGCCAGCAGGGAGGGGCTTGTGTGGGGCACGCCGTACCAGGCCTCATAGGTAGCCGCATCCTTGAGGCGATAGTCAGCGGAGAGGTCGATGACCGTCACGCCACGCGCCAGAAGCTGAGGCGTGAGGGAGAGGGACGCCGTATGGGGCACAGCCAGGAAGGCGACGTCTGCCGTCTTCGCGATGGCATCAGGCTCAGGCAGAGAGAACGCAAGATCCGTGATGCCCCTCAGGGACGGATACGCCTCGGCAAGGGGCGTACCGGCGATCTTGCGATCCGTCACCATGGCCAGCCGCAGCGTGGGATGGTCGAGCACCAGGCGAGCCACCTCCACGCCCGCATAGCCCGTGGCCCCCACGACGCAAATGTTGACGACTTCCTCACTCATGCCGGACATCTCCCCTTGCAGAAAACTCATGTTTGAGGAACAATTTTCTTATATATCGAATGCTATTCACTATTTATGCACAATTTTTTGTATCAGCATCTACCATGCCACAAGGCGAGCATTCGCGCGCACCAGGAATCGATGTTTCATCAGATGGAAAACTTTATGATGTCTCACCTACGATTGGCCGAGAGATGCTCTCAGAGGCTATGGACACGCAAACCCGCACGCGAGCTACCATGCCACGGACCAGCCGGGGATGCGCACCAGTGAGGCAAGCGGGGTCGTACCATGCCTGAAGCAGAGCACTGCCGCGTTGGGATCGTGCTCGTCATACATGCCGCACAGGTTGGGATAGGCGTCCAGCATGTGCCTCTTTGCCTCCACGCGACCATCCACCGTGAGCCCACCGCTCACGCGGAGCCAATCGGCTCCCTGGCGCGCCTCGATCTCAACCGTGGGATTGGCCACAATCTGCTGGAACACATCCTTCCCCTTGCCCATGTGAAGGTAGAGCCCGCCCTCGAACAGGTCAATCGTCCCAAAGGGGCACACATGCAGCTGGTCACCCGCGACGGTAGCCAGATGATACGTGCCTGCCTGCTTGATTGCTTGAGAAAGTCGTAGACATCCTTGAGCTCTGCCATGGCACATCCCTCTTCCGTAGACGCTGACATCTCCCTCGTCCCCGCTCTCCTGTGCCGCATGCGTCGAGACGCGGGAGAACTCTGATGTGCATCTCGTTTCCCACGGCGCCCGCAGGGTGGCAAGGCCACCATCACGTGATATAGTCATATCAGGTTGCGTGCCGTGACTGATGGGGCTTCGTGGGGCACCACGGTGGGGTGGCACGCAACGGAGCGCCGACCGTCTGGGCACGTCTCTCCGCAAGGGAGGGGCCTACCTGTTTCCTTGGGCATACGACCACCAGGAAGGACGATCATGCACGACCTATGTGAGCTTCTGAGGGGCAATCCCTATCCCGGGCGCGGCATCGTGGTGGGTACGAGTGCGACAGGTGAGCGCGTCGCATGCTACTGGATCATGGGTCGCAGCATAAACAGTCGCAACCGCGTCTTCACCCTCACCGAGGACGGCATCAAGACCGAGGCGCATGACCCCAACAGGCTCGAGGATCCCACACTCGTCATCTACCATCCCGTGCGCACCATGGGGGACAGCCTCGTGGTCACCAATGGCGACCAGACCGACACCATCGTGGAGAAGGGCAGCTTCCATGCTGGCTGCATGGCCCGCACGTACGAGCCTGACAGCCCCAACTTCACCCCGCGCATCTCCGCCGTCCTGCACAGGGAGGGCTCGTTCGCACTCTCCATCCTCAAGCGCCAGGCAGGCAACGACATGAGCGACGGCGCCTCCAACCGCTGTCTGCGCGAGTTCTTTGCCTACGAGGACGCAGATGCGGGAACGGGCTATCTCATCAGCACCTATCAGGGGGATGGCAGCCCCTTGCCCAGCTTTGCAGGCGAGCCCATCGAGGTCACTCTGCCCGAGGACCCCCATGACGTCTGGAGCGCGCTCGATGCGGACAACAAGGTCTCCCTATATGTCAATGTGGGCGGCCATGTCACCCTCTTCAACAAGAACCTGGGGGACTAGGCGATGGCATAGGTTCTTTCTCATCTTTACCTCATGCGGGGGTGCGACACATCCTCAGGCGCAGTTCCGCGGCGCGCATTGTGCGCGAGGATGTCTGAGCACTGAGGATGTGACGCACCCCCGAAAGGATCCCCCATGAACGAGCTGGAACTCAAGTACGGCTGCAACCCCAACCAGAAGCCCTCCCGCATCTTTATGAGGGACGGCTCGAACCTCCCCGTCACCGTGCTCTCCGGCACGCCGGGCTACATCAACTTCCTCGACGCCCTCAACTCGTGGCAGCTCGTGCGCGAGCTCAAGGAGGCCACGGGCATGCCTGCCGCGGCAAGCTTCAAGCATGTCTCGCCCGCCGGCGCCGCCGTGGGGCTTCCCCTCTCCGAGACGGACAGGAAGATCTACTTCGTGGACGACGAGGGCGAGCTCTCCCCCATCGCCTGCGCCTACATCCGCGCTCGCGGCGCCGACCGCATGAGCTCCTACGGCGACTGGGCGGCCCTCTCCGACACCTGCGACGCAAGAACGGCCCAATACCTCAAGCACGAGGTCTCCGATGGCGTCATCGCCCCCGCCTACACCGACGAGGCGCTCGAGATCCTGCGCTCCAAGAAGGGCGGCAGGTACAACGTGGTGCAGATCGACCCCACCTACCAATGCGCACCCGTCGAGCAGAAGGATGTCTTTGGCATCACCTTCGAGCAGGGGCACAATGACTTCAAGATAGATCGCGCGCTGCTCACCAACATCGTGACCACAAACAAGGAGATTCCCGAGGCCGCGCAGGTCGATATGATCGTCTCGCTCATCACGCTCAAGTACACGCAGTCCAACTCCGTCTGCTATGTGAAGGACGGCCAGGCCATCGGCGTGGGCGCCGGCCAGCAGAGCCGCGTGCACTGCACCCGCCTCGCCGGCAGCAAGGCCGACACCTGGTGGCTGCGCCAGCATCCCAGGGTGCTGGGCCTCGAGTTTGTGGAGGGCATCCACCGCGCCAACCGCGACAACGCCATCGACGTCTACCTCTCTGACGAGCATGACGACGTGCTGGCCGAGGGCGAATGGCAGAAGTGGTTCGCCGTACGCCCCGAGGTGCTCACCCGCGAGGAGAAGGCCGCCTGGATCGCCACGCAGACCGGTGTGACGCTGGGGTCAGACGCGTTCTTCCCCTTCGGTGACAACGTGGAGCGCGCCCACAAGAGCGGCGTCTCCTACATCGTGGAACCCGGCGGCTCCATCCGCGACGACAACGTCATCGAGACGGCCGACAGGTACGGCATGGCCATGGCCTTCACCGGCATGAGGCTGTTCCATCACTAGGGGCGCGACAGCACGACACAAGGGTACCGACTACGCGGCAAGCCGCATATGGGCATAGAACAGGATCGCCGCCAGCACGAGGACGACGAGGGCTCCCGAGACGTCAACAAGCACGCCGCCAAGGCGACGATGGCAAGCCCATGGGATCAGTGCCGACGAGCAGCGGTGATATGTACGCCACAGGAGTACGACTAGGGCAATAAACCCAACCATGCTCTGCAGCAGGAGCTCCGCGCAGGCAAGGGCGATGAGGTTTCCGAGGGCATAGCCTGCGTCACCCACGCGGTAGTGCCTGTAGGCAATTCGCAGGAGGTATGCCACAAACGGTTGGGCGCACCCGGCAACAAGGTCGATGGCTGCCGACGGACTCCCATTGAAGAGATCCCTCAGGCTATCTGACGTCAGACCACCTGTGGCGAATGACAGGCTGACGATGATGGCGAGGGCATCGAGGCAGAGAACGACCTCGACCACAGTGAACGTTCGTCTCGTAAGCTGTTCGCGCTTTGAAAGGCACGATGCGTCAAGAGGTGCGATGAGCCAAGGAGCATCTGCCCGCATATGCGCACGTGCCGCTCGGCACGCGCGCTCGACACGATGCGGATCCGCTCGCGTGCCCATCACCGCAGACCGTGACCTCTGTGACTTCCTATGCCCCTTGCCCATCGTGCCCTCCCCCACGTCATGTCGTACGCCCGATTCGCAGGCCACGCCCCACACGGCTTGCATGAGGGCGTGGCCAGCATCGAGACTGAGATGGCGCACCGACTTACTTGAGCTCGGGCCAGTAGCCCTTGTTGGCCTCGATGAGGTCATCGAGGACCTCCTTGGCGACCTGAGCCGACGGGATGGTTGCCGAAAGGGTCAGCGCCTGCCACAGCTTCTGGTAGCTGCCTTCGACCCAGGCCTGCACCACCAGCTTCTCGACCGAGACCTGCTGCTCGAGCATGCCCTTTTGGAACTGCGGCACCTTGCCCTGGCAGATCTTCTCGTAACCGTTGGCGCCTACGATGCAGGGAACCTCCACCATGGCCGTCTCGTCGAAGTTGGAGACGGCGCCATCATTGGGAACGATGAGCAGGAAGCGCTCCTTGGTGTTCTCGGCAAGCGCACATGCCAGGTCCACGATGTAGGTCGCATGGGCATCCGCCTCGAACCCGCAACCCTCCGAGGTGCCTTTGGCAATGATGTCGCGACAGGCGCCAAAGACCCGCTTCTCTCGTCCATCCATGACCTCGTTGGCACGCGTATAGTTTGGATTCGAGGTCTCGACGACATAGTCGGGGAACAGATAGTACTTGAGGTACGTGTTGGGGATGGTCTCGGGATCGACGGCCCAGACGTCCTTGGCCTTGCCAAAGGTATGAATCCACGACTCGTCGATGTGCTGTTCCCTGCCCTCCTCGTGCTCGATGCCGTCAAGGTAGCCGTTCTTCGCCATGTGTCTCTTGATCTCGGGCATGAGATCGTTTCCCTCGCTGTCGTACACCTTCGTGAACCAGCCAAAGTGATTGAGGCCATAGTAGCTGTACTGCAGGGACCTGCGCCCACCCTTCACATGGCACATGGTCGCCATCTTGTCCATGAGGTCGATGGGCATGTCACAGATGTTGATGATGCGGGAGTGGGGACGCAGCACGCGGCAGGCCTCCGCGACGATCGCGGCAGGGTTCGAGTAGTTGAGCATCCATGCGTTGGGGGAGTACTTCTCCATGTAGTCGAGAATCTCGATCACGCCACCAATGGAGCGCATGCCATAGGCGATGCCGCCGGCCCCGCACGTCTCCTGGCCCAGCACACCGTGCTTGAGTGGAATCTTCTCGTCGAGCTCTCGCATGGCATACAGTCCTACGCGAATGTGAGCGAGCACGAAGTCGACGCCCGTGAACGCCTCGACCGGGTCGGTGGTATACGAGAAGTCGAGCTCGGGAGCATGCTCCCTGAAGTAGATCTCGCACGCCTTGGCAACCGTCTCCTGACGCTCTGCGTTGTTGTCGTAGAAGACGACCTTGTCGACGGGAAAGCGATCATGCTCTTCGAGCAGCATGAGGGCAATGCCCGGGGTAAAGGTCGACCCGCCACCGGCGATGGTAACCGCATAGCTCTTCTTTGACATGGTTCCTCCAACTGGCCGCTCATCCTTGTGGGACATGGCACGGCGGCCCGACGTGCCATGCCCTTCATTACCTAGTCCTCTTGCTCACCGAGCAGCCGTTCGAACTCCTCGCGCACATAAGGAACCGAAAGACCGATGATGACCTGGGCAGACCTGCCCTTCTTCGAGATGCCCATGGCGCCCACCTGCTTGAAGTCCTTGTCCTCGCCTATAAGCGCCTCATCCCTCACATTGACACGCAGGCGAGTCGCACAGTTGGTAACGTCAACGATGTTGTCAGGGCCACCAAGCAGGTCCATGACGTTGGCGGCAAGAATCGCACGCTTGGACGGGCCCTCCCCCTGGACGGTACCGCCCTTTGATTCGAGGTAGTCCCTCTTCGACTTGAATTCGATGTACTCATCGACGTCTTCACGCCCGGGCGTCTTGAAGTCAAACCTCAGGATGAGCGTCCTAAAGACGATGAACCAGATGCCGGTGAACACCAGACCTATGATGAGAGCCAGCAGGTACGTCATGCCGTGAGAGGCCATGAGGGGAATGAAGTCCATGGAACTCATCTCGATAAGCCCTCCGGAGAACACGCCAACCACACCTGCCAGATACATGCAGGTAGAGAGGCAGGCAGCTAAGATGGCATGGACAACGAAGAGCACGGGCGCTATGAAGAGGAACGTGAACTCGATGGGTTCGGTGATGCCGCACAGCGCCGCCGTGAGCGTGATGGGAATGAGAAGACCCAACAGCTCTGCCCTACGCTCGGGTTTCGCAGTGTTATAGAAGGCAAGCGCTATGCCCAGGCAGCCAAAGACCTTGGACCAGCCGGTGCTGGTAAAGCGCGCCCAAGGCGCAATCTGTGCCAGGGAGTCGGTGGATGCCGCAATCTTGGGCAGCTCGTTAGCCCAGGCCGAGTAGATGCCGCCATGCACGACGATGTTGTCATAGAAGAGGGGCGAATAGAGCAAGTGATGCAGGCCGAATGGTATGAGAATGCGCTCCAGAAATACGAACACCCAGACGCCCACGTATCCCGTACTCAACAGGAAGCCCTGAAGGGCCGAGATGCCGTCCTGGACATGAGGCCAGATAACGCAGGTCAACAGCGCCGTAGGCAAAAGGACGAAGAAGCAGACGACGTACACGAACACCGAGCCGTTGAACACACCCAGCCACTCGGGTAGCTCGACATCAAAGAACCTGTTGTGAATGGCAATGATGATGCCCGAGATGCAGAGGGCCCCAATCATGCCCATGTCGAGCGTCTTGATGCTCGCTATGAGGGCCAGGCCCGAGGCTGCACCCGGATCAAGCGACATGTTGACACCAAAAATACCTCCCCACTGTGTGAGCATCGTGTTGACGAAGTACTGAAAAGTAAGGTATCCCACCAGCGCTTCCATACAGCAGCGGGCGTTCTGTTTTGACGCCAGGCCGATGGGCAACGAGACGGCAAACAGCAGGGGAAGCTGGTTGAACACCGTCCAGCCACCCTGAAGGATGACGTTCCAGCACTGGTACCACAGTGAGTCTTTGGCGGCCAGGCTACCAAAGATGACCTCGGTCGTGAACAGCGTGCCCAACCCAACGACCGTTCCCGCGAAGGCAAAGAGCAGCACGGGGGTGAACATCGCACCACCAAACTTTTGAATCTTCTGCATCATAGGCATGATCCTCTCCGTGAGCCGGTGAAGTCGCTCGCCCTGAGACGACTCCTCGTCATCGTCCGAACAGACTCCATCTCCTCGGCGTCTAAGGGAACATCACACTTGTCCGGACAACTTGTATAGTATTTTTAATCAACTTGTTCGGACAGGAATAGCTTGTTCGAACAGATTTGTACCAACGGACGTATATGTGGGCTGAGCGGCATAACGACATGACATGCGCCCTGGTGGGAGATGATGGGCATTGGCAAGGGCACTGTTTCAGAACATATACAGGGACATCCAGAGCGGCATCGAGCGTGGACTCTATAGCTATCAGTCGATGCTCTTGTCCGAGAGTGAGCTGTGCGCCCGCTACGGATGCTCGCGCTCCACGGTACGCCGCGCACTCTCGGAGCTTGCACTCAATGGCTACGTGCAACCCATACAGGGCAAAGGCGTTCGCATCATCTGGCGACCGCAGACTGACGACAGGGGCGCGCCAGATAACCTTGAGTCATTTGCGGAGCGTGCAAGGCATCAGGGTTTCGAGAGCACTGTATACGTGCGCTCCTTCGAGCGCATCACTGTTGACGAGCGACTCTCTCAGGCAACCGGCTTCAGTCCAGGAACGCCTATCTTCGTCATCAACCGTGTGAAGTCGGCAGATGGCATCCCCGTCTCGATCGAGACCTCCCATCTGCTGGCTACCGAGGCGCCCGCCCTCACGCCTCGCGACGTGGAAGGCTCGCTCTATGCGTACCTCGAGTCACAGGGCGTGGCAATCACCACGGGCAAACGCACCATCACCATAGAGGCGCCCAACGATGATGACCAGATGATCTTTGGCATCGATGGCCCCCAGGCAGTTGGGGTCATACGCGGGCACTTCTTCGACTCTCAGGGCATCATGTTCGAGTACTCCGAGATCCGACAGAAGCCCGACTTCTTCACCATACATGAGACGTGTACCCGAACCATGATGCCCCATGGCACTGCGCCCGTCTCATCGAGGCACTGAGCTGACTCCTGCCCACCCTTACGTCTCCCAAGCAGACGCGAAGAACCACGAGCACTGCTATTGAGCACCCTAGTGCAACGGAATATGCGCGAATGGCTCATCACCTTTTGCGCGCTACTCGGAACTTAGAGGATGTGTGCCCCAAAATTCCCCTGCCTTCCTTGGCATCCGTATCATCGTGCCTTCCAAAATCGCACCTTCGCAGTGCGATATGACATACGTCAGCCGGTGGGTAAAAGCCCTAAATCCCTTGACATCCGTATCTATTGTATATACTGTACATATACAGTAAGGCAACAGAGCAGCGGGGAAGGGCTCGCGTGGACGTCATCATCTCCAACTCGAGCGACAAGCCCATCTACGAGCAGATCGTCTCGCAGATGAGGGACGCCATCCTCACAGGCGAGCTCGACCAGGGCGAGGCGCTCCCCTCCATCCGCTCGCTCGCCAACGACCTGCGCATCTCGGCCATCACCACCAAGCGCGCCTATGCGGAGCTCGAGGCCCAGGGCTTCATCGACACCGTGCAGGGCAAGGGCAGCTTCGTCACCGGTGGCAACGTGGAGCTGCTGCGCGAGGAGCGCATGCGGCAGGTGGAGGAGCTGCTCGGCAAGGCGCTGGACAAGGCCAAGGCCGTCGGCATCGCCACGGCCGAGCTGCACGAGATGCTCGACACGCTCGCCGAGTCCGACTGAGGGGAGAGCACTATGGAAGACCTCATCCGCATCAAGGGCCTCACCAAACGCTACGAGGGATTCACGCTCGACGGCGTCTCGCTCGACGTCGCGCCGAGCGAGGTCGTGGGCCTCGTCGGGCGCAACGGGGCCGGCAAGACGACCCTCATCAAGAGCCTCCTCGGCCTCATCCCCTACGACGGCGGCGCCGCAGAGCTGCTCGGCGAGGGGGCGAGCGTCACGAACCCCCGGCTCGCCGCCGTCAAGCGGCATGTCGGCACGGTCTTCGACACGATCGCGTTCCCGCAGACCCTCAGGGTGCGGGATGTGGCGACCCTGGGCTCCCTGTCATATGGGGACATGTGGGACTACCAGCTCTTCGATGGCCTCGTGCACGACGTCGCCCTCGACGGCAAGAAGGTCGTGCGCGACCTCTCGCGCGGCATAGGCATGCGCCTGCAGCTCGCCTTCGCACTCGCGCACCGCCCCGACCTGCTCGTCCTTGACGAGGCCACGGCCGGGCTCGACCCCCTCGCCCGCGAGGACGTGCTCGACGTCCTGCGCGGCTTCATGGCCGAGCGCGAGGGACGTGGCATCCTGCTCGCCACGCACATCACCACCGACCTCGAGCACATCGCCGACCGCATCGTCTGCCTGGACGAGGGCCGCATCGCCTTTGCCCTCACGCGCGATGCGATCTGCGACGAGGCGGGCATCGCGCACCTGCGCTCCGAAGAGGCCGAGCACCTCCTCGAGCCCGGCATGCGCTACCTGCGCCACGAGTACTCCTGCGACCTGCTCGTGCCGGACCGCCGCGCGTTCGCCCGCGAGCACCCGGACATCGCCGTCGATGCCGCCGATATCGAGTCGTACATGACCATCACGCTGAAGGGGGACCTCGCATGAAGACCATGCTCCTCTGCGACCTCGTCACGATGAGACAGACCCTCCGCCAGCTCGCAGGCTCCGTCCTGCTGGTACTGCTCATCGTCACCCTGGCCACCCGAGACCTGCTCGGCGGCCCCATCGCGGGAGGCTACATGTTCAGCTTCATGTACCTCTTCAACGCCTTTGGCATGGACGAGAACGGTGGCTGGGCCTCGTTTCGCCTGACCCTGCCCCTCACGCGCCGCGATGTGATGCTCGGGCGCTACGCGAGCGTGCTGGCGGTGATCGTGGGCGCGAACGTCCTGCTGGTGCTCGTGGTCTCTGCGCTCGCCACCCTTTGGCAGGGCATGCCCCCGCACATCGCCTCCCTGCTCTCCCAGGAGGACCCCTCGCTGGAGGCGCTCGCGCGCATGGCCCTGCTGCTCGGTTCGCTTCTGCTCGTGAGCGCCTCCTTTGCCATGCCCTGCTTCGCGCGCTTTGGCATCACGAAGGGCAGCAGGGTCCTCCTGATGCTCTTCTTCGTCGTGCCCACCCTCGTCATCGCCCAGTTCGGCAGCGAACTGGCCGGAAGCCTCTCCACCTTCGTCACCTCATCTGGCCCGCTCGTGCTCTTCTTGTCCATGCTTGCACTCTACGCGCTGAGCGCCCTCCTCTCCGTGCGCCTCTACGAGACGCGCGAGCTGTAGGTGCGAGCAGGGCAGCGAACCATCCAGGCCCTCGTGCGGACTTTTTACGCGAGCACTATGCCACTCCTCCGTGCATAGCACACCATGGACGGGTATAGATGAGGGTAGCGGCACGACATAGCCCACCGGTATCGCCGACAAGCGAAAGGAAGCCATCATGGCACTCGACAACAGCGTCTCTCAGATTCTCAACGCACAGATCAACAAGGAGCTCTACTCCGCCTACCTCTACATGACCTTTGCCGACTACTACGACGACCGTGGCCTCAAGGGCTTCGCCAACTGGTACGTGATCCAGTCGAAGGAGGAGGTCGACCATGCAAAGATCCTGCGCCGTTACCTGCTGGACAACGACGTCCTCCCCAAGATGGAGGCCATCGCCCAGCCCGACCTCACCTTTGCGGACGACCTCGCGCCCCTCACGGCCGCCCTCGAGCACGAGCAGTACATCACCAAGAGCATCAACGAGTGCTACGCCGTAGCCCAGAAGGTCAGCGATCTGCGCACCATGAAGATGCTCGATTGGTTCGTCGAGGAGCAGGGCGAGGAGGAGGCCAACGCCACCGAGATGGTCACCAACATGAACCTCTTCGGCTCCGACCCCATGGGACTCTACAACCTAGACCGCGAATACCAGACGCGTACCTACACCGCCCAGACCGCCCTGGCGATGTAGCTCGTCCCGTCAGATTACACGCCGACACGGGAACGCGGGAAGTCGTCCACAAGTGCCGATGTCCTTGGCGCAGGCTTCACGCCCACCCCACGGGTCGGCAGGATGCGCTCCTGGCAGGCTTCCCCACACGCTTCGCCACCGGCTCATGGCATGGGGACATGCCCGGTCTTACCGGCGATGTCGTCGCCTAGCCAAAAGCGAGGGCTGTCCGCGACAGATCGTCCGCTTTGGCAGGCTCGCCTGTCCCTCCAGGGCCACCTGGAGGGACAGGCTGCGGGCGGCACGGTCAGCTCATGCCGCTCGGCATGTCCCACTCCCCTCGCCCTTCCCTCCCCCGGATCGCCTCCATCCCGGTTGTGGTTGTGCGAGGTTTTCTCGATAAAAACGTCTCGCGTGCGGACTGGAATCCGCACGCGAGACAAGGATCGCTAAAAACCTCGCACAGCCTAAGGAGCTGTCCGCACGGGGACTCCCCGGAGGGCCTGAGAAGGCGCTAGTCGAGACGGGCGTTGATGCGCCGGGCGATGGAGGCGGGGTCGCCATCCTCCAGGGTCTGGGAGCGGAACTCCTCGTCCATCAGCATGATGGCGACCTTGGAGAGTATCTGCAGGTGCGTGGTGCCAGCCTCCGCATCGGGGATGAGCAGGGCGATGGCAACGCGGATGGGCTTCTTGTCCATGGACTCCCATGCGACGTCACCCGCAAACTTAACCACGATGACGGCGGCATCGGTGATGGCGGCACTCTTGGCATGCGGAATGGCGAAGCTCCCCATCATGCCCGTGGTACCCTCGCCCTCACGGGCCTTGAAGGCCTCGAGAACGGCCTGCTTGTCGTTGGCAAGGCCCAACTCCACAGCCTTGCCCGAGATGAAATCGAGTGCCTCATCAACGGTGGTGGCGGGGTTATCCAGAAAGACGTTGCTTGCCTTGACAAAATCACTCATCGACTTCTCCTCCATGATCCGTTCGGTGGCTCGGGACTGCCTGCTGCATCCCTGGACGCCGCATCAGTAACGTGAGTCAAGAATACCACCAAATGCGGGGCATGGACCTACAGCAGCCCCGCTTGCGTCAGCCCTGCATAGGCGGCGCCATACATGCCGGCATCGTTGCCCAGGCTGCATGGCAGGATGCGCGCGTCCGCCGAGGTGGACAGGCAGTGCGAGCGATACGCCGCCGCCAGGCGCGTGGAAAAGAGGTCGAATGCCCCCGCCACGCCACCGCCGACGAGATAGGCGGCCGGATCGATGGTCGCGGATATCTGTGCCAGAGCAAAGCCCAGACGGTCACACATGACGTCCACCGCGATGTCTGCGCACTCGTCACCCTCCTGCAGGGCACGGAAGACAGAGATGGTGTCGGTCTCGTGCACGATGTGAGCGGGCACGGCATCAGATCGCTTGCACTCGCGGCGGTAGAGCCATACCAGCCCCTTGGCGGAGGCATACTGCTCCAGGCACCCATGGCGGCCGCAGCCGCAGGTGCGCTG